>JALHMM010000085.1 GCA_022844045.1 Reyranellaceae bacterium | reverse complement strand
GCGACGGCGGGCCCGCGCCCCGACCGGGCAGCGGCTTTCAAGGTCTTTGGGCCGCGTCGCTCCAGCGACGCATCATGAGCGCCGCTGGAGCGGCGCGGCCCGAAGACAACCGACAAACCAGATGCGATAGCCCTGCCTTCCTCGGGAAGGGAGGCGCGTTGTGATCGTCGGCACCGCGGGTCACATCGACCACGGCAAGACGACGCTGGTGCGCGCGCTGACCGGGGTCGACACCGATCGGCTGCCGGAGGAGAAGGCGCGGGGCATCACCATCGACCTGGGCTTCGCCTATCTGCCGTTGGCCGATGGCCGCACCGTCGGCTTCGTCGACGTGCCGGGCCACGAGCGCTTCATCCACAACATGCTGGCCGGCATTGGCGGCATCGATTTCGCGCTCCTGGTGGTGGCGGCCGATGATGGCGTGATGCCGCAGACGCGCGAGCATCTGGCGATCCTCGATCTGCTCGGCGTCAGCCGCGGCACCGTCGTGATCACCAAAGCCGATCTCGCCAACGCGGAACGGCTGGAGGCCCTCGAGGACGAGATCCGCGCGCTGCTCGCCGACACCAGCCTAGCCGAGGCCGAGATCGCCGCGGTGTCGGCGCAGAGCGGGCAGGGGCTCGACGATCTGCGCGCACGGCTCGAGCTGGAGGCCGAGGCGACGCGCGAGCGCGCCACGGCGGGACGCTTCCGTCTGCCGATCGATCGCTGCTTCACCTTGAGCGGCGCCGGTACCGTCGTGACGGGAACGGTGTTCGCGGGCGAGGTGCGCGAGGGCGATCAGCTGGTGATCGCCTCCAGCGGCGCCGCCGCACGCGTGCGCTCGCTGCATGCGCAGAATCGCGCGGCAGAGGTCGGCGTCGCGGGCCAGCGCTGCGCCATCAACATCGCCGGCCCGCAGATCGCCAAGGACTCGATCCATCGCGGTGACTGGTTGCTGGCGGCCGCGCTGCGCAAGCCCACCGACCGCATCGACGCGCGCATTCGGCTGCTGGCCGATGAACCCCGACCGCTGCGCTCGTGGACGCCTGTGCATCTGCATCTGGGCGCCACGCACGCCATGGCGCGGGTCGTGCCGCTCGACGTCGAGGCGATCGAGCCTGGCCAGCGCGCGCTGGTGCAGCTCGTGCTCGAGGCACCGATCGGCGCGCTGCATGGCGACCGCCTGATCCTGCGCGACCAGTCGGCGCGGCGCACCATGGCCGGCGGCATGGTGCTCGATCCCTGGGGCCCAGCGCGCTATCGCCGCAAGCCCGAGCGACTCTCCGCGTTGAACGCGCAGGCCGACACCGATCCGGTCACGGCGCTGAAAGCGCTAACCGAGCTGCCGCCGCAAGTCGTCGACCTCGGCCTGTTCGGTGTCGCGCGCAACCTCAAACGCGAGGCGCTCGACGATGTCGTGGCCCATGCCGGCGCGGTGTCGCTGCCGGCGCCCGGCATCGAGGGCGGCCCGTTCGGGTTCGCCGCGGCGCGCTTCGCCGAGCTCGAGACAGAAACCATCGCGGCGCTGAAGGCGCATCACGACAAGAATCCCAACAGCGCCGGCCTGGAGCCGTCGAAGCTGCGCCTGGCTTTGCCGACGCGCATTCCGGCGGCGCCGTTCAGCGCCGTGACGACGGCGCTGCTGAAGAGCAAGAAGCTCGAGGCCGACGGGCCGTGGCTGCGGCTGCCCGGCCACAGCGTGCGGCTCTCGCCGCTCGACGAGCGCCTGTGGGCCAGGATCCAGCCGGTGCTGAAGTCGGCGCGCTTCGGCCCGCCGCGTGTGCGCGACTTCGCCGACGAGTTCGACTTCGCCGAGGCCCAGGTGCGCGACCTGATGCGCCGGCTGAGCCGCATGGCCGTGGTCTGGCAGGTGGCGCCCGATCATTTCTTCCTGCGCGACGCGGTGGCCGAGATGGCACGGATCGTCGAGGACCTCGCGACCAACGCGCCCGACGGCACCTTCAAGGCGGCGGAGTTCCGCGACAAGATCGGCGGCGGCCGCAAGGTGGCGATCCAGATCCTGGAGTTCTTCGACCGGGCAGGGCTCACCGCGCTGAAGAACGAGCGGCGCACCATCGACAAGGTGAAGCTCGAGCGTTTCGTCAGCCGGGTCGCCCAACCCTGACGGCCGCCCACGGGGGCATTCCAATTTGGAATAGATCTGCAAATTTATTCCGTAAGGGATGTGACGCGCGGCCCGTATAGTGAGTCGGCACTCAGTATCTGGTTGGGGGAGCACATCATGACCTCGGAACCCGTCGCGCGCATTCAAAGCATCAAGTTCGTTGGCAAGCCCCACCCGTCAGCGGGAATGCAGGGATACATCGCGGGCCAGTTCTACCGCCGCGTCGATAACCTCGCGGGCATGAGCAACGTCGTCACGACGAAGGTCGGCGCCGTGGTCATCCGGGGCGACAGCTTCGCGGTTCCCAAGCTCAACATGCCCTTGTGCGTGGGCGACCGCATCCGGACCGCACCGGACACGCTGATGGCCGTAGAATTCTATATCGGCGGCCGGGCCGGCATCTCGGGCGGCTGCGAGGTCCACGTCGTCAGCGAGCGCAGCATCGCGGACTACAAGCCCGGCTTCTTCAAGGTGCTGCTGCAGACCGGCAAGCTGTTTCTCGTCGACGCCAAGCAGCTCAAACAGCCCCTCGAAATCCAGACCAACGGCGGGGTGATGGGCATCAAGGGCTGAGCCGGTCCGGGCGACGAACGATCCGTCGTGCGTATTGTCTATCTCGATGCGCCTGGCCGGCTGCCAACAGTTTCGCCCGGCGTCGGTGCCTGGTGGCCGCGACTCGCGGCCGACGGCGCCCATGAAATCGCGGTCTTCGGCCTGAACCACGCGTGGTGGCGCGCGATCTGCGAACCCGCGATCCTCGCGCCGCTGGCGGCGGCGGCCGACCTGGGCGAGATCGACGATCTCTTTGGTCCGAGGGGTAGCCTGCGCGCCAGCGCGGCGGCGGCCAGCGCCGCTCTGACCGCGCTTGGCGACCTCGCGACCTACACCACCGCGCGATCCTACCGCACCGCTATCGGCGCGATCGTGGCACATCTCGATAATGTGGCGGCGGCGCAGGGCGAGTTCGTGGCCGGCCTCGGCGCCGGGCCGTTCGTGCGCGACCTCGACTACGCCGACAGCGCCGCGCTGGCGCGCTTCGCCGACACGCCCTCGATCCTGCGGCACACGATCGCGACCGCGCTGCATGCGCTGCCACCGGGCGCGGACTTCATCGGCCTGAGGATCGCGTCGGAGATCGACCTGCTGACGGCGTGCGTCGCGGTGCGTGCGTTGCGCGCGCGGGGCGAGCGCGGCCACATCTGTCTCGTCGACCATGGCTACGAGAACTTCTCGCTGGAGCCGCATCTGGACGCGTTGCGCGTGACCGGCGCGCTGGAACGGGTTTTCGACACCATCGTCGCCTCGAAGGACGATATCGACGCGGCCGTGCCCGATCTGGTGGCGCGGGTGGCACGCGGCGAGCGGCCGCGCGGCTTCGTGCGTCGTGCGCCGGCGGTCTTGCCGGCACCGGCCAGCGACAGCGCCGCCGCGCCGCCGCTGTTGCCGACCTTCGCGCCGTATCCCGTGCCGCATGTGCGCACCAGCGCGCGACGCTGTTACTGGAGCCGCTGCACCTTCTGCACGCAGAACGCCAAGTACGCCGACACCGGCGCGCCCATCAAGGCCGACGTGATCGCGTCGGTCGATCGTCTCGCGGCGCTGGCAGCGATCGGCGTCGACAATCTCATCCTCGCCGACGAGGCGATCTCGCCGGCGGCGCTGCGCGTGCTGTCGGCGGAGATCCTGCGGCGCGGCCTGCGCATCCGCTGGACCTGCCGCTGCAAGCTGGAGCTCGGCTTCGGCCGCGCGCTGCTGGAGCAGGCGGCGGCGGCGGGCTGCTACGAGATCCTGTTCGGCCTGGAGACGACGTCGTCCGACCTGCAGCGCCGCATGGACAAGCATGTCGAGGGACTCGATTCGGCGGCGATCGCGCGCATCCTCGACGACATGGCGGCGCTCGGCATCGGCGTCCACATCAACCTGATCTCGGGCTTTCCCGGCGAGACCCTCGCCGAAGCCGAGGCCACGGTGGATTTCGTGGTCGACCGGTTGCGCCGGCACCGCAATGCGACCTGGCTGCTCAATCGCTTCACGCTGTTTCCCGCCACGCCGATGGCCACGGCGCGGCGTGACTTCGGCATCGAGCGCGTCGATACGCCCGGCGATATGCCCGCGACATTGGGCTTCGCGCTCGATCCGCCGACCCGTGCGCGCACGGCGCCGGTGGCGCGCCGCTACGCCGCCCTGCACCGGCGGCTGGCCGAAGGCCTCGGCTGGGGCGGCGCGCTGCGCGAGCGCGTCGGGCGCGAGGTGATGGCGCTGTACTTCGGCTCCGGCCACAGCGCGGTGTTCAAGACGCTCGCCGTCAATCCGCTCGATCCGGCGGCGCGGCCGCGCGCGCCGTCCCCGTCGAAGCGACCATCGCGCGTGTTCCTTACCGGCGGCACCGGCAATGCCGGCCGCGCGATCATGCAGGCGCTGCTGGCGCGGGGCGATCACGTGACGATGCTGGTGCGCGAAGCCGCCGACGCCGACGACCGTTGCCGCGCCGTGGTCGGCGACCTGCGCGACCTCGCCGATCTGCGCGAGGCGATCGCCGAAGCAGACGCCATCATCCACTGCGCCAGTCCGCGCAGCCTCGAGGCGCGCGCCGTCGCCGAGGCCGAACTCGTCGGCACCGCCGCGCTGGTCGACGCCTGGCGCCGCGGACCCTTGGTCGCCATGAGCAGCCAGACGGTATACGGCACGCCGCGCCGTCCGCTGCGCGAGACGCAGCGCGTGCGCGCCGAGAGCTGGTACGACGTCGGAAAGCTCGGCCTCGAATCCATGCTGGCGATGGCGGAGCGGCGTGACGGGCGCGGCGCTGGCGTCGCGCTACGCCTGCCCCTGTTGTTCGCTGCCGGCCCCCGGCGGCGCGACCGGCAGTTCCTGCCGGCGGTACACGACGCGCTGCGTGACGGCGCGACCTTCGTGTTCGACGACGCCGACGCTATGGCACGCCACGGCACCGTCTTCATCGGCGAGACGGATCTCGGCGCCGCCACGCTCTGCGCGCTCGGCCTGGCGCGCGGCGGCCCTTACAACATCGCCACCGGCTTCGTGTCGTGGCGCGATCTCCTGGAGCATCTGGCCGGCCTGATGGGCGTGCGTGCGCGCTACGCCTTCCGGCCCGGCGCCCCGGCCGGCGAGGGCGAATTGCGGCTGCCGCGGTCACGCTCGGAATACGATTGCCGCCGCTTCGAACGCGGCACCGGCTTCGCGCCGGCGCAGACCCTCGACGACGTGCTGCGCCGTTTCCTCGAGGCCGAGGCCGTCGACGCCGCCCCCCGGCCGCCGTTGCCACGGGCGCGAGAGGTTGTCGCCATCGGCGCCGGACCGTCGTAGACTGCCGCCTCAAGCGCGGGGCCTGGGGAAGGGAATCGCTCCCGGTGGGGCGGCCGGACTTCAAACCCGGTAAGGGCCGTCGGACGGTTCTTCGTGGGTTCGACTCCCACTCTCTTCCGCCATCCTGCTTCGCGCTGGCGTGCTTCGCAGGACTTGTCCTGCCGCTGATGCGCGCAGCAGGATGCCCTCCGTAGCCTTGGCGAAGGAGGGCTGTTGCACATGAGCGTCGCGCCGAAGAAGGTCGCGCTGATCACCGGCGCGGCGCGCGGCATCGGGTTGGCGACGGCGCAGCGCTTCCTCGAGGATGGTTGGCGGGTCGCGATGCTCGATGTGCTGGGCGACGTGCTCGGCGCCGCGGTCGCCGACCTCGATCGCCCTGACGACACGCTGGCGCTGGTGGCCGACCTCGCCGATGCCGATGCGGTTCAGGCCGCGGTGCGCCGCACCCGCGAGCGTTTCGGCCGCATCGACGCGCTGGTCAACAACGCCGGCGTCGCGGTGTTCAAGCCGATTCTCGAGGTGAGCCTGGAGGAGTGGCAGCGCGTGATGGCGATCAACCTCACCGGTCCGTTCCTGATGACCCAGGCGGTGGCGCCGATCATGCGCGACCAGGGCGGCGGCGCGATCGTCAACATCACCTCGATTTCCGGCCTGCGCGCGTCGACGCTGCGCGTCGCCTACGGCACCAGCAAAGCGGCGCTGGCGCATCTGACACGCCAGCAGGCGGCCGAGCTCGGCGAGTACGGCATCCGCGTCAACGCCGTGGCGCCCGGCCCGGTCGATACAGCCATGGCCAAGGCCGTGCACACGCCGGCGATCCGCGCCGACTACCACGACCACATCCCGCTCAACCGCTACGGCCTTGAGCGCGAGCTCGCCAACGCGATCTTCTTCCTCTGCTCCGAGCAGGCGGCGTACATCACCGGCCAGGAGCTGGCGGTCGATGGCGGCTTCGACGCGTCAGGCGTCGGGTTGCCGACGCTGCGGGCCGAGCGGCGCCATCCGTGAGCTTACGCCGGCGTGTTCCCAATCGCCGGCAGGAAGACCGAGAAATTGGTGCCGTGGCCCACGCGGCTGCTGACCGTCAGGAAGCCGCCGGACTGGTGCACGAAGCCGTGCGCCATGGCGAGACCGAAGCCCGTGCCCTTGCCTTCGCCCTTGGTCGTGAACAGCGGCTCGAACACCCGGGTGACAATTTCGGGCGGCATGCCGGTGCCGGTGTCGCGCACGCCGACCTCGATCCAGTCTCCCGTTTTCAGTTCCGGGTGCGCGGCGAGCTCGTCCGCGACAATGGTGCGATTGCGCGCCGTGATCGAGAGCGCGCCGCCGTCGGGCATCGCGTCGCGGGCGTTGACACAGAGGTTGAGCATCGTGGTGTCGAAGCCGCTGCAGTCGACGCGGCAGCGGCCGAGGTCAGGGGCGATGTCCATCGTAAGCGAGACGCGGCTCGAAATCGCCGTGCGCACGAGGCCGGCCAGGTCGCGCAGCAGATCGGCGATCGCGACCTCCACCGGATCGAGCTGACGCCGGCGCGCGAAGGTCATCAGCTTGGCGACCAGGTCGGCGCCGCGCCGGCCAATCTGCAGCGCGCCGCGCAGACGCGGTCCCTCGGGCGCGTCCGCCGGCAGCTCGTCGGCCACGTTCTCGATCATCATCATCATGGCGGCGAGGATGTTGTTGAAGTCGTGCGCCAGGCCGCCCGTGAGCCGGCCGATCGCCTCCAGCTTTTGGGCCTGGCGCAGCTGGTCCTCCAGCGCCTTGCGGTCCGTGGTGTCGCGGTAGATCGCCAGCGATCCGCCGTTCGGCAGGCGCTTGCCGCTGACCTCGATCGTGCGGCCGGTCGCCGTCCGTTTCTCGAACAGGAATTCGGGTACCAGCATCCGCTCGAGCCGCCGATCCACCAGTGTCTCGGGCTCGCCGGGCCCGTAGTCGCCGCGCTCGGCACAGAAACGCGCGATGTCGCGGAAGCTCGCGCCGGCGCGCACCAATTCCGGCGGCAGCCGCAGGATGTCCACGACGCTGTCGTTGCACGCCAGGATCCGGGCCTGCGCGTCCAGCACCAGCATGCCATGCAGCATGTTGGCGAAGGTCGTCTCGAGCAGCGCCGTCTTGGCGACCAGTTGCTCGGATGTGCGCTGGATCTCGCTCAGATCGGTGAGCACGCCGAGGATGGCGGTGCGGTTGTCGTGCTGGAAGCGCTGCGGGCGCAACAGGCAGGGGACGCTGGTGCCGTCGGCGCGCACGAGGTCGATAGTGTAGTTCGACGGCGGATCGAGGCCGACGATCCTGTGATCGAAGCGCTCGACGAACTTCGCTAGGTGGGACGGGCTGACGACGCGCGCGAACGCCATGCCGGCGACCTGGCCTGGCTCATAACCGAGCATGCGGGCGAAGGCCGGGTTGGCGGCGACGATACGGTGGTCCTGAGCGATAAAGACTCCATCGTAGGTCTGCGCGAAGAGCTGTGCGAAACGCGCCTCGTCAATTCCCAGGGATCTCTTCCACACGTCGCAACTCTCCCGGCCGGCATCCGCCCTTGGCCGCCATCCTGGACGCGCAATATATCAAGAAATGCGACTCTTCTGCCGCACTTTCTTGTCTTGCAGATCCGTTGCGAAATCCTCACCGGCCGGCTCGTCGGATCTGCTGGCATTAGGAATTCTGGTTGTCTAGGCTGTGATCGACGGCAATCTGGCACTGTTGTCGTGCGTTGTACCGGCGTGGCGCCCCCCACCCTTGCGGTCCCGGCATGGCCGTCCTCAATCGGAACGATCCTCGGGCCTTTCTGACGGATCACCCGAGGGGCTACTATGCGGTCTCCTGGATCGGGGGCGGACTTGGGCGGACGGCGCGGGTTCATCACGCTTCTGGGCTGCGCCGTGGCGCTGCCGGGCGCGGGCGCGGCGCGGACGGGCGCGCGGCGGATCGCGGTGCTGGGACCGGCCGAGCAGCCGCGCTTTTCCCAGGTGGTCGGTGGATTGAGGCGCGGCTTGCGCGATCACGGCCACGCCGACGGCGCGCTGGAAATCCTCGAATACAGCGTGCCGCGCGGCGATGCCGCGGCGGCGGCGGCCGATGTCGCCCGCGCGATCGGGCAGGGCGTCGCCGCGCTCTTCGTGATCGGCTCGGAACTGGCGCGGGTTGCGCGGCGGACCTCGCCCGACCTGCCCATCGTCTTCATCACGCCGGGCGATCCGGTGGCCGCCGGTCTCGTCGCCAGCCTGGCGCGCCCGGGCGGCAACACGACGGCGATGACGTTCGAGTACCCCGAACTCTCCGGCAAGCGCCTCGAGCTCCTGAAGGCGATCGCGCCCGGCGTCAGGCGCGTCCTGGTGCTGCACGACCCGGGCGATGCCTCGCCGCTTCAAGGCCTCGCCGCGGCCCACCAGGCGGCGGCGCAGCTGGGCATGACGCTGCGCGACGCGCCGGTGCGGACCGCCGCCGACGTCGCGCGCGTGATCGCGGCGCTGGACGCGGCCGAGGGACTGCTGGCGATCCCCGGCGGCGGAGCGGGGGCGCACTACCGGGAGGTCATCGCCGCCGCCAACGCCAGGCGTCGGCCGACCTTCCTTCACACGCATGCCGACGGCGCGGCCGAGGCGCTGGCCAGCTACGGCGCCAACGACGTCGACATCGCCCACGACGCGGCGCGGCTGCTCGACAAGATCCTCAAGGGCGAGCGGGCGGGCGACCTGCCGGTCGAGCGTCCGACGAAGCTCGAGTTCGTGCTCAACCTGAGGACGGCACGGGTGATCGGGCTCGACGTGGCGCCGATGACGATCGCGCGGGCCGACCGAGTGATCGAGTAGGCCACTTCACTCGAAGATGTCGTTCGCCCGCGCGAGGATGGACGGCGGCAGGGTCAGGCCGAGCGCCCGCGCGGTCTTGACGTTGATCGACAGCAGGATCTCCGTCGTCTGCTCGACCGGCAGGTCGCCGGGCTTGGCGCCCTTGAGGATTTTGTCGACGTAGACCGCCGCGGCGCGATACGACGCCGACACGTCGGCCGCATAGGCGATCAGGCCGCCGGCCTCGACCTGCCAGCGCTGCGGCACCATCAGCGGCAGGCGCCGCTCGGCGGCGAGGCGGATCGAGGCGGGGACGAAGGCCTGGTCCTGGCCGGCGAACCACTGCGCGGCGTCCGCCGGCCATGAAGCCGCCTCGGCGAAGGCCGCGACCACGCCCGCGTCGTCGCGCACCGCGAAGAAACGGACGTCCAGCCCGAGCTGGGAAGCGGCCCGCTCGGCCTGCTGACGCTGCGGTGTCGTGTTCGGATCGTCGGGATTGAACATCACGGCGATCCGCCGGGCGCCGGGGACGATCTCCTTGAACAGCTGCAGCCGCTTGGGCGCGAGGTCGCCGCCGATGCTCGACCGTCCGGTGACGTTACCGCCGGGGCGCGACAGGTTGCGCACGAAGCCCGACGCGAGCGGATCGCCGACCTGGGCCATGACGATCGGGATCTCCTTGGTCGCGTTGATCGCCGCGCGCGTCGGTGGCGTGTTGGCCGCGACGATGACATCGGGCTTCATCGCCACAAGCTCGGCCGCGAGCTGCGGCAGCCGTTCGAGCCTTGTGTCCGCCGACTTGAACTCGAGCCGCACGGTGCGGCCGTCCTCGTAGCCCAGCTCGCGCAGCTTGACGATGAAGGCGGGGAACTCGGGATTGAGGCGGTGCGGCAGCAAGACGCCGACGAAGGGAACCTTGCCGGCCGGCTGCGCCACGGCGGCATGCGGCGCGGGCAGCAGCCCGGCACCGATGCCCAGCGCGAAGACGCGGCGCGAAATCATGCGTGGTCCCACCCCGCCGCCATTGGATCGCCCGGTTGAAGCGTTGGCAATGGCGTTGTGGGTCGATCCAGCGGCGCCCGCCGCCTCACTCCGCCTTGATGCCGGCGGCGCGGATGACCTCGCGGTAGTTGCGGCGGTTCTCGTCCATGGTGCGGCCCAGCGCGGCGGAGTCGGCGAAGGCCGGCACCAGGCCGAAATCGAGCAGGCGCTGGATGACGTGGGGGTCCTCGACCGCCGCCTTCACCGCCTGCTCCCAGCGGCGCACGACATCCGGCGGCAGGCCGGTGGGGCCGCACAGCCCGAACCAGGCGTAGGTCTCGAAGCCGGGCGCGACCTCGGCGATCATCGGCGTGTCGGGGAAGAAGCGCTTGCCCAGCGGATCGCCCAGGCCGAGCAGGCGCAGCGCGCCGGAGCGGATCTGGGTCACGGTGTCGCCGAGATTGGTGATCGAGAAATCGGTGCGGCCCGAGGTCAGGTCGGGCATCGCCGCCGCCGAGCCGCGATAGGGCACGTGCACCAGCTTCAGCCCGAGCTTCTGCGCCAGCAGCTCGCTGGAGAGATGCTGCACCGAACCGATGCCCGGGGTGGCGAAGGTGATCTGCCCGGGCTTGGCGCGCGCCGCGGCGATCAACTCCGGCACGCTCTTGTACGGACTGTCCTTGCCGACCACGAGGCCGAAGGTCGAGCGCAGCAGCTGTCCCAGCGGCATCAGCTCGGTGGCGGGGTTGATCGGCAGCGAGGCGCCCGGCAGCTCGGTGATGATGGTCATGTTGCCGGTGGTACAGAACAGCACGGTGTGGCCGTCGGGCGCGCTGCGCGCGACGCCCTCGGCGGCGATCATGCCGTTGGCGCCGGTGCGGTTCTCGACGATCACCTGCTGGCCCAGGGTGCGGGTCGCGACCTCGGCCAGCAGACGCGCGGCCAGGTCGCCCGAGCCGCCGGCGGCGAAGCCGAACAGCATGCGGATGGATTTGTTGGGGAAGGGCGGCTGCTGCGCCGTAGCGCTCACGAGCGCCAGCGCGCCCGCGACCAGGCCGATCAGCGGCAGCGCGAGAATCATCCGTCGTCCATGCATGGCGTTTCCTCCTCCGCTTGATTGGCTTGCGGCGCGCCACAGAGCCGGTCAAGCGCGAACGCGCCGATCCGCTGGGAGGATTTCGCCGGGCGGTCGCTGGTGTCGCCGCGGCCCGAACGAAGTAGGATCGGCGGCATGACCGACCTTATCCGCCCCTTCACCATCGCCATCCCCGACGACGTGCTCGCCGACCTCAAGAGCCGCCTGCGCAACACGCGCTGGCCGGAGGCGGAGCTGGTTCAGGACTGGAGTCAGGGCGCGCCGCTGGCATGGATCCAGGACATCTGCCGCTACTGGGCCGAGACCTATGATTGGCGCGCGAGAGAAAAGGCGCTCAACCGCTTCGCCCAGTTCAAGACCGAGATCGACGGTCTCGATATCCATTTCATCCACGCGCGCTCGCCGCACGCCCATGCGCTGCCGCTGATCATCACCCATGGCTGGCCGGGCTCGATCGTGGAGTTCCACAAGGTCATCGAACCGCTGACCGATCCGACGAAGCACGGCGGCAAGGCCGAGGACGCGTTCCACGTCGTCTGTCCGTCGCTGCCGGGCTTCGCCTTCTCGTCGAAGCCGACGACGACCGGCTGGGGCGTCGCGCGCATCGCCCAGGCCTGGGCGACCTTGATGGCGCGGCTGGGCTACGCGCGCTACGGCGCGCAGGGCGGCGACTGGGGCTCGGCGGTGACCACGGCGTTGGGCGCGCTCGATCCCGCACACTGCGCGGGCATCCACATCACCTTGGCGATGGGCACGCGGCCCAAGGTCGAGGGCGAGCCGACGGCCGAGGAGGCGCGCGCGCTCAAGGGCATCCAGCATTACGCCGACTGGGATTCCGGTTACTCCAAGCAGCAATCGACGCGGCCGCAGACCTTGGGCTATGGGCTGACCGACTCGCCCTCAGGCCAGGCGGCGTGGATCCTCGAGAAGTTCTGGGCCTGGACCGATTGCGACGGGCACCCGGAAAACATCCTCGGCCGCGACGAGCTGCTCGACAACGTCATGCTGTACTGGACGACGGCGACGGCCACGTCGTCGGCGCGGCTCTACTGGGAGAGCTTCCGGCCGGGCAGCCGCAAGCCGGTGACGGTCACGGTGCCGACCGGTGTCGCGGTGTACCCGAAGGAGATCGTCACGCCGGTACGGAAGTGGATGGAGGGCAGCTTCCCCGCCATCACGCATTGGAGCGAGATGCTGAAGGGCGGCCACTTCGCGGCGTTCGAGCAGCCCGAGGCGTTCGTGGGCGACGTGCGGACGTTCTTCGCGACCGTGCGTTGACACGCCGTAACGCCCGCCGCGATCGAGATCGCGCCGCGCAGATCCTGCGGCTGCGCGCCGACGCCCGGCGGGCGCGCATGCATGCGGCCAGCGTCGGGGACGCCGAGGATCTCCAGCTCTATCTGCGGCTGGCGGAGGAATGGGATCGGGAGGCCGACCTGCTCGAGCAGGGCGGCGACGCCGCTCCTCCGGCGACGACGACCGGCCAGCGATCGCGTTGAGGCTGCGCCGCGCTCGATCGACACCCCCTCTCCCCGCGGGGCGATCGCGGATGGCGTCGGTACACCCCGACCTCATGCTGAGGAGGCCGCGCTTGCGGCCGTCTCGAAGCATGGGCCACACGCACCGCGCGTGTCGCCCACCCTTCGAGACGCGCCAAGCGGCGCTCCTCAGGGTGAGGTCGAGGCCATATGCGAATCCCATCCCTCTCCCTGCGAGCGGGGCGAGGGATGACGGCGGTGGACGTGGCCGCGTAATGAGCCGATAAGAACGCGGGCTTTGAGGCTCGGATAGCCCTCAGCGCTCGCGATGGGCGGGACGCCTTTCCCAAGAGGTATCGCCCGAGACTGGCGGCTCCGTGGTGCCTGCCTTTGTTGCGGAGCCGCAACTTTCCGACGACCGCCCGCCCCTGACATCGAGCTCCGCCGGCTCGCGGCCTGCCCACCCGAAAAGGACGCCCCCGAAAGGACGCCCATGCCGCATTTCTGCATCTGCTCGGTCGACGATGAGCCGCCGCACAAGCTCTGGGTCCTGGCCGATTCCGAGGCGCATGCGCGCCGCCTGGTGTCGTACAACGTCGAGGACGCCGCCGAGGCCGCCAACATCGACAAGTTCGAATGCCACGTCGACGCCACGCACCAGCCGCCCTACGGCTCGATCTACCGCGAGGGCGGGCACGTCACGCCGATCGCCCAGCGCTAAGCGCGTGGCGCGGCCCCTGACCTCGGCGCGCATCCAGGCGCGCCTCGAGCGCGCGATCGCGCGGCATCCGGGTTGCCGCGGCTTCCAGGTGGTGGTCCAGGTGCGCCGGCTCGAGGGCGAGCCGGCGCCGCAAGGCGCCTGGGGCGCGGACTTCCACGCCATCGGCGAGCCGCACGACCGCTGGGCCTGCGAGAACGCCCTGCTGGAGATCCTCGCCAACGCCCGCGAGGACTATTGGCTCAGCCTGGATTCGTGAGGGCGGCGGACTTTGGATGGCCGGCATGCGCAAGGTCTTCGCGCCGCCACCTTCCCAAATCCGTCTTTCGCGGCCAGGATTCTCGCCGGACGTGCGCCGCGATCCGCGCGTCGTGGAGGTCGAATGCCGAGGCGGCCTGATGGGATGATCCGCTCCCGAACCTGGACATACCTGGTGGCGTCGTCGATTGCCCTGCTGTGTGGTGGGGCACAGGCGCAGCCGACCCAGCCGCCGCCGGCCGCGGATCGGCGCGTCGAATACCAGATCGATACGATGCGCCTGTCGGTGCCGTTGACGTTCCACCACCCCCTGGACTGGAGTGACCCACCGAAGGGCGACGCCTTTCGCCCGTATCCCGACAAGCTGGCCTTCGTGCTGATGTGGCCGAAGCTGACCGACGCGACCGATCCCGAATCGCGGCGCTGCATCGACCGGGGCGGCTGCGAGAATGTTGTCGATGTCACGGTCCAGATCCGCGAGCCCCTAACTGAGGATAGGCTCAAGGAGCGGAGGCTCGCGGCGCGTCCGGTGGTGGTCGGCACGCTGCACGGCTTCGAAGTATCGCGGCAGACCGTTTCCGGTTCCGCGCGCTTCACCGTCGTCTACCTGAAGGTTGTCGGCCCGGGCATGGGCGATCCCGAGAAGGTCGGGGGAGTGTGCGACGGCTCCTGGCAGGGCGCGGTGCCCGAGACCCTACCCGAGATCGAACGGCAGGTCGTGGGATGCCGCTTCTATTGGTATCCCACAGACAAGGCCGAGGTTTTCTTCGCGACGTCCGCGCAGGGTTTCTTTCGCTGGAAGGAGCTCTACGCGCGCGTCTCCGGACTGCTGCGGGAGTGGCAGCGCGTGGCGACGCGCTAGCGGCTCAATCCGGCTCCCGGACATGCGCGGCGGCTTCTTCTTCGGTGCGTAGCCAGACCTCCATGGCGATCGGCCGTTCGGCTTCTTCCATGATGTGGCCGACCAGGCCGACGGCGCGGGCCATCACGCCGAAGCCGCGCACCACTTTCCACGGAAAGCCCAGCTCGCAGCACAGCGCGCCGATCGCGCCGGTGGCGTTGACCGGCAGCGACTTGCCGCTGAGCCGCTCGGCCTCGGCGCCGATCAGCTGCACCAGCTCGACATAGCCGCCGGACAGTCCGCACTCGCGCGCGATCTGGAACAGCCGCGGTGCGCGCGGATCGACCGGCTTGTGGATCGGATGGCCCATGCCCGGCACGATGCGCTTCGCGGCGGCATAGGACGCGGCGACCTCGCGCGCCTTGGCCGCAAGGTCGACGCCGGCGGGACCGTTCGGCAGCGCCTCGTACAGCATGCGCGCGGCGGTCTCCATGCTGCCGACGAACACCGAGCCCAGGCCGCACAGCCCGGCGGCGACCGCCGCCTGCATCGACTCCGGCGCGCCGGCATAGGTCATGCGCGCGGCGATCGCGCTGGGCGTCAGCCCGTGCTCGACCAGGGTGACCAGGATCGCGTTGAACACGCGCGACTGCTCGGGCGTCGGCATCCTGCCGGTGAGCTGGAGGTAGGAGAAGTCGCCGAGGTTCAAGGTGCCGATCACCTCGTCGGGCAGGCTCTTGCCGCGCACGACGATGCGCGTGCGGTTGCTCCAGGCGATGTCGGAGCGGATGGGTTGGGGTTTGCGGGCCATGCGGTCACTCCGATCTATGGTTGGGAAATGCTACCTTCCCCCGGAGGGGGAAGGTGCCCGAAGGGCGGATGGGGGATGTCGAAGACGGACTCCTGCGTGCGTCTTCAACATCCCCCATCCGGCGCTCCGCGCCACCTTCCCCCTCCGGGGGAAGGTAACACCGTCGATGGGACGCAGCGCCATGACCAACACTCCACCAACCCTCCAGCACCGCTACGCCGAGATCGGCGAGGTGATGCTGCATTATGTGATCGCCGGCAGCGGGCCGCCGGTCGTGCTGATCCATGGCTGGCCGCAGACCTGGTACGAGTGGCGCCACACCATCGCGGCCCTGGCGCCCAGCTACACCGTGATCGCCCCCGACATGCGCGGGCTGGGCGATTCTTCGCGGCCGCTCCGGGGCTACGACAAGCGCACCATCGGCAACGACATCTGGCGCCTCGTCACGCAGACGCTCGGCCACAAGCGCTTCCGCCTGGTCGGCCACGACTGGGGCGGGCCGACGGCCTTCGCGATCGCCGCCGATCATCCCGAGGCCATCGAGCAGCTCGTCATCGTCGATGTCGTCATTCCCGGCTGCGGTGGCGATTTCAGCCAGGGCGGCCGCCGCTGGCACCACCAGTTCCACGTCACGCCCGACCTGCCGGAGGCCTTGGTCCAGGGACGCGAACGCCTCTATCTCCAGTGGTTCTACCAGACCTTCGCCTACTTCCCGGGCGCCATCAGCGAGGCCGACCTCGACGAGTATGTCCGCACCTACAGCCAGCCGGGCGCGATGCGCGCCGGCTTCAACCTGTACCGCGCGATCCCCGAGGACGCCAAAGCCAACGCGGCGCAACTGGCGACCGGCTTCCGGCTGCCCATGCCGGTGCTGGCGATCGGCGGCGGCCGCAGCTATCCGCACGCGCGCGGCCGCGGCAAGGAGACGGAGGAGAGCATGCGCCGCGTCGCGACGGATGTGCGCGGCGCGGTGATCGAGGATTGCGGACACTTCGTGCCGGAGGAGCAGCCGGAGGTGTTCAATCGGATGGTGATGGAGTTCTTTGGTGAGTCGGCAGGTTAGCTGGGGTCCGTTGGCCCCACCGCAGGTTGGGCTGCTGACGGTTGTGCAAGCCGACTAGATCGGCGACTCTGTCACTCGGTTAGGGAGCTATGGCAGCGTTCGACGAGATACAGCCTGGCGCAAGGTTGCGCGGCCTCGATCCGGCGGGCATCGCCGAGATCGTCCAAGCCGCGCGTTTCGGGACCGACGCACTGAACCTAGTGTTCAGAGTAGATGGCCGCGTCGGCGAGCGTCTCTTGTATCGCGGGGAGGAGGTCGGGCTCGAACTCGTCGAGGCCGGCCGTTCGTTTGCCTTCGACGCTGATGGTGCTCTGCTGCGATTGGCATCGGAGGCTTACCGAATCAGGTTGGCGCACCTCTTTGACCCTTACTTGGCCGTCAACGCCTCGCAGATCGACGCGCTGCCGCACCAGATCACCGCCGTCTATGCCGAGATGCTGCCGCGCCAGCCGCTGCGGTTCCTGCTCGCCGATGATCCCGGCGCCGGCAAGACCATCATGGCCGGCCTGCTGATCAAGGAACTGCTGATCCGCGGCGACCTCGACCGTTGCCTGATCGTGGCGCCGGGCAGCCTGGTCGAGCAGTGGCAGGACGAGCTGTCGGAAAAGTTCGGCCTTGCCTTCGACATCCTGACGCGCGACCAGATCGAGGCCTCGGTCACAGGCAATCCGTTCGCCGAGCGCCACCGCATGATCATGCGCCTCGACATGGCGGCCCGCTCCGACGAGCTGAAAGCCAAGCTGCAGGCGGCACCCGACTGGGATCTCGTGATCTGCGACGAGGCCCATCGCATGGCCGCGAGCTATTTCGGCGGCGAGGTGAAGGAGACGCAGCGCCACCGGCTTGGTAAGCTGCTGGGCCAGCGTGCCCGCAATTTCCTACTGATGTCGGCCACGCCGCACAACGGCAAGGAAGCCGACTTCCAGCTTTTCATGGGACTGCTCGACGCTGACCGTTTCGAGGGCCGCTTCCGCCAGGGCGTCCACAAGGCCGACGTGTCGGACATGATGCGGCGGCTGACCAAGGAGGAGCTGTACCGCTTCGACGGTACGCCCCTGTTTCCCGAGCGCCGCGCCTATACCGCCAGCTACGAGCTGTCGCCGGTCGAGGCTGACCTCTACCAGGCCGTCACGACCTATGTGCGCGAAGAGATGAACCGCGCCGATCGCACCGGCGACGACCGGCGGCGCAGCAACGTCGGCTTCGCCTTGCAGATCCTGCAGCGCCGCCTCGCCTCGTCGCCCGCCGCGATCCACCGCTCGCTGGAACGCCGCCGCAAGCGCATGGAGGACCGCCTGCGCGAGGAGCGTACGCTGCGCGACGGCCAAGGCGAGGCGCTGCGCCGCGCGCCGGCGATCCCGGCCTACGATCCGGACGAGCTGGACGAAGCACCCGGACCCGAGGCCGAGCAGGCCGAGGAGGAAGTCCTCGACCGCGCCACGGCAGCGCAGACCATCGCCGAGCTGGACGCGGAGATCGCGATCCTGCGCGATCTCGAAGAGCGCGCGCTGCGCCTAAAGCTGTCCGGCCAGGACGCCAAGTGGCGCGAGCTGGAATCCATCCTCGACGAGCCGATGATGCTCGATCCGGCGACCGGGCTGCGGCGCAAAATCCTGATCTTCACCGAACCCAAGGACACGTTGGAGTATCTCCAGCAGAAAATCGCCGCGCGCGTCGGCGATCCGGCAGCCGTGGTGGTGATCCACGGCGGCGTCGCGCGCGAGGCGCGCCGCGCCGCCATCGCCGCATTCAACAGCGACCCTGTGGTACGCGTGATGATTGCCAACGACGCCGCCGGCGAAGGCGTCAACTTGCAGCGCGGCGCGCATCTCATGGTCAACTACGACTTGCCGTGGAATCCTAACCGGCTGGAGCAGCGCTTTGGCCGCATCCACCGCATCGGCCAGACCGAGGTCTGCCATCTGTGGAATCTCTGCGCCGCCAACACGCGCGAGGGCGAGGTCTACCGCCGGCTGCTGGAAAAGCTGGAGGAAGCGCGCGCGGCGCTTGGCGGTAAGGTCTATGACGTGCTGGGCGAGCTGTTCGAGGGTCAGGCGCTGCGCGACCTGCTGGTCGACGCCATCCGCTATGGCGACGCACCGGCGACGCGGCAACGGATCTTCCAGAAGGTCGACGACGCGGTCGATGTCGCTGCCATCGAGCGCCTGGTGGCCGAGCGCAAGCTGACCTCGGAGGGCATGGATCCCAACGCGGTCGGCGCCATCCGCGAGGAGATGGAGCGCGCCCAGGCCCGCCGGCTCCAGCCGCATTTCATCGGCGCATTCTTTCGCGAGGCCTTCACGAGGCTCGGTGGCCGTGTCAGCGAGCGCGAAGCCGGCCGCTTCGAGATCCTGCGTGTGCCGCCAATCCTCAAGGAGCGCGACCGGTTGATCGGTCGCGGCGATCCCGTGCTCGATCGCTACGCGCGTGTGACCTTCGAGAAGGAACTGATCGCCGGCCAGCCGCAGGCTGAATTGCTGGCCCCGGGCCATCCGCTGCTCGACGCCACGCTCGATGTCGTGCTGGAGCGCTTCCAGCCGCTGCTGCGACAGGGTGGCGTTCTGGTCGACGAGGCCGACGACGGCGCTGCGCCACGTCTGCTGTTGTACCTCGAGCACGCGATCCGCGACGGCCGCCAGGCGCGCAGCGGCGAGCCGCGCGTCGTGTCCCAGCGACTGCAGTTCGTGTTCCTGTCGGAGGACGGCGCCGCCGCTGATGGCGGTGCGGCACCCTATCTCGATTGCCGCTCGCTCACCGGCGCGGAAGCGTCGCTGGCACGGGAACTGGCGTCGGCGGCCTGGCTGACGGATGGCGTCGAGGCCCGTGCCCTGGGCCACGCGATTGCAAACCTCGTGCCAGCCCATCTTGCAGAGGTGAAGAAGCGGCGGCTCGCCGGGATCGACAAGGTCGAGCGCGAGGTGCGCGAGCGGCTGAACCGCGAGATCAACTACTGGGACACGCGCGCCGCACGGCTGCGCGAGGAGGAGCGGGCCGGGAGGGATCAGCGCATCAATGCAGCCAACGCCGAGGCAACGGCACAGCGCCTGGTCGAACGCCTACATGCGCGGCAGACCGAACTCGGGCTTGAGCGACAGATCGCTGCGCTCGCGCCCGTGTTGCGCGGCGCTGCCCTGGTGATTCCGGGCGGACTGCTGCGCGCGGGCGGGGCTGCTGTGACAGGCGACGGCAAGCCGAACGGCCTGTCCGAGGATGCCATCGCGCGATCGGTGATCGAGCAACTGGCGATGGATGCGGTGATGGTGGCGGAAAGGGAGCTCGGCAATATCCCGCGCGACGTATCTTCCGAGAACCGCGGTTACGACATCGAGAGCCGCGATGGACGCACCGGCCAGCTCCGCTTCATCGAAGTGAAGGGACGCCAGGCGGGTGGACGCGAGGTCATCCTGACGAAGAACGAGCTGCTGGCATCGCTGAATGCGCCAGAAGCGTTTGCGCTAGCGCTCGTTCGGATCGAAGGCGGCTTCGCCCATCAACCGACCTACATTCGGCGG
Organism: Reyranellaceae bacterium; assembly: GCA_022844045.1. Classification (GTDB taxonomy): domain Bacteria; phylum Pseudomonadota; class Alphaproteobacteria; order Reyranellales; family Reyranellaceae; genus JAFAZJ01. The sequence goes on along the minus strand of JALHMM010000085.1, from coordinate 8,746 downwards.
TTCTACGACCGCGAGCCGGGGTTCGACGAGGCTGGCGTCATCTTCGACTTCGACAAGCTTGCCTCGCGCGGCAAACCACCCGGCTGAATCGGGGCGATGATGGCACCGGCCGCAACCTCGGGCGAAACCATTGCTATCGACCTGATGCGCTCGAGCGCGTACAGCGTTAGCCCACGCAAGCGTCCATGAATCGAAGTTCCATGTCCTCGGCCGTTCCCCGTAAGAAGCTCATCGAGGTCTCCCTTCCGCTCGAGGCGATCAATGCCGCCTCGGCGCGTGAGAAGTCGATCCGGCATGGCCATCCCTCTACTCTGCACCTTTGGTGGGCACGGCGGCCGCTGGCGGCGTGCCGTGCGGTGCTGTTCGCGCAGCTGGTGGACGACCCCTCGGCGTGGCCGGAGCGGTTCCCGACCGAGGCCGAGCAGGATGCCGAACGACGTCGCCTGCATCACGTAATCGAGCGGCTGGCGCGTTGGGAGGCATCATATGACGAGCGCATCCTTGACGAGGCGCGCTGGGAGATCGCCCGTTCGCAGGCGTGGGGACGTGGCGAGGAGCCACCACCGCGCGAAGATGGCACCGCGATCCTCGCCTGGCTGCAGGCAAACGCACCGCCGGTCTACGACCCGTTCTCCGGCGGCGGCTCGATTCCGCTGGAGGCGCAGCGTCTGGGTCTGCGCGCCTACGGCGCCGACCTCAATCCGGTCGCAGTGCTGATCGGAAAAGCGCTGATCGAGATCCCACCCAAGTTTGTAGGTTTACCCCCAGTTAATCCGGAAGCGCAGAATCTACTGAGGCGCGGCGGTCGTTGGAATTCTAAGGGCGCTCAGGGCCTGGCCGAAGACATTCGATTTTACGGACGCTGGATGCATGATGAGCTCCAGAAGCGCGTTGGGCATCTCTATCCGAAGGCCCGGCTGTCTGATGGTTCAGAGGCGAAAGTGATAGCGTGGCTATGGGCCCGCACTGTGCGATCACCAGATCCGGCGGCAAGAGGGGCTATGGTCCCTTTGGTGTCCAACTTCATGTTAGCGAGTAAGGAGGGTAAGAAGGCTTGGGTGGAGATTGTCTTGGATGGTAACGCACCTGATGGCTATCGGTTTGTTGTGTGCGAAGGTCCTCTAGATGCCGGAAGAGAAGAAGTACTCAAGAAGGGGACAAAGACTGGACGCGGCGCAAACTTTGTTTGCGCCTTGACAGGTAGTGCTGTGACAGGTGACTACATCAAGAAAGAAGGTGCAGCCGGCCGAATCGGCGTCCGTCTAATGGCGATTGCAGCGGAAGGGTACCGTCGACGGCTATATATTGGGCCTCAGTCTGATCACGAAGATTTGGCAAAAGAAGTTCCGCTCCCAGCCAATCACATTGATTTGCCGACCTCTACGCATCCTCAGTATATGGGCTGCGTATCATATGGAATCGATAACTTCGCGAAGATGTTCACACGAAGACAGCTAACAATGCTCTCTACACTGGCGGACTTGATTGAGGAGGTGCGCCGGAATATCTCCTCGATTGCGGAAGTCGCCAGCCATTCCACGGCATATCTTGAGTATGCCGACGCAGTCGCAACCTACTTGGCATTCGCGGTCAGTCGTGCCGCCGACTTGAACAACAATCTGTGCAGATGGGAGCCAGGTCCTGCAAAGGAGCTCGTTGGCCATCTTTTCTCTAGACAGAATTTTCCAATTGTCTGGGATTTTGCCGAGGCTTCGCCATTCTCTGGTTCTTCTGGAGACTGGATGAAGTGTTTGTCATATGTGGCTATTTATTTGGACCACACAATCAATCTTACGGGTGGTCATATCAACCAACTGGACGCAGGTAGGGCCGATTATAGTCTTGGTGGGGCAGTAATCTCCACGGATCCGCCTTACTACGACAATATCCCTTACGCCGATCTGTCGGATTTCTTTTATGTTTGGCTTAGAAGATCTCTAAGCAATGTATGGCCAGATCTCTTCAGGCGGCTTTCGGTCCCCAAGTCGGAAGAACTGGTCGCTGATACTAAACGCCACAATGGACGCGAGGCGGCGGAAGAGTTCTTCATGAGGGGAATGGAGCGAGCACTAAGCCACATGCTGAGGCTTTCCTCCGATGCGTTTCCGTTAGCTATCTACTACGCGTTCAAACAGTCTGCGGTTACCGATGATGGAACCACTTCTTCTGGCTGGGCAGCCTTCTTGCAGGCGATTGTATCTTCAGGGTTTCTTGTAGACGGGACGTGGCCAATGCGGACGGAGTCTGTTGTTGGCTTGAAAGGAAAGCGAAACGCGCTGGCGTCGGCGATAGTGCTAGTGTGCCGTAAGCGTGATATCCGAGCATCAACAACCACCCGCTCAGACTTCGTTCGCGCCCTAAAGCGCGAGATGCCGAACGCCATTGATGACATCCGCAAGGCGGGTGTCGGTCCTGTGGATATGCAGCAATCGGTGATCGGCCCGGGCATGGGTATCTTCACACGCTACAGCAAGGTGCTGGAGGACGACGACAGCGCCATGACGGTGAAAACAGCGTTGGCACTGATCAATCGTGTCTGGGACGAGATCGAGAACGAGCTCGACACGGCCTTTGATGCACCAACCCAGGTGGCGCTAGCGTGGTTCGGCTCGCATGGCTTCGATGCGCGATCGTCGGGCGAACTCATCGGCGTGGCCAACGCCAAGAACGTGCCGGATCGTGTGCTCTTTGACTCGGGTGTATTCAAGGATCTTCGCGGGAAGACGGCGCTGACTCCGCGCGAGGAGTTGCCGGCGGACTGGAGTCCGGCTGTCGATGCCTCACCCACCGTCTGGGAGTGCGTCCAGCACACGGCACGCGTGTTGGCGGCAGAGGACGGCGGCCGCGAGGCGGCGGCACGACTGGTACGCGAGATGGGAGCGCGATCCGCCGATGCACGCGCGCTGGCCTATCGCCTGTTCGAGATCGCCTCGGCGAAGGGCTGGTCGGCCGAGGCGCTGGTCTACAATGAGCTGGCGCAGGAATGGGCGGGGCTGGAGGAACTGGCGCAGTCGCTGACGCCGGCGGGCGAGGCAGAGCCACAGGCCCAAGGACACCTGCTCTAGGGCAAAGGGGGAGCGCATGACGGCCGAGAAGGAGACGCTGCGTCGGGTCCAGGATGGGCTGTTCCACGTCACCAAGGGGCTCACGCCGTTCGTGACGGCGCGCATGAAGGCCAAGTTCGGCGACCGCTGGCTGGGCTTCGCCAGCCGCGCCGCGGGCGGCACGTCGAATGCGACACTTGATGTCTATGGCCTGCTGAAGACCGTGCTCGACCGCTGGCGCGAGGCCTTCGATGAGGAGTTCACGCGCACCGAGAAGAATCGCGTGCGCAACTTCGTCTCCACTGCCTTTGATGCGCGCAACGCCGTGTCGCATCTCACCCTGCCGCTGCAGGACGAGGAGGCGCTGCGCTACCTCGACGCCATGCACCAGCTGCTGCGCGCCGTGAAGGCGCCGGTGGGCGAGATCGCCGAGCTCAGGAAGCTCTATGACGCGCAGCGCCAGAGCGGCGTCACACCAGTGGCCGCGGCGGCGCCGGTGGCCGCCGTGCTCGCGCCGGAACAGACGGCACCGCCCGTGACCGAGCCGGCGTCATCGAGCGGCCTACGGCCCTGGGTCGAGGTCGCGCTGCCGCATCCCGACGTGCTGTCCAACCGTTTCAAGGAGGCCGAGTTCGCCGCCGACCTGTTCGCGGTCGATTCGGGCAACGCCTCGGAAGACTACGCGTCGCCGGCTAATTTCTTCCGCATCACCTATCTCACAGAAGGCCTGCGGCGCGTTCTCACGAGCGCCCTGCAACGCCTCGTGGGTGCCGGCGGCGATCCGGTCATCGGCCTGCAGACGGCGTTCGGTGGCGGCAAGACGCACACCATGCTGGCCGTCTATCACCTCGCGCGCGCGCCCGATCTCGCGACGCTCGATGGCGTTGCCGATCTTGCGGTGAAGGCCGGCGTGAAGAACTGGACGCCGCCCAGGGTCGCGGCCTTTGTCGGCACGGCCGCCGGCCCTGACATCCCGCTGAAGCTGAAGGGCGGGCCGACGGTCCACACGCCGTGGGGTTACCTCGCCTGGCGGCTGGCAGGAGACAGGGGGCTCAAGCTGGTGGCGGAAGCCGAGGCGGCGCGCACTAATCCGGGATCGGAGCGGTTCCTCGAGGTGCTGAAGCTGGCCGGGCCGAGCCTGATCGTGCTCGACGAGTTGGTCGCCTATGCGCGCCAGTTGCCCGACGAGCGCTTCGAGGCGCTGCTGTCCTTCGTGCAGTCGCTGACCGAGGCGGCGAAGATGGCGCCGCGCACGCTGGTGCTGGGCTCTCTGCCTGAAAGCAAGGCCGAGGCCGGGGGTCCGAAGGGCGAGGAGGCGCTGCTGCGGCTGGAGAAGGTGTTCGGCCGCGTGCAGTCGGCGTGGCTGCCGGCGGCGGGCGACGAGACCTACGAGATCATCCGCCGCCGCCTGTTCCAGCCGCTCGATGCCGAGGGCGAGCGAGCCCGCGACGAGGCGGTGAAGGCCTTCCACGATCTCTACCGCAAGAACCCTGCCGAGTTCCCGCCGGAGGCGCGCGAGGCCCGCTACCAGCACCTGCTGCGGCTGTCCTATCCGATCCATCCCGAGCTGTTCGACCGGCTGTCGAAGGATTGGGCCAGCCTAGGCAATTTCCAGCGCACGCGCGGCGTGCTGCGCTTCATGGCCAATGTCGTGGGCGTGCTGTGGCATGAGCGCACGCGCGATCCGCTAATCACGCCGGCACGCATCCCCCTCGCCCATGAGCGCATCCGCGCCAGCGTGCTCTATCCGCTCAATCCCGGCTTCGCGGCGGTCATCGATCGCGAGGTCGACGGCGACGGCTCGCTGCCAGCGCGTATGGAGCTCAATCCGTCCCGGCGCATCACCCAAGCACGCGCCGCGACGCGCGCGGCCCGCGCGGTGTTCATCTGCTCGGCGCCGCTGGCCGGCCAGCCCAATGCCGGTCTCACAGGCCAGGGCCTGCGGCTGGCCTGCGCCGAGCCGGGTGATCAGCTGGCGATCTTTGGCGAGGCCCTGCGCGAGCTGTCGGAGCGCGCCACCTATCTCTACGAGGAGGCGGGTCGCTACTGGTTCTCGACACAGCCGACGCTCAACCGCCTGGCCGACGATCGCGCCAAGGCGCTGGCAGATCACGAGGTCGACAGCGCCATCGCGCAAATCCTGCGCGAGGACGGCGGGTCGAAGGGTGGCTTCCATCGCGTGCACGCCGCGCCCGATGACGTCACGGGCATCGATGAGGCGCCGGCCCTGTCGCTGGTGATCCTCGGCCCGTGGACGCCGCATGCCGGTCGGGGTGTCGCGAAGTCGGCCGCGACGGACACGATCAATGAGGCCCTGACGCGCTGCCGCGCCTCGCAGCGACGGCTGCGCAACACGCTGCTGTTCGTGGCGGCCGACGAGGCGCAGCTCGCGAACGCCCGCGAATCGATGCGGCGTGCGCTGGCATGGGAGTCGATCGTCGAGGACAAGCGCCTCAAGGAGCAACTGACAACCGGCCAGATTGCCGATGCCGAGGACAAGGCGCGCACCGGCCGGGACGGCGCGCGCAAGGCCGTGCGCGCGGCGTGGAGCCATGTGCTCCACCCCGTGAAGGTCGAGAGCACCGCTGGTGGCATCGCCTTCGAGCTGGAGCATCTCTCGGTGACGGTGCGCGATCGTGCGACGATTCCGTCGGGCGTCTACGACAAGGCGAAGGGCGACGGCGTCATCAAGGAGAAGCTGGGGCCGGACTCGTTCTGGAACCAGGTCAAGCCGCTATGGGCGGCGGACAGGCCGCATCTGCTGATCAGCGATGTCGCGGAATGGTTCGCCGCCTTCCCCTATCTGCCCAAGCTGCGCGACCGCGTGGTGGTGGAAACGGCGATCGGCGAGGCCATGGCCAAGATCGATCCGCCTTTCGCCTATGCCGAGCGCTTCGACGAGCCGGCCGGGCGCTATACCGGCCTGCGCCGCGCCGGATTCACGCCGGGCCAGATGCCGCCGACCGCGCTGCTGGTCCGGGCCGAGGTCGCGGATGCGCAGATCGCGGCCGACAAGGCCGCGACGCCGACGACGCCAACGCCGCCGACCAATCCGACCACCCCTGACCGCGATGGGGCGACGGCCATACTATCGCCCGCGAAGCCCGTCGCACCGCGGCGCTTTTACGGCTCCATCGAGATCGACATGTCGAGGCCGATCAAGACGTTCGACACCATTCTGAACGCGGTGATCCTCGAACTGCAGCGTACGCCGGGTGCAAGGGTGAAGCTCACGCTCGACATCGAGGCCGAAGCGCCCGACGGTTTCGCGGAGGCTGACGTCGGTGTGGTGCGCGACAATGCGAAGAACCTGAAGTTCAAGGCCGACTCGACGGGATTTGAGTGATCCGTTGTACTGCCGGCTTTTCAAACGCTACGACCGCCGCCACAGTTCCTCCAAAGCGGGGAGGGCGCGTAGTTCATCATGACCACCAACACCTACGACTTCATCGTCACTGGCGCCGGCTCGGCCGGCTGCGCCGTCGCCGGCCGCCTCAGCGAAGACGGCAAGTTCCGCGTCCTCCTCCTCGAGGCCGGCCCGAAGGACTCCTACCCCTGGATCCACGTCCCGCTCGGCTACCACAAGACCTTCAACAACCCGCGTGTGAACTGGATGTTCGAGAGCGAGGCGGAGCCCGAGCTCAACGGCCGCACCATGTACCAGCCGCGCGGCAAGGTGCTGGGCGGCACCAGCTCGATCAACGGCATGGTCTACATGCGCGGCAACGCCGCCGACTACGACGAGTGGCGCCAGCGCGGCTGCGAGGGCTGGGACTACGATTCGGTGCTGCCCTACTTCAAGCGCGCCGAGGACAACGAGCGCGGCGCCGACACCTGGCACGGCACCGGCGGGCCGCTGCGCGTGTCGGATCATCGCTGGCAGCCCTCGGTGGCGCGCGCCATGCACGACGCGGCGCTCGAAGCCGGCATCCCCGCCAATCCCGACTTCAACGGCCGCGTCCAGGAAGGCGTCGGCTACTACCAGACCACGATCAACCAGGCGCGGCGCTGGTCCTCGGCGCGCGCCTATCTGAAGGATGCCAAGTCGCGGCCCAACCTGGTGATCGCCACCTCGGCGCATGCGACGCGCCTGCTGCTGGAGAACGGCCGCGCCGTCGGCGTCGAGTACCGCACGCCCCAGGGCCTGGTGACGGCGCGCGCGTCGCGCGAGGTGATCGTCTCCGGCGGCGTCTATGGCAGCCCGCAGCTCTTGATGCTGTCAGGGCTGGGGCCGGCGTCGCATCTGCAGGCGCACGGCATCCCTGTCGTAAAGGACATGCCCGGCGTCGGCAGCCATCTGCACGATCACTTCAACACCTATGTCGGCTATCGCTGCACCCAGCCGGTGACGATGAACGACCTCGCCAATTCCTGGCCGCGGCGCATCCTGGCGGGCATGCAGTACGTGCTGGGGCGCACCGGGCCGCTGTCGAGCATGGGCCTCTATGTCGGCGCGCTGGTGAAGAGCGACCAGCGGCTCGAGCGGCCCGACCTGCAGATCAACATGTTCGCCTGGGCGGTGAAGGAGCGGAACCGCAAGGGCGTGGTGCCGCAACCGTTCTCGGCGTTCGGTCTCTCGCCGGTGCACCTGACGCCCGATGGCCGCGGCACGGTGCGGCTGAAATCGCCCGACCCGATGGCCGCGCCGGAGATCCGCTTCAACTTCCTGAAGAGCGCCAACGACTGGAACGCCATGCTGCAGGGCATCCGCATCTGCCGCGAGATCGGCCGCCAGAAGGCGCTGGCGCCCTTCGTGGTCGAGGAGATCATGCCCGGCCCCGATGTCAGCGACGAGGCACGGCTGCGCGCTTACATCCGCGAGACCGGCGTGTCGAACCTGCACCCGGTCGGCACCTGCAAGATGGGCCGCGAGGTCGACGCGGTGGTCGATCCGCAACTGCGCGTGCACGGCGTGGGCGGGCTGCGCGTCGCCGACGCCTCGATCATGCCCAGCATCGTGGCGGGCAACACCAACGCGCCCTCGATCATGATCGGCGAAAAATGCGCCGACATGGTGCGCGCGGCGGCTTCGTAGCTTTACCTTCCCCCGGAGGGGGAAGGTGCCCGAAGGGCGGATGGGGGATGTTGAAGACGGACACCGCGCGCGCGTTGAGGCATCCCCCATCCGTCGCTGCGCGCCACCTTCCCCCTCCGGGGGAAGGTAAAACCAAGTCAAAACAGCCCGTGCCAGGCTCTGCCGATAGCGGAAATAGGAATGCCTGCGGCTGTAGGGCCAAAGGCGCGCGTTGTTCGCGCGTAGCGGCGGAAATGGAAAAAGCGCTGATCGCGGGATTACACCGGTTCCAGATTTCAACTCTGGAGCTCGCCCCGATGGCTCGCGACCGCAAGATCTCTTCCGACTTCTGGACCTGGGAGGCCGTCATCGACTGCGCGGTGATGACCCGCCTCTTGTTCCTTGGCCTGCAGAACTTCGCCGACAGCTTCGGCGTGCAGCCGCTGCGACCGCGCACCATCCGCCTGCAGGTGTTTCCCGGCGACCCGATCGACGACGACGCCGTGCGCGGGATGATCGAGGAGCTGGTGGCGCGCGGGCTGGTCAGCATCTACGAGGCCGAGGGACAGGAATTCCTCGCCGTCGTCGACTGGCACCGCCTGCACCGCGTTGGCAAACGCGCGCGGCGGCGCTGGCCGCCCGACCCGTCGCTGCCCGTGCCGCCTGAGCCGGTGGCCGACGTGGTGCC
>JALHMM010000084.1 GCA_022844045.1 Reyranellaceae bacterium | reverse complement strand
GGGTCGCGACGGCGACCGCATCAACGCCGTCCTCGCCGCCGCCGGTTATAACTTCCACCTGCTCCTGCGATGGTTCGCAGTGCTTTTGTGCGCCCTACTCCAACTCGCCGCACTCCGAGTGTCAACGCCGGAGACAAATTGCATCGGCTGGCCGGAGTAATAGTGCATCAGTCGGCGGGGCGAACCCCTCGAAGGCCCATCCGTCAAACCACAGGCACGCGACGCTCCCATCGCCTGCGAGCTGGGTCTCGACCATCTTCAGTACGCTCGACTTGCCCGCTCCCCAATCGCCGTGGACACCAACGGTGATCGCGCGCTTCCGACTCTCCTTTAGGATTTCGACAACGGCGCGCGAGACCGCCTCGTAATTGAGGTAGTCAACTTCAGTCTCGTTGTCGGGTATCAACATACTTCGGCGCCCCCCACCGGTCACGGTCACGGACGCTCATGCCCATTGCGACCGCGTGTAGCTTTTTTTGGAATCTACCCCAAGTGTAGTGTCACAGGCAGCCTCCGCCAAGCACAAAGCCACACGCGTGAATATGGGAAATATGGAAGTGTCGGCGCTATTCGACGAACCGCTCACTGGCGAACCCGCTTTGTATAGGCTACGCAGTGGCGCCAAATCTTATGGAGCTTTAACGTGTGTTCGTACGGTCGGCTCTCCGTCGACTCCGGTGAGTGACTAACGACTCTTCTGGCATATCGCGATCGTTGACAGATATTTGTCCGTGAAGTCTTGTCATTGACTTGGTATGCGCCTGCCGCTCCTGCCTGATCGCGACTTGAAGGCGCTGCCGCTCCTCAAGCTGGTGGTCGATAAGGGCCTGCTTTTCGGCTGCGTCTCGTGCCGCGTTTGCCGCCGCTTCATCCTCAGCTTGATGACGGAGTTTGGCGTGTCGACCGGTGACGCGGTCCCATAGACCTGCGAGGCCCTTCCGGAAACGCGCCGCCCGCTCGCGGGTCTCCTCATCACCGCGTCGTTGCTGCCTTTGCGCCAACTCTTCGCGCGCCATGCGATGCTGAGCCACCATCGATCGTCGCGTGTCTTCAAATCTCTGGGATGCGGTGGCAAACTCTTTGACTAGGTCGCTAAGGAAGCCGGTGAGCTTCTCACGAGCGAGATTCGCGACCCGGACTTTCGTTTCTGCGACCGTGGGCAGTTCAGCAAGGTCTGAGGTACGCGCGTTGACATCCTTGCTCTTCACGCCGGTCCAGCGCGCGATCGCGTAGACTTCACCGTCGACATCAATGGCGACCACGTTTCGGCGATCGCCGCGGGCCAGGTAGTATCCCTTTGTTTCGAGCGCTTGTCGCAACGCTCTCCCGGAATCCGAAGCAGCCCAGCACTGCTGGAACGCGGCCTTGATGTCGCGGGGATCCTTCCCGATGCGTTTCGCCTTAAGCCACTCCTCGCGACTGAAGTTGAGCGGATTGCGCAATGCCGGATCGACCAAGCCTTCCGGCATCTTCCAGCCGTGCTCGATGTAGAGCTCGCGGGATACGTCGCCGAGCTTGAGCCGATCATGCGACAGACGCGGGGCGGTCATCGTCTCCGGGTTAATCCGAGACCAGATGCAGTGCGCATGACGCCGCCCCTGCTTCTCGTGGAAGACGACGATGCGAGGGTATCCGGCGAGCCCGAGTTTCACCTCGACGCGATCGATGGCGGACTCGAACAGCTCAATGGATGCGCGTTCCGTTTCCGGCGGGTTCAGGGAAAGAGAGTACAGATGGCGGCGACACTTTGTGCCCCGGCTGACGGCTTCCGCTTCTCGAAGCGCGCCGGCGAGCGTTCCTGAAACGAAGCCCCGGATCTCGTGCACCTCGACGTGCTCGTTCTCGGGCTTCATCAAATGCACTGCCAAGTCACGCGCCCCGCCACGCTGACTGCCATTCAAGATCATGGGGTTTCATCACCCGAGAGTCCCAGCGCGCGCAGAAGGTGCTGACGCATCGAGACGACCGCGGCACAGGCTTCAACGATCTCGCTTTCGGTTTCCGGCGTGACAGGCAGCGCGCCGATGTTGGCAGCCTTCGCGATCTGGTTCAGATTGTTCGCTAGGCGGGACTGGCCGAGGGCCGCAAGAACGCGGGCGAGTGATTGATGATCCTTCACTGGGACGGGACTGCTACGCCGATGCGTCTTGCCGTCCGCGGCGAGGATGAGGTCGCGGAGAAAAGCCCCAAGGGGCCGACCGCCGGAGCGCTCCGCAAGGGCGCGTCTCTCGGCCTCGGTCAGTCGTATGGAAAAGGGCTTCGCCGTGGCACCGGGGGGCTTATTCCCGGCGCCCGATCTCTCTTCGGAAACGTCCATGGAAACCCCACCTACGGCGAAGGGGGCTCAGGCGGTTTGGCCAAGGACGTGTCTTTAAGGACCTGTTCCCAGCGGGCCATTTCGGCGAAGATTTGGTTCGACTCTTCGCCTGAGAGGTCCACCACCTTATCCTGCACATGGTTGAAATTGCGCAGGGTCAGGTCTTTTTCACCGACCAGATTACGTGAATTCGGCCGAGGCAAAGGCCCTCCGCCGCCACCACCTGTCCCTGCAGTTTTTTTGTAATCGTGCGGCGTCAGGCCGGCTACCAGCCGGATTTTCCGCAGATCGAATTCGTTGTCCTCCGTTTCCTTCTTCCCTGCCGCGATGTTCAGGATGCCGGCGAGATCGCCGTGAACGTCGACGGTCGACCCGCCCCTTCTCCGGTCGGGCGTGATCACGATGAAGTCGACGAGCGAGAGGATCAGTTCGATTGCCTCGGCACGCGACTTGTCCTGATTGAGCGAGCCGAAGAGCCGCGTCACCTCCTCGCGACACCGAGCGCCCATGTTCGGGTGCATCAGCACCGGTGCTTCTTCCGTCGAAGCGATCAGATGCTCCAGCTCAGTCTTGCGGGCGAGGACGTCTGCCATCTCCTGCTTGAGCCTGGGATTGGCGTAGCCATCCATGATCGCCTTGATCATCCGGTCTTCCCGCGCCTCGAGGCGGGCGCACTCGCTGCTGTAGCCTTCGTCGTCGTCGAAGCGCTCGGCGAAAATGCGCCGGCCGCCCAACTCGCGGAAGCCTCCATCAAGGTCGCGATGCGATGCACGACCATCGCGGCGATCGCTGAAAGCCACGGCGTTGACGCCTCGACACTCCGCAGGTCGTTGGCAACAACAGACTGATGACTGATGGGACCGTGGCGGAGGCAAAAGGGAGTCCGCAACGCGCAAATAGGGGACATTCGACAAGGATGAGGCCCCTTGTCGTTCGAATTGGTCGGGAGTGTTATCGCGCCCGCGGTGCTGAGGTCGCTCGGAGTCACCGGCCTCGGCGAGAGTCGTGTCTACTGTAATGGTTCGGTTTGACGGCGCGAGCCGTCCGCGAACCGTTTCCTACATGCTCGATCGTCCGAAAGGCGGCCCTTCGTCAGAACAAATGGCCCAGCAGCAGCATCGCGGCTGCCACCGCCCCCAATAGGAGGATCACCAGCACGGCATTCACCGACCACTTCACTGCGAGATACAGCGGCCGGTTGGTCGATTTCAGCGCCTTGCTGCGTGCGAGCAATGGGGCAATTCCCGCGAAGACCCTGTTCGCCGGGCCGCGACGATCCTCCGGCGTATTCGGCACGACCGTGGTGCGGGTCAGGCCGCGGTAGAAAACGTTGAATGCCGCTCCCATTGGATTGAGTGGCCGCGCTACGTCGCACATGAGTATGAGGCGATCCTCGGCGGTATCGTTGCGCACGTAGTGGAGGTAGGTCTCATCGAACATGAGAACCTCGCCATCGCGCCAGCTCTGGTTCCGGCCGTCCACATTGATGAAGCAGGCGTCGGAGTTCGGCGTGGCGAGTCCGAGATGGTAGCGTAGCGATACAGCTATCGGGTCGGCATGGCGGGTGAGGCCCGCCCCCTTAGGCAGATAGGCGAACATCGCGCCGTGCACGGCAGGAACCCGGCCAAGTATCTCTACCGTCTTCGGGCACAGGCGTCTCGCAGAGTGGTGCGTGTATCCGTACCAGTTGAGATAGAAGCGGCTCCAGCCGTACTTGAAGAAGGTCCGGAACCCGACATCATAGTAACCCGCGGTCCCGGGCCGCTTGGTGGCATCGAAGTAGTCGCCACGGAGGAGATCCAGACCTTCGTCCCGAATGATCTGCCAGTTCTCGCGCAGCAGTTCGAGCTCGGGGAAGTCAGCGGGGTCGAGGATCGCCCTGGACGCACGGGGTCGCGTCGTCAGGTACAGTAAACAATTGAAGGGCGAGAAGATCGGCCATCCCTTGCGAAAGTACTCGCTGAAGCTTGCATAGCGCGCTTCGCCGCGAAAACGGTAGACGTAAACGATGCTGGCCGCCGCGAAGGCGACGATGACGATGAAGAATGGCATCGTCTGCTACTCCTCGGGCGCGGTGTTTGCTGCGCCCTTGTCGGTCCATTCGGGCGGGAGTCCGAGCTGCCCTCCGACTAGGCCCTTGACGCCTGGGGCACGACCGAAGCTCTCGCATGGGGCGTACTTCGGCGCGCCGCCCATGGCCGAATTGATCTTGTCCCGGGAGGGCAGGTCGATATCGATGCCCTTCTTGTCGCGGGGGCTCTGGCCTTCGACCAGCAGCCTGCCGAAGTCGTCGCCGAACGCCTTGGCCAGGCCATGGGCGTCGCCCGCCCGGGATACTTTGGGCGATGTGAACATGGTCGCGCCCTTGCCCCAGACCATGGCCGCGACCTGCCGACCCGAGGGGTCGATCGCCTCCGCCTCGACGGAGAGGTTGCCCAGTCCGATCGGCAGGCGCGGCGTTGGAACCGGAACGCCCAGATCGACGAAGTTCATGCCGATCATGGCGGCTGCCGACACCCCGGCGGCGAGGTTGTTGGTCTCCTTTACGTGCGTGACGGTGGCAACGACGGTGAGATCCGCGGGTGCGTCCGGCGCGACGACCTCGAAGCGATCGCTCAGCGTGATGCAGAGCGCGCGGTCGACCGCGTTGGCGACGAGTGCGCGCTGTTTCTCCGAGAGCTCCGTGCCGGCCGTGGGAAGGAATGCCGTAGGCAGGATGGTCACGGTTTTGGCCGCCAGCGCCTCGTCCTTCTTTACGTTGACCTTCGACTTCGTGACGAGGCCGTTGGATGGCGTCATGGCGTCATAGGATGAGAGCCCAGCGCCTTGGATGACGGGCGAGCCAGCGCAGGCGGGTAGCAAGGCGACAATGGCAAGCCCGGCAACGCGCGCCGAGCGAGGGGACGCGACAATGCCTATCCAGCGCGCTGGTCCTCGCCAGCCCTTCCGAACAGGCCCGACAGGACCCGCGCGTCGGAATTTGACCCGAAACCGGGAGACATGGACGATGCCGGCCGCTCGATCGGAAAGCATGACTACGAAAGCGGAAGTTATGTCGAAGAACATGGTGTTCTATCCCGATCTACTGTGTGTTCTGACCTTCGGTGAAGATGTCGATGCCGAGCTTCGCCTCGAAATCGAGGGCGGCGTCGCAGGACTTGTCGCCGAGCAGCGCGAACAGTCGCGCGCGCAGCTCCCTTTCGCGATCGATCGCCCTGAGGCCGGCCGCGAGCGCCGCCTGGTCGTCGGCATCCAGCTCCCGCACGAGTTCGAGGATTCCGCCCGCGTTCAGTTCGAGGTCGGGGCAGGCCGCCACCGCCGCTTCGGCGAAGCCGAGCTTGTCCGTGATCCTGGCCCGGTCGACGGCGCCAGCCGGGGCGCCCACCGGGAACATCGCGATGCAGACGGTCAGAACCAACGCTCTCATTGACTGCTCTCCGTACCGACTTCGTATTCACGTGTGAGGGCGCGACCGGCGAACAGGCGACGGAGCGAGGCGGTGAGGCAATCGACGTAGACCAGGGCGACGGGGACAACGACGAGGGTGAGCAGGGTCGAGGTGACCAGGCCGCCGATCACCGCCTGCGCCATTGAGGCGCTCTGCTCGCTCCCCGGATGAAGGGCGACGGCCAGCGGCAGCATGCCGAAGATCATCGCCAGCGTGGTCATCATGATCGGGCGAAAGCGGGTCACCCCGGCAATGAGCAGCGCCTCGTGGAGCGTCATGCCGAGCCGCCGATGCTGGTTGGCGTTGTCCACGAGCAGGATGGCGTTCTTCACCACCAGGCCCATCAGCATCACGATGCCGATCATCGAGTAGAGGTTGACCGTGGAGCCGCCGACGAGCAGCCCGAGCACCACGCCGGAGAAGGCGAGCGGCAGCGAGGCCATGATCGCAAGCGGCTGCAGGAAGCTCGCGAACTGGCTGGCGAGGACGAGGTAGATGAAGACCACCGCCATGATCAGCGCCACCGTCATGCTGACGACCGTGTCGCCCATGAGGTCGGCGTCGCCGCCGAGGCCCACCGAGACGCCTCCGGGCACGTTCAGGGCCGCCAGAGCTGTCGTGACCTCGGTCATCACGTCGCTCAGCACGCGCCCGTCGAGCGCCGCGGTCACCACGATCACCCGGCTGCGGTCCCGTCGCTCGATCCTGGGCGGCCCGACGCCATCCTCGCGGAGTGCCACCTCGCCGAGGGTGATCGTCGCCCCGCCGCTCCGGGCGACGGGCAGGTCGGACAAGGCAGCCGGGTCGCGGCGAAGCGGCTCCGGCAGGCGGAGCACGACGGGTTCGATCGTCGCGTCGGGCCAGTTCATCTCGGAGACCTCCGCGCCGTTGATCAGGGCACGGAGGGCCGAGCCGACGGCCTGCGGCGCGACCCCGAGGTCGCTTGCCACGTCGTGGAGAACCCGGAAGTCGGTCAGCGGCTGCGCATCGCTGACGCTCAGCCGCACGTCCGCCGTGCCGGGGATCGCCGCTAGGAGCGAGCCAACCTCCTCCGCCGTCAAAGCAACGGCGCGCGGGTCCTGTCCCGTCACGAAGAGCGTGATCGGCGCATCGTCGGGGCCGACGCCGCCCGGTGTGCCGATGGTCGACTCGATGCCGGGCACCTGGCGGAGCAGCGACCGCAGCGCCGGCACCATCGCCTCGGCCGAGGTGGCCCGGTTCGCCGCAGGGACGAGGCTCACCTCGAGCTGGGCCTCGTTCGCGGAAGCGTTTCCGGCGGCCACCGTCGCGTACACCCCGGCGACCTCGGCGAGCTCCTCGAGGATCGCGGTGACCTGCGCCGCCTTGAGCGCGGTGTAGTCCTTCGCAGAGCCGACGGCCGTTCGGAACGAGATGCTGACCCGGCTCTCGTCGGTCTTGGGCAGGAACTCTACGCCTACCAGCGGCAGGAGGGCGAAGCTGCCCGCAAGGCTCGCGACCGCGAGGGCCAGCGTCGTCTTCCGCCGGGCGAGGCACCAGTAAAGCAGCCCGCGGTACTTCTCGCCCAGCCAGGCGAAGCCGCGATCGAACCGGGCGACCGCCCGCCCGATCGGGCCGCGCCGCACACCGGGTTCGGAGTCCGGGTCGTGCCAGACGCTCGACAACATGGGATCGAGCGTGAAGCTGACGAACATCGAGATCAGAACGGCGACCGCCACGGTCACGCCGAACTGCATGAACATCCGGCCGATGATGCCGCTCATGAAGGCGAGCGGCAGGAAGACCGCGCAGAGCGCGAGCGTAGTGGCAAGAACGGCGAGGCCGATCTCCCGCGTGCCGTCGAGGGCGGCGTGTGCGTGATCCTTGCCCATGTGCAGGTGGCGAGTGATGTTCTCCCGAACGATGATCGCGTCGTCGATCAGGATGCCGACCGAGAGCGTCAGGGCGAGCATCGACAGCGTGTTCAGCGAGAAACCGAGGAGGCTCATCACCGCGAGCGCGCCGAGGAAGGAGATCGGCAGGGTGAGCGCGGTAATGACGGTGGAGCGCCAGGAATTGAGGAACAGGAACACGATGGCGACGGCGAGCACGATGCCTTCGATTAGCGTCGCTCGGAGCGTCTTGTAGATCCCCTCGATCTCGTCGGCCGAATTGAGAAGAACATCGATCCGGGTAACGCCGAGCGCTGTGCCCTGCGTCAGGCGCGCGACAGCGTCCGCGACGCCGTGCGCCACGGCAACGGTGTTGGCGCCGTCGGTCTTGACGACATCGATGGCGAGGGCGGGCCGTCCGTCCTGGAAGGCGAGGCTCGCGGGATCGGCGGTGCCGCGGCCCAGCGTGGCGACCTCAGCCAACCGCACGGCGGCGCCGCCCGGTCGAGCGACGATCACGTCTTCCAGCTCGGCGAGGGACGAGGCGCGCGCGTCGATCTGCACCGGGCGAGAGCCGGTGTCGTCCTCGACGGATCCCGCCGGGGACAGGAGATTGCCGGCCTCGAGCGCCGCGATCACGTCGGTGACGCCAATGCCCGCGGCCCGCAAGCGGTCCGGATCAATGCCGATCTCGACCTGCCGGTCGCGGGCACCGACAAGCGCGGCGCTGCCGACACCTTCGACGGAGGTCAGCGCAGGTACGATCACGTCCCTTGCCAGCCGCGTCAGCGCGGCCGGATCGAGGCTCGGGCTGCTGATGGCGAGCGAGAGCACTGGCGCGGCAAGGGGGTTGAACCGCATCACCTCCGGCGCTTCCGCCGCTGCGGGCAGGTCGGGGATGACGGCGGCGAGGCGGTCGCGCACATCCTGTGCGGCCTGCCTGCTGTCTGTCTCGAGGGAGAACATCACCTCGACCGAGGAGTGCGCCGCCGTCGAGGTCGAGGTCAGGCTCTCGATCCCCGCGAGCGTGCTGAGGGCGTCCTCCATCGGCCGGGAAATTTCGGTCTCGACCGCCTCGGGCGTCGCGCCGGACCATTGCGTCTGGACCACGACCACCGGGAAGTCGAATGGCGGAAAGCGGTCGAGGGGCAGGACGCGCCAGCCTGCAAGGCCAAAGACCATGATCGCCGCCATGACCATCGTCGTGAAGACAGGCTGGGCCACGCTGATGCGGGTGAGGAACATCGGTCAGCCTCCGGTCAGCGCGACACGGTCGCCAGGTTCGAGCCCGGCAAGGGGCAAGGTGACGACCACGTCGCCCGCCTGCAGCCCCGATGTGATCTCGACGAGGCCCGCGGAGTTCCAGACCGGCCCGGTGACGACCGGCACCAGCACCGCCCGGCCGTCGCGGATGGCGAGGACGCGGGGTTGGCCGCTGTCGTTCCGGATCGCCCCGGACGGCACGGCGAGAACCTCCGCGGCCCGGCGGGTCTCGACCTTGCCCATCAGGAACGCACCGGCGCGGAGGCCCAGGCCCGCGTTACTGATCTCGAGATAGACCTTGACCGAGCGTGTCCCCGGTACGGCACGGGGGGCGATCCGGCTTACGCGGCCCTCGATCCGAACGTCGGCGTGGTCAGGCGACCAGAAAAGGGCTGGCTGCCCCGGGCGGAGGCGCGCGGCCCGGGACAACGGGACCATCGCCTCGACGAGGACGGTCGAGAGGTCGATGACTTCCAACAGGGCGGTCCCGGGCTGGACGAAGTGCCCCGGCTCGACCGAGCGATCGGCGACGATGCCGGTGATCGGCGCACGAACAGTGGCGCGCTCGAGGTTCACCTCGGCCTGCCGCACGGCGGCACCGGCGGCGGCGACGCTCGCGACCAATTCTTCGACCGCCCGTTGCGCATCTTCGAGCGCCGCGCTGGAGCTTGCCCCGCGCTCTGTCAGGCGACTTGTCCGGTCGAGTGTGGCTTCGGCCGCGCGGAGGCGGGCGGCCAGCCCCGCCAACTCCGCCTCCCGCACCTGGAGCGCGAGGTGGTGGTCGTCCGGCGCGATTGTCGCCAGCACCTCTCCCGCGGTGACCGACTCGCCGGGCCGGCGCGTGACCTGTCCCACCAGGCCGGCGACCTCCGCCGACACCGTGGTCCGGAGGACCGGCGTCACGTCGCCGGAGAGCGCGAGACTTTCGCTCACGTCGGCGGGCGCGACCGTGACGATCTCAATCGGGGCAAGGATCTTGACGACCGGCACCAGCCGGTCCTGCTTGGGGCCAACGGCGTCACCGCCGTCGGTGGAGCCGAAGACCGCGGCCGTCAGCGCGACGAGAACGGCGGCCGTACCGATCCAGAGGAGGCGGCGGCTCCACTTCGATCGGTGCCTTGCGTGTTCGCTATGTTCGGTGACCGGTGGCATCGTCTTTCCGATTGGGCACTTCTGGTGCCCTCGGTTTGACGATGGAGACTTGCGTCAACATTGCGGGATGCGCCGACGCCGAGAAAAGCATGCCGGTAAGCGCATCGCGGCCTTCAGCCGCCCGTGGGGGCCGGCGGAAAGCGGACGACGAACTCCATGCCGCCGCCAGGCGCCTGGTTGGCATCGATCGTACCGCCGTGGCGGGTGACGATCTTCTGGACCAGATGCAAGCCTAGACCCGATGCACCAGCGACGGACCGTCTGAAGAAGGGCTCGAAGATAAGCGCCCGGTCCGCCGCGGCGATTCCCGGCCCGTTGTCCCGGACCCTCACCTCCGCGGGCCGGTCGACGCTGACTCCAACGACCACGCCGGCGCCGCCGTGGGCGAGAGCGTTCTGGACGAGGTTGGTCACGACCCTTAGGATCGCCTGTTCGTCCGCCATGATCTCCACCGGGCCGGACGGCGCGTCGAATGAGAGCTCCGCCCCGGCGGCGACGGCAAGCGGCGCGATGTCCGCGACCGCTCGGCCGACCAGGGAAGCAAGGTCCATCCGCGCGAAACGGACGTGGTCGCCGTCGAGCCGCTGGAGGTCGAGGAGTTGGTCCGCCAGCGACGAAAGTCTCGCGACATCGAGGAGAAGCTGGTTGCGGGCAGGGCCTGGCGGCAGCATCTCGACACGCATGGCGAGGATGGCAATCGGTGTACGAAGCTCATGGGCAGCAGTGGCGAGGAACCGGCCGCGACGCTCTAGTCCTTCGTCGAGCCGCGACAGCGCGGCGTTCATCGCGCCGACCATGCCCTGTAGCTCGGGTGGCACGTTCGAGGCCGTCAGCCGGGTGCCGGGCCTGTCGATGTCGATCCGGGCAGCCTCGTCGGCGATGCGGGCAACGCCGCTCAGATCCCGCCGAAGCAGGTAGGGGATGGCGAGGGCGGAGGCCGTCATCAGCGCAACGAGGAGCAGCAGGTAGGACGGGTTGATTCGCAGCAGGCGGCTGACGACCGGGTATTGCGTTGGGCCTCCGCCGCTGACGATCGTCATCCGGCCGGCGGGGCTTTCCACCCGCCGAGCGATAACGCCAGCATCCGGACCGGAGCCCTCCCGGTAGATTTCGGCATCGACCACTGCGCCAAGTTCATCGAAGGCTGGGCGGATCCGATCCGGCACCGGGCCGAACTCGACGGTTCGTTCGGCGGCATCCCCGGCAAGAAACCACAGCCCGGGATAGGCCGCGATCACTGCCGCGAGCTCCGCATCCTCGCGGACAAGCAGCCTCTCGCCGTCGAGGGCAAGGCTCGCCGCAATTGTCTCGAGCACGCCCTCGTCGAGCTCGTGCACCGCGCGGCGATCCGGTTCAGGGATGGAGGCGACGATCACCACGAGCACAAGCGCGAGAACCTGAAGCAGGATCAACCGCCAGGACAAGCGGGCGATCAGCGAACCCGACCAGAGTTTCATCCGATCCGCCTGAGCAGGTAGCCGATGCCGCGCAACGCATGGATTTCCACGCCGGCCGGCTCCAGCTTTCGCCGCAGACGCGAGACGTGCGAATCGAGCGCGTTGGAGGCGATCTCATCGTCGTAGCCGTAGACCGCCTGCTCCAGCGCCTGCCGCGAAACCACCCTCCCGGAGCGGAGCACCAACACCTCGAGCGCAAGGAGCTCCCGGCGCGGCAAGTCAAGGACGGCTCCGTCGATCTCGGCCATCCGATGACGAAGGTCGAACGTGAGCCCACCAAGCTGGATTCGCTCTTCCAGCACGGCTGCGGGGCGCCGGGTGACAGCGCGCAGCCGGGCAAGGAGTTCCTCGGTTGCGAAGGGCTTGGTCAGATAGTCATCGGCGCCAAGGTCCAGTCCGTCGATCCTCTGCTCCAGGGCGCCGAGGGCGGAAAGAACGATAACGGGGCAACGGGCGGGGCGCTCCTTGAGTTCTGCGAGGAGGCTCAACCCTTCGCCGTCCGGAAGGTTCCGGTCGAGGATGATGGCATCGTAGTCCGTGGTCAGGACGGCTTCGCGTGCAATGTCGAGCGTCGGCGAGATGTCGACGACGATCCCTTGGCGTGAGAGGCTTGTCGCCAGCATTTCGCTAAGGCTAGCTTCATCCTCGACAAGCAATATGCGCATCGGCTCACCGTCTAACCTGCGGACATTGCCTGAAGATTACGGCTATTCCCCCGGCAGCCCCAGCGTCAAACGACTCGCAGTCCAGATTGTCCCGTCTGGGTCACGAGCGGTCAAACGCACTCGTCCGCTTGGCGCCGATTGCGTTGAAGAAATCGGGGTAGCTGTCGTCGTGAAGTCCTGATTCAGTCTGCATAGGGTTGAAGAGGGTGCGGACATGATGGGCTGTGACGCCCGTGTTTTCCTCCAGATGGAGCTAGAGTCCGGACCACACCCGGTGGCAGTATTTCCGATGATCTATGCGGTTGATTGCGCCAAGCGGGGCCAGAAGACGCCCGACGGCTACTACAACATCGAGCGCGTATTCCGCTGGGTGTCCGCGCCCCGGGGGTGTCGTGCTTCACTGCGGGACCTGCATCGACGCCCGCGGCCTCGCTGAGGAGGAACACGTCATGGGGCTCCGCCCGGAGCGGTATTGACGAGCTCGCCGCGCATACGGGCAGCGCCGATAAGGTTGTCGTCTTCCAGGCTACGAGCGCGCCGACGCATAACCGAGGTCGCGCCATAGTCGGCAGAGGAATGCGAAGGCTGTTGTCGAACCGGCGGCTTCACTCGGCACTGAACCAGATCTCCCCGTAGTACGTCTCTGCCTGACCGCCATGATCGTCAGTGTCAGTCATGAGTGCGATCGCGTCGATCTCGGTGATGTCCTCACCAAAGGCCGTCTCGAGATCCGTCCGAACGTTGCGTTTGTGATGGACCCACTCGCGCAGCGCCTCGTCTCCGGAGTCAACTGCATGAAGCCGAACTTGGCTTGTGTAGGGACTGGGCCACTGAGCCCCCACCGGGTATCTGCTCGCCCAGACGTAATTGAGGGAGAGGGAGCGTGATCCCAGAGCGCCGCGCTCGACCACGACGAATATCCTCGCGGGAAAGTCGTCTCCTGACCTCCGGCCCTCATCGATATCGGAGAAGGTTCTTGCGACCTTCCAAGACCAGTTCAGCATGGGCGTCCGTCTCAGGTCGATCTTGATCTTTCGAAACTGACCCGACGCGGAATCGCTCGAGGTGGCCTTGAGAACCAAGCCTCCGGCCGCCGCGTCTTCCACCAAGGTGTACCGCGTCTGGCCAGCGAAGCTTCGGCTTGCCCATCCCTTCAGGCTCCCCTCGGCGAAAGCGGTGACCGCGACGGCATCCTGTGCTGCCACGGCGCCGACGAAGCCGGCAGAGGTCAGGCCAAGGAGCGCGAGCGCGACGACGGATCCCACTGTGGCAAGGCACGGCAGGGGGAGTATCCGGCTCGTGGCGCCGGCGGACCGGGATGCGTTCCCACGGTCTCGTTCAGCGCGAGCAGTGCAAACGAAGGTGGGCAGGCGGAGAAAAGTCAGCAAGGTGGATGTTGACATGCCAATGAGCGATTCACCCAAGGAGCGACCATTACCAACGAAGAATCCGTGGGGCCAATGCGGCGCCAACGATGCCTGGCAGCACAATACCCGCAGTGTACCAGACGGCAAGAAATGAGAGCCCCGCCTCGGTACAGTGGAACGTGTAGACCCAGGCCCTGTCGCGCCGGCGGCGAGGCCCCCGGTGAGTCCGGCAAGCCGAGGCTTCGCCGGCGCGCGTCCCCGCATTGCTCCAAGAAGTCCAGCACGGATAGGGGTGGCCAGTACTGCGATCAGCCAGGGACAGACCGACGCTGACCCACCGAAGATGGATGGTGACACCGCGTCCGTTCGAACAGCCGTGAATTTGAATGAGGCAACTGGAAGTTGGAAGCGACGAGTATTGCCACAAACGTGTATCCCGCGGCAAAACCAAGGGAAATCGGCGTACAGGGAGGCCGGCCGATCGAAGGACGTACCCGTCACCAACGCCGGCGCCACGCTGAGACAAGCCGAGGAAGTGCCCTCTATTCGGCGATCGCGGCGTCCGTCAGTTTGCGGAGCGCGCCTTCGATCATCACGATCGACTTGTTGTCCTCTGCAATGTCATATCGGCTCGCCAACGCATCCGGTTCGACGTAACCGACCCTCGTCGTGTCGTCGTCTTCCTGCCAGACCAATATCCTGAGCGGCAGGTCCAGGCCCATCCGCTGATTCTCCTGCATCAAGGGTGTTCCAAGAGCGGGATTGCCGAAGATGACCACCGTGGTTGGCGCCAGGTCGAGATCCGCACCGGCCGCCGCGTCCGTATGATCAATTACCGCGGCGACTTTCGCCCCGGCACTTTCGATCGCGGCGGTCAGTCTCGTGACGGTTTCGTCGACCGAGTATGGACTGGTCTTGACCTGCCACTCGTCTGTCGCCGTTGCCGCTGTCGAAGTGCCGATAGCTCCGATCAGAAGGATCGCTTGTGTCACGCGCCCGAACATCTTCGCTTCTCCCGGCTCACATCCGAATGCCGGTGAAGGTAGGGACCGCGAGCTCATCAGCACAATCAATTGGAAGTGAGGGCAATTGGAAGTGAGGCCCGGGACCGTTGAATTCGATACAGAAAGCGCAGCCGCTTCGCGTTCGGCAATGGCCGGGGCTCGCAGTCGATGCGGTATCCCTCAGCCCGTGACTTCCGCGGCCACGGGCGCGATGGCCGCGCTCGACGCCGAGCGCTTTTCTGGCCGCTGCGGCCGACCGGGACACCAGGTCTCGTGCCGCAGCTTGATGGAAGCGCAGCGACGAGCCATCTGAATGCCCCGATCACCCTGGTTTGAGTGGACCGTGATGCGTCCGCCCGACACCTTCCGCGTGCGCCCCATGTCCCCGCGACGCGCTCAGACGACGCTGTCCAACGGAGCTGGCTGATGACATTGCTCTCGCGCCGCAGCGTCCTCTTCGGTGGCGCTGCCCTGATCGCCGCGCAATTGACGCCCCGTTGGGTGGGGCCGGTCGGCGCTGAGGAAGCGGATGCTGCGACGGACGTCTACGACGCCCTCCTCTCCCGCTACGTGATCCTCGGCGAAGACGGCGTGGCGCGCGTCCGTTATGCCGCCTGGGCGAAGAATGCGAGCGACCGCGATCAGCTCGATGCCGTCATCACGCAACTGGCCGGGCTTCGTCCGTCGGCGATGAATGAGCCCGCCGCATTCGCTTTCTGGTCTAACCTCTACAACGCGCTCACGCTCCGGGTCGTGCTCGAGGCGTATCCGGTCGCCTCGATCAAGGACATCAAGAGCACCGGCACCGGCCTCGATCTCAAGGCCTGGTCGGGGCCGTGGCGGACGAAACTCGTGGCGGTCGAGGGGTCCTCGATGTCGCTCGACGACATCGAGCACGACACGATGCGGCCCACCTTCCGCGACCCGCGCATCCACTACGCCGTCAACTGTGCATCAATAGGCTGCCCGAACCTGAGTGCCAGGGCGTGGCGGCCATCGACGCTGGAGGCGGACCTCGACGCTGCGGCGCGGGCCTACGTCAATCATCCAAGGGGCGCCAGCGTCGACAAGAAGGGCTCGCTGCGCGTCTCGAGCCTCTACAAGTGGTACCGGGAAGACTTCGGGTCGAACGACGCCGGCGTGATCGAACACCTCCGCCGCTATGCCGACGAGCCGCTGCGCGGCGAACTCGAGGGCGTCTCGCGCATCGCCGGGAACGGCTACGACTGGTCCCTGAATGACGCCTGACCGTGAGCTGCCGATGATGACAGCATCGCCGTGATCGACAACGCGCTCCGCAGTGTCTTCCGGACTCCGATCGATCGGACCGGAATCTGGCTGGCGCGCCGCGACATCACCGCGACCCAGCTCACCGGTCTGGGCTTCGTCGTCGGGGTTGCGGGCTGTATCGCGCTGACGCAGGAAGCCTACGGCATCGCCCTCCTTTGCCTCGCGCTCAACCGCCTTGCCGACCTGTTCGACGGCGCGGTGGCCCGGGCCACGCGGGTGACCGACTTCGGCGGCTTCACCGACATCGTCGCCGACTTCCTGATCTACTCGGGCTACGTGCTGGCGTTTGCCATCGGCCGGCCCGAGAACGCGATTCCGGCAGCGGTGCTGATCTACACCTTCCTCGGCACCGGGACGACCTTCCTTGCCGCGGCGATCATCGCCGCCAAGCGCGACATCCGCCGTGAGCCGGCCTCGAGGAAGAGCTTCTTCTACAACACCGCCCTCGCCGAGGGCACCGAGAGCACGGTCTATCTCGCGCTGATCTGCCTCCTGCCGGACCACTTCGCGGTCATGTCCTATGTTTTCGCAGCGATCTGCTGGGTGTCGATCGTCGGGCACTTCCTCTGGGCCCGTCAGTTCGCCTGAGGCGCCGGGCTGAGCCGCGCGATGGCGCCGGACAGCGACGCCCGGGGCGTGCGGGTGTTTGCTTCCAGCGTGAGGACGCGGCCGCCGGCGGCCGCGGCATCGGAGGCGTCGTGGGTGACCAGGAGCACCGGCAGGTTCCGCTCGGCAGCGTGCGCGAAGACGAATCGCCTGAAGTCGGCCCTGAGGGCGACATCGAGTTTGCCGAACGGCTCGTCGAGGAGGAGCGCGCACGGGTCCGCCAGCAGCGTGCGCAGGAGTGTCACCCGCGCCCGCTGGCCTCCGGAAAGCGTCGCCGGATCGCGGTCGTGGAAACCCGCAAGGCCGGCTTCGGCGAGGGCTGCTTCGACTGCCTTCCGGCGATGATGCCTGCCGCGAAGCCTTGCGCTCAGACCGAAGGCCAGGTTCCCGCCGACCGACAGGTGGGGAAACAGGAGGTCGTCCTGAAAGAGGATTCCGATCCGCCGATGCTCGGGCGGGATCGCGGTGACGTCCTGTCCCCCGAAGCAGATGCGACCGCGCGCCTCGAACGCGGGATCGAGCGTCCCGCTGATGAAGGCGAGGAGGGTCGACTTGCCGGAACCGCTCGGCCCCATGATCGTCACGGCCTCGCCGCCGGCAATTCGCAAGTCGAGAGATGCGATCAGCGCGCGCCCTCCCACCGATATGTGAACGCCTTCTATATCGAGTTCCATCTGGGCTTTCCGGGTTAGAGACCGCGGCGATTCCTGAAGAAGAAGAGCGGCAGGAGGAGCGCAGCGAGATAGACGAGGAACGGCAGGAACGCCTGTGCGAACGCGTAGACGCCGACCACCCGGCGATCAGCGCCGCTCGCCAGCGCCACTGCCTCGGTTGTCAGGGTCGGGACCCGCCCGCCGCCGGCGAACAGGGTGGGAAGATACTGGGCGACGCTGACGCTGAAGCCGACCGCAGCCGCGGTCAGGATCGGGCGAAGCAGCATTGGCAGCTTGATCGCGAGGAGGATGCGGCCTGGCGTGGCGCCGAGGGCAGCCGCCGAGCGCGCATAGCGCGGATCGAGCGCCCGCCATGGATCGGCCAGCGACAGGAAGAGGTAGG
Organism: Reyranellaceae bacterium; assembly: GCA_022844045.1. Taxonomy (GTDB): domain Bacteria; phylum Pseudomonadota; class Alphaproteobacteria; order Reyranellales; family Reyranellaceae; genus JAFAZJ01. The sequence goes on along the minus strand of JALHMM010000084.1, from coordinate 11,418 downwards.
GGACGACGAAGACCAGATGCACCCAGGCAACCGCGAAGAATGTGCCGTCGACATTCGCGCGCACGAGAAGCACCTGGATGCCGAAGAGGAAGGCGATCTGGGGCACGAGGAGGGGAAGATACATGAGCCTGAGCCCGATCCCCCTCAGGCGGATGCCGCGCCCGTCCTCGCTCTCCAGCCATCCGATGACGAGAACCAGGCCCACGACGGTCGCGACTGCGCCAAGCGACAGGGTCATCCAGGCCGGTCTCGCAAACGCGCCCCGTTGAGCTGCCCAGGTCGCCAGCGTCCAGCCGTCCGGAAACGCCGAGGGATAGCGCCACGTCGTTGCGAACGACCAGACGACCGTAGCCGCCAGGGCCAGTGCGGCGAGCAGGAAGACCACGACGGTGGCCAGACTGGCGACATGGAGCAGGGGTTCGCTGGTCATGCCGCGCCCGCCCCGCGATATCCACGGACGTCCGCCACCGGCGACGATCACTTCCGCAAGGCGCCACAGGATCACCGCGCCGCCGACGATCGCCAGCAGGAGCACGGCGCCCGCCGCCCCGGGAAGGTAGGCGGTGACGTCGGGCGCCATGAGCCAGTGAAGGACGAGCACGCTCAGCGTCGGCGGATGGTCGGGGCCGAGGATCAGCGCCATGTCGACGACCGAGAGCGAGAACACCAGGACGGCGAGGACGGGGAGGCGGATCTGGGGGTAGACCTGAGGCAGGATCACCTTGATCCAGGCCACGCCCCGGCCATAGCCGAGCGACCGCGCTGCCCGCATGTGCGCGTCGACCGGCACCTGACTGAGTGCGGCGAGGATCATCAGGAGGAGGAACGGCACTTCCTTGATCACGAGGGCCACCACAAGGGCGAGGCCGAGCGGGTCGCCGACCGTGGCGATGTCGGGTGGAACCGTCCAGCCGGTGAGCCACGGGGAGATGAGCCGGGCGATCCAGCCGCTCGGCGCGATGACGAAGGCGAAGCCGATGGCGATCGCGGCATGCGGCGAAGCAAGAATTGGCGCGAGCATGGCCTCGGCGCGACGGAACCCGACGCGGCCGTGAACCACCGCGCAGAACGCCACCGACAGGCCAAGCGACACCGCGGTTGCTGTGACGCCTGTGAAGACGGAGAGGACGACCGCCGTCGCAAGACCGGGGTATGCGAGGACCTCACGCCAGGGAGCCTGATCGAATCCCTGCCCGCCCGCCGCGGGCAGATAGCCGATCGCCGGCAGCAGCGTCCAGACCAGACCGATCCCGATCGGCAACAGGATGACGACGAGCACCGCAACCGGGATCAGCCGCGCCGGCCACCCGCCGCGCCGCGCCCTGAAGCGCCCGGCCGGGCGCGCTAGCGGGAGTAGCGCCTGGTCCATTCGTCCACGATTCTGGTCATCCACGAGGGATGCGGCTCGAGCAGGACCTTGCCGAGATCCGCGTTGGTGGGGAGCGCCGGGCTCGTCGGCAATTCCGCGAAGAGACGGCGCTGGTCCGGGTCGAGTTTGTCCATGTCGAGCACGGTGAAGCTGCCGAGTATACGGATGTCCTGAGCGCGGGCCTGGGTTGCCGGATCGAGGAGAAAGTCGGCGACCACCATCGCCCCGTCCTTGTTCGCGGCGTTGTAGGGGATGGCGACGAAGCTCGTATTCCCGATGGTGCCGTTGTCCAGCGTATAGGCGCGCACGCTCGACGGAGCGAGACCGGCTTCGATCCAGCCCGCCGGCTCGGCCGGATCGAACGAGATGGTCAGGTCGATCTCCGAATCGTCGAGCAGCTGGCGCGCCGCCGGGCCGCCGTCGGGAAACTGGGTGCCGCCGCGCCACAGCGACGGCCGGAGTGCGTCGTACCACGCCCAGAGCGGCGCGGCGACGGCCGCGAAGGTCTCGTCGCTTGCGGGTTCCTGCAAGGCGTCCGGATCCGGCGCGAGCTCGTAGAGCGCCTGCTTGAGGAAGGTCGCCCCGAGGAAATCACGGACGTCGGGATGGGCAAATCGTCCCGGATGGCTTGCCGCCCAGTCCAGAAATCCCGGAATGGTTCGCGGGACGTCGCCGACCCGTGCGGTGTCATAGACGAAGACGATCTGCGCCATGCGCCACGGCGACTCCATTCCGTCGACCGGCACGGTGAAGTCGATGACATTCGAGGGCTTGTCGACGGTGTCGACGTAGCGGTAGTTGGGCAGATCCTCGGAAAAGGGACCGAAGAGAAGTCCCTGCTCCTTCATCGAGAGGAAGTTCGCGCCGTTGATCCAGATGAGATCGACCGCACCGCCGTCGTCCTTGCCCGCGGTCTTCTCGGCGAGCACCCGGGTCACGGCTTCCGCCGTATCGGCGAGCTTCACATGGCGCACGGTAACGTCGTAGCGTTCCGCGACTTCGTCGCCGACCCATGCGATGAACGCGTTGGTGCGTTCGTCGCCGCCCCAGGCGTTCCAGTAGACGGTGCTGCCCTTTGCCCGCGCGACCGTTTCGGACCAGTCGTCGGCGGCGGCCGGGACAATGACGGCCGAAAACAGCAGGGCTGCCGCTAGAGGGATGCGTCTTCTCACGGTTCACTCCGGGTTGGTGCAACGACATCGGGGTCAAGCGATGAAGGCGCCGGTTTGGGTCGGTACTCGGCGAGGAACCGCGCGTCGATGGCATGCTTGAGCCGCCACGCGAGGCGCCCCTGCGAGCGGAAGGCGCCGCGGAGCGCAAGGCCGGTGTCATCGCCAAGATTGGCGATCGTCAGGTAGCGGCTCTGGGGCGTGAAGGCGGCGCGGGGTCGCCCCTCGATGGTGGCGATGAGGTTATGGAAGAGGATGGGAGCTTGCCGGACGGCGTAGACGCCGACGCGCGGCAGCGCGCGTCCCCGGAAGGCGATGCAATCCCCGGCGGCAAACACATGGGGCGAGCCGGTCGACGCGAGGTCGGCATCGACGACGAGGGCGCCATCGGCGTCGGTGGGCAGGCCGAGCGATCGTGTGACGGGCGCGGGCCGGAGGCCGGTCGCGTTGACCACGAAATCGGCAGGCTCGATCCGGCCGTCTGCGAGCACAACGTGCCCGTCGCCAAGAGATGCCACCCGGCCCTGCGCCAGGACAACGATTCCCCGGCGGGCGAGCGCATCGACGACGCCACGGGAGGCCGCAGGCGGCAGCTCGCCGAGCACCGAATCGGAGGCGAAAAGCGTGATCCGGAACTTTGCCCCGGTGACGTCCGCGAGACGGGCGAGACCGGCGGCGACCTCGACGCCGGTCATGCCGCCCCCGACCACGGCGATGGCAGGTACGTCGCCGGGCCGCTCCCGGCGCCACCCGTCAAGTGCCATTCGCAGCCGCTGCAGGTTCGCGACCGGCTTCACGTCGAAGCAAAGGCGATGGCTTCCCGGCAGCGGGGGAGGGAGGCTCCCGAGATTGAGCGAGACGACATCGAATGGGACGGAGCGGCCGTCGTCCAGGTGTACCAGGCGGGCTGTCGCATCCAGTCCGGCGAGCTTCGCCCGAACCAGGGTGGCGCCGCTGCCGGCGAGCAAGGCGGCGATGTCGATCCGCCCATACTCGGGCGGATAGCGGCCACCGAGGACCCCGGTTGCCACGCCGGAATAGGAGAAGTCCTCTGGCGCGACGACCGTCAGCGACAAGCCGCGGCGCGTGAACTCCCGGGCCCGTTTCAGCAGGTAGAGGTGGGCATGCCCGGCGCCGACCAGCAAAACTCGTCCGCCGCCGCCGGGACGACCGTCTTCGATGAGGTTCTTCCGGCGCGGCATCAGCCGAGCCGTCCGAGAAGCCGGACGATGCGTCTTGGCCATGGGCTGAACAGCTTCCGCGCATAGTAGTCCCCGGCCACGCGCTTGCTGATCTCGCCGAGCGTCGGGTAAGGCGCGATCATCGAGGCGATCGCCTTGGCGCTGAGCTTCTGGCTCATGGCCAATGCCCAGAGATGGATGAGCTCGCCGGCATGGTCGCCGACGATGCTTGCACCGAGAATGCGGCCGCCGCGTCCAAGGACGAGTTTGATCATGCCCTCCGTCCGGGATTCGGCGCGAGCCCGGTCGACGCCGGCGAACGGAGCCGACAGAACCTCGACGGCATCGCCGAATTTCGCCCGGGCCTCGGATTCGATCAGGCCGACGCGGGCCAGCTCGGGGTCGGTGAAGGTGACCCACGGCAGCGCGCCGTAATCGACCGTGGCCGGTAGCCGGAACAGGGCGTTCCGGATGATGATCCCCGCGTGGTAGCTCGCGACGTGGGTGAACTGGGGACCGCCGATGACGTCGCCCATGGCGAAGATCCGCCGGTTGCTGGTGCGGAGGCGAGCATCGACGGTGATGCCGGTCCGCGTGTGGGCGACCCCGGCGGCGTCGAGGTCGAGGCCCTCGATCTGGGGCCGGCGGCCCGCGGCGACGAGGAGATGGGAGACGCCCAGCCTGACTTCGCCCGAATGGTCGATCACTACATCGATCGCGTCTCCGGCGGCCTCGACCCGCTTCACCTTGGCGCCTTCGAGGATGTCGATGCCCTCGGCCAGGAGCTGGTCCTTCACGACGCGGGTGAGCTCCGGATCCTCCTTCGCCATGATGCGGTCGGCCTCGGCCACGGTCACCCGCGCCCCGAGCCGCCGATGCGCCTGCGCCATCTCGACGCCGATCGGGCCGCCGCCGACGACGAGCAGATGGCGGGGGAGAACCCGATTGGCGAACACCGTCTCATTGGTGAGGAAGGGCACCGAACCCAGTCCCTCGATCGGCGGCGCGGCCGGGCTCGACCCGGTGGCCACGACGAAGCGGCGGGCGCGGACCCGAACGCCTTCGCCTTCGATTTCGCTGGGGCCGACGAACCGCGCGTTAGACCTCAGGACGGTCACGCCGAGCTTCTCGAAGCGCTCCTCGGAATCGTGCGGCGCGATGCCGGCGATGACCTCCTCGACGCGCGTGACGACCTTGTTGAAATCGATGTCATCGATCCTTGCGTTTATTCCGAACCGGCCGGCGATGCGGACGGCCTCGGCGGCCCGCGCCGAGGCGATCAGCGCCTTCGACGGGACGCAGCCATAGTTCAGGCACTCGCCCCCCATCTTGCGCCGCTCGAACAGCACGACCTTGGCCCCGAGCTGCGCTGCGCCGGCGGCGACGGAAAGCCCCGCCGATCCTCCGCCGATGATGCAGAGGTCTGCTTCGAGAGTTCGCATCAGGCGGTTTCTTTCGGGCGGTTGAGGCGCTGATAGAGGGCCGGTGCGAGGGCGAGAGCGGCCAGCGCCAGAAGCGGGAGGAAGATCGATGGCGTGAGGATCGTGCCGAGGTCGATCGGCTTGCCATCGTCGAGGAGCGATCCCAGTCCGCTGCCGAAGCTCGCATAGACCGCGCTGCCCGGAATGATGCCCAGCGCGGTGGCGACCGTGAAGGTGCGGAGCGGCACCGCGAGCAGCGCGGCCGCAAGATTGACCAGCCAGAACGGAAAGATCGGCAACAGGCGGAGAAACAGGAGATAGCCCAGCGCATTCTCGGCGAAGCCGCGGCGAAGACGATCGATCGCGCCGCCGGCGCGGCTCCGCATCGAATCGCCGAGGCCCATGCGGACGAAGAGGAACAGACCCACCGCGCCGAGCGTGGCGCCAATGACGGCGTAGGCCGAGCCGAGCACTGGCCCGAACAGGAAGCCGCTGGTGATGGTGAGAATGAGCGCGCCGGGCAGGGAGAGAGCGACTGCGACCGCATAGATCGCGATGAAGACGGCGACGGCGACGATCCCCAGTCGCGCGACCTCCGCCAGCAGCCAGTCCCGGTTCTCCGCCAGCGCCTCGATCGAAAGGAAGCGATCGAGGCCCGACAGACGAAACAGGAGGACCGCCAGGACCAGCGCGGCAACGATCAATCCAACGCGCAGCACTTGGCTGCGCCGGCTGGGCGGCGATGTTGTTGACGGCGTTTCTGTCTCCATCGGGAAGGGCTATCTCCGGTACGGATCACTGCAAGACTGGTGTGGTATCCATCGAGGCAGCCGGGCGTTGCGCTCAAGGTTCACGTTTCAGCACCTGCCAGGGCTGTCACGACGACGCTGCTCTGACTGAGCGTCCGGTGCACCGGACAGCGGTCGGCGATTTGGAGGAGGCGCTCCGACGCCTCCGACGGCGGTTCGACGTCAAATGATATGGTGCGATCGAAACGGCTGAACTCGCCGCCACGACCCTCGACGCAGTCGCTACAGTCGGCTGCATGGGTCTTGCTGTGGCTCACGCGCACGGAGATCCGCCCAAGCTCGATCCCCTTGCGCTCGGCGTACATGCGAAGCGTCATGGCCGTGCAGGCGCCGAGGGCGGCGGACAGGAGATCGTAAGGCGTCGGGCCCGAGCCGTCGCCGCCGACGCCGGTCGGCTCGTCCGCGAGGAAGCTGTGCGTGCCCGCGCGCACCAACTGCTGGAACCGGCCTCCGCCGGACTCAGTCACAAGCACGCCGTTGGCTTCGACGGCCGTGTCGTGAAAGGCGTCCCGGTCCAGGTAGCGTGACGCCCAGCTGCTGATGATCTCGGCCGCGAAGGCGGCGTCCGAACGGTCGGTCAGAAGATGATCGGCGCCGTCGAGCGCGACGAAGCTCTTGGGATGGCGCGCCGCTTCGAAGATCGCCCGCGCGTTTTCGATGCCGACGACGGCGTCGGTGGGCGCGTGGAGAATGAGCAGGGCTTTCTTTAGCGACGCGACCGCCGCAGCGACATCCTGTGCCCGCGCATCGTCGACGAAGTCTTTCCGTATCCGGAAGCTGCGGCCAGCCAACGACACATCGGCAGCGCCCTCGGCTTCGATGCGCGCCAGATGGGCGCCGAAGTTGTGAAGCACGTGCTCGACGTTCGACGGCGCTCCGATCGTAGCCACCGCCTTTACCTCAGGGATCTGACCCGCAGCCATCAGCACGGCGGCGCCGCCCAGGCTGTGGCCGATGAGGAGGCTAGGCGCCTGATGGCTCCGTCGGAGAAACGCCGCCGCGGCCAGAATGTCCCGGACATTGGAGGAGAAGTTGGTGTTGGCGAATTCCCCTTCGGACGCGCCGAGGCCGGTGAAGTCGAAGCGCAGGACGGCGATGCCGCGCCGGGCGAGCTCGGTCGCGATTCGCGAGGCGGCGAACACATCCTTCGAGCAGGTGAAGCAATGGGCGAAGAGCGCGAAGGCGCCGACCGGACCGACCGGCAGGTCGAGCCGGGCCGCGAGGGTCTCGCCGAGGCTTCCCTTGAATGTGACCATCTCTGCTGGGAACACAGGCATCCTCCTGGATGAGACTTCGCTCTACCGAGCAAGAAGGTGACACCAGAGTTGCTCCCGCGAGGTCACCTTCCCGTGAGGCCGCTGCCCCGGCGGCGACAAGGCTCACTCAGTGCGGATGATGACCGTGGGTTCGAAGGCGTTGACAACGAACGCGAAGGTGACGTCGTGAACCACCGGCTCGGCCCTGCCGTCGACCATGCGTTCTACCGTGACATTGCCGACATCCCTGCCGTCGGCGATGGTTGTGGTATCGAGCGCGGATGCTTGCCCGGGTTCCCACGACAGGACATGGTCGCCGTCGTGCAGCACGCCCTTCTCCTGAAGGAGCGGCAATGTCACCGCGAACGGCGGCTCGGCCCTGACCAGTACAACCCGCTCGAGCGCCGGGATGCCGTCGGGCAGGCTGCCGTCGAAGAGGAACGGGACGATGGCGCTATCGTAGCCTCCATACGGATTCTGCCAGTAAGCCCGCATCGTGGCGTCGTTCGGGACCAGAACGCGGCCATTGGGATTGGCTGCCTTGAAGCGCTGCCAGCTGTCGAGGCGGGAGGGGATCATCTTCAGTTCACGACCGGCATGTACGCCGGCGATGCCCTTGCCGGAAAACTGCTGCCACCAGCTCTCGGTCTTCCGGTCGTACATGATCAGGTCGGAGTGTCGCAGCTTGCCGCTGGTTCCGAACTCCAGCGCTTCGCCGTCCAGAGTGCTCTCGAAGACAAGCGCTGCGTTGCAGAGGGGGCAGTAGGTGACGACGACCGGCACGCTGCCAACCACGTCGTTCACGATCTCGTGCCACATCATGATCCTGAGGGGATAGGCCCGCGCGTCGCCATTGATCGTGAGGCTGATGACCGGCTCGCGATCGGCGAGCGTGACCTCTGCACTGACGTCGACAAAGAGCGGCTCATCGATCGAGGGGATGTTGTCCCGCCCGATGATCGATCTGACCTCCGACGGATCCACCGTCAGTTTCGAGAAATCGGTCTTCCAGCCCTCGCTGCTCCAGTCGACGGGGTTCGCTGCTGCGCCGCCCGCCGACGTGCAGCCGAACATCAGGGCGGCGGCGATGATCTGAAACGCTCTCTTCATTGTCGGGCTCGCTGTCGCATCGGGGTCGGTTGGTTCGCCGCGGCCGTCAGGGGACACGAGAGTGTGGCGACATCCGATTCCCGGCCCCAGTTGAGACGGCCACGGCGCGGCGTGAACACTGTTTCATCGTGTCGGCGGAGCCGCCGGATCCGTGTATTGGGTCGAAGACTTCGACGACGTACGCAGCCACGGGATCACCAGTTCATCGAGGGAGATCCTCCCCGGACCAATCACGATCAAAGCCGCCGACATTGCCGCCCAGGGAAGATGGAAGTTCGCCCAGGCGTCCGGGAGCGTGAGCTGGATGATCACCGTCATGGCGAGGATGCCGAGCGCGGACAGCCTGGTCAGCAACCCGAGCACCAGCAGAACGGGCAGGACGATCTCGCCGACGGCCGCCATTGCCGCCATCAGATTGGGGAACGGATAAGGGTAAAGGTTGCCGAAGATGTGAAGCTTGAACTCGTTGGAGAACAGGTACCTCGCCCCGGCCGAAACCGACAGCCCGTCCCACTTCGTCAGGCCCGACCGAAAGAACGGAACCGCCAGCGCGATGCGCAGCAGCAACGCCGCCACGGAGAACGGCCAACCCGCGAGGCGGGCGACGATACCGTCTCTGATATCCAGAATTCGCATATCGAGTGACCTCCCGTTGTCTGTTGTGGAGGGAAGGATGCGGAGCTGTCACAGGACGGCTCCGCATCGCTTCGCTTAGGCGTTCGGCAGGTCGCGATCGAGTTCGGCCAAGCTGCCCTTCCGGTCGCCGGGGAGTTCCATGGTCTCGCAGGTGCCTGCGGGAACCAGCTTCCAGGCATTGCCCTGGTAATCGACCGTCGAGGTTCCGGCGCATGTGGTGCCGGCGCCGGCGGCGCAGTCGTTCTGCCCCGAGAGGGCAATGCCGTAGCACTTCTCCATGCCGTCCTGGGCCGCCGCGTTCTGTGCGAGACCGGCGACCGCTGCAATCAGCGCGCCGGCGAGCAATGCAGGACCGAGCTTGCTGGGATTTGCTGTCACTTTCACCGTTCTCCTTGTGTGTCAGACCCTGGTTCATGACCTGGCGGGGTTTCCGCTCGTGACCGTGTCACTCGCGTTGCTCTCCCAGGTTCGCTCCGGTCGCTCTCGAGGTTACAAGCCTCGGCGGCGACAGGATTGGTTGCGGCCCGCTTGCTCGATGGCGCCACGGGATAGAGACACCCTCGAGCCTCACCTCGACCGTCATCTCGTCCGCGACGGCGTCGGAGTCGACGCGAGGCATGGCGAGCCGATCGGACTTCGCGAGAGCATGTTGGGCGCCAGGGCATGGAAGACCCGGTTCACATGATCGAGCGGGCACGGTGCGGTCGTGTCCTGCACCGTCGTCCGGATCGGCTTGCCCCGGATCGCTCCTTCAAGGCCCATCTGGCGCATCAGCCGGGAGACGGTGCAGCGGGCGATGTCGACGCCTTCCCGCCGCAGCTGCCGTCAGACCTTGCGCACGCCATAGACGCGGAAGTTCTCCGCCAAGACACGCCGCACCTCGATCCTCACTGCCTCATCCCGCTTCGCCCGGGCAGACAGCCGGGAGGGATTGCGCCGCTTGGCGGCATGGTCGGGGTAGGTCGATGGGGCGATCGCCAGCACCTTGCAGATCGGGCTCGACTCCATGCGTCGCGCGATGATGATCATCAATGAAGGCGATCATGGCTTGAACCGGCGGTCGAGCTCCGCCATCGCAAAATACGCAGATGCCTTGCGCAGGATCTCGTTGGCTTGCCGCCGGTCCCGGTTCTCCCGCTCCAGAGCCTTCAGCCGCTCGCCAATGTCAGAAGGAAGGCCGGCGCGCACGCCTCGGTCGACCTCCGCCTTCTTGACCCACTCATTAAGCGGTTGCGCCGTGCACCCGATCTTCGCCGCGATCGGTCTCACCGCCCCAGCGCGCGCGATGCTCCTTCTCGTGATCGAAAACCAGCCGCACCGCACGGGCGCGCACTTCCGCAGAGAACCTGTTCGTTGTCTTGCTGATGATGGCTCCACCTTCTCAAGGCTTGGAGCCTCCGGCAAACCCGGTGCGGTTCAACCCTTCTGCGCGACATTGCAGGTCCGGACCTGCACTTGCCCTGCCGCCAACGCCCGGTGAGCCGCCGCCTCGGCGTCGACCAGGATCATTGTGAGGACGGGGCACGCCCCTCGTACCACTCGGCGACGGCGATCATGTCTTCCTCCGAAAGGCCGAGCGCGGCTTTCGCCATGATTGGTGCGTGCTCTCCGCCCCGAAGGCTTCCGAGCTGCTGGAAGAGCCGAAGCTGTTTCACGATGTAGTCGCCGTCCTGTCCCGCCAGCCGCGGCCAGTCGGCGCGGGCGGCGGCGCCGTGGCAGCTTTCGCAAGCCGGCACCTTGCGGTCCGCCACGCCGCGAAGCGCGATCTGCTCGCCGAGCGGGTCGGAGAGCGCAGCTTCACCCGCAGAGGGGACCGCCACGTTCCGCCCATAGCGTTCGGCGAGCGCCGCGATGGCCTCATCATCGAGACCCGCCGCCACGCTGCGCATGATGCCGCTGCTGCGTTGGCCGTCCCGGAAGGCGCGGAGTGCCGCCGCCAGATAGGCCGGCGACTGGAGGTCAAGCCGCGGCAGGCCGCTCCCCCGGCCTTCGCCCTCCGCGCCGTGGCAGCGTGCGCAGACGTCCGCGTCGCCATGGCCGGACAGGTTCGCATAGCGTGCCGGTGTCATGGCGGGCATGGCCCGCAGGAAGGCCACCATGTCCCATACCTCGTCGTCGCGGCGCGGGTCCGGCCAGGCCGGCATGCCCGAGGGCCGGATGCCGTGCTTGACCGTCCAGAACACGCGCGCCGCGGGACGCCAGTGTTCCATCTGGTCGAGGAGCGGGGGCGGTTGCGGCTGCATGTGGCGCGCGAACGCTGCCGGCGCGCGCGCGGGGCTGCCATGGCAGGCGGCGCAGACCAGCTCGTAATGTCCCGCCCCGCGATGCGCCATCGCCATATCGTTCAGCGGCGGCGGCTCGATCGCGATCGAACGGAGCGTCACCGACTGGCGCACCAGCGTGTGGAAGAACCACTCGGTGACCGCGAAGGGTCGCGAGCTCGCGGCGACATTGAGGACGCCCGAAA
>JALHMM010000083.1 GCA_022844045.1 Reyranellaceae bacterium | reverse complement strand
CGCCGCCGACGGCCACCGCCAGCGCGCCGCCAGCCCCCGCCAAGCCTGCCGTGCCCGCCGGCGGTAAGCCGCAGCCGGCGCTGTCGATCGTGCAGACCGGGATCACCGCGCCGACGCCGCAGGCGGCGACCTCGACCCAGTCCGAGGTGGTGAAGCTCGGCCGCGTCAAGATCGAGCAGGCCAAGCGCCTGTTGCACCCGCTTGTCATCCGCCGCATGGACATCGCCGCGGCGGTCGAGCTGCCGCGCGCCGATCTGCAGCATCAGCTCGACGAGATGCTGCGCGACCTGCTGGTCGAGTCCCGGCTGCAGCTCAATCGCGCCGAGCAGACCGAGCTTCTGACGCAGCTTCTCGACGACATGCTCGGGCTGGGGCCGATCGAGCCGCTGTTGCGCGACGAGACTGTCACCGACATCATGATCAACGGGCCCAAGCAGGTCTATGTCGAGACCAAGGGCAAGCTGCAGCTCACCGATATCGGTTTCGACGACAACGCCCACCTGCTGAACATCTGCAACCGCATCGTCAGCAAGGTCGGACGGCGCGTCGACGAATCGAGCCCGATCTGCGACGCGCGTCTGCTCGACGGCAGCCGCGTCAATATCATCATCCCGCCGCTGGCGATCGACGGCCCCAGCGTCTCGATCCGTAAGTTCTCCAAGAAGTCGATCGACTTCGACCAGATGGCAGCGCAGGGCAACATGTCGCCGCAGATGGCGACGGTGCTGCGTATCGCCTCGCGCGTGCGTATGAACATCGTCATCTCCGGCGGTACCGGCTCGGGCAAGACGACGCTGCTCAACGCGCTCTCGGGCATGATCGGACACGACGAGCGCATCGTGACCATCGAGGACGCCGCCGAGCTCAAGCTGCAGCAGCCGCACGTCGTGCGCCTGGAGACCCGCCCGCCCAACCTCGAGGGCAATGGCGAGATCACCATGCGCGACCTGGTGAAGAACGCGCTGCGTATGCGTCCCGAGCGCATCATCCTCGGTGAGGTCCGCGGCGCCGAAGCCGTCGATCTGCTGCAGGCGATGAACACCGGCCATGACGGCTCGATGGGCACCTGTCACGCCAACCGTCCGCGCGAGGCCGTGACCCGTCTCGAGAACATGATGGCGATGGCCAACCTGAACCTGCCGGTCAAGGCGCTGCGCACGCAGATCGCCGGCGCAGTGCACATGATCGTGCAGATTCAGCGCATGCGCGACGGCATGCGGCGTATCACCCACATCACCGAGATCACCGGGATGGAGGGCGAGGTCATCACTACGCAGGACCTGTTCACCTACGAATTCAAGGGCGAGGGGCCCGACGGCAAGCTGCTCGGTACCTTCAAGAGCTCGGGCCTGCGACCGAACTTCCTGGCCAAGGCGGCGTATTACGGTCTCGATCGTGCCGTCATGGAAGCGATGGGCTGAGCCATGGAACTGCCTGATGACATCGCGCCAGAGGCGCTTTTCCTGGCCTTCGCCATGGTCTTCGGGCTGTGCACGGCGGTGTGGTACGTGCTCACCGTCGAGAAGCAGCGCCGCAAGCAGCGCGAGCGACTGGAGGAAGTGCGCGAGCGGCTCTGGGGCCAGGCGGCGCGCAACGTCAAGCAGGCGCGCCAGGCGTTGCGCAAGTCGACCGACAGCAAGATGTCCGACAAGATGGTCATGCGCTGGTTGCCGAATCCGGCGGCGCTGCAGGACCGTCTCGAGCGCACCGGCGTCAACATCAGCGTCGGCGACTATGTGCTGATCTGCGGCGGCATCGCCGGCGTCGTCGCTGTGGTGCTGATCCTGCTGGCTGGCCTGGCGATGCCGATCGCTCTGCTCGCCGCCGGCGTCGCCGGCATGGGCCTCCCGCACATCTGGGTCGGCCGCAAGGTCAACAAGCGCATCGACCAGTTCAACGCCGTCTTCCCCGACTCGCTCGACCTGATGGTGCGTGCGCTGCGTTCGGGCATCCCCATTCAGGAAGCGATCGCCAACGCCTCGAACGAGATCGGCGAGCCGGTCGGTGGCATCTACCGCCGCGTCCAGCAGGAGATGCGCGTCGGCGTGCCGCTCGAGGATGCGTTCTGGCGTGTCGCGGAATCGATCAAGGTGCCGGAGTTCAACTTCCTGATCATCGCCATGGCGATCCAGCGCGAGACCGGCGGTAACCTCGCCGAGACGCTGGGCAATCTCTCGAATCTGTTGCGCGAGCGCCGGCAGATGAGGCTGAAGATCAAGGCCTTCAGCTCCGAGGCGCGCGCCACGGCGATGATCATGGGCTCCTTGCCCTTCGTCCTGGGCGGCGTGCTGTTCCTGCTCAATCCGGACTACATGTCGACGATGTTCACCGATCCGCGCGGCATGACCATGCTGGCGGTGGCCGGCGGCAGCCTCGGGCTGGGCATCTTCATCATCAAGCGCATGGCCTCGTTCGAGATCTGAGGGCGGCGCGGTGGAAACCATCTTTCCGGGCGGCTTTACCGGCGAGGAGCTGATCCTCGGCGGCGTCGGCTTCGCCGCCGTGATCGTGGCCTATGTCGTGTGGAACGCGCTGCTGCTGCCGGAGGATTTCTCCAGCCGGCTCAAGTCGTTGCAGTCCCGACGCAGCAAGCTGAAGGGCGACGCGTCGAGCAACACCCGCCGCCGCGGCGAGCGCCAGCTGCTGACCATCGGCACCATGCGCCGGGTGCTGGGCAGCTTCGAAAGCCTCAAGGGCAACGGCGCCGACGATCTGCGCGCCAAGCTGCAACAGGCCGGATTCCGCGGTCCGGACGCGGTCGTCATTTACCAGTTCATGCGCCTGTGCCTGCCGTTCCTGTTCGGCTTCATCATGGTGATGATCGTCTACGTCCTGCAGGTCTTCCCGTTCCCCGAGTTCCTGCAGCCGGTGCTGTGTTTCGGCGCCACGCTGCTGGGCTTCAAGGGGCCCGAGATCTATGTGCGCAACACCGCGATCAAGCGCGCCCAGATCATCACCAAGGCGCTGCCGGACGGCCTCGATCTGCTGACCATTTGCGTCGAGGCCGGCCTCAGCCTCGATATGGCCCTGCAGCGCGTGTCCAAGGAGCTGCAAGGCCTGTCGGCCGAGCTCGCCTATGAGCTTCAGCTCACCGCCATCGAACTGACCTTCCTGCCCGACCGGCAGACCGCCTTCGAGAACCTCGCCAACCGTAACGACATTCCCGGCGTGCGCGCCCTGGTCAACGCCTTCCGCCAAACCGAGAAGTTCGGCACGCCGCTCGCTCAGTCGTTGCGCGTGCTGTCGGCGGAGTTCCGCAACGAGCGCATGATGAAGGCTGAGGAGAAGGGCGCCCGGCTGCCGGCGATGATGACCGTGCCGATGATGATTTTCATCCTGCCGACACTGTTCATCATCATCATGGGTCCCGGAATCATCAGTATTATCGACACCGTAATGAACTGATTTGCCGTGATTGGGCATGTAAAGATTATCGATCTTGGCCAACTTGTTGCAGTCGACTATTGACTCTGATCATTTAACACATACAATGAAGATCGGCGCGTACCAGGCTGGGCTGGGACGCGCCGTATAGTTCTGGTGCGGGCCAATATTCATCGGCCCGGATATGATGGAAGACCATTTATGGACGTCGACGCCGCCGCGTGCGGATCGGACGACGCAAAGGGTTTGAACGCTATGCTTGCGTCCTGCCGTCTTGCATTTGGCGCGTTGCGCCGGCTTGTCTCGCGATTGCGCGCCGATGAGGCCGGAGCCTCCTTTATCGAAGCCGCGCTGGCCTTGCCGATCCTGGCACTGGTGCTCGGTGGCACCGCCGAGTTCGGCGTCAACTACTTCAACAAGTCGCAGCTGCAATCGGCGGTCAATGCCGGCGCCCAGTATGCGCTGCGCAACCCGACCGATACAGCCGGCTCGCAAACGGCGATCACCGCGGCGCTGCCCACGAGCGTCACCGGCATCACCACCACGGCGGCCTTCGCTTGCGAATGCAACAACGGTACGGCGGTGTCCTGCACGACCGGCACCTGCGTCAGCGGCTCGGTCCGCAAGATCATGACACTGACGGCGACACGCAACGCGGTCCGCATTCTCACCAACAACGCGGTCTGGTCCTTGCCGACGACGATCACGGTCACCGCGGCGGTGAGCGTCCAATGATCCGCGGAATGCGACGCCTGCTGGGCGCCATCGGCCGCGAGGACCGCGGCTCGACGTCGATCGAGTTCGCCATCGCCTCGATCGCCGTCCTGATGTGCATTGTCGGCACCGTGGAGTTCGGCCGCTACTTCTACATCAAGAACACGCTCGACTACGTGGTGAGCGAAGCCGGTCGCTTCGCCATTACCAACCCGGCCGCCACCGACAGCGCCATCCAGGCCGAAGTCACCGGCAAGTCGCCCTCCGGCGTGACGCCGACCGTCACCGTCACGTCGACTGTGAGCGGCCTCATCACCTACAAGACGATCACCGCGACGGGCACGGTTGCGCTGGCCAGCAACCTCCTTCCCTTCGTCTCGCTCGGCGTCACCAGCCGTACCCGCGTCCCGGTGATGTGAGCGCGCCCGCACCGGAGCGCCCGATAGGGCGCTTGGGTAGCGTGCGGCCGCATGGGTCGTGGGGCGCCGCCTAATCGACCGGGCCTGACGCGCGCCACAGCGTGGCCAGCGGGCCGTCCGCGCCATAGATCGGATCCTTCGCAGGGTCGGGGACCTGGGCGACGGCGGCCAGCGCCAGGGTGATGTCGACCTCGCCCGCCCGCTTCTGGTCGAAGCCGCCGGTCTCGGGATAGGCGCCCACCACCAGCAAATCGGCGCTCTGCGCCAGACATTTGTGGCCGGTGCCAGCCGGCAGGATCGCCACGTCGCCGGCGCCGACCTCGAGTTCCTGGCCGGCCGCACCGCCGAACTCGACACGGGCGCCACCGCGAGCGATGCCCAGCACCTCGTGCGCACGGGTATGGAAATGGCGGAACGGATAGATGCCGTTGCGCCAGGACGACCCCCAGCCATTGGCCGCGAAGGCCGCTTCGAAGATCGCGGCCGGGTCGAAAGCCGGGTCGAGCCGCAATGCGCCGCGGTAGACGATCAGCGGCAAACGCGGGTTGTTGGGGACCTCGCGGTCGGCGGCGAAACGGAAGGCCAACGGCTCGCTTGGCAGGCGCAGATCGGCGAATGGGATCGAGGCTGAGCGGCCCATGGTGGCCTCCTGTCGGCGAGGGCCTATCAACAAGCCAAAACCCGGCCGTTTGCAAGGCCCGTCGTCGGGCTGGCATATTTGCTCGGAACGCCTTATAGTGTTCAGAGAAACAACAGAAAAGAGCCGGTACCCCCTGCCGGACAAGATGATCGAACTCCCGACGATTCGACGCGCGCGAGCGTTGCTCGCGGTGCTCGCACTCACCGCCTTCGCCGGCTGTTCAGACGGCGATTCTGGAAATGTGCGTAGCGAGGGCAACTTTGACTCCGTGATGCGGCTCGCCGATGGCGCGCGCGCCAACGGCGATCCGGTCAACGCGCTCAACATCTACCGCAAGGCGCGCGAGATGCGGCCCAGCGCCGTCGAACCGATCGTCGGTCAGGCCGGCGCCATGGTCGAGCTGGGCGCCTATGAGGAAGCGGTCGCGGCCTATCAGGACGCGCTGAAGATCTCACCGTCGCACCCGGCGGCCCTGCGCGGACTGGGTTCGGTCTTCATCGCGCTCGACCGGCCGGAGCTCGCCTTGGCGCAATACGATTCGGCGCTGCGTACGGCGCCCGACGATCCGAGGGCGCTGACCGGACGCGGCGTGGCGCTCGACCTGCTGGGACGCCACGAAGAGGCGCGCACGTCCTATCGCGCCGCCAGCGAATTCGCGCCGCAGTTCGTGCCGGCGCGCAACAATCTCGGGCTGTCGCTGATCGTCGGCGGCTTCTACAGCGAGGCGATCGCCACGCTGACGCCGATCGCCAACGCCTCGCCGCGCGTGCGCGCCAACCTGGCGTTGGCGCACGGCATCTCCGGCGACATGAGCCAGGCCGGCCGGTTGCTGCGCGCCGACTACGACGACGAGGGGACGTCCCGCCAGCTGGTGTACTTCGGCCAGCTGCGCACGCTCTCGATCGCCGAGCGCGCCGCCAGCCTGCGCAACAACTCGCAATATTTCCCCCGACCCCAGGCGCCGCGCCGTCCGACGCCGTGAGGCCTCAGCCGAGAACGGCGTAGCCGCCGTCGACCGGGATCGAAGCGCCGGTGACGAAGTCCGAGGCCGGGCTGGCGAGGAACACCGCTATACCCGCCATGTCCTGCGGCGTGCCCCAGCGGCCCGCCGGCGTACGCGCCAGCACGCGATCGTGCAGGCCCGGCACCTCTCGGCGCCCATTTCTCGTCAGGTCGGTGTCGATCCAGCCCGGCAGCACGGCGTTGACCTGGATGTTGTCCTTGGCCCAGGCGGTGGCGCAGACCTTGGTGAACTGCACGATGCCGCCCTTGCTGGCGGCGTAGGCCGGCGTGAACGAGGCGCCGAAGATCGACATCATCGAGCCGATGTTGATGACCTTGCCGCCGCCCAGCTTCTTCATCTCGGGGTAGGCGAGCTGGCTGCACACCATGGCGCTGGTCAGGTTGGTGTTGAGCACCAGGGTCCATTCCGCCACCGAAATCTCGTGCGGCGGCTTGCGCACGTTCATGCCGGCGTTGTTGATCAGGATGTCGAGCCGTCCATGCCGCTCGACCGCGTGCGCCACCATGGCCGCGCACTGCTTCTCGTCGGTGACGTCGACGATCACGGACGACGCCGTCGCGCCGATCCCCTTCAGCGCCGCCACCGCGGCCTCGCTCTTCTGCGCGTTGCGGCCGGCGACGACGATCGCGGCGCCGGCCTCGGCCATGCCGCGCGCCATGCCCAGGCCGATGCCGCCATTGCCGCCGGTCACCACGGCAACCTTGCCCTTCAGATCGAAAGCCTGGGTCATCCTCAATCTCTCCTCGAATGAATAACTAAGTCACGTGCGCTGCCGCCACCGGCGGCCGCCGCTCGCGCCACCGCGTCGCGCGCTCGTAGGCGTGGCCGGCGCCCAGCACGCGCGCCTCGTCGAAGGGCCGGCCGACAAGCTGCAGCGCCAGCGGCAGGCCGCCTTTGCCGTAGCCGCAGCACAGGCTGAGCGCGGGGTGGCCGGTGATGTTGAACGGCACGGTGATCGGCGCGGCGCGACGCAGCGGCGAGGTGTCGACATCCTCCAGCCGCGGCGCCGGCGCCAGGACCGCGGCGCTGGCCAGCAGATCGACGTCGCGCAGCGCGCGATCGACGGAGGCCGTGAGCTCGCGTCGCAGGCGCTGGCCCTGCACATAGTCCTCGCCGGTGACGAAGGCGCCGACCATCAGCCGCTCGCGCGTGACGCGCGCGTAGAGATGCGGGCGCGTGCGCAGATCGTGGGCATGCACGGCGAAGCCCTCGGCGCCGCAGATCGCGCGATAGGCCGCCTGGAATAGCGCCATGCCGGGCAACTCGACCTCGACGATGCGCGCACCCTGGCGCGACAGCTCGGCCAGCGCCGCTTCGATGCCGGCGGCCATGTCGTCGCTGGCGCCCTCGCTGAAGGCGCGCACATAGCCGATGGTCTTGCCCGACACGCCCCCGTCGAGAGCCGCGACGTAGTCGGGGACGGGCAGGTCGGCCGAGCCGGGATCGGCCGCGTCGAAGCCGGCCAGCACGCTCAGCGACAGGGCGCAGTCCTCGACGGTCCAGCACAGCGGGCCGATATGATCGAGGCTGAAGGACAATGGCGCCACGCCGCGCCGGCTGACGCGCCCGTAGGTCGGCTTGATGCCGGCGACGCCGCAATAGGCGGCCGGCAGGCGGATCGAGCCGCCGGTATCGGTGCCCAGGGCCAGCGGCAGCATGCCCGAGGCGACCGCGGCGCCCGAGCCGCTCGAAGAGCCGCCGGTGAAGCAGGCGGGGTCCCAGGGATTGCGCGCGGGCGGGAAGGGCAGGTCGAAGGCCGGCCCACCGGTGGCGAATTCGTGCGTCGCCAGCTTGCCCAGCAGCACACCGCCGGCCTCGTGCAGCAGCGCGGCGACGTGGGCGTCGCGCGTCGGCACGTTGTCGATCAGCAGGCGCGAATGGCAGGTGGTGCGGATGTTCGCGGTGTCGATGATGTCCTTCAGTCCGTATGGCACACCGTGAAGCGGCCCACGCCATCGGCCGGCGGCGATCTCGCGATGGGCGCGCTCGGCATCGGCCCGGGCGCGTGGCTCGGTCAGCAGCACGAAGGCGTTCAGCACCGGATCGTGGCGACGCACGCGCTCGAGCGTGGCCTCCAGCAGGTCCACCGGCGAGAGGCTGCCGGCTCTCAGCGCCCGAGCGGCGGCCGCGACTGTGAGGTGGGCGGGATCGACCCTCATCGGCCGCTCCCCTCGGGTGCCACCGGTCGCTGGATGTGGGCTGGCTCCTCGTCGTAGCGCCAGGCACGATGCAACGCGTCCATCATCTCGCGTGTCATCTTGAAGGCATCGAACATCGCCTGGTCGCGATCGGCCGGCACGACGATGCCGGCCATGCGCAGCGACGCTTCGTAATCGGCGCGCAGAGACTCGTCGCTGGTTTCCGGCATCGATGCCTCCGTACGCTATGCCGCCTTCAGGATATCCGCGGCCTTCTCGCCGACCATGATGCTGGGCGCGTTGGTGTTGCCCGACGGCATGGTCGGGAAGATCGAGGCGTCGGCGATACGCAGGCCTTCCAGCCCATGCACCTTGAGCTTGTCGTCGACCACGCAGTTCGGTCCCGGTCCCATGCGGCAGGTGCCGATCGGATGGTACGCGGTCTGCGAGTTGGCGCGGATCCAGGACAGGATCTGCTCGTCGGTCTCGACCTCCCTGCCCGGCGAATACTCGTCACCGCGATAGGCGTCCATCGGCGCCGCTTCGACGATCTTGCGCATCATGCGGAAGCCGTCGACCGTCGTGCGCTGGTCGATCGGATCGCCGAGGAAATTAAAGCGGATCGCCGGCTGCGCCCGGGGATCGGACGAGCGGATGTGGATCGAGCCCAGGCTCTCCGGCCGGAGCTGGTAACAAGCCACGGTCATCGACGGGAAGTCCTGCAGCTTGCGCTGCTTGGGATCCTTGATCGAGTAGGGCACCAGGTGCATCTGCACGTCGGGCGTCGCGAGCTCGGGCCGCGTGCGCAGGAAGGCCAGCACCGGCGCCGATGGCAGGCTGAAGAAGCCGCCGCCAGAGGTCATGTATTTCAGCGCCTGACCCACCGCGCCGATTCCGCGCGCCATGTGGTTGTAAGACACCGCCGGCACCTTCACCCGCCAGACGATGCGCGCGTTGAGATGGTCGCGAAAGTTCTCGCCCACGGCCGGCAGCGCGTGCGTCACGGCGACGCCGTGCTTCTTCAGAATCTCGGGATTGCCGATGCCCGACAGCTCGAGGATCTGCGGCGAGGCGACGCCGCCGGCACAGACCACGACCTCGCGGCCGGCGCGCGCCTTGTGCACCTGGCCGCCACGCTCGTACTCGACGCCGACGCAGCGCTTGCCGTCGAGCAACACCTTGTTGATGTGCGCCTCGGTGATCACGGTGAGGTTCGGCCGCTTCATCGCTGGCTCGATGTAGCAATGGGCCACGCTCATGCGTTTGCCCTTCCAGATGCTGGCCTGCGTCTTGACGATGCCTTCCTGGTCCTCGCTGTTGTAGTCGGGGTTCAGCTTGTAGCCGGCGGCGACGGCGGCCTTGAACAGCGCGTCGTAAAGCGGATTCTGGTCGGGAACCTCGGAGACCTTCAGCGGGCCCGACGTGCCGCGGCCGTTCTTGCCGCCTTTCTCGTAGGTCTCGATGCGGCTGAAGAGCGGCGCCACGTCCTGCCAGCTCCAGCCGCGATTGCCCATCTGCGCCCAGGTGTCGTAGTCGAGCGGCTGGCCACGCACCCACACCAGCCCGTTGATCGAGCTCGAGCCGCCCAGCAGCTTGCCGCGCGGCA
Source organism: Reyranellaceae bacterium (assembly GCA_022844045.1). GTDB lineage: Bacteria > Pseudomonadota > Alphaproteobacteria > Reyranellales > Reyranellaceae > JAFAZJ01. The sequence continues at coordinate 19,663 of JALHMM010000083.1, read as the reverse complement.
CCGGGATCTCGCGATTGGCTGTGCCCGCTTCAGGGTCCGATTGATAGAGCCAGTTGGCCTCGGGTGAGTTGATCAGCAGGCCGAAGCTGATCGGATACTTCGAATAGCGATGGCTCGCCTTGCCGGCCTCGAGCAGCAGCACACGCGAACGGCCATCCTCGGTCAGCCGCGCCGCCAACGTGCCGCCGGCGGAACCGGCGCCGACGATGATGTAGTCGTACTGGATGTCGGCGCTGGCGTTCATGGCGTTCGGTCCCGTTTCTTCCGTGCTGTTCGTTGCGCTCAGCCTAATGGCCTTCCCGATGGTGGGGAAGGGATTGGCCTGGCGGACGCTTCGAAATGTCGGCGCAGTCTGTCGCGCGCGGAGTTTCCGGCGCCGCGATCCCAGCAGTTCACGATCGCCACGCGGAATCCTCCAGGCGGCATGGCGTGCAGGTGCGCTGCGCGATCCTCGTGGAAAGTGATCTGCACGCTGGAGATACCAGCTGTTCGCGCGAGGTCGTCGATCAAGGCGGCCGGCGGATGGCGATAGCGCCGGTTATGCGGCAGGAAGAGCACCACGCTATAGCCGGTGCGCCGGTCGTGATCCGCGAAGTGCCACTGCCGCTTCTCGTAAAGCCGCACCAACGCCTCGACCCAGCCCGGCCCGTATAGATCGGGCCACTGATCGGCGAAGCGAAGGTGAACTTCGATGATGCGTCCGCCGATGGTCTCGAGGTTGACCATGCCGTTGTAGCCCCTGAGGTGCTTGCGGCACCACGCGCCACACCAGCCCTCGACCGCGGCGTTGGCTTCGGCATGGACGGCCCAGTGATCGAAGGTGCCGTCGCCAGTCGTCTCGCCGGTGGCGTGGCGCCACCACAGCGGCTCGCCGTCGAGCACCGCGACATCGCTGCTGACGTGGTCTCCCGTCAGCAAGGTCGTCCAGAAATGGCCGGCGGTCTGTGACTCCTTGTAGTCGTCGGCAGAGGCGATGACGCGGCTGCCGACGCCCATGCCCTTGAGGTTGTAGACAGGTTTCGAGAAGACCGGGAATGACGGCGGATCGACGCCGTGCGGCGCGGCGTCGAGGCCCTGGCTGCGCGCCACCAACAGCTTGTCGTAGACCCAGCGATGATCGGGGTTCCACATCCAGGCGTCGCTGTCCTCGGTGGGGATCAGCACGTCGTCGGGGCAGGGCACGCCGACGAAGTACTGCATGCGCCAGGGGTCGATTTCACCGATCGGCATCACCATATCTGTAGTGCTCGTCGCGCTCGGCGCAAGCGGGCGATTACAGAAACCTGACATGTTGGGTTGTATCGAGGGGCGCGACCGTTGCCCCGGAACCCGCTATCGTTGCGGGCGTTGGCGTCGTTACTGCGACGGCGGAGGCGATGTGTTGAACCGGTTCCTGGCGATCCGCGCCTTCAGCGAAGCGTTGGCCGCGCCGCTCTCTCCCGAAGACCAGACCATCCAGTCGATGCCCGACGTCAGCCCGACGAAATGGCATCTGGCGCACACGACCTGGTTCTTCGAGACCTTCGCGCTCAAGCCCTTCGTCGCCGGCTATCGCGCCTTCGACCCGGCCTACCACTATCTCTTCAACTCCTACTACGAGGCCGAAGGGCCACGCCATCCGCGCCCGCAGCGCGGCCTGCTGTCGCGCCCCGGCGTGGCCGAGATCCTCGCCTATCGCCATCACGTCACCGAGGCGATGGCGCGCGCGCTCGACCGGCCCGAGTCGACCAACACGCCGCTCGGCCCGATCGTCGAGCTCGGCCTGCATCACGAGCAGCAGCATCAGGAGCTGCTGCTCATGGACATCAAGCATGTGCTGTCGATCAACCCACTGCGTCCGGCCTATCGCGCCGACCTGCCACGCGGTGCCGGCGTAGCGCCGTCACTCGACTGGCTGGCGGTCGAGGGTGGGCTGGTCGAGATCGGCAACCAGGGCGACGGCTTCGCCTTCGATAACGAGGGCCCGCGCCATCGCGTCTGGCTCGAGGCGTTCCGTCTGGCCTCGCGCCTGTCGACCTGCGGCGAGTATGCGGCTTTCATCGAGGAGGGCGGCTATCGCCGGCCCGAGTTCTGGCTGTCGGCGGGCTGGGCGATCGTGCAGGAGCGCGATTGGCAGGCGCCGCTCTATTGGGAGAAGCGCGACGGCGTCTGGCACGTCTTCACGCTCGGCGGCTTACGGGCGATGAACGCCGATGAGCCGGTATGCCATGTCAGCTTCTACGAGGCGGCGGCTTTCGCGAAGTGGGCCGGCAAACGCCTGCCGCGCGAGGCGGAGTGGGAGCACGCCGCCGCCTCCACGCCGCTCGATGGCAACACCGCCGAGCGCGGCGCGTTGCATCCTCTGGCGGCCGACGGGACTGGCCTGACGCAGATGTTCGGCGATGTATGGGAATGGACCGCGAGTCCCTACGTCGCCTATCCGGGCTTCCGCGAGCCGGATGGCGCAATCGGCGAATACAATGGCAAGTTCATGTCCAACCAGATGGTGTTGCGTGGCGGCTGCGCCGTGACCCCGCCAGGTCATGTGCGCGCCACCTACCGCAACTTCTTTCCGCCTGATGCGCGCTGGATGTTCGGCGGCATCCGCCTTGCCGAGGATGCGTGATGACCACCAGCCCGCTGCACCATCATCTGGCGCCCACCGCTGTCGCCGATCGCGAGGAATTCGAGCGCGCGGTGCTCGATGGCTTGTCGCGCGCGCCGCGCGCGATTCCCGCGAAGTTCCTCTACGACGTGCGTGGCTCGCAGCTCTTCGACCAGATCTGCGAGCTGCCTGAGTACTATCTCACGCGCACCGAGACCAAGATCCTGCGCGCCTGCGCGCCCAGGATCGCCGAGCTCGCCGGGCCGGGCCGCGCGCTGGTCGAGTTCGGCAGCGGCTCCAGCGTGAAGTCGCGCATCCTGCTCGACGCGATGCAGGGCCTCGCGGCCTACGCGCCGATCGACATTTCGCGAGAGCACCTCGACGCGACCGCCGACAAGCTGCGCCGCGACTATCCCGGCCTGCGTGTCGAGCCGGTGTGCGGCGACTACATGGCGATCGATACGCTGCCCGACTCGGTGCCGCGCGCCCGTCGCTTGGGGTTCTTCCCAGGCTCGACCATCGGCAACCTGACACCCGACGAGGCCAAGGCCTTCCTGCGCCGCGCCCGCACGTTGTTGGGCGACGACGGCGCGATGGTGCTGGGCGTCGATCTGCGCAAGGACCCGGCGCTGCTGCACGCCGCCTACAACGACAGCGCCGGCATCACCGCGGCCTTTACGCTCAACCTGCTGCGACGCATGAACCGTGAGCTCGACGCCACGCTCGATCTCTCGGGCTTCGCGCACGAGGCCTTCTACAACGAAGAAAAAGGCCGCATCGAAATCTACTTCCGCAGCTTGCGCTCGCAGACGGCGATGGTCGCCGGCTGGCGCTTCATGTTCGCGCAGGGCGAGCGCGTTCACACCGAGTATTCCTACAAGTACGACCACAGGACATTCGCCGCGCTTGTCGAGGGCACCGGCTTCCGCGTCGGCCAAACGTGGGTCGACGATGACAGTTTCTTTGCGGTGCATTACTTGGTTGCCGAGCGCCTGCCGGATTGATCACATGCGGCCCCCGAGCCGCGGAGTGATCGTCCAATGTCCAAGCGCAAGAATGTCCTGCTGATTGTCGTCGACCAGTGGCGTGGCGAGCTGCTACCCAAGCTTGGCGCCAAATTCCTGCGCACGCCGAACATCCACAGGCTCTCGGCCGAGGGCGTGACCTTCCGCCATCACTTCACGCAGGCCGTACCCTGTGGTCCGGGCCGCGCCAGCCTGCTCACCGGTCAGTACATGATGAACCATCGCGCGGTGCAGAACACCATCCCGCTCGATGCGCGCTTCACCAACCTCGCGCACGAGCTGCGTAAGGGCGGCTATGACGCCGCCCTGGTCGGCTACACCACGACGACGCCCGATCCGCGCACGACCTCGCGCGACGATCCGCGCTTCCTGGTGCTGGGCGACCTCATGGATGGCTTCCGACCCGTGGGCGCCTTCGAGCCCTATCGCGACGCCTATTTCGGTTGGGTCGAGAGCCAGGGCTACAAGCTGCCCGACAATCGCGACGAGATCTGGCTGCCTGAAGGCCCTGCGACCAGCGAGACCGGGGCCACGGCGCGGCCATCGCGCATCCCCAAGGAGCTCTCCGACACCGCCTGGTTCACCGAGCGCGCGCTGTCCTATTTGCGGGGACGTGGCGGCAAGCCGTGGTTCCTGCATCTCGGCTACTACCGCCCGCATCCACCCTTCATCGCGCCGGCGCCGTATCACGCGATGCACGATCCCGCTGACATGCCGGCGCCGCTGCGCGCGGCGAGCGCGGCGGAGGAGGCGAGCCAGCATCCGCTGCTGCGCTACTATGTCGAGAACATCAAGCAATCGAGCTTCTTCCAGGACGGCCAGGGCCTGGGCAGCCAGATGAGCGAGGCCCAGGTGCGGCAGATGCGCGCCGCGTACTATGGCCTGATGAGCGAGATCGACGACCAGCTCGGCCGTGTCTTCGATTTCCTCAAGCAAACTGGCCAATGGGAAGACACGCTGATCATCTTCACCTGCGATCACGGTGAGCAGCTCGGCGACCATCACCTCCTGGGCAAGATCGGCTATTTCGACGAGTCCTATCGCATCCCGTTGATCGTGCGTGATCCGGCGGCGGATGCGAACGGCACGCGCGGCAGCGTCGTCGAAAAGCACTTCACCGAGACGATCGACACCATGCCGACGATCCTCGAATGGCTCGGTCTCGGTGTGCCGCGCCAGTGCGATGGGCGTTCGGTCCTGCCGTTCTGCCACGGCGCAGCGCCGACGGACTGGCGCACCGAAGCGCACTACGAGTTCGACTTCCGCGATCTGCATTACAGCCAGCCCGAATCCGCGCTGGGCGTGCCGATGGATCGCTGCGGCCTCGCGGTGGTGCAGGACCATGACTACAAATACGTGCACTTCGCGGCCCTGCCGCCGCTGTTCTTCGATCTGCGCGCCGACCCCGGCCAGTTCGTCAACCGCGCCGACGATCCCGCCTACGCCGCCAAGGTCCGCCTCTACGCCCAGAAGATGCTCGACTGGCGTCTGGGCTTCGCCGAGCGGACACTGACCGGCTATCGCGCCACGCCGGAAGGATTGCAGGTCCGCGCCGCCTGAGTTTCTCCTCAAGGGGCTGGGGGGCGCCACTCCAGTGGCGTGGTCGGCGATCGAAATGACGCGCCACTGGAGTGGCGCGCCCCGACCCTGCCGCGACGCTCACAGCGTCTTCAGGTACTCGATCAGGTCCCGCCGCTGCTCGTCGCTGAAAGCGGGGCCGATCACGCCTGAGGGCAGCTTGGTGACGTCGCGCTCGGTGCCTTCGAAGGAGTGGCCGCGATTGCTGTTGGCGAGGCTGCGCGTGTCGAACTCCGTCAACCCCGAGGGGCAGCGATCGCCGGGCTCAGCCTTCAGGCCGACCTTCTGCGGATCGAACTGACGGCTGCCGACACAGAATCGCGCCGGCCGCTGGTCTTGCGGCTTGAGCATATCGTCGAGCGTGGGGACGGACCCGTTGTGCAGGTAGGGCGCCGTTGCCCACACACCGTCGAGCGGCCGCGCGCGATAGTGCGGCACCGTCGTGATGCTGGCGCGGCCATCGATGGTGTTCACCCGGAAGGTCTGCTCGTTGGGGCAGTTGCGGCGCGGCCCGCGCATCTGTTTCTCGAGCTCGGGCGGTATCGGCTTGCCGGCCAGCCGCTGGTCCTCGAACCACTGGTCGATCGTGCGGTCGACGACTGCCATCAGCGCCAGGCCGAAATTCGCGTTCGGGCCGGCGGCGGCGGGCAGGCGGCAGTTGCTCTTCGCATTGAGGGTCGCGATCGGATCGAGGCCCAGCTCAGGCGGCAAGCGGACCTGCCGGCTGGTCAGCACGAGCGCCTGCTGAGGGTCCGTGCCCATGACCGCCACCGGCTTCTCGATGACCCGGTAGTATTGGCGATCGCCGACCGTGATCCAGTTCGCGGCGTCCCAGAAAGAGCCGGTCGGCCAGGTCTTCGCGAGGTCGCCGTCGCGGATCGGGCCGCGATGGCATTCCGCGCAATGGGCACGGTACAGCTCGCGCCCGCGATCCACCATGTCGGCCTTGATCGACCAGGCGGCGTCGCCCTTGAATTTGTCGGCGACATCAGACCATTTCGGCGCGGTCAATCCCGCGAACTGGCGGCTGGCATGAACGCCCTCCATCGGGCCGCGCAGCATTTCCTCGAAGCGATAGATGTTCATCATATCGACGGAGGAACGGAAGAGGGGGCTCTTGCTCTTGCCGTTCATGTTGATCTTGGCATTGACGCCCAGCGCCTCCCCGGCGTTGCGCACCAGCTCGTTGAAGATCGAGCCGTCGTATTGCGCCCAGCTGAACCAAGGCGTGCCCCAGATCGGCGGGAAGCTCACGGGGGCGTCGAGGCGCGCGAAATTGGGTGCGAGATAATCGGGCACGACACGGCCGCGCGGCCCCTGATTGGGCGTGCCGGGCTCCGCCTGCGTCAGCGCCTCCGGCGGCAAGAGGTTCTCGAAGAAAACCTGATTGCCGATGCGATTGAGCGCGTCGAGCCGGCCGAAGCCCTCATCGAGGCTTTCCCAGCTGAAGCGCCGCTGCACCTGCACCGACCATTCGAGGTTGAGGCCGATGCGGGCGAGCGCCGCGCGCAGTTCCTGCTCGATCTGCGCGTCGCTCTTGTCCTTCCATTCGCCGCCGCGGGCCCGCACGGCATTGGCGAAGCGGCTCAGGCGGAAGGGAAGCTCGAGCGTGTAGAGGATGGCCAGCCCGGTCGCCTTCTCCAGCCTGCCGAGGTCGATCATCGCCGGTCCGCCGTCGAAGCGGATGCTGACGTTCTTGTACTCGATGTGGCCGGTGTGGCAGGCGGCGCAGGTGAAGCCAAGCTGCGCCGGATAGGGTCGGCCAGTTTCCGGATCGATGCCGCCGGCAAGACGGGCAAAGCCGACCGGCAGGCCGTCCTCGTTGAGGGGCGCGTCGCCGGGCCACTGGGTGTCCGCGAGGCCGCGCCGCGAGTAGCCGTACCGCTCCGCCTTGCTGGCGAAGTCGCGCGAGGTCGGGCTGTCGATGAAGCCGAAACGCCTGAGATAGGCGATGTCGGCAAGTCGGCCGCGATCGAACAGCGTCACCCGGGGCTGCTCGAGGCTGAGGAAGAAGTCGTAGGGCACCGGAAAGGTCGCCGTGCCCTGCGAGGCGTGGTGGAACCAGTAGCGCTGCCGGCCCGTCCAGTTCTGCTCCAACCAGTGGCGCTCGGTGATCGTGGCGTCGTCGGGCAAAGGCGGCGGCAGGCCGTTCGCGGCACCGCCCAGCGCCAGGAGCTTCGCGCGCACCGAGTCGGGCGCGTACGACACCGCCGCGAGAAGCGCGAGCGCGACGCAGGCGAGCGGCACGACCCACCATTTGAGGACTCGGATCGTGAAGCCGACCAATGTCCGCATGAGTTCCCCCGCAAGCGCTGCTGTCCAGCAGGCTATACAACCGGAAGGAAAGGGAAAGCGCCGTGACGCGTCGTTTGGTCAGCAATGCGCTGGAATCGGACTGGGAGGAGATGCGATGGTCCCGACCGGCGATTTGGTGACGAGGCGTGCGAGAAATGGCGAGCATCACGATGGCGGATCTGCGGGCGGCGGTGCCCGACATGACGGGGGAGGTCGCCATCAAGGGCCTCGCCGGCAACGTCGAAGTGATGCGTGACGCCTGGGGCGTGCCGCATATCCGCGCGCGGGGCGCCGACGATGTCTTCATCGCGCTCGGCTTCGTGCACGCGCAGGACCGGCTGTGGCAGATGGATGCCACGCGGCGGCGCGGGCTGGGGCGCTGGGCCGAGTGGGTTGGCCCGTCGGGCGTCGCCGCAGACCGGCTGGCGCGTCAGCTCGACGGTGAGGGCGCGGCCAAGCGCGACTACGATGCCTTGCCGGCCGAGACGCGCGGCATGCTCGAGGCCTATGCCACGGGTGTGAACGCGTTCATCGCGCGGGGCGTGTTCCCGATCGAATACAAGCTGCTCGATCAGGTACCGGAGCCCTGGCGGCCGCACAACGCGATCGTCGCGATGCGCCAGCGCGGATTCCTGATGGGCTCGGTGTGGTTCAAGCTCTGGCGCGCCGCGGCGCTGCGCACGATCGGGCCCGATCAGATCTCCAAGCTGCGCTACGACGACGGCGGCCGCGAGCTGCTGTGCATCCCGCCCGGCGCGGAGGCGCAGCGCTGGATCGCGACGTTGCAGGACCTGGCGCCGGCGATCGAGGCCGTGGCGGCGCTGGGCTCGGCCGACTCGACGGGGGGCGGCAGCAACAACTGGGCGCTGGCGCCATCGCGCACGGCGGCCGGGCGGCCGTTGCTGGCCGGCGATCCGCACCGCCAGTTCGAGCTGCCCAGCATGTACGCGCAGACGCACATCGCCTGCGACGCCTTCGACGCGCTGGGTTTCACCGTGCCCGGCGTGCCGGGCTTCCCGCATTTTGGCCACAACGGCCATGTCGCGTGGTGTGTCACGCACGCCTTCGCCGACATTCACGATCTCTTCGTCGAGCGCTTTCAGGACAATGCGCAGCGCTACGAATTCAAGGGCGAGTGGCGGGCGACGACGCGACGCCGCGAGGCCATCGCTGTGCGCGGCGGCGCGGCGGTGACGGTCGATGTCATCTCGACGCATCACGGCCCGGTGATCGCCGGTAACGCCGCGACAGGTGCGGCGCTCAGCCTGCGCTCGGTGCAGTACGCCGAGACCGACCGGTCGCTGGCCTGCCTGCTGCCGATGATCAGAGCGAAGGACGTCGACAGTTTCTTCGATGCCGCGCGCGGCTGGGGTCTGATCGATCACAACGTCGTCGCCGCCGACATCACGGGCCGCATCGGCCATCTCGTGCGCGCCATCGTGCCGGTGCGGCCAAGGATCAACGGTTGGCTACCGGTGCCGGGCTGGACCGGCGCGCATGAATGGCAGGGCAACGTGCCGTTCGAGCGCATGCCGCGAATCGTCGATCCCAAAGGCGGCGCGATCGTCACCGCCAACAACCGCTTCGTCGCCGACGATCATCCCGACTATCTCGTCACCGACTGCCACCCGCCCTATCGCGCGCGGCGCATCATGGATCGCCTGAACGCGCTGCCGGCGGCGAGCCTGCCTGACATGCTGTCGATCCATCTCGACGACCTCAGCCTGCCCGGCCTCGAGATCCGCGATCGCATCTCCGCGGCGTTACCAAAGACACCGACCGGCATCGCGCTGCGCGATCAGATCGCCGCCTGGGATGGCCACATGGCGCCGCGGTCCGTGGCAGCGGCGTGCTACATCGACGTGCGCCGCGCGCTGACGCGCCTGCTGGCCGAACGCTCGGGCCTGTCACGCGCATCGGCCGATCCGCTGACCAAGGTGCCGCCTGGCGTGGTGCCGCTGATCCAGCTGTGGTGGACCTTGCCGGCGCTGCTACGCGCCGACGACACCGCGCTGCTCAGTGGCGCGACATGGCCCGACCTGATGGCGGCCGCGCTCGACGAGGTCGGCGCGACCGATACGCCAACGGCGGAGTGGGGCAAGCGGCATCGACCCAAATTCTCGCACCCGCTATCGCCCATCTTCCCCGAAGCGGCCGCGCTGCTCGATCCGTCCGGCGTCGATGTCGGCGGCGACGGCGACACGGTGTGGGCCAACGGCACGCTGGCCTCGGCCGGGGTCGATGCCGCCTACGGCGCGATCGCCCGCTATGCCTACGATGTCGGCGCCTGGGACACCGGCTCGTGGCTGGTGTTCCACGGCGCCTCGGGCCATCCCGGCAGTCCGCACTACGCCGACCAGGTGCCGCTCTGGGGCAAGGGCGCGCTGATCCCCGCGCTCTATGCCTGGCCGCGCATCGAGAAGTTGGCGAAGGTCAAACAGCGACTGACACCGTGACTACCTTCCCCCGCAGGGCGGGAGAAGGTAGTGGGGCCGGCTATTTGTCGAGCCAGATGTCCTCGTAGCGCGAGCCGTTGTAGAGGCTGTTGACCATCGAGACATGGCCCTTCACGTAGGGATGCAGGCAGGTTGCGGCGCGGTTCCACATCACGATAGGCCGCGTGCCTTCCTCCAGGATCTTGCGGTCGAGATCCCACACCAGCTGCTTGCGCTTCTGCGGATCGAGCTCTGACGATTGCGCCACGAAAAGCTTCTCGAATTCGGGATTGCAGTAGTTGGTGTAGTTGCGCTCCGAGCCGCAGGCGTAATGCTCGAAGAAGGTCTGGTCGGGATCGTCGACGCCATTGCCGGTCGTGTTCAGGCCCACCGAGTAGTCCTTGCGCGCGACCTTGGCGAACCACGCCGAGGTGTCGACGAGATCGAGTTCGGCGTCGATGTACACCTCTTTGAGCTGGTCGATCAGGATCACCGCCGGATCGCGATACTGCAGGTGGTTGCGCGTCGAGACCCTGAGCTTCAGCCGCTTGTCCGGGCCGTAGCCCAGCGACTTCATGATCTCGCGCCCCTCGGCGCGGCTCTTGGCGACGTCGGCGCCGTAGCCCTTGACCTCGTTGAACATCGCCGGCGGCAGGCCCCAGACGCCGTCGTTGGGCGGCAGCATCACGCCGCCGATGATCGCGTCGCCCTGGTTGAGGATGTCGACGAAGGCCTTGCGGTCGAGCGACAGCAGCAGCACCTGGCGCAGCTTGGGATTGTCGAACGGCGGGGTGTCCTTGTTGACGATCAGGTTGGTGCTGTTGTTCATCGAGGCGACCGTGCAGTTCGCGTCGGATACCTGGTCCTTGATCTCCTTCAGGAGTGGAATGGTCACGACGTAGGGCGCGGTCATGTCGAAGCGCTTGGACACGAAGCCCAGGATCGCCGTCGAGCGGTTGGTGACGATGGTGAACTCGATGCCGTCGAGATAGGGCTTGCCCTTCTTGAAGTAGTCGGGATTGCGCGTGAGCTTGATGTGCTCGTTGACCTTGAAGTCCAGAAACTTGAACGGCCCGGTGCCGACCGGCTTGGTGCGCATCTGCGCCGGCGAGACGTGGCAGGGATAGATTGGCGTGTAGCCCGAGGCGAGCAGGATCGGGAACGAGGGCTGCGGCCGCTTGAGCTGGAAGGTCACGTCGTGATCGCCGTTGACCACGACCTTCTCGAGGTTGCCGTACCACGAAGCGCGCGGGTTCTTGCGCAGCTTCTGCTGCCCTTTGCCCTGCACGAGATCGAAGGTGCAGGCCACATCCTTGGCGGTGAAGGGCTGGCCGTCGTGCCACTTCACGCCCTCGTGCAGCTTGAAATTGAGCTGCGTCTTGTCGGCGTTCCACGACCACGACTTGGCGAGATCAGGCACGATGGTCTCGAGGCTGTTGCGCGCCTGCTGCTGATCGAAGACGATCAGGTTGTTGTAGACGCCCATGAACGGCACGACGGTCGAGGTCGTGGCCTCCTCGTGGATCGAGCCACTGGGCGCGTTGTCCTGGAAGTACATCCTGAGGATACCGCCGCTCTTCTGCGCCAGCGCCGGCCCGGCGCAGAGCGAGCCGATCAGTGCGGCCGATACGAGCCATTTCAACATCGCTGTGCTCCTCCCTTTGATATTGACGAGGATCGTAGGGGCCATCGCGTGTCGTCAGCAAGTTCGGGCAGCCCTGCGGATTTGCGCGGGGCGATGGAGTCAGGTGTAGCTCATCGTCACGCTGCCGAACGGCCCGAAATCGGCGGTGTAGGTCTCGCCCGCCTTCGGTGCCAGCATGCCGGTCAGGGTGCCGGTGCTGACCATCTGGCCGGCCTTCATGCCGATACCCGTGCGCGACAGCTCGTTGGCGAGCCAGGTCAGCGGCACCATGGGATGATCGAGCGCCTCGCCCGCCGTGCCGCGACGCCGTGGCACGCCGTTGCATAGCAGCACCACTTCCTGCCCGGCGATATCGCGGCGGCGCCAATCCTCGATCGCCGCGCCGTAGAGGATCGTGCCACTGCCCGAGCCATCCGCCAGCACCGCCGGCAGCGGCGGGAACTGGGCATCGTGCGCGAAGCGACACTCGGCCAGCTCGAGCCCGGGATGTAGTGAGGCCACGGCGTCGGTGACTTCCTCGACGCTGTAGGGTTTGTCGCGTGGCGGCAGGTCGGTGCCGAGCACCGCCTGATACTCGACCTCGGGGATCGGGCTGCACTGTTTGGCACGCTCCACCGAGAGCGGCGGCATCTTGGTCGCGTAGACGCGGCCATAGATCGGCGAGTCGGTGCGCAGTTGCCGCTGCATCTCTTCCTTCTGCGCCGCGATCTTCCAGCCCAGGACCGGCCAGCCCAGCTCCTCCTCGACCATGCGCGCGACGCGATAGGCCGTGGCCTTGTCCGGCGGCAGGAGTCGCGGGTCGAGGCCGCTCTGCTGCCGCCCCTCGCGTCGCAAGGTCGCGAGCAGGCGGGCAAGTTCACGCTGTGCTGACTGGTCCATCATGCTGTGCGCGGCGCCACGTCGAGCCGCACGATCACGCCCTCGAGCTTCGGCGACACCGCCGGGTAGTACCGCATCACCAGTGGATCATGGCCGGGCACGATGTGGTCGGGCGAGGCGGCGAGCTTCTCGGCGGTGCGGTAGGCGTCGATCATGTCGCCGAGGTTGAACGCGGTGCCGAAGAACCGGTTCTTCCTGATGTGCTCATAGTAATGCGCCGCATCGGAGGCGAGCACGACCCAGCCACGCTGGGTGTTGACGCGCACGATCTGCAGGCCGGGCGTATGGCCGCCGGTGTGATGCAGCGAGATGCCGGGCGCGAGGTCGACCTCGCCCTGGTGCTGCTCGACGCGGCCCTTGAAGTTCAGCCGCACCATGCCGACCACATCCTCGACCTCGAAGCTGTGGCCGAACTTGGAGTAGCGCATGTAGGGCCCGGTGACGAAACCCATCTCCTTGGCTTGGAGGTGGAAGCGCGCGGTGGGGAACTTGTCGAAGTTGCCGACATGGTCGTAGTGCAGGTGGGTCAGCACGACGTCGGACACCGACTCCGCGCTGATGCCGAGCTCCGACATCGTCGCCACCGGACAGCGCAGGAACTCGCGCTTACGCTGGGCCGCGACCTCCGCCGTGAAGCCGGTGTCGACGGCGATCACGCGGCCGGCGCCCTTGATCACCCAGGTGAAGTAGTCCATCGGCATCGGCCCGTCATGCGGGTCGCCGCCGATGAAGTGGTCGGCCCGCCGCGCGTCGCGCCGGGCGTAGCGGATGGCGTAGATCTCGTAGGTCGGCAGCGCCTCGGCCATGGATCACCCGTTGCCGCGCAGTTGCGCCATGCGATCGTCAGGCACCTTCACGTCGACGCCGGCGCGCTCCTGCTGCAGCTTCAATATGCTGCGCGAATCGAGATGACCCCAGCCGCGGCCCAGCGCCTCGGTCATCTCTTCCAAGGTCAGGTTGGAAAGCCGCATCGGCACGCCGACCTCGCGCGCGAGCTGCGTCGCCAGCGAGACGTCCTTGTGCGCGTGGCGCAGCTGGAAGGCCGGCGGGTCGTAGGTGCCGGGCAGGAACTGGTCGAGCAGGCCGTCGAAGGTGCGGCGTCGGCCCAGCGCGCCCTGGCGCACCGCCTCGAACAGATCGGCCGGATCGACGCCGGCCTTGATGCCCATGGTGAAGACCTCGCCCAGCGCCACGGTCAGCGCGTAGCCGGCGCAGTTGTGCACCAGTTTCGCCACGGTGGCCTGGCCGATCGTGCCGACATAGCGCACCTGATCACCCATGGCGTCGAGCGCCGCGCGGTCGCGCTCGAAGATCGCCTTGTCGCCGCCGACCCAGATCGCGAGCTTGCCGGTGAACGCGCCCTTCGGACCGCCGCTGACCGGCGCGTCGAACATATGGGCGCCCTTGTCGGCGAAGGCGGCGTTGATCTTGCGCACGGTTGAACGCGCGTTGGTCGACAAGTCGAAATAGGAGGTGCCAGCCTTCATGCCCGCCAGCAGCCCGTTCTCGCCCAGCGCCACCGCCTCGACCTCGGGCGGGCCGGGCAGCGAGGTCAGCACCACGTCGGATGCCGCGGCGACGGCCTTCGGCGAGTCGGCCCAGACGGCGCCGTTGGCGATGTGTTTCGCCGCTGCGTCGCGGCGCACGTCGTGCACGGTCAGCGAATGGCCGGCCTTCTGTACGTTTGCCGCAAGGCTGGCTCCCATGATTCCCAGTCCAACAAAACCGACGCGCATGGTGTGATCCTCCCGGCGGGATCGTGCCCCTGTTCGACGGTGGCGAACAAGCACGCACCCATGCATGCTGCGCGCGGGAGGAACCCAATTGCTTAAGCAAGCTGTCGATCTACGCGACGAGGCTGACGAACTGCATCGTCTGCTGTCACCGCTCCAGGACGCCGATTGGCGCCGCGCCACGCGCTTCAAGGGCTGGACCATCAACGACATCGTGGGTCACCTGCACATGGGCGACCTGATGGGCTACGCCTCGGCCACCGACGAGAAGGCCTTCTACGTGCTGCAAGCCGATATCAAGGCCAAGCGCGAGACTGGACTGACTCGGCTGGAGGACCAGCGGCAGCGTCTGGGCAACCTCGAGGGCCGCGCGCTGCTGGCGCGCTGGTACGAGATGCTGGGCAAGCTCACCGATACGCTGGGCGCGCGTGCTCCTGACGATCGTCTGAAGTGGGCCGGCCCCGACATGGGCGTGCGCATGTTCACGACCGCGCGGCAGATGGAGATCTGGTCGCACGGTCAGGCGATCTACGACATGTTGGGCATGATCCGCCCGCGCTCGGATCGGCTGGAGAACATCGCCGTGATCGGCGTGCGCACCTTCGGCTGGACCTTCGCCAACCGCGGCGAGAAGCCGCCAGGACCGGCGCCCTATGTGCGTCTCGACGCGCCCTCGGGCGCGGTCTGGGAATGGAACACGCGATCGGCCAACAACGCGGTCGAGGGCGACGCGGAAGAGTTCTGTCAGGTCGTGGCCCAGACCCGCAACATCGCCGACACGACTCTCAAGGTGACCGGCGAGGTGGCGCGCACCTGGATGGCGATCGCGCAATGCTTCGCCGGCCCGCCGGAGACTCCACCCGCGCCCGGTAGCCGTCGACGTGAAACCAAGGGATGATCATGAACGATCTGGTTCTCAAGGGCGGCCGGGTGATCGACCCGTCGCAGGGCATCGACAAGGTCACGGACATCGCCTTCGCCGGCAGCAAGGTCGCGGCGATCGGCGACAATCTCTCAGGAACGGACTCGCGCAACATCGCCGGCAAGATCGTCTGCCCCGGCCTGATCGACCTGCACACCCACGTCTATTGGGGCGGCACGTCGCTGGGCGTCGCGGCGGAGTCACTGGCGCGCAGCGGCGGCGTCACCACCTTCATCGACGCTGGCAGCGCCGGGCCGGGCAACTTCCATGGCTTTCGCGCGCATGTGATCGAGCCGTCGCCGGTGCGCATCCTGCCGTATCTCAACCTGTCCTTTCCCGGCATCTTCGCCTTCTCCAAGAGTGTGATGGTGGGTGAGGCGGCCGACCTGCGCCTGCTCGACTTGCGCGAATGCGGCCGTGTGGCGCGCGAGAACGCCGACCTGGTGCTGGGCATCAAGGTGCGCGTCGGCAAGACGGCCGGCGGCGACAATGGCGTGATGCCGCTCGACATGGCGCTCGAGGTCGCCGAGGACGTCGGCCTGCCTGTCATGGCGCATCTCGACAACCCGCCGCCGTCGCGCCTGGAAGTGATCAGCCGTCTGCGCCGCGGCGATATCCTCACCCATTGCTTTCGGCCGTTCCCCAACGCGCCGGTGCGCAGCGACGGCAAGGTACGCGAGGAGGTGCTGACGGCGCGCGAGCGCGGCGTGCTGTTCGATATCGGCCATGGCGGCGGCTCGTTCGGCTTCCAGACGACGCGCGGCATGCTGGCCGCCGGCTTCCTGCCCGACGCGATCTCCTCCGACGTGCACACGGTGTCGATCGAGGGACCGGCCTACGACCTGCTGACGACGATGTCGAAGTTCCTCTGCCTCGGCGTCGATCTGTCGACGGTGATCAGGCTCTCGACCGCCGGCCCCGCCGCCGCGATCCGCCGCCCCGATCTCGGCACGCTCAAGCCCGGCAGTGTCGGCGAGGCCAGCATCCTGGAACTCAAGCAGGGCAGCTTCGACTACGTCGACTGCATCGGCGAATATCTCAAGGGCGACCGGCGCTTGCTGTCGGCTGGCGTCGTACTCGCAGGAAAGTGGTGGCATCCGACGTGATCGTTTTGCTTACCTTCCCCCGGAGGGGGAAGGTAGAGGTGTGACATGACGATCCGTCCCATCCTGCGCTATCCCGATCCTCGCCTAAACCAGAAGGCGGCGGAGGTCACGGCCTTCGACGCGGCGCTGAAGGCGCTTGCCGCCGACCTGCTCGACACCATGCGCGCCGCGCCTGGGGTCGGCATCACCGGCCCGCATATCGGCGTCATGCAGCGTGTCGTGGTGATCGAGCTGGGCGGCGATGTGCGGACCTACGTCAATCCTGTGGTCGAGTGGGCGTCGTCGGAGACGACACGCATCACCGAGGGCAGCGTCTCCATGCCCGGCGTCAACGACGAGGTCGAGCGGCCAGAGAAGGTGCGCGTGCGCTTTCGCGATCTCGATGGCGCGGAGAAGGTGGAGGAGGCCGACGGCTTTCGCGCCACCTGCCTGCAGCACGAGATCGACCAGCTCGATGGCATCTTCTGGATCGACCGGCTGTCGCGGCTGAAGCGCGACCGTCTCACCAAGCGGTTCGCCAAGCTCACTCGACCTTGAGCAATGCCCGCCGCCGGTGCTTTGCTGGCGGTCAGACCACCCTGGGAGGACCATCAGATGATCAAGCGCAAGCAGCGCGTCGCCATGCGCGACCTGTCGACCATGCCGGCGGCCGATCGCGAGACCATCGAGAAGAACGCGATGAACGGCCAGATCTTCAACATCTTCAAGGTGCTGGCCAACCACCCGGCGCTGGTGAAACGCTGGACACCGTTCGCCGGTCACATTCTCAGCAAGCAGACCCTGCCGTTCCGCGACCGCGAAATGCTGATCCTGCGCATCGGCTGGCTGAACCAGGCCGAGTACGAGTTCGCGCAGCACGAGCTGATCGCCAAGCGCGGTGGGCTCAGCGACGCCGACATCGAATGGATCAAGACCGGCCCCGGCGCCGGCTGGAGCGAGAAGGAGGCGGCGTTGCTGCAGG
The DNA here is from genome assembly GCA_022844045.1 of Reyranellaceae bacterium. Taxonomy (GTDB): domain Bacteria; phylum Pseudomonadota; class Alphaproteobacteria; order Reyranellales; family Reyranellaceae; genus JAFAZJ01. The sequence goes on along the minus strand of JALHMM010000083.1, from coordinate 2,500 downwards.
CGGCCGACGATCTGTTCGAGAACTCCGTCGTGTCCGACGCGACCTGGGCCACCTTGTCGAAGAGCTACTCGACCGAGCAGCTGATGGACGTCGTCTTCACCATCGGCCAGTACAATCTCGTGTCGTGGGCGCTCAACAGCTTCGGCGTGCCGCTCGACGACTTCCTGCCCGCCGCCAAAAAGGGCTGAGCCATGAAGTTCGGCGTCACCGTCGCCCCGCGCATCTCCGATTGGCAGCTCTTCGTCGATTTGGAGAAGATGGGCTACGACGCGGCCTGGGCGGCCGATTCCCAGATGCTCTACTCCGACTGCTACGCGACCTTGTCGCTGGCGGCGGTCAACACCTCGCGTATCCGCTTGGGCACCGGCGTGTCGGTCGCCGCGACGCGCCTGGCGCCTGTCACGGCGCACTCCATCGCCTCGATCAACCAGCTCGCGCCGGGCCGTGTCTTCATCGGCATGGGCACCGGCCACACCGCGATGCGGGTGATGGGCAAGGACCCGATGAAGGCCAAGGAGTTCCGCGAGTATCTGCGGGTGCTGCGGGCGCTGCTGCATGGCGAGGAAGTCGACTATGCGGCCTTCGGCGAGACCACCGACATCCGCTTCCTTCATCCCAAGATGGGCTTCGTCAATGTCGAGCAGCCGGTGCCGATCTATGTCGCCGCCGACGGGCCGCTGGCGCTGAAGTCGGCGGGCGCCTACGGCGACGGCCGCGTCTGCTCGCATAACCAGACCAAGGCGCGCCTGCTGCAAAGCCTGGAGACGATGAAGGAGGGCGCCAAGGCGGTGGGCCGCGAGTTGCCGAAGAACTTCCATACCGCGGCGCTGGGCTATGCCTGCGTCCTGCGGCCGGGCGAGAAGATCAACTCCGACCGCGTCATCGACGAGATCGGCTCGATGGCCATCGCCTCGCTGCACTACTGGTGGGAAGCCTACATGAAGGATGGCGACACCAGCACGGTGGCGCATCGCTGCCGCAACCTGTGGGACGAGTATCTCGCCTTCACCGAGAAGATGGATGTGCCGGCGGCCAAGCGCTACCAGCAGGTCCATCTCGGCCACTGCGCTTTCGTGCCGGCGGAGGAACGGCGCTTCGTCACCGAGGAGCTGATCCGCTCGACCGGCGGCCTCGTCGGCACACCGGAGGAGATCATCACCGCGCTGCGCGAGCGCGAGGCGATGGGGCTGAACGAGATCACGCTGCTGCCGTCGATGGACACGGCGCGGCAAAATCTCAGGGACTTCGCCGAGAAGGTGATCGCGAAGTACTGAGTCGTTCGACGGCGCTCTCTCCTCGTGCGGCCTTCCCTTCCCCCGGAGGGCAGGGCTATCGCATATGGATCGCCAAGCTCTTCCTTCTCGCCGCGAAGGCGGGGAGAAGGTGCCCGAAGGGCGGATGAGGGGCTTCGCGGAGTCTCAACAACGACAGCGTTTGTCGTTGCACGAGGAAGCCCCTCATCCGCCTCGCTGGCGCTCGGCACCTTCTCCCCGCCTTCGCGGGGAGAAGGAAAGAAGTCCATATGCGATAGCCCTGCCCCGGAGGGGGAAGGTGCCCGAAGGGCGGAAGGGGGATGTCGAAGACGGATACCGTGTGCGTTGAAACATCCCCCTTCCGTCGCTGCGCGCCACCTTGCCCCTTCGGGGGAAGGGATGAATGCTCAAGGAGCCATACGCTCGGCTTCGACATCCCTCTTGCCCGTCCGGGCGAGGGAATGGATCGCCAAGTGATCCGAGACCGCCTGCAATCCTGATAGCGGAGCGCCGGCCTGGCAGACCGCGTCGATCGCCGGCAGCACGTCGCGTTCCAGGTTGTGGCCCTCGACCAGCCAGCGCGCCATCCAGCGTTCGAGGTCGTGCGGCGGCCCGCCCGGCCAGCCCTTTCCCAAACGAAAGCGAATCGCCTTGCGCCAGCGCGATGACACCCTGACGCCATCGGTCGTGGGGGATGCGGCGGGTCGCGGCGGTGCCACCGGCTCGACCGGCACCGGCTTGGCGGGGTCCGGCGGATAGCGATGCCGCGCGCGGCGACTGACCCGCTGGATCTGCTCCCAGTGGATCACCGACAGGTATTCCTGACCCTCGACCGTGAAGGTGCGCACCAGCCCGCGCGCCACCAGTTCGTCGATCAGCGCACGCACAGCGTTCTCATCGATCGGATCGCCGGGAAACACCTGCATGCGGATGGTGCGCGGCCGCAGGGGCTGCACGCCATGATCGTCGGCGAAGTTCCACAGGCCGAGGAACAGCAGGCGGGCCGTCATCGAGCAGTCGATGACGGCTTCCCATGTCCAGAAGTCCGAAGGCAGGGTGCGGTCGCGTGACATGCGGGGCTCCGATCGGAATGACTGGAGCAAGTGTACAGAAACGTTTCGCCGCCTCCTATTTCCGCCGCTACGGGCGCCGAATCGGAGCATCCGATGCTTGTGGCTCAGGCCTTTCGCTTGCCGCTACGGCTGTCGCGAAAGGCTGGGGGCGCGCCACTCCAGTGGCGCGGCGGC
>JALHMM010000082.1 GCA_022844045.1 Reyranellaceae bacterium | reverse complement strand
GCGCGGCGTCCAGGCGTCGGCCGTATTGGGCACCGGGGGTGGCGCCGGCGGCATCGGCATGGCGTCGAAGGAGGGAGACTGGGTCGGCCGATGCGGCGCGGTCACCGGGTCGGTGGCCGGCTGGTCGGCCGGCTCGGTCGGCGCGCGCGCGTCGGGATCCTGCAGCACGTCAGGCCGCGGCGCGCCGTCGGGCGCCCGCGTGGCCGTGCCGTCGGGGCGGCCGGCCACGTCCTCGGCCAGCACGAGCTCGAAGAGGTCCGTGGGCGGCTTCGCCTCCTCCGGCGGCTCGTGCAGCATCAGGGCGTAGAACGCGGCGGCGACCAGGACGTGGGCGGTGACGGCGGCGATCAGGCCCAGGACAGGAAAGCCCTGGGGGGCCGACGGCAGGACAGCCGACGACACGACCTCGACCGCATCCCTGTCGACGGCGACGGACGGTTCGGGGGGTGACGGCTCGTCGGCGGCTGGCGGGGGCGTCAGCGATACGACCGGGTCGAGCCGCTCCTGAGGGGCGGCGGCCATGGCCCAAGATAGGCGGTCCGGGGTGGCGAAAACAGGGCGTTGCGCCATGGCTTGGCGGCGTGTCGTCACAGGCTCCGTGAAGAGACTGCCCGCCTCACTGCTTCTCGATGCCGGCGATCTCGACATAGCGCTGCCACTTCTCGCGCTCGGAGCGGGAGAACGCGGCGCAGTCGTCCAAGGTCATCGCCTTGGGCGTGAAGCCGAAGCTCTCCAGCCGGTCCTTCACCTCAGGCGAGAGGATCGCGCTGTTGATCAGCGTGTTGAGCCGCTCGCAGATCGCCTTGGGCGTCGCCGCGGGCAGCGCCATGCCGAGGAAGCCGGTGAGCTCGAAGCCGGGATAGAACTCGGCGATCGCCGGCACGTCGGGCCGCTTGTCCCAGCGCACCGGCCGCGTCACGCCCAGCGGCCGCAGCTGGCCCTGGTTGACGTGGCCGGCGCCCGCGGTGGTGTCGACGAACATCGCCTGGATCTGCCCGCCCATGATGTCGTTGAAGCAATTGCCGATCGCCTTGTAGGGCACCGCCGTCATCTCGATGCCGGCCATGCGCTGCAACAGCGCGCCCGGCACCTGGCTCGAGGCGTTGAAGTGGCCGTAGAAGATCTTGCCCGGGTTGGCCTTGGCGTAGGCGACGAACTCGGGGAGCGTCTTGTAGGGCGCGTCGGGCCGCACCAGCAGATAGGCGCCGCTCGAGCCGAACACGCCGCACACCGTGAAGTCCTTCTCCGGGTCGTAGGGCAGCGACTTGAACATCGCCACGTTGGCAGAGTTGGTGGAGGTCGTGCACAGCAGCACGGTGTAGCCGTCGGGCGCCGCGTTCTTCACCGCCTCGCTGCCGATGATGCCGTTGGCGCCGGGCTTGGTCTCGACCACCACCGACTGGCCGGTGGCCTTCTCGATATGGGCGCCGACCAGGCGCGAGGTGATGTCGCCCGAGCCGCCGGGCGCGAAGGGCACGATAATGCGGACCAGCTTGGTGGGCCAGGTTTGCGCGGCGGCGGGGAGGCTCAGCGCGAACGGCGAGGCGGCGAGAATCGACGCGAACTGACGACGACGCATGACGGGAAACTTCCGGACTAGGGCTGCGGCGATGGCTACGAGCCTAAAGCGCATGGCGATCCCGTCAACCGATGACCTTTCGCAGCCGTCTTTCCACGCGAGGGGTGGCGCGGAGCGCCGAAATGAGGGGATATCGAAGGCGGACTCCCGTCGCCCGCGCTTGGCAGGCAATGCAGCAACGCGAGGACACTGGTCCCGTGGAGACAGAGCGGCTCCCCAACTACTTCGGTTAACCGTCAGCTAGAACGTAAAGCTCCCCATCTCTGTTGGTAGTCGGAACTCAGTACGAAGGAACGCATTCACTGCCAGAGCCGCATTGAGGGCGGCGATTGCCTGCCAGACCTTGTCCTTCTCCTCATCGCCATAGTCGCTTATCCCTCTGAAAATCAACCACTGACGGTCTCGTTCGGCACATGCTTGAGCGAAGCCGCTACCCTCCATGTCGCACGACCGAATGCGGTCATCGCGCAAATCGAGCTGGAACGGGAGCGACCCATCCGCTACCAACTGCTCTCCTGCCAAGATAATTCCCGAGCCAATTTTAGGTGTCCGATTCGCCACCAATTCTTCAGAAGGCAATAGGAAGCGCTCACTGTTTCGAAGAACGGAGGTTTTACTCTGGCACTCCTCAGACCACATTTTCGTGCCGATACGACCAACGCCGAAATAATTCGCCTGGCGAGAGATAACGCGGGGGGGCGATATGGGTTCATCCCTCAGCTTCACCCTGTCCGCCTCGGCCCTCCCCCCAGATACATCTATCACTCGTGAGGAGATGACGACGTCTGCTAGCTCCACCTCTCCTTTTACGCCACCCCCGATTCCCGACAAGAAGACCGCGTAGGGATCAAATGTCGATATTAACTGCAGGGTTGTGATTGCGCAGCTTACCTGGCGCGGCTTAGTAACAGCCGTGATCGCCACGGAAACGTCCGGACCATCTTCTCGCTTAACAGAAAGGTGGAAGATCTTGTGGCCTTCGAAGTTCTCACTCTCGCGCTGCCAAGGGTTGATACCGAAGGCGACAAGGGACGCGTTCATTTCAATTGCCAACGGGCAAATGATCAAAACGTCCACCTTGCGCTTCACGCGTTGTTGCGGTGAAGGTATCGCCTCTGGAGATGGGGGGGCGTCCAAGACGGCTTGAGTTTTTTCACGATCGCCGAGGTTAGCAGCTCCAGATAAGGCTCCAAGGACGTGCTTTTGGTCATCAGCGGGCAGGTCTTTGAGCCTACCGAGGAGATCCAGCCACATCACCCCAGCAGCGGCTTGGCGTGCTGCGTTTGGCCAATCCGCCCCTCGCCCCAAAGGTTGATTTGCGAGAAGATGAGCAATGGTCATGCAATCACGTAAGCTCGATTGGTTACTCATGGCGCGCCCTTGTTGCCAGATTGGGTAGCGCTTTCAAACGAGCGGACAGCGCGATAGTTAATCTCATACAGTGCGATATGTTGAACGACAGGGTCTTCTTGACGCGGCGGCCCCAAGTCAGCGAGCGATATGCTGCAAAGTACGTCGAGGCCAAACTTGTTCGCCAAGTTTCGGAGGCCCATCAAGGTTCCTCCGGAAACGTCGAATTCATCTAGTAGTACGACCTGCGGTCGATCCTGCTGCAGCACCGTCGCGCTTAGCTCACGCCAGGCGAGTAGTTGATCTTGAACGAGAGAAACTCTTGCCTTCTCGTCTTCTGCTGCGCCGAAGTCCGCTATCTCCGCCGAGGGATTGTCGTGATAGAAATCAATTAGTGATCTCAAAACATGAACTGTATCGTGCCCAGCGAGATCACGGAGCGCTTCGGCCACTTTCTGCGCGTGGGGCTCCTCTGGACAAAGAAATGCTAAGTTATGTGCGAGAGAGGCGCCATAAGTCCTCTTGAGAATAGCCTCTACTTTTGCGGCAATGAACTGCCCATTCAGCTCGCACACTCTTCCAAAATTGGGAACATAGCCAATAGGAAGCCTTCGCTTAGGAACGGGAAACTCCGGCACCATGCCAGCTTCCAGTATCATACCCCACATCGCGTCAGCCGAGAACTTATCTGCCAGATCACTGGCGTTTGGGTCGATCTGTGGAACAGGAGCACTCTGCCACAACAACGGATCGTGCCCATTCGGCTCTGAAGGAACTTTGAGCGAGTACGTTACTGCCAAAGAAGTTACTTGGCCAAGCGCAGTGCTTACTTGAACTGGGCGCTGCCCATCCGTTTTGCGTTGCCCGGCGGTGGACAAGACTGTGTACACGTGGGGCGCTGAATCCGCCATGAAGGCGCCGCCAATCATTTTCTCGAGCGAACGCCCCGTCCGAACGAACGGTAGCAAAATGAGATCACTATTCGTCAAGTTGGATAGTGCCGCGTCGTCGACTATTTCTTTACTTATTTCCAGTAGCTGGCTCTCCCTCAGGCACGCCTCTACCGCCACGCGAAACCATTGAGAATGGCGTGTATCATAGAATATTCTTGAAACAGCGCCTGCGTTCTTGCGTTTGGTCAACCACTCAGTTACTAGATCTATAGTTGCATCTGTGGCTTTTTGACAATCATAGAAATAGCGAATTATTTGCGGTGATCCTGGCAATGCATATTGTCCAACATGTCGAATGAGCTTCCGCTCGATGGTTTCGAGCGGGCTCCGTCGAGCTTCCCGGAATATGCTGTTGATGGTTGCCCGCGGAGGAGGATTGAGAGAGAAGTGAGCTCCCCAACCGTCACCAGATCCGAAAATAATCCTGAATCTTGTGTCTTCCGCAGTTCGCCGAAGTGTTGGAGCGACCACATCCTCCGCGCTCAGCGGCAGCGGCATAAGGGCCGCAATACGTGTGGTAGAATCCCTCTCCAAGAGCTTGTTTACTGCCAAGACAAGCCCAAGGAGCACGTTGTGCCTTGGTACATCGTCCTCTTCCACCCCGCCTAGATCAATGAGAACAGCATCATACGAGTCGTTGCCGATAGCGTCTAACAATCGATTTGCAACTTCAGTTTCGGCTATCGCATGCTCTGAGGCGATTGCGAGAACATCGCTGCATCGTAGCTGTAGATCATTCCTGCGATAGATATCGCCGAAGACGTGTGGGGCTAGCTTCCCATAATAATTGGTGTAACGGGTCGAAACAGGAGCTGGCTTGGCGAAGCGAAAGCGAATCGGCACGACTAGGTTACGCATCGCCTATACCTTCTGGCAGATAGTCTAAGATCTTGGGCGCACACGGACCACGACCAAGTTTCCGAGGAACGGCGGGGTTTCCGCAGGTCGTCGCTTGATCCGGACACGAAAGTGGGCGCCATGCTTGGAGCTTTCGTCCTTGTTTGCCTTGCGAACATTCATGAAGTATTGACCGGTACGAAAGGCAACGCTACCGTTCAACACTTCTACGACCGCGTTGAGAAGTACGTAAAGGCCCATTCCCTTGCGTCCGAAGCGACGGTCTGCGCGCAAGACGTCTTCGGGTACAGAGAGATTTTGACCCAAGGGGTCGGACGTAACGGCCGGAAGTATTGTTGCAAAAAGAGCATGATCGGAAGAAATGTCTGGCCGGAGTTCGTAGTCAGAATCTACTATATTTGTTGTTACGATACTTGGTTTGTCGTCGTCTGACGTAACAAGAAGATAACGCCTAAAGAAATCAGCCTCTCTCTCTCCGCGAACATTTGTCTTACTACGGATGGCGCGAAGCAACGTGTCCGCCATCGACACCCCGTCGTCCCAGAAGTGGACAGTGAAGAGGTTTGGCTGATCGTGGGAGGCGGTTTGCACAATTGACGCGCCAGGATGGCGCATAGCGTTCAACACAGCTTCGAAAACTACTCGACTTGAGAAGTACTGCGATCCATCTCCTAGTTTCTTGGCCAGCACCGTTTGAATATGGCCGGTGTTCCACGCAGCGCGTTCATCGTACGCGAGGCGTGGCGAGCTAGAGGCTCCGTCCAATCGGATGGTGTGAAGCCCAAAGAAGTTTGACGAGCGTATAGTTGCCTTGGAGAGGCCAGGCATCGAGGGCAACTCAGCTGGCAAGTAGTATTTCTGCGGCTCTCCCCAAAATGGAAGGTCAGCAGCGGATATGAGACTGCGGAAGCTTGTGGCCAAGCAGTCCGAAATGGCTTGGGGAAAGCCCCAGGCCCGCCAAAAATCACGCTGCCGGTGGCTCTCTGGAACCCGAATAGTTACGTGATGGCCACGCTCTTTCAGGCGCAGTATGTTTGCAATGACCATTTGAAGGGCAGCTGGTTCGATGTACGTCGCGGGTCGACAATCGACGAGTACATTTGCTCCGGTTGACGATGATCCCGCCGAGTTTTGGAAAATTGCATCGACTTGATCTGCCGTCACGCTTCCCTGCAGGACGAACACAACGTCAGCGGGCTCCGATTGAAGAGCGAAGCTACCTGCCAACTCAGCCATATCTCAATCATCTCCAAATGGGCACAGGAGCTGGGCCGCAGACTCGCTGAACGATTTATTCAACCGTTAGGGGAACTGAGAGAGTATCGGCCACACGAACTGGCGTCAAACGTTACGGCGAGAGGTTAGTCGAGCTTCGGTTTTGCGCCGACATTCGAACCTGAAGGACTATATCTAGCGTGAGTAGTGTGGAACGCACCCAATATGTGACCGAAGGAGGCGACTCACACCACCACCCGCTGCCCCACCATCTGCACCGCAAGCAGCTGCGCCAGCACCTCCACCCCGCGCTTCATATCCTTGCGATCCGCGATATTGCCCAGGCATAGCCGCACCGCGTGCGGCGCCTCGGCGCGGCCGCTGACGAAGGCGTCGGCCGGGGTGACGCGCACGCCCAGCGCCTCGGCTTCGGCGGCGAAGTCGCGGGCGCGCCAGGGTTCGGGCAGGGTCAGCCAGGCGTGGAAGCAGGCGGCTGGCAGGAATAGCTTGGCGCGGCGCGGGTCGTCGGCCGGTGGGCGTGACACCGAGGCGGTCGGCGTCGAGACGGCGCCGCTGGAAAGCCGGGCTATTGGGGTACCGACTTCAACTAGCCGCAGCCCCTCACCCCGACCCTCTCCCCGCTTGCGGGGAGAGGGAGGAACTACTGAGGTCGTGCCGACATCGACGCCGGCGTCGCCGAAGATGCGCAGCGCGATCTCCTGGCGCTTGCGCGCTTCCTCGCGCTTGCGGCGCAGCAGCTCGTCGAGCGTGCCGTCCTCGATCCAGCGCGCGGCGATCTCCGCCATCATCGGCGCCGCCGTCCAGCTCGCCGCCGCCATGGCGGCGCTCAGCCGGCCCAGCAGGCGCGGCGGCGCGTGCATGAAGCCGATGCGCAGGCCGGGCGCGCCCATCTTGCTGAGGCCCGCGAGATGGATGGTCTGCTCCGGCGCGAAGGCGGCCAGCGGCGGCGGCGCGTCGAGCGGGAAGTAGCCGTAGACGTCGTCCTCGACCGTCGGCAGATCGTACTGCCTGACGATCTCGGCCAGGCGCCGGCGGCGCTGCTCGCTGATGGTGCGGCCCGTGGGGTTGTGCTGCGTCGGCACGATGTAGAAGGCGCGCGCGTCGCCGGTGCGGCAGGCGGCTTCGAGCGCCTCGGGCCGCGGGCCGTCGGCATCGCAGGCCACCGGCTTGAGGCGCAGCCGCATCAGCCGCGCGAGCGAGACGATGCCGGGATAGGTGAGGTCCTCGACCAGCACCGCGTCGCCCGGCGCCGCCAGCGCCGCGAGGGCGATCATCAGCGCGTGCTGCGTGCCGGCGGCGATCAGCACGCGCGACGGATCGAGCGATGGCCGCTCGGGCTTGGGCAGCATCTGGAAGCGGCGGTTGAGCAGGGCGGCGCCGGCGTCGCGGTGGCGCGGCACGCCCAGCCGGCCGGTGAACTCCAGCAGCGAGGCCATGTCGTTGCCGCCGGCGATCTGGCGCAGGGTCTCGCGCATCTTCTCGTCCTCGCCGGCGGGCGAGGGCCAGTTCATCGCGAGGTCGATGATGTTGTTGGTCGGCGCGTCGGTGCGCGCGCGCGGATCGCCCGTCGGATTGGACACCGAGCGCGGCGCCACCGGCTCGGGATAGGGCAGGGCCGGCGGGCGCACGAAGCTGCCGCGGCCGACCTCGCCATGGATCAGCCCGCGCCGCTCGGCCTCGGCATAGGCCCGCGTGATCGTGCCCACAGTGCAGCCCAGATCCCAGGCGAGGTCGCGATGGGTCGGCAGCCGCGTGTGCGGCTCGAGCTTGCCCGAGGCGACGTCGGCCGCGAGCTGGTTGGCGATGGTCAGGTAGAGCGGCGTGGTGGCCCCTTCGACCACCGGCTTCCAGCTCGGGCGCTGCTTGCGGATTGTCATGGTGACAATGGTCCCTTGTGCGGGCGCTGTAACGCGGGTGTCGGAGTTTTATTCGATGGGATGAATGGGGACAATATCCCGAACATGTGCTCGCACAATGGAATTGTCTCGATGGCACGTCCTTCCCTTCGCCCGGAGGGGGAAGTTGGCGCGCGTAGCGCGACGGATGGGGGATGGTTCAACGAAATCGATGTTCGTCTTCGACATCCCCCTTCCGCCCTTCGGGCACCTTCCCCCTCCGGGGGAAGGTAGGGCTGGGGACAGGGGTGGATCGCGCGACTAGGATGCGCCGCCATGAATGAAGCACCCCGTCCGCCCAATCCGACGCCGAAATCCCTGCTGCTCGGCCTGATCGGCGCGCCGATCTCGAGTTCCGCCGCGCCGCATATGCACCAGAGCGCCGGCGCCGCCTTGGGCCTGCGCACGCACTACCAGCTGATCGAGCGCGCCGGCGCGCATCGCGGCGATCTGCGGGCCATGCTCGACGGTGTGCGGCTGCTGGGCTTCGCCGGCGTCAACGTCACCTTTCCCTACAAAGAGGCGGTGGTGCCGCTGCTCGACGCGCTCGCGCCGGGCATCCAGGCACTGGGCGCGGTCAACACCGTGGTGGTCGGCCGCGACCAGCGGCTCACCGGGCACAACACCGACTCGACCGGCTTCGGCCGCGCGCTCCGCGAGGTGATCGGCGCCGATCTCGGCGGCCCGGTGGCGCTGATCGGCGCCGGCGGTGTCGGCCGCGCCATCGGCTTCGCGCTGGCCGCGATGAACGTGACGGAACTCCGCATCTTTGATCGCGAGAAGGCCAAGGCCGAGGCGCTGGTGGCCGCGCTTGGCGGCGGCGCGCGGCTCGCGACCTCGATCGAGGCGGCGCTCGACGGCGCGGCGGGCGTGATCAACGGCACGCCCGTGGGCATGCTGCCGGACACTGGCTGCGCCGTGCCTGTGTCGTTGCTGCGGCCGTCAATGTGGGTGGCCGACGTGGTCTACACGCCGTTGTGGACGCCGCTGCTGTTGGCGGCGCGCGAGCGCGGTTGCCGCGTGATGACCGGCCGCGAGCTCTGCGTCTTGCAGGCCTGCGACGCCTTCCACCTGTTCACCGGGCTCGAGGCGCCGGTCAGCGTGATCGGCGAAGCCTTCGACCAGATCATGCGCCGCCGCGCCGGCGTGCGTGAGGTGTGAGGGATTACCTTCCCCCGCTGGCGGGGGAAGGTGGCGCGAAGCGCGGGATGGGGGTGGCTCGCGCGGCCAGACTCGGTCGGTCTTGCGAGATCACCTTCGGCTTCGACAGCCACCCCCATCCGCCCTTCGGGCACCTTCCCCCGCCAGCGGGGGAAGGTAGTCCTTAATAAGCCGCTTCCAGCAGGCTGAGCGCGTCGGCGATCTGGTCTTCGGCGGAGCGCATACCGGCGTTGGCGTTGAAGTTCTTCACCGTCTCGGCAGCGATGTTCTTCAGATCGTCGCGCGGGATCTCGAGCTGGCGCAGGTTGGTCGGCATGCCCATGCGCGCGTAGAGCGCTTCGAGCCAGTCGGCGATGGCGTGGCCTGCCTGCTTACCGTCCATGCCGTCGCGCCAGACACCGACGGCCTGCGCCACCTGCCGCGCCGAGGGCAGCGGGATCGAGTCTGAGAGACGAATGCGCGAGGCCTGTAGCACGCAGGTCGACTCGCCTTGCCCGACATGCGGATAGCGCACGTGTAGAGCGGTCGAGACCGCGTAGTTGCCGGAGAACGGGCCGCCGCGGAAACGGCGCAGGCCGTCATCCTCGGACCGGTTCTGCAGGAAGGCGGCGATGCACAGATCGATGCGCGGTTGGGCGGTGGCGGGCTGCTCGGCGAGTCGGGGATAGGCGTTGAAGCCCAGGCGGAAGGCCTGGCGCTCGTTGGCCTCGGCCAGCGGGTTGACGTCGAGCTGCGCCATCGCGCCGATCAGTCCCGCGAACACCGTGGTGCCGGTCGAGCGCATGACGTCGTGCGGTGTGCCCAGCAGCACCTCCTCGTCGATGAACAGCGCCTGCGGCCGCGTCTTGGGATCGAAATACTCCATGCGCTGATCGAGATCGGGGTTCTTCAAGCCGGTGCCGGCGCGGTTCATCGCGCTGGTCGGCGTAGTCGGGATGTTGATGATCGGCGGCTTGGGCGCCATCAGGCGCGGGCTGTAGGCCGGCTTGCCCTCGGGATACTGCGTCATGATCTTGAAGGGATCGCCCGGCTCGGCCATGAAGATCGCCACCGCGCGTACCGACACGATGACGCTGCCGCCACCCACCGCGATCAACAGGTCGGCGCCGGAAGCGACCGCCGCCTGCTTGGCGGCGAGCACCGAGGCGTAGGTCGAATCCTTCTCGATGCCGTCGAACACGCCGGCGCAGAGCGGCCCCAGCGCCGCCTCGATGCGCCGCACCGTGTTGGTCTTGCGGTTGATCGAGGGCGAGCAGATCACGAAGGCGCGCTTGGCGCCGGCGCGGTCGACCGCCTCCTTGATGCCGAGCTCGATGGCCTGGCGGCCGCAATGCAGGCGCCATGAGAATCCCGCCGCCCTGAATCCCGCTTCGCTCATCGTCTTCCTCGTTGCCGTGTCGGGCGTTCCGGCCGTACGGTCGACCATCGTGCCCGGGGAGGCCAGCATGTCCGCGTCGCCCAGCCTGGTGATCCGCAACGGCACCATCGTCGATGGTTCCGGCGGCGCGCCCTACCAAGCCGATCTTGCCATCGCGTCGGGAAAAATCTCGGCGATCGGCGGCGGCATTCCGCTGGGCGAGGAGGAGATCGACGCGCGCGGCAAGCTCGTCACGCCGGGCTTCATCGACCTGCACACGCATTACGACGCGCAGGTGACGTGGAGCGAGCGGCTGTCGCCCTCGACCTGGAACGGCGTGACCACGGTGCTGTGCGGCAATTGCGGCGTCGGCTTCGCGCCCTGCCACGAGGATCAGCACGCGATGCTGATCAACCTGATGGAAGGCGTCGAGGACATCCCGGAGGTCGTGCTGAGCGAAGGCCTGCCGTGGAACTGGCACAGCTTCCCGGACTATCTCGACGCCATCGCGGCGCGCCGCTACGACGCCGATGTCGCCTTCCAGGTGCCGCACGCGGCGCTGCGTGTCTATGTCATGGGCCAGCGCGGCGCCGATCGCGAGCCGGCGACCGAGCAGGACCGCCAGCGCATGGCGCAGCTCACCGCCGAGGGCTTGCGCGCCGGCGCGCTGGGCTTCTCGACCTCGCGTACGCTCAACCATCGCTCGGCCGACGGCCGGCACATTCCCACGTTGCGCGCCGAGGAGGCGGAGCTGACGGCGATCGCGCAGGCCATGCGCGCCGTCGGCAGCGGCTGGATGCAGATCGTCTCGGACTTCGAGCAGGAGGGCGAGATCGAGCTGTTCCGCCGTCTCGCTAACGAGTCCGGGCGGCCGGTCACCATCAGCCTGCTGCAATCCGACACCAAGCCCGACAACTGGCGCGCGCTGCTCGATCGGATCGCCGAAGCCAATGCCGAGGGCCTGCGTATCACCGGCCAGATCCGCTCGCGGCCGACCAGCGTGCTGCTGGGCTTCGAGCTGTCGCAGAACCCGTTCATGGGCCGGCCGAGCTACAAGCAGATCGCCCATCTGCCGTTCGCCGAGCGGCTGGTGCATCTGCGAGACCCGGCGTTCCGCGCGCGGGTGTTGGGCGAGGCGTTCGAGGGTAGCTCGCGCGGCCGACGCGTCGAGCGCTGGGACCGCATGTATCCGCTGGGCGATCCACCGGACTACGAGCCGACGGCGGACAAGAGTGTTGCCGCGCGCGCCGCCCGCGAAGGCCGCGCGCCGGAGGAGGTCGTTTACGACTTGCTGATGGAGCGCGACGGCAAGGGCATCCTCTATCTGCCCGTCACCAATTACGCCGGCGGCAATCTCGACGTCGTGCGCGACATGATCGCCGATCCCAACACGCTGATCGGCCTGGGCGATGGTGGCGCGCATGTCGGCATCATGTGCGACGCCACAGCCACCAGCTACACCCTCACCCACTGGACGCGCGATCGCGACCGTGGCGGGCTGTTCTCGGTGCCGTGGATCATCAAGCGCCTGACATCGGACAACGCCGCCGCGATCGGGCTCAATGATCGCGGCCTGCTGCGCGCAGGCATGAAGGCCGATCTCAACATCCTCGACTACGACGCGTTGCGCCTGCGCAGTCCGGAGATCGTCTACGACCTGCCGGCCGGCGGAAAGCGCCTGGTGCAGCGCACCGAGGGCTTCGACGCGACGATCGTGTCGGGCGAGGTGGTCTACCGAAACGGCGAGGCGACCGGCGCGCTGCCGGGCCGCCTCGTGCGCGGCTGATCCGCTCCTCTGTCGTCCTGAGCGCAGCGAAGGACCTCGCGGTCGTGTGTGCGGACGCGGCGCCGCTACGTGACCGCGATACCGCAAGGTCCTTCGCTGCGCTCAGGACGACGGGTTTGTCAGACCACACAACCGTAATGCGCTGACGATACCAGCTTCACGTACTTGTCGTGCACCGAGCCGGGGCGCACGCGCGCCGACAGATCGGGCGCACGCCAGTCCTTCATGCGTCGCGCGATCTCGTCTTCCGACAGCGCGACGTTCAGGGTCCGCGCCTTCGGGTCGATGACGATGGTGTCGCCGTCGCGCACCGCGGCGATCGGCCCGCCGCGCGCGGCTTCGGGCGAGATGTGGCCGATCAGGATGCCGTGCGAGACACCGGAGAAGCGCCCGTCGGTGATCAGCGCCACGTCCTCGCCCAGGCCGCGGCCCTGAAGCTGAATGGTGAGCATCACCATTTCAGGCATGCCGGGTCCGCCGACCGGGCCGACATTCCGCACCACGATCACGGTGCCCGGCTTGATCTCGCCGGCGCGGATCGCTTTCATGGTGTCGGCCTCGGAGTCGAAGACGCGCGCCGTGCCGCGGAACTCGCCCTTGTCCAAGGTCTTGCCCGAGAGCTTCAGCACGCAGCTCTCCGGCGCCAGGTTGCCCTTGAGCACGCTGATATGGTTGTTCGCCGGCGCGATCGGCTTACCGACAGGGAACACGATGTCCTGCTTCGGAAGCTGCTCGAGGGTCGGCACATTGGCGAGATTCTCCGCCAGCGTCTTGCCCGTCACGGTCATCACGTCGCCGTGCAGGAAGCCGTTGCGCAGCAGCTCCTTCATCACGACAGGTACGCCACCGATGGCGTGCAGGCTGGTCATGGCGAAGGGGCCGTGCGGCTGCAGATTGGCGATCAGCGGCACGCGCTCGCCGATCTGCTGGATGCGCTCGATGGTGATCGGCACGCCGGCCTGGCGCGCGATGGCCAGCATGTGCAGGTACATGTTGGTCGAGCCGCCCATGGCGTAGACGGTCGTGATCGCGTTCTCGAAGGCCCGCTCGGTCATGATGTCGCGCGGGCGGATGTTCTTCTCGATCAGCCGATACAGCGCCTCGACCGACGCCTTCGCCTGTGCCCGCACATCGGCATGCATGTCGCTCTTGGCGTCGTAGTCCGCCGGATGCGAGGCGCCGTGCGGCAGCATCATGCCGATCGACTCGGCCACCGTGCTCATGGTGTTGGCGGTGAACATCGCGCCGCAGGTGCCGCTGCCCGGCATCACATTGCGCTCGAGCTCGAGCAACTGATCGGCGGAGATGCGGCCGGTCTCCTGCGCCGCGCGGCCCTCGGCGTAATCCATGATGGTGATGTTGGTGCCCTTGCTGGCGAAGGGCTCGAACGACACCTTTCCCGGCGAGGAGGTGCCGGGATAGAGCACCAGGCCGAAGGCGTTGGTGCGCGCCAGCGGCATCAGGGCGGCGGCGCCGGTCTTGTCGCAGCCCGAGATCACGATCATCGCGTCGCCGTGATGGGCGTAGTGGCCGATCTCGAAGCAGTCGGCCACGACATCGCGCGACACCAGGCTGTAGCCGGCGGTCGGCGTGCCCTGTGTCAGCGCGTCCGACACCGCCGGCGCGCCGACGATCAGGCCTTGCCCGCCACGCTCGGTCAGCAACTCGACCAGTAGGTCGCCGATGCTGCGCACCCGGTTGTTGCAGCGATGGGCGTTGGTGTAGGCGGCGGCGATGGTGACCACGGCGCTGGTGTTCGCCGCCTTGTCCGGCTCGAAGCCGGCGGCGCGCAGCTCGACGCGCGACTTCTTCCAGTAGGTGCTGCTGTCTTGCATGACGCATCCGCCCTTGAGGTGACTCGTGTGTTGTCGCTTATCGTGGCACGCTCGGCGCCGGGGAGGAACCACCATGCCGTTCTACGACAGAGGCGCTGTCCGCATCCACTACGAGGAGGCGGGATCGGGCTTTCCGCTGCTGATCATTCCCGGCGGCGGCTTGAACTCGGTCATCAACAACCTGAAGACCAGCGCGCCGTTCAACGCGGTGGAGGAGTTCAAGGACCGCTATCGCTGTATCGTCGCCGACCTGCGCAACGCCAATAACGGACAGTCGTCGGGGCCGCTGGAGATCGAGCGTCCCTGGGACGCCTATACCGACGATCATCTCGGCCTGATGGACCATCTCGGCATCAACCGGTTCGCCGTCATCGGCTACTGCATCGGCGGCCCGTTCTCGTGGAACCTGATGCGGCGCGCGCCGGATCGCGTGGTCGCCGCCGTGCTGACCCAGCCCAGCGGTCATCGCCCCGAAATGCCCGACCAGTTCTACAACAACAATATGACCGGCTGGGGACCGCCGCTGTGCCAGCGCCAGCCCGCGATCACGATGGAGATGGTGAGCGCGTTCCTCGACAAGATGTATCGCTCGCCCGGCGACTTCGTCTTCACCGTGAGCCGCGATTTCGTGCGCGCCTGTCAGACGCCGGTGCTCGTGCTGCCCGACGACATCCCGCCGCATCCTTACGCCGTGGCGATGGAGACGGTGCGCCTCGCGCCCAAATCAGAGGTGAGCCTCTATCCCTGGAAGGAGCCGCCGGAGATGATCCAGGTGGTGCTGCGCCAGGTGCGCACCTTCCTGCGCGCGCATCTGCCGACGGGCTGACCCCCGACCTCACCCTGAGGAGCGGCGCGTCTCGAAGGGTGGGCAAAGGACCCGGTTTGTGGCCCATGCTTCGAGACGGCCGCGAAGCGGCCTCCTCAGCATGAGGTTGGTGTCTGCTCAGTCGATGGGCGAAGGCCCTGGCGACGAGGGGCCTTCACTCGGCGGCGCGGGCGACCGGCGCGGCCTGCCGGCTGAGCGTGAAGCCTTCGTAGCCGTTGGCCGCGACCTCGTCGCAGCGCTTCTTGTAGCGGTCGAAGCCGCCGACATAGGGCATGAACACCCGCGGCTTGCCGGGGATGTTGGCGCCGACATACCAGGAGTTCGCCAGCGGATAGAGCGTGCTGTCGGCCACGGCGTTGACGTGATGCACCCAGGCCATCTCCGCTTCGGCCGTCGGCTCGACGCGATCGAGACCCTTGTCGCGCATGTACTTGAGGCAATCGGCGATCCAGTCGGTGTGCTGCTCGATCGAGGCGATCATCTGCGTCTTCACACCCGGGCTGCCGGGGCCGGTGATGACGAACATGTTGGGGAAGCCCGACACCATCAGGCCGAGATAGGTCAGCGGCCCACCTTCCCAATGGTCGGCCAGCACCGCGCCATCGGTCGTGCGGATGTCGATCTCGCGCAGCGCGCCGGTCATGGCGTCGAAGCCGGTGGCGAAGACGATGGCGTCGAGTTCGTGTTCGGTGCCGCTTTTCAGCCGCACGCCTGTTGGCGTGATCTCGGCGATCGGATCGCCGCGCACGTCGATGAGCGCGACGTTGTCGCGGTTGTAGGTCTCGTAATAGTTCGTATCGAGGCACAGCCGCTTGGTGCCGATCGGATGATCCTTGGGCGCCAGCAGCTCGGCCGTGCGCTTGTCCTTGACGATGCCGCGGATCTTCTCGCGCACGAACTCGGAGGCCGTGTCGTTGGACTCCTTGTTCACCAGCAGGTCTGTGTAGGCGTAGAGGAAGCTGATGCTGCCACCCTCCTGCCACTTGGCCTCGTAGGCGGCGCGGCGCTCGGCATCCGCCACCTCCAGCGCCGTCCTGGTCGGCTTGGGATGGCCGCCGATGGCGAAGGGCGTGTCGTAGGCCGCGCGCCGGCGCGCCGGATACTCGGCCTTGTGCCTGATCTCCTTCTCCGCATCCATCGGCATGTTGTTGGCCGGCAGGCTGAAATTCGCGGTGCGCTGGAACACCGTGAGGTGCTTGGCCTGCTGGGCGATGATCGGGATCATCTGCACACCGGACGATCCGGTGCCGATCACGCCGACGCGCTTGCCGCTGAAATCCACGCCCTCATGCGGCCACAGGCCGGAGTGGTACCACTTGCCCTTGAAGTCGCCGATGCCCTTGAAGTCGGGCACGCGCGGCGTCGAGAGGTTGCCCGCGGCCATCACGCAGTGGCGCGCGCGGATCGTCTCGCCCTTCGCCGTCGTCAGCGTCCATTCGCCGGCGCGCGAATCGAACACCGCCGACTTGATGCGCGTATTGAGCTGCACGTCGCGGCGCAGGTCGAAGCGGTCGGCGACGTGGTTGATGTAGCGCAGGATCTCGGGCTGGGTGCCGTAGCGCTCCGGCCACTTCCATTCCTGCTGCAGTTCGTCGGAGAACGAGTACGAGTACTCCAGGCTCTCGACGTCGCAGCGTGCGCCGGGATAGCGGTTCCAGAACCACGTGCCGCCGATGCCGGAGCCCTGCTCGTAGGCGCGCACCGTGAAGCCCAGCCCGCGCAGGCGATGGATCGCGTACAGCCCGGCCAGTCCGGCGCCAACGATCGCAACGTCGAGGCGGGTCGAGGCACCGCCGCCGGGAAGGGTCAAGGCATCAGGCATCGCGGGCTCTCCACGTCATATGAACCGCCGTTTACCTCGCGCCGCCGCCCCAGGCAACGCCATCTGGCGCACAGCCGGGTTGCGCTTTGCTTGGGCCACCTACACTCCTGTGAGTCCGAGCGAAGCGGGGAATCTTTCCCGTAGAGGCCGTCCGCAAGGTCGGCCCATGACGGGTTGTGCGGTTCGACCGGCGCGTTCTTCTTCGCGCGGCTCGAGCCCTTGATCTGCTTCTCGCCGGCAATCGCGTCATCGACGCGATCGAAGATCTTCGCGCGGACAAGTGTGTGGAGATTTTAGCGCTGGGTGAAGCCTTTGGTCTCGCCTGATAGATGTTCGGCCATCCGGCGTTCCAAGTTGTTCGTCATACCGATGTGCATGACGTTCGTGGAACGTTGGTGAGGATGTAGACCCAGTACTTATGAGCCATCGGTGAAAGCTGCCGCGAAGCGTCAGTAGGAAAGATGTCTCGCTGCGCTCGACATGACAGCAAAGCTCAACGCCAGGCAAACACCGGCTGGTCGAAATGATCGACGCGCGTGGCGCGGTCTTCGAGCGCCACTTCGCGGAACTGGTAGAGCACCGCGGCGGTGGGCGCGTTGATCTCGGTGTTCATCAGCGGGATCGGCAGGCGGATCACCGGCCGGTCGCTTTCAGGGATGTTGAAGATCTCCGGCGAGTCCGGACGGCGCAGTTCGCTGAGCGGGATGCGGTAGAGCCTGTCGACCTCGGCCGGATTGGGCGTGACCACGGTGTTGCGCGGCGTCCACACGACGATGGGCGAGATCAGATAGCCGGAGCGCGTCGGATAGGGATCGAGATGGCCCAGCACCGCGTCGCTGCCTAGGCTGACACCCAGCTCCTCGTCGAGCTCGCGCAGCGCGGTCTGCTCGATGGTCTCGCCCGGATCGACGCGACCGCCCGGCAGCGCGAGCTGGCCGGAATGGGCGCGCAGCTTGGGCGCGCGGCGCGTCAGCAGGAAGGCGGCATCTTCGGGCCCGCCCCAGTCGTCGGCGGGGTCCTGGCGCACCGCGACGCAGATCGCCACCGCCGCTTGCTTCAGGCTGGCGGTGTCGTCGCGGCGCTTCCGCTCGAAGCCGGCGAGGCGGGCACGGATAGTCTCGCGCAGATGGTCATCGAAACGCATGCGCCGCAGTGTAGGCGTCGGCGCCGGAAGGTGTCGACCGATATGGACCGCAGGGCGGTCCTGCAGGATCGGGCCCGTGCGCGTCAGGCTCGGTACAGAAGGTGGTGCAGCTCGAAATGTCCCTGCAGGCCCACGACGGAGTGCCTGAAGTTGGCGCCGCCGGGCAGGGGGTCCATGCCATATAGGAGGCACTGTGTCAGCGATCTGGGATCGCCGCTGATTCCGCTGAGCACGATGGCGTGAAAGCGGTGCATGCCGGCGCCGCGATCGAGCTTCTGGCCCAGCGCGATCGCGGGTCCGCGGGCGAGCGCGGTCGCGAAGACATCGGGTTTGGCCACCACCATGTCCGCCGGCGGGAAATCCCTTGGGCGGCTCAAGCGGGCGAAGCCGTACCCCGTTGCCAGGCTCCCTGGCCCCTCGGCGACGTCCAGCGAACCGGCGTTGTTGCCGAAAATCACAGTGCGCACATGCCGGGTCCGCGCTTCGACAACGACCTGTTGGACGAGCGCTTCCGAGTCGGCGCCGCGCCGGCCCGTCACCATGGCGATGCAGGCGGCCCAACAGCGCGGCGACCCTGGCTGCTGCGGGACGTAATGAACCTGGTGACGGATGTTGAGATTGGTCATGTGTCGCCCGCAAACCCCAAAGTGAGCGAGCGATCACAATACGCCAAAGGCCGCGACGTTGCAACGCCGCCCGCGGCTAGAACGACAGCGCCTTGGCCTGCGTTACGCCTTCGAGCGCCGCGATGCGCGTGAGCAGGTCGGGCGAGATCGCCGAGTCGACCGAGACCAGCGCGATCGCGTCGCCGCCCGGCTTGTCGCGGCCGAGATGGAAGGTGGCGATGTTGACCTTGGAGTCGCCCAAGAGCGCGCCCAGCCGGCCGATGAAGCCCGGCTTGTCCTCGTTGGTGATGTAGAGCATGTGCGGCGCGAACTCGCCCTCGATCTCGATGCCCTTGATGTTCACCAGGCGCGGCTTCGACCCGCCGAACAGCGTGCCCGACACCCCGCGCGTGCGCCGCTCGGTGGTCACCGTCACCGTGATCTTGGTCTGATAGTCGCTGTCGCGCTCGTGCTTGACCTCGGCGACGTCGACGCCGCGCTCGCGCGCGATGATCGGCGCGTTGACCATATTGACCGCCTCGAGCTGCGGGCGCAGCAGGCCGGTCAGCACCGCCTGGGTCAGCGGCTTGACGTTGAGCGCGGCGACCGCGCCTTCGTACTCGACGCTGATCGCTTTGATGCCGGTCTCGGTGAGCTGACCGGCGAAGGAGCCGAGATTCTCGGCCAGCTTGAGGTAGGGCGCGAGGCGCGGCGCATCTTCCGCCGAGACATTCGGCATGTTGAGCGAGTTCACCACGGCGCCGGTGTTGAGATAGTCGCTCATCTGCTCGGCGACCTGCAGGGCGACATTCTCCTGCGCCTCGAGCGTGCTGGCGCCGAGATGCGGCGTGCAGACCAGGTTGGGCGCGCCGAACAGTACGTTGTCCTTGGCCGGCTCTTCGACGAAGACGTCGAAGCCGGCGCCGGCGACGTGGCCGGAGATCAGGAGGTCGCGCACCGCCAGCTCGTCGACCAACCCGCCGCGCGCGCAGTTGATGATGCGCACACCCTTCTTGGTCTTCATCAGCCGCTCGCGGCTCAGAATGTTCTTGGTCTGCTCGGTGAGCGGCGTGTGCACAGAGATGAAGTCGGCGCGCGTCGTCAGCTCGTCGAGCGTGACCTTCTCGACGCCGAGCTCTTTGGCGCGATCCTCGGAGAGGAAGGGATCGAAGGCGATCACCCGCATCTTCAGGCCGATGGCGCGCTCGGCCACGATCGAACCGATATTGCCGCAGCCGATCAGGCCCAGCGTCTTGAAGCTGAGCTCGACGCCCATGAAGCGGTTCTTCTCCCACTTGCCGGCCTGGGTGCTGGTGTTGGCGTCCGGCACTTGGCGCGCGACCGCGAACATCAGGGCGATGGCGTGCTCGGCGGTGGTGATGGCGTTGCCGAACGGCGTGTTCATGACGACCACGCCGTTGGCGGTGGCCGATTTGATATCGACGTTGTCGACGCCGATGCCGGCGCGGCCGACGACCTTCAGATTCTTCGCCACCGCCAGCACCTCGGCGGTGACCTTGGTGGCGCTGCGGATGGCGAGACCGTCGTAGTTGCCGACGATGTCGCGCAGCTCGGCTGGCTTCAGCCCGATCTTCACATCGACGTCGATGCCGCGCTCGCGGAAGATCTCGGCCGCGCGGGGTGAAAGATCGTCGGAGATAAGAACCTTGGGCATCGAGTGTGTCCCTTAAGAGGGTTAACCACAGAGGCACAGAGACACAGAGGAAGACCAAGAGAAGGCAAAGGGTTGCGCGCATTCGCGCGCGGGCATGCCGTTTCTCTGTGCCTCTGTGTCTCTGTGGTTAGTCTTCTTTCTGCTCAGGCCGCCTTGGCGCCGAATTCTTTCTCGATCTCGGCATAGGCCCAGTCGAGCCAGGGTACGAGGGCTTCGAGGTCGGCGGTCTCGACCGTGGCGCCGCACCAGATGCGCAGGCCGGGCGGGGCATCGCGGTAGTGGCCGAGGTCGTAGCCGGCGCTCTCGGCCTCGAGCATGTCGGCCATCTTCTTCGCCGCCGCCGCCTGCTTGGCCTCGTCGAGCGCGGTGAACCACGGCGCCACGATGTTGATGCACACCGAGGTGTTGGAGCGCGTCGCCGGCACTTTGGCGAGAAAGTCGGCCCAGGGCCGCGCGGCGACGAATTTCTCCATGACCGCGAGATTGGCGTTGGAGCGCGCCATCAGGCCCTTCAGCCCGCCGACCTTCTCGCCCCAGGCGAGGCCGTCGATCGCGTCCTCGACCGCCAGCATCGAGGGCGTGTTGATCGTCTCGCCCTTGAAGATGCCCTCGGTAAGCTTGCCGCCCGAGGTCATGCGGAACAGCTTGGGCAGCGGCCAGGGCGGCGTGTAGGTGGTGAGGCGCTCGACGGCGCGCGGCGAGAGCACGAGCATGCCGTGCGCGCCTTCGCCGCCCATCACCTTCTGCCAGCTCCAGGTCACGACATCGAGCTTGGTCCAGGGCAGATCCTGCGCGAACACCGCCGAGGTGGCGTCGCAGATCGCAAGACCGGCGCGGTCGTCGGCGATCCAGTTGCCGTCGGGCACACGCACGCCTGACGTCGTGCCGTTCCAGGTGAAGACGACGTCGTGGCTCCAGTCGACCTGCTTCAGATCGGGCAGCTCGCCATACCCCGCCTTGAGCGTGCGCGCGTCCTTGAGCTTGAGCTGCTTGACGATGTCGGTGGCCCAGCCTTCACCGAAGCTCTCCCACACCAGGATGTCGACCGGGCGCGCGCCCAGCATCGACCACAGGGTCATCTCGACGGCGCCGGTGTCGGAGGCGGGCACGATGCCGATGCGATAATCGGTGGGAATGCCCAGCACCTTGCGCGTGCGGTCGATGACTTCCGCGAGCTTTTTCTTGCCGATCTTGGAGCGATGCGAACGACCAGTGGCGGCGTCGAGGAGGGCTTGAGGCGTCCAACCGGGGCGCTTGGCGCAGGGACCGGAGGAAAAATCGGGACGCTGAGGACGAGCGTTCGGCTTCATAGACAGCTCTCCCTTCCAGAAGAGAAGCGCTCCGGTGGGGGAGCGTGGCCCGGGGTCTGGATAGTTGTTTGGTACCCGTTTCGTCAACGGCTTTGGCGTCGCAGCTTGTGCCGGTTGTCCCGGGGCTTCGGCCAAATTGCGTCAATGTCCTGGTACCCCGGAAAACCGTGACGGCTGCTGGCGCGTAGATCTCCACGCGCCTTTCGTCCTCCCGCATCACACCGATCGAAGCAATGCCGCCATGTCCAGGTCATGCATCTCCGCCTCGCTCATTCTCGCAGCCGCGATCGCGGCGGTGCCCTTTTCCGGAACGTCGGTCCTCGCCCAGGCGCCTGATCGCGTTCGCATCGGCGCCTTCGCCATCGACCGCACGGAGGTGACGATCGGGCAGTTCCGCGCGTTCGCGAGCGCGACCAACCTGACCACGGCGGCGGAGCGCGGCGGCGGAGGCTTCGAGTTCGCGGGCGGCTGGACGCGCCGTGCGGGCTGGAGCTACGCGCGACCGCAGGGCCAGCCCGGTGCGGACGACGAGCCGGCCACCCACGTCAGCTGGCACGAGGCGAGCCGATACTGCGCCCATGTCGGCGGGCGTCTGCCGAGCATGGCCGAGTGGCGGGCGGCGGCCTACACCGAGAGCCGCGACCAGCCGACGGACGGGTTCATCAGGGGCCGCACCTACGCCTATCCGGTGGGCGATCAACCGGATGGCATGAACAACAACCGCCGGGCCCATGTGGCGGTCGGCACCACCAAGCGCGGCGTGAACGGCCTCCACGACATGGGAGCCAATGTCTGGGAATGGATCGCTGATCGGCGGGGCGATGATGCGCTGACCGCCGGCGGATCGTGGTGGTATGGTCCGACGCAGTCGCGCGCCGAGAGTACGCAATGGAAGGCTGCGGACTTCTATGCGGTCTATGTCGGCTTCCGGTGCGCCTACGACGCGCGAGGCTGAGCGGGATGCGGCGCTTCATTTCACGCCGTCGGGCCCTGATGCTCCCGGCCCTGGCATTCACTGTCATGGAGGCGTCCGCGACAGCGTGCGCTTCGGAAGACGCGGCCTGGGCGGCCTTGCGCGCCGGAGGCATCGCCCTGTTCCGCCACGCCAATGCGCCGGGCGGTGGCGATCCGGCAGGATTCCGGCTGAACGATTGCGCCACGCAGCGCAATCTCGACGCCGAGGGCCGCCGGCAGGCGAGCCGCATCGGGGAGGCCTTCAGGGCGCGCGGCGTCGCAGTCGGACAAGTGCTGACGTCGCAGTGGTGCCGCACGCGCGAGACGGCCGGACTCGCGTTCCCGGGCCGAATGCGGGATGAGCCGGCCTTCAACTCGTTCTTCGAAGACCGGTCAAAAGGTCCTGCGCAGACCGCCGCCGCAATCGGCGTGCTGCAAGCCTGGCGCGGACCCGGCGCGCTGTTCGTTTCGACACATCAGGTCAACATCACGGGCTTGACCGGGATCGTGCCCGCCTCCGGCGAAGGCGTCGTGGTGGCCTTCGACGGAAGCACACTGCGCGTCATCGGAAGAATACGACCGTGAAAGTCGTGGCGACGCTGATCCACGCGCTGTCGCCGGCGGTGGCGCCGCAGCCTGCGTCACTATTCTCGCTCGTCGGTTGGCTATCTGGGATGGTCATCTAACGCGGCCTTACCTTCCCCCGGAGGGGGAAGGTGGCGCGCAGCGACGGAAGGGGGATGCCTCAACACACGCGGTGTCCGTCTTCGACATCCCCCTTCCGCCCTTTGGGCACCTTCCCCCTCCGGGGGAAGGTAGATGTATGGTCCCTATGCGTTAGCGCCTTGGTGCGGTGGTGCGTGGGTATCGTCGCTAATCCGCGGCGTCGGCGACACGCGCCTTGAGGTGGCGCACGAGCTGGCGATCGTGCCGGCTCATCGCCGACAGTCCGCCGACCACTTCCGGCCACGGGCGCCAGCGCGGTTGGGCACCTCGAATTTCATCGCCCATCACCGTCACGCGCTCGATCACCCGCTCGCCGACGAAGTCGTTGACCACGTAGTGCTGGGTGAAGCGATTGTCCCACATGCCGATCGTGCCGGCCGTCCAGTGGTAGCGCACCGTGAAGGGCGGCTGCTGCACCCAGCGCGTGAGGTAGGCCAGCAGGTAATCGCTTTCCGGGCCGCTCATCTCGACGATGCGGCGCGTGAAGTGCTCGTTGACATAGAGCGCCTTGCGGCCGCTGTCGCGGTCGATGCGCACGACGGGATGGATGCTCATGCG
The DNA here is from genome assembly GCA_022844045.1 of Reyranellaceae bacterium. Taxonomy (GTDB): domain Bacteria; phylum Pseudomonadota; class Alphaproteobacteria; order Reyranellales; family Reyranellaceae; genus JAFAZJ01. Next base: position 6,322 of record JALHMM010000082.1, on the reverse strand, counting down.
ATCCGCCCGATCGTGCGGGTGCGCGTCGTGCAGCGCGCTCAGCCCGTCGCAGAGTTCCTTCAGCGGTGGCGACAGGGCTTCATAGGCGGCGGCCAGATTGGCCCACATGGTGTCGCCGCCGACTTCCGGGCACTGCTTCATGTTCAGGATCGACATCAGCGCCGGCCGATCCAGGAAGGTCAGGTCGGTGTGCCATTCGTCGGCGATGCCGCCCTGGCTCGCCGCGAGGCGAAACAGCTCGGGGTGGTCCTTGGGCGTGCGGTCCTTCAGGTTCGGATGGCCTTCGAGCACGCCGAAATGCCGGCCGAAGGCGATCTGGTCTTCGGCGCTCATGAACTGGCCGGGGAAGAACAGCACCATGTGCTCGTGCAGCAGCCGCCGGATGTCGTCTGCCTCCGCCGCATCGGCCGTCGCCAAGGTCACGCCGGTCACCTCCGCGCCCAACGCCGCCGAGAGGCGCTTCACCTGCCAGTTGCGCGTTGCCATGGAGATCCTCCTTGTCCGCCGTCGCGCGAGTGTAGCGTGTCGGCGACGCTTGGAAACACTCGCATTGTCTTTGGGCCGCGCCGCTCCAGCGGCGCTCAAGAAGCGTCGCTGGAGCGACGCAGCCCGAACGCCTTGAAAATCGGTGCCGGGTCGGGGCGCGCCACTCCAGCGGCGCGCGCCCACCGTTTTTTGAGCGCCACATGCGATAGCCCTGGGTGGGGAGGGGGCGTTGACCTGCGGCTTTCCGTCACCATTTATCTTGGCGCGCATGTGGCGCTGGAGGGACGATGTCTCCCGATCGGGTTTGGCAGGTTTTCCAGGGTATCGGCCTGGCCTGGACGGCCGTCGAGGTGGGCCGCGCCGGCTCTATCGGCGTGCGGCGCAAGTCGGTCCGGCCGCTGGCGGTCGAGGGCGTGGCGCAGGCCGGCAGCTGGGCTGCCGGCGCCGCGGGCTTCAAGGCCGGCGGCAAACTGGGCGCCATCGTCGGGCTCAAGACCGGGCCGGGTATGCTCGTGACGGCCGCGGTCGGCGCCTGCATCGGCGGCCTGGCCGGCTATGTCGGCGCCAAGCGTGTCGCCGACGCCACCTTGCCCGTGGATCTCGACCGCGCCATGGCGCGCGCCGCTGAGCAGGTGCCCTCGCGCGACGAAATTCGCCAACGCCTCGAGCGATTGCGCCGTCGCACATCGGATTAAGTCGCGCTACGGTCGGGCCATGTCCGACCGACCGATACACCGTCCCGGCATGGAAGGCGGCCTGTGGGCCGCGACTGCTGCCGCTGCGCCCGATCTTCCGACTCTTGAAGGCGAAGTGACCGCCGACGTCGTCGTCGTTGGCGGCGGCTTCACCGGCCTGTCGGCGGCGCTGCACACCGCCGAACGCGGCCTGTCGGTCGTGCTGCTGGAGGCCGATAAGATCGGCAGCGGCGCCTCGGGCCGCAATGGCGGCCAAGTGATCCCCGGCCTGAAGATGGACCCCAGCGAGCTGCGCCGCGACTATGGCCAGGACATGGGCGGCCGGATCGTGAAGCTGTCCGGTGGTGCCGCCGATCTGGTGTTCGACCTGATCAAGCGCCACGCGATGGATTGCCCGGCCAAGCAGGGCGGCTGGATCCAGGGCGCGCATTCGAAGATCGCGCTGAAGAGCGTGCTGGCGCGCGCCGAGGAATGGCAGCGCGAGGGCGCGCCGGCCACGATCTTCGACAAGAAGATGATCGCCGATGAGACCGGCCACGACTTCTACGAGGGCGGCTGGATCGATCGCCGCGCTGGTCAGGTCAATCCGCTGGCCTATGCGCGCGGCCTGGCGCGTGCTGCGGTCAAGGCCGGCGCGCGGCTGTTCGTGCGCTCGCGCGCGACAGGCATCGAGAAGGATGGCGACGGCTGGCGCGTGAAGACCGCGACAGGTTCCGTGCGCGCCGGCCAGGTCGCGCTGTGCACCGACGCCTATAGCGACGAGCTGTGGCCCGGCCTGCGTACGGCGCAGGTGCCGGTGAAGAGCGTGCAGATCGCCACCACGCCGCTGGGCCACAATGTGCGCAGCCGCATCCTACCGGGCGGCGCGGTCGTGTCGGAGACACGCAAGCTCGCCGTCTATTACCGCCTCGATGCCGACGGCCGATTGCTGATGGGCGGGCGCGGGCCGATGAGCGAGCATGTCGGCAACGCGACGCTCGACACCTTGGTGCGCACCGTGCGGCGGCTGTGGCCGTTCCTCGACTCGACGCCCTACGAATATGCCTGGTCGGGTACGGTCGGGCTGACGCTCGACCACATGCCGCATCTCTGCCGCCTGGCGCCCGGTGTGATCACCGGCCTGGGCTATAACGGCCGCGGCGTGGCGATGACCACGGCGATGGGCACGGTGCTGGCGAAATCGCTCGCGGGCACGCCCGACGCCGATCTCGACCTGCCGCTGAGCGACCTGCCCAAGGTGCCGCTGTTCGGCATCCGCCAGCCCTTCATCGCGCTGGCCATCCAGTACCACCGCCTGCGCGACGCGATGGGGTTGCCGGGATAGCTCATACCTTCCCCCTCCGGGGGAAGGTATGAGGCTGGGCACTGGCGCTCGGCCGCTGGATCGCCCATGTAGGGGCACATGATGAAGGTTCTGTCCTACCTGTTCCTGATCCTCGCCGGCCTGTCGATGCTGGGCGCATTGGCTTCGATCTTTGTCGGCATGGCAGGGATGAGCGGTGGCGGGCTGGAGCGCGGGCAGCGCAGCAACCGCTTCATGTGGTGGCGCGTGCGCCTGCAGCTGGCGGCGATCGTGTTCATCGTCCTCTGGTATCTCACCAGCCGCGGCTGACGGATCGCCACACCATGGTTCAACTCACCCGCATCTACACGCGCGGCGGCGACAAGGGCAAAACCTCGCTCGGCACCGGCAAGCGCGTCGCCAAGCACGATCAGCGCGTCGCCTCCTTCGGCGCGGTCGACGAGGCCAACGCCACGATCGGCCTGGTGCGCCTGCACGCACCGACGCCCGAGGTCGACGCGATGCTGAGCCGCATCCAGAACGATCTCTTCGACCTCGGCGCCGATCTGTGCACGCCCGACGACGGCACCAAGGTGGAATGGGAGCCGCTGCGCATGGTCGCCAGCCAGGTCGAGCGGCTGGAGAAAGAGATCGACGCGCTCAACGCCGAGCTCAAGCCGCTCAATTCCTTCGTGCTGCCCGGCGGCAGCGCGGCGGCGGCCTATCTGCATCTGGCGCGGACCGTGGCGCGGCGCGCCGAGCGCGAGATGACGGCGCTGGCCGAGCGCGAGCCGGTCAACGCCGAGGCCATCCGTTATATCAACCGGCTGTCGGATCTGCTCTTCGTGCTGTCGCGCCACGTCAACGATCGCGGCGCGAAGGACGTCTTGTGGGTGCCCGGCGCGAATCGCTGATCTCCCGCGCTAATCGCGCAACCGGTTGATTTGCAATCACTTTCGCGCAAGGAAATGGTTTGTGTGCAGTGCCGCATCGGCTTGACAGGCCGGCGTCAGGCGACCTACACCCACGCCTTCGCATGAAAATCCCGAGGGCCAACGACAAATGAAGGTGCTGGTCGCGGTCAAGCGCGTGATCGACTACAACGTCAAGATCCGCGTCAAGGCCGACAAGACGGGCGTCGAGACGGCGAACGTCAAGATGTCCATGAATCCCTTCGACGAGATCGCCGTGGAAGAGGCTATCCGCATGAAGGAGAAGGGCAAGGCGACCGAGGTGATCGCCTTCAGCGCCGGCCCGGCCCAATGCCAGGAAACCATCCGCACCGCTTTGGCCATGGGCGCCGATCGCGGCGTGCACGTGCTGAGCGACGCCGAGCTGCAGCCGCTGGCGGTCGCCAAGCTGATGAAGGCGGTGGTCGACAAGGAGCAGCCCGGGCTGGTTATCGTCGGCAAGCAGGCGATCGATGACGACAGCAACCAGACCGGCCAGATGCTGGCGGCGCTGCTCGGCTGGTCGCAGGGCACCTTCGCCAACAAGCTGGAGATCGGCGACGGCATCGCGGTCAAGCGCGAGGTCGATGGCGGCCTGGAAAACATCACGCTCAAGCTGCCGGCGGTGATCACCACCGACCTGCGCCTCAACGAGCCGCGCTACGCCTCGCTGCCCAACATCATGAAGGCGAAGAAGAAGCCTATCGAGCAGCTGACCGCCGAGGCGCTGGGCGTCGACGTCACGCCGCGCCTGAAGACGCTGAAGGTCGAGGAGCCGCCGACGCGCAAGGCCGGCATCAAGGTCAAGACCGTGGCCGAGCTGGTCGAGAAGCTCAAGAACGAGGCGGGAGTTATCTGATGAGCGTCCTCGTTGTCGCCGCGCATGACGGCAAGACCGTCCGCGCCAATGTCGCCAACGCCGTCGCCGCCGCGACGCAGATCGGTGGCGATGTCCATGTCCTGGTCGCGGGCAGCAACGCCGGCGACGCCGCCAAGTCGGCCGCCGCGATCTCGGGCGTCGCCAAGGTGCTGCAGGCCGAGGACGCGGCCTACGCCAACTGGATGGCCGAGGATGTCGCCGCCCTGCTGGTGAAGCTGGCGCCGAACTACAGCCACCTCATCATGGCCGCCGACAATGTCGGCAAGAACCTGATGCCGCGCGTCGCCGCCCTGCTCGATGTCGCCCAGGTCTCGGAGGCGATCCAGATCGTCTCGCCCGACACCTTCGTGCGGCCGATCTACGCCGGCAACGCCATGGCCACGGTGCAGTCGACCGACAAGATCAAGGTCGTCACCGTGCGCCCGACCAACTTCAAGGCCGCCGCCGGCGGCGGCTCGGCGGCGATCGAGCAGATCGGCGGCGCCGGCAGCGCCGGCCTGTCGAGCTATGTCGGCGCCGAGATCTCCAAGTCGGAGCGGCCGGAGCTGACCAGCGCCAAGATCGTGGTCTCGGGCGGCCGCGGCCTGGCCTCGGGCGATAACTTCAAGATGCTCGAGACCTTGGCCGACAAGCTCGGCGCCGGTCTCGGCGCCAGCCGCGCCGCGGTCGACGCGGGCTACGTGCCCAACGACTACCAGGTCGGCCAGACCGGCAAGGTGGTGGCGCCCGACCTGTACATCGCCATCGGCATTTCCGGCGCCATCCAGCATCTCGCCGGCATGAAGGACAGCAAGACGATCGTCGCCATTAACAAGGACGAGGAGGCGCCGATCTTCCAGGTGGCCGACTACGGCATTGTCGGCGACCTGTTCCAGATCGTGCCCGAGCTGACGGCGGCTATCGAGAAGAAGTGAGTTCGGCGCGCGGGCGATCCTGTAGGATCGCCCGCGGCCTTTTAAGGGGTACGGTAGGATGATCCAGCGGATCGGCGTCATCGGCGCTGGCCAGATGGGTGGCGGCATCGCGCATGTCTGCGCGCTCAAGGGCCTGCAGGTGAAGCTGCTCGACCTCAACCAGTTGGCGCTCGAGAAGGCGCTCGACGCGTTGAACGGCAACATGGACCGGCAGATCGGCCGCGGCCTGATCAAGCCGGACGACAAGGATGCCGCCCTGCGCCGCATCCAGATCGGCACCGACTACGCGATGCTCAGCGATTGCGACCTCGTGATCGAGGCGGCGACCGAGAACGAGGCGGTCAAGCGCGAGATCTTCAAGAAGGTCTGCCCCGTCGTGTCGCCGACGACCCTGCTGGCGACCAACACCTCGTCGATCTCGGTGACGCGCCTGGCGTCGACCACCGACCGGCCCGGCAAGTTCATGGGCATGCACTTCATGAACCCGGTGCCGATGATGCGGCTGGTCGAGCTGATCCGCGGCATCGCCACCGAGGAGGAGACGTTCCGCGCCATCCGCGACCTGACGATCCGCCTCGACAAGGTGCCGGCCAACGCCGAGGACTTCCCGGCCTTCATCGTCAACCGCATCCTGTTGCCGATGATCAACGAGGCGGTCTACGCGCTCTACGAGGGCGTCGGCACCGTCGAGTCGATCGATACGGCGATGAAGCTGGGCGCCAACCATCCGATGGGCCCGCTCGAGCTCGCCGACTTCATCGGCCTCGACACCTGCCTGTCGGTGATGCAGGTGCTCTACGAGGGCCTCGCGGACTCCAAGTACCGCCCGTGCCCGCTGCTGGTGAAGTACGTCGAGGCCGGCTGGATCGGCCGCAAGGTCAAGCGCGGCTTCTACGACTACTCCGGCGAACGCCCGGTCCCGACGCGTTAGTCCTGAGCGCGGCGAATGACCAAAGAATCGCGGCGCCGGATAACCTCCGGCGCCGTTTGCATGAATCACGAAGCACTCCCTTCCCCCGGAGGGGGAAGGTGGCGCGGAGCGCCGGAAGGGGGATGTCGAAGACGAACGCGGGAGTCCGTCTTCGACATCCCCCATCCGCCCTTCGGGCACCTTC
>JALHMM010000081.1 GCA_022844045.1 Reyranellaceae bacterium | reverse complement strand
CAGGCGCGCGCGGGTGCGGAAGGAATCGAGGAAGGCGCGCACATGCGGCAACGCCGCCGGCAGCTTCTCCCGGTTCACCACCGCCTCGATCTTGTAGACCGTCTCGGCCGTCACGCAGACGCGCGCGAAGTAATTCAGCTCGTCGGGCAGCGGCGCCTCGATCACATGACCCGGCGCGCCGCCGCCGCAAGACTCGGCCTCGTTGCGCGTCGGTTTGTCGGCGCTGGCGCGCGCCAGCATCAGGGTGGCGAAACGTTGCGCGATCAGCGGCGCCGTGGCGCTGCCGCGGATCGAGGGCGGGTAGAACACCACGGTGACGCTGAAGGTTTCCTCGACGCTGCCGGTGAGGTAGTGCGTCGCCGGAAAGCCGCCATCGCTCCACGGCCGCTTCTGCACGATGCCCGGCACGCGGATGGCGAAGTTGTCGGCGCCGCCATCGTAGTCACGCCAGCGCTCCGGTGGCGGCACCGGCTCGAGCTGGGCCTGCGCGCCGGCGGTCGCCAGCATCGCCGCGAGAAAAATGGCCGCGTGTCGCATCGGCCGCTAAGTCCGTCCCGCCACGACCGCTTCGCGGCGGCGGCGCTGCGATTCCAGCGCGACGTCCTCGGGGCCGCTGACGGCGCGCATGCCGCGCACCTCCGCAGTGTCGCGCGACGGCAGGCAGAGCATATTGGTCGAAAGCAAGTTGGCGAAGACGTCCTCGCTGTTTTTGGCGAAATTGTCCGCATTGAACAGCGGCGTCACGTGCCAGTAGAGCCGGTAGCCCTGCTCGAGCAGCCAAGCGATCAGCGGCGGCGAGCGGTCGGTGCCGTTGTTCTCGACGAAGAGGCGCGGCTGACGCTGGCGGATGGTCCGCGCCGCGCCGCGCAGCACGTCGAGCTCCATACCCTCGACATCGACCTTGATCAGCGCGCAGCCCGGCAGATCGAGCGAGTCGATGGTCACCACGGGCACGCGTTCCCCGGCGCCGCCGGCGCGCAGGCCGACGCCGCCGTAGTTGTTCTCCTGGCCGTGGTCGAGCGGCGGAACCACGGCGACACCTGGTGCCGTGCCCAGCCCGCACCAATGCGCCACGACGTTGGCGAGGCCGTTGGCGGCGACGTTGGCGCACAGGGTCTGGTACACCAGACGCTGCGGCTCGGCCGCCAATACCCAGCCGTCCGGCCCGACCCGCCGCGCCATCGGCACGCTGAACGCGCCGATATTGGCCCCGGCGTCGACCACGATGTCGCCCGGCTTGATCAGACGCAGCAGCAGCTGCAGCTCGAGCTCGGCGTACTCGCCGTAGAGGTCGAGGCTGCGACCGATGAAGCGGTCGCGCGTGTTGTAGAGAAAAGCGCCGTGCCGGCAGCGCTTGGAGCGGTAGGGCAAGCTGCCGGCCGAAGCGACAGGCTGTGCCGGCGCCGCCGCCGCGGGCAAGGGGGCGCCGAACGAGGTTTCCTCCGGCGTCAATCCAACTTCCTGCTCGACACCCATGCTGTGTCCGTCGATCTCCTCGGCCGCCGGGACTGTAGCGGCTGTCGGCGCGTCCGGCTATCGTTCTGCCCAAACGCAGGAGGAACGTCGATGGGCTATCAGACGATCGAAGTGCGCAAGATCTCGCCGGTGATCGGCGCGGAGATCCATGGCGTCGATCTCGGCGGCGAGCTGGGCAACCAGCAATTCCAGGAGATCCATGACGCGCTGATGGACAATCTGGTGATCTTCTTCCGCGACCAGAAGCTCAGCATCGAGCAGCACAAGGCCTTCGGCCAGCGCTTCGGCGCCCTGCATATCCATCCCAACGCGCCGCGGCCGATCGAGGGCCATCCCGAGATCCTGGTGATCAAGGCCGACGAGAACAGCAAGCATGTCGCCGGCGAGGAATGGCACACCGACGTCTCGTGCGACGAGGAGCCGCCAATGGGCTCGATCCTGTATCTCACCGAGGTGCCGCCGGATGGCGGCGGCGACACCATGTTCGCCAACACCTACCGCGCCTACGAGACGCTGTCGGAGCCGATCAAGAAGATGCTCGTCGGCATGACGGCGATCCACGACAGCCTCAAGGCGCACAGCCACCAGATGAACAAGAAGGACGGCGCCAAGCACTTCCCCCAGGCCGAGCATCCGATCCTGCGCACCCATCCGGTGACCGGCAAGACCGGGCTCTACGTCAACCGCGGCTTCACAACGCGCATCCCGCAGCTCAAGAAGGCCGAGAGCGACGCGATGCTGGAGATGCTGTGGCGCCACATCGAGACGCCCGAATTTCAGTGCCGTTTCAAGTGGCGGCCCAATTCCGTGGCCTTCTGGGACAACCGCGCCGCCCAGCACCACGCGCTGTTCGACTACCACCCGCACCGCCGCTACGGCCACCGCGTCACGGTGTGCGGCAACAAGCCGTTCTATCGCGCTTAGGCTTTGTCATCCCGAGCGTAGCGAGGGATCCAGGCACATCCCTGGATCCCTCGCTACGCTCGGGATGACAGGGGCAGCTAGTACGCGTAAGCCTCGTACAGCGCGCCGTAATCGCCCTTCAACGCGCCCGCCAGCCGGGCGCGTTTTTCGTCGGCCAGGGTGACACCGCTGTCGGCGATGCGCTTCAGCGGATCGAGATGCATGGTCTCGTCGCGGCCCTGCGCGTCGAGCCTGGCGCGCGCCTTCAGCCCTGATTCGGCGATCTTCAGCACCTGGCCCGCCAGTGTCTGCAGCGTGTGGCCCTTCATCACGGTCTTCAGGCCCTCGCGCGGCGACTGATCGCGCAAGGTCTGCTGTTCGGCCACGCTCCAGCCCTTCACCAGGTCCCAGGCCGCATCGAGCGCCGAGGCGTCGTAGAGCAGACCCATCCACAGCGCCGGCAGCGCCACGATCATGTCGCGCGGGCCGGAATCGCATCCCCGCATCTCGAGATAGCGCTTGAGCCGCACCTCGGGGAAGGCGGTGGTGACGTGATCGCCCCAGTCGGTGACGCGCGCGATGTCGCCGACGTCGTTGTGCAGGCGGCCAGCCATGAAATCGCGGAAAGACTTGCCGCTGACGTCGATGTACCGGCCGTCTCGATAGACGAAGTACATCGGCACGCCGAGGATGTAGTCGGTGTAGCGCTCGAAGCCGAAGCCATCCTCGAAAACGAAAGGCAGCATGCCGCAGCGGTCGGCATCGGTGTCGGTCCACACATGGCTGCGCCGGCTCTGGAAGCCGGTATCCTCCGATTCGACGAAGGGCGAGTTGGCGTAGAGCGCGGTGACCAGCGGCTGCAGCGCCAGCGATACGCGGAACTTCTTCACCATGTCGGCTTCCGAGCCGTAGTCGACATTGGTCTGCACCGTGCAGGTGCGCAGCATCATGTCGAGGCCCATCGTGCCCTTCTTGGGCATGTAGGCGCGCATGATCTTGTAGCGGCCCTTGGGCATCCAGTCGAAGTCCTCGCGCCGCCAGGTCGGCGTGAAGCCCTGCCCGGTGAAGCCCGCGCCCAGCGGACCGGCGATCGCCTTCACTTCGTCGAGGTGATTGTCGGTCTCGACGGCGCATTCATGCGCGGTGCTGAGCGGCGCGCCGCTGAGCTCGAGCTGGCCGCCCGGCTCGAGCGTGATGTTGGCGGCGCCGCGGGTCAGCGCGATGACCTTGCCGTTCTCCAGCGCGCGTTGCCAGCCGAAGCGGTCGGCCAGGCCCTCGAGCATCGGCTTGACGCCGCCGTCGTAGCGCAGCGGTTGGCGCGTGGCGCGCACGAAGCCGAACTTCTCGTGCTCGGTGCCGGCGCGCCAGCGATCGGCCGGCTTGCAGCCGGCCTCGAAATACTCGACGAGCTGGCGGCGGTCCGTGATGGGCGCGCCTCCGCCACTGGGCGGTGCCGACATAAGGTATTTCCCCCTGCCGGCGTCGCGGTCGATCGCGCCTGCCGACTTGTTGCTGTTGTCGTCGTCGACGACGTTGCTAGCAAGCCCTGAGGCCGCGCTCAACCTTGCTCGCCGCGCCCTCGCATAAGGTTTCCTCGTTCGACCGCGCCGCCGTAATCCGGCCAGCGACGCGGTGTTGCGTCGCGCCAGTCGCCGATCGCCGCCTGCAGGCAGGCGAGCGCGGCGATCGCCGCGGTGTCGGCGCGCAGGATACGCGGGCCCAGCCCGACCGGCAGCACGCCGGGCAAAGCCGCGATGCGATCCAGCTCCTCGCGCGTGAAGCCGCCCTCCGGCCCGATCAGCACCGCCCATGGCCCCGGTCGCGCGTCGCCGAGCGCGTCGAGGATCGGCCGGCCGCCGCCGGTCTCGTCGGCGATCAGCAGCCGCCGCTCGGCCGGCCACGCCGTCAGCAACCTTTCGAGCGATACTGGCTCGCGCACCTCGGGGATGGTCAGCCGCTCGGTCTGCTCCGCCGCCTCGACGGCGTTGGCGCGCAGGCGCTCGACGTTGACGCGCTCGACATTTGTGCGCCGGGTGATCACCGGCAGCAGCGCCGATACGCCGAGCTCGGTCGCCTTCTCGGCGATGAAGTCGATGCGCGCCTTCTTGACCGGCGCGAAGCACAGCCACAGATCGGGCTCCGCCGTCTGCACTCTCGTCTTCATGTCGATGCCGAGTTCGAGCGAACGTTTGGCCGTCGCGGTAACCTCGGCCCGCCACTCGCCGTCGCGGCCGTTGAACAGCAGCACTTCGGCGCCGACGCCCAGGCGCAACACGTCGCGCAGATAGTGCGCGCGCGGCCCGTCGAGGCTCAGCGCCGCGCCCGCTGCGAGATCGTCCTCTATGAATAGGCGCGGCGTCATGGCGATTGAGCATAGCATCACCGCCGCCCATGATGGCGACATGACCGTCAAGGGTTTCACCGACATCAGGCCGCGGCACTGGACCTTGCGCCTGCTGCCGGGTTGGGCGCGGCCCTATGGCCGCCTGGCGCGCTGGGACCGGCCGATCGGCTGGCGGCTGCTGCTGGCGCCCTGCTGGTGGTCGATCAGCCTGTTCGCGCCGCTTCAGACACGCGAGCAGATCATCGCCTGGGCGATCTGGATGGCGCTGTTCTTCGTCGGCGCCGTCGCCATGCGCGGCGCCGGCTGCACCTGGAACGACCTGCTTGATCGCAAGATCGATGCCCAGGTCGAGCGTACGCGCGACCGGCCACTGCCCGCCGGCGAGGTCACGCCGCGCCAGGCGCTGGTCTGGTTGGTCGCGCAGGCGGCGATCGGCGCCGCCGTGCTATTCTCCTTCAACCTCAACGCCATCGTCGTCGGCCTGGCCTCGCTGCTGGTCATCGCGATCTATCCGCTGATGAAGCGCGTGACCTCGTGGCCGCAGGTCGTGCTGGGGCTCGCCTTCAACTGGGGGGCGCTGATGGGCGACGTGGTGGCCAATGGGCGCGTCTCGCTCGCCGCGCTGGCGCTCTATGCCGGCGGCATCGCCTGGACCTTGGTCTACGACACGATCTACGCCATGCAGGACCAGCGCGACGACGCCATTGTCGGTGTGCGCTCCACCGCGCGCCGCTTCCAGCATGCGCCGCTTACCTGGTTGACACTGTTCGCCACGATCACCGTGATCTGCTTCGGCGTCGCCGGCTGGCTGGCGGCGATCGACTGGCCGTACTGGCTCGGCCTGGCCGGCGTGGCGGCGCACCTCGCCTGGCAGGTCGGCACGGTGAAGCCGCACGACCCCGCCGACTGCTTGCACAAGTTCCGCGCCAATCGCTGGCTGGGCTGGATCCTGCTGGTCGGCATCCTCGCGGCGCGCTTCTGATGGCGCGCGCACCCGAGGATCCCGCCGGCTTCATCCGTACCTACACCGCGCTGGGCAAGCCGGCGATGGTGCCGGAGCTGAGACTGTGGCTGGCGGCGGAGTATCTGCCGATCTGGCAGGCCACCGAGGACTGGCTGGAGACGCAGAACGTCGACCCACCTTATTGGGCGTTCTGCTGGCCCGGCGGCCAGGCCGTGGCACGCTATCTGCTTGCCCATCCCGACATGGTCAGGGGCAAGCACGTGATCGATTTCGCCGCCGGCTGCGGTGTCGCCAGCCTGGCCGCCGCGCGCTGTGGTGCGAGCCGCGTGGTCGGCAACGAGATCGACCCGGTGGCGATCGCCGCCATGCGGCTCAATGCCGAGGCCAACGGCCTCGCCATCGAGACCAGCGACATGGATTGGCTGCAGGGTCCGCCTGGTTCGCCCGAGGCCGACGTCGTGATCGCCGGTGATGTCTGCTACGAGCGCGAGATGACGGCGCGGGCGATGGACTGGCTGCGGGGACACGCCGCGACAGGCCGGCTGGTGCTGTTGGGCGACCCAGGACGCAACTACTTCACGGCCGACCGGCTCGAGGAGCTGGCGCGCTACGATATCCCCACCTCGCTGCAGCTCGAGAACCGGGGCTTACGCGAAACCACGGTGTGGCGGGTGCATGCATGACCCTTCGCAGCGCAAGGGCAATAAATCCGTAACTGGTCCTTAACAATCGGAACCGCTACAAGCGAGCCGCGTTCCGCCAACACGTCCGAGCCGCATGCCGTCACCGAAGCTGAAGCCCGAGGATTTCGCCAAGCTCTACGAGGGCTTCGAAGCGCCGGTGTCGCGCTTCGACTGCGGCAAGAAATGCTCGCCGCTGAACAACGGCTCGCCCTATTGCTGCTCGACACAAATGGCGGTGCCGGTGGTCGAGAAGAGCGAGTTCGCCTTCCTGAAGTCGCGCACCGATCTGTGGCACCGCTTCAAGCCTTATGACGCCGCCACGCGCCTGATCGTCGAGGAGTTGCACAACGGCGCCTGCGCCGTCGAATGCAAGGGGGCGGCCTTTTGCGAGCGCCACAACCGCACGCTCGCCTGCCGCGCTTTCCCCTTCTTCCCCTACTTCAACCGGCAGAAGGAATTCATCGGGCTCAGTGTCTACTGGGTGTTCGAGGACCGCTGCTGGATGATCTCGAACATGGGCCTGGTCGAGAAGCCCTTCGTCGACGAGTTCGTGACGACCTTCGAGACGATCTTCGCCAAGGACAAGCTCGAGTTCGACACCTATGTCGACTTCTCCGCCTCGATGCGCCGCGTCTTCAGCCGTTGGGGCCGCCTCATCCCGGTGATCGGCCGCGACGCCAAGCCTATCTTCCTCGATCCTTCGACCGGCGAGCCGGTGAAGCGCCCGCCGCGCGACTACCCGAAATACGAGCCCTTCGACAGCGAGGCGCATTACCGCGCCGCGGTGAAGGAAGCCGGTGGCGAAGTTCCCCGGGAAGGGCTGAAGCCGGTCTGAGAATCCGCGCGGCTTGACCGGGCCGGCGATTCAGGCAGTGTTGACCAGCGATTGCCCTTCCCGCACAGGCGCATGGAGGACTCCATGAGAGTTGATCGCTTGCCACTCGCCGCCGCAACGCTGCTCACGATGGCTTGCCTCACGCTCCCCGCCGCGGCGCAGACCGCGAAGGCGACGCTCAAGGACACGACAGGAAAGGACGTCGGCACCGCCAGTCTCATGCAGACCCCCAACGGCGTCCTGCTCAAGATGACGGTGAAGGGCCTGCCGCCGGGCGAGAAAGCCTTCCACATCCATGCGGTCGGGAAATGCGAGCCGCCCTTCACCACGGCGGGAGGCCACTTCAATCCCACCGGCAAGAAGCATGGTCTTGCGTCCGCTGAGGGCGCGCACGCCGGCGACATGCCGAACCTTCACATCCCCGCCAACGGGGATCTGACCGTGGAGGTGCTGAACACGGCGATCACACTGGCCAAAGGCCAGCCGAGTTCCCTGTTCGACGCCGACGGTTCGTCGATCATCATCCACGCCAACGCCGACGACCATAAGACCGATGCGACCGGCAACGCCGGCGATCGGATCGTCTGCGGGATCATCACCGAATAGGTGGCGAGCGGTTAGTCAGCCGCACCTGTCATCCTCGGGGCCGTCCGCGGCCCCGAGGATGACAGGCATCGCCGGCACGCGCGCATCGTGCGCTAGACTGGCGGTCGTGTCGCCCGCCTTTCGTCTCGCCCTCGCCTGGGTGTTCCTGTTCACCATGCCGGCGTTCTTCGCCGTCAATCATCTTGTCGCGCGCAGTGTCGACTTCCTCGCGCCGCATGCGATGGCCTTTGGCCGCTGGACGCTGGCCTGCCTGTTCCTGCTGCCCTTCGTCGGCGCCGCGCTGTGGCGCAAGCGCGCGGCGCTGGGTCGCGAGGCGTGGCAGCTGCTGATTCTCGGCGCGCTCGGCATGTGGATCTGCGGCGCCTTCGTCTACATCGGCGCGCGCACCACGACGGCCACCAATATCGGGCTGATCTACGCCGCCTGCCCCGTCGGCATCGTGATCATCGCGCGCATCTTCCTCGCCGAGCGGCTGGGCGGTTCGCAGATCGCCGGCATCGCGCTCTGCCTGGCGGGCCTGCTGCTGATCCTCATGAAGGGTGAGCCGGCGCGGCTGCTGGCGGTCGAGTTCACGCGCGGCGATCTGTGGATCGCGGCGTCGGCGCTGTCGTGGTCGATCTACACGGTGCTGCTGAAGCGCTGGTCGAGCGCCTTCGATTCGACCGAGCGCCTGACCGCGGCGATCGGCGCCGGCGCGCTGGTCCTGCTGCCGATCACCGTCATCGAAGCGGCCGTCGTCGGACCACCGCCGCTGGGCTGGCCGACGATCGCGGCGTGGTTGATCCTGGCCATCGTGCCGGGCGTCGCCGCCTACGCCGCCTTCTCCTTCACCCTGCGCGAGCTCGGCGCCGGGCGCACGGCGATCTACATGTATCTCGGCCCGCTCTACACCGCGGCGCTCGCGTGGATGGTGCTGGCCGAGCGGCCCAGCTGGTATCACGTCGCAGGCGCGGCACTGATCCTGCCCGGCATCTTCCTCGCCACCCGCGCGCCACAGCCCGCTAGCGGATGACGAAGCCGTCGCAGGCCAGGAAGCCGCCGGTCTCCGCCAGCTGCCACAGCACGGTGTAGGCGCCCGGCCCGAGCGGCTGCGTCGGCGGGAAATCGCGCGGAAACTCCACGTTGGCGAAGCTGTCGTCGACCATGAGAACCGGCTTCGACTCGAGCGGCGCGGCGGCGCCAACGATGCGGGCGCGGACAAGCAGGCGATGCCCGGTGTCCGCATACTTCTCCCGCAGGCCGACGGCGACGGGCTGGCCGACGGGCTGCGGACTGCGCGGCGCGCTGACCTGCCATTGGCGGTCAAGCACGCCCTTGCGGTATGGCCGACACTGCTCCGCCGCGGCGTCGTAGCGTGGCTCCTGGGCTAGCGCGCCATCCACCACGCCAAGCCATCCGACAACCGCAAGAGCGATCGCATATGGCGGCCGCGATCCTACCTTCCCCCGCTGGCGGGGGAAGGTGGCAGCGCGAAGCGCTGAGGTTGGGGGGTGGCTCGCGCGGCCAGACGTGGTCTTTGGAAGATATCCCGTTCGTCTTTGACAACCACCCCCATCCGGCGCTTCGCGCCACCTTCCCCCGCCAGCGGGGGAAGGTAGGTGTGGAATCACTACATGCGATAGACATCCGGCCACCGCTGCCATGAGGATCCCACGCATGCGCCACTCCCTTGCCGCCAACCGGCTCAGCGCACATATCCTGACAGCGCCTTACCTGCGCGCCCATAGGGAGTCTCCGATGAACCGCCACCTCGTCCGCTTCGCCGCCGCTCTCGTCGGGCTGGCGCTGGGATCGGTCGCGCTCGGCGCCGCCGCCGAGGAAGTCGGCGCCGCCAGCTACCGCTTCAAGTGGCTCGGGCCCAACGACAAGATCAAGGTCGAGGTGTTCGACGATCCCGAGGTGGCCGGCGTCGCCTGCTACCTATCGCGCGCCGAGACCGGCGGCGTCAGGGGCGCGCTGGGCCTGGCCGAGGATCCCGGCGAGGCCTCGATCGCCTGCCGCCAGGTCGGCACCATCGACCTCGAGAAGGTCAAGAAGCTGAAGAACGGCCGCGAGGTCTTCAGCGCCAGCGCCTCGCTGATCTTCAAGCGCACCCAGGTCGTGCGCTTCTACGACGCCAAGCGCAACGTGCTGGTCTACCTGACCTATACCGACCGGGTGATCGAGGGCCAGCCGCGCAACTCGATCAGCGTCGTACCGGTGAACCGCCCGTTGTAGACTGGGCGGATGGGACTGATCTGGATCATCCTCGCCGGTGTCGCCGTCATCGCCGTCGCGACGGCTTTCCGCGCCCTGCGCCGGCCGAAGAACGACGTCGTCGAGGCGCCCAAGCCCAAGGCGCCGCCGCCGCCCGGTGGCGACAAGCGCTGGGAGATCGCGCCCGAGGGCGTGAGCGCCGGCCGCTATGCCGCCGACACCACGCGCAACGCGCAGATCGGCGCCCTGGCGGAGTGGCTGGTGAAGCGCGCCTCGCGTGACACCGGCATCGATCTCGCCGCCGACCGCATGGCCGTCACCCGCATCGCCGAGGCCGCCGGCAAGGCCTGGCCGGCGCTGCAGGCCGAGGGCCGCGCGCGCATCACCCTGCCCTACATCGCAGCCGACCGCGACGGCCCCAAGCACATCGATCTGGCGATCGACGGCGCCACCCTCGTCGAGGCGGCGCGTCACTGGAGGGCGTGATGGAGATTTGGCTCATCGCCGCCGTCATCGTCACGGTCGCCGTGGCGGTTTACGCATTGCTGAACCGGCGCCGCGGCGAGGTGATCGAGGCGCCACGGCAGGCAAACTCGCCGGCGATCACGCCGACGGCGCCGGACCCCGACGAGCAGGACCTCAGCGCCGGCGACATGCTCAAGGCGGACGGCGCCGACGAACCGCTCCAGCATTTCGCTGACTGGCTGGAGGCCGAGGCGTCGGAGGAGCTCGGTACCGCGGCCGAGCGACCCGGACCGACACGGCGCATCGCCGACGCCGCGCGCGCGGCGATGCCGATCATCCTCGCGCAGGGGCGCGGCGTGGTCGAGCTGCCCGCACTAGTGGTCGACGGAACGGGCGCGCGCGACTTCCGGCGCGAGATCGACATCGCCCAGCTCGAGCGCGCCGTGGCCAATTACGGCTACCTCGACGTGCGCGAGATGACTGAGTGGCGCCGCGAGCCGCCGCGCGTGCGCGCCCTGGCGGACTGGATCGAGACCCAGGTCTTTGAGGACATGCCCCCAGGGGATTGCGAGACGGACGACGACACCGTGCGGATCATCGAGGCGGCGCGGCGGGCGGTCGCCGACATAGATCGCGACGGCAGAGCCGACATCGCGCTGGTGGCGATCGGCCGGGACGACAAGGGCCAGACCTTCGATACGCGCCGTTCGGTCGACGCGGCACAGCTGCGGACGATCATCACGGCGTTCGAGGAAAGCGAGCGCACGACGTCGCGATAGCGCGCCGCTGGAGGTCGATCGCATATGGCCCATTCGACTTGGTCTTACCTTCCCCGGAGGGGGAAGGTGCCCGAAGGGCGGATGGGGGATGTCGAAGACGGACTCCTGCGTTCGTCTTCGACATCCCCCTTCCGTCGCTGCGCGCCACCTTCCCCCTCCGGCGGAAGGTGAATTTGAAATCCGTATGCGGCGGCTCCAATTGCCGCTGGAGGTCAGGATGCAAGCGGTCTGGATAGGACTCGCCGCCGCGTTGGGCGCGATCATCGTGGTGCTGATCTGGCGGCGCAAGAGCGGCGGCGACGTGATCGACGCGCCGCGACCCAGCTCGCCGGCCCGCCCAGTGGAGAGCTCGCCCGCGCCAACGGTGGCGGTCACGACACCAACGACGCCCGCCATCGACGAGTCGGACATGACCGCCGGCGAGTTGCTGCGCGCGAAGGGCGGCGATGCCTATCTTTGCGCATTGGCAACCTGGATCGAGGATCGAGCGCTGGAAGATCTCGGTGGCGACGTCGCCCAGCCGGGGCCGACGCGGCGCGTCGTCGATGCCGCGCGCCAGGCGCTGGTTGATCTGCGTGCGCAGGGTCGCGCCACCGTCACGATACCGGCGCTCGTCGTCGGCGCCGCGGGAAGCGGGGACTTTCACCGCGAGCTCGATTTCGCGGCGATCGATCGCGCGCTGGTCGAGGATTTCGAGCTCGGCGTACGCGACGTCCTGCGCGGCCATGACGAGGACATCCACGTCGTGGCGCTTGGGGCGCATCTGATGTCCGAAGCCAGGAACCTGAGTGGCCGCGAGCTGGACGGACAGGTCGAGACTGTGCCGCGCATGGCCGATGCCGCGCGCGCCGCGTGGGCGGCGTTCTATCAATCGGGCCGCGCCGATGTGGCGCTGCCGAATTTCGGCACCGCGCCGGGCTTCGACTTCCGCTACGCCATCGACCAGCAAGTCATGAAGACGGCACTGCTCGCGCTCGACGCCATCGAGAAAGCCAACGCCGGGAGCGTCGCGCGGAAATCCTAGAACGACGGGCGGGAAGAGTGAGCCACGCCCTCGTTCCGATCATTGCGAGGAATCCAGGCGGCTTCACGGGATTCCTCGCTATGCTCGGCATGACAGCCGGAGTCGAAACGCCCCAGCGGGGTGGGGGGGAGATCGGTGAATGGACACGATCTGGTTGGGTCTGGCGGGCGCCCTGGTCGCGGCGATCGTGATCGCGGTGGTGTTCTCGCGCCGCCGCGGTGGCGGCGCGGTGATCGACGCCGGCGGCGCCCATCGCGCCGGCAATTCGGTGTCGGCGACGGCGCCGAAGTCCAAGGACGACCTGTCCAGCGCCGGCGATCTGCTTCGGGCCGAAGGTGCCGATGCCTATCTCGAGTTCTTCGCGGACTGGCTTGAAGACAGGGCCAGCGACGCGCTGGGCGATGACGTGGCCACGCCGGAACCGACACGGCGCATCGCCAACGCGGCGCGCGAGATCCTGCCCGCGCTGCTGCGCGACGGCCGCGCCACCGTCGTGATTCCCGCCCTCGTCGCCGGTGCCGATGGGCCGAAGGATTTTCGCCACGACGTCGACATCGCCACGCTCGATCCCGTGCTGGTGCGGGAGCATTTCCTGGATATCCGCGAGCTGCTCTACGGCCACGGCGAGGATCAGGCGACGGTGGCGCTCGGGCTTTGGCTGATGGGTCAGGCCGAGGGTGAAGGCGAGGCGGAGGAGCGCGACCTCTGGACTTCGCCCGACGCCGTGCTGCGCGTCGCCGACGCCACGCGCGCCGCCATCCGGGAGATCAACACGCAGGGCCGCGCCGAGGTCGTCGTGCGCGGCCTTGTCTGCGAGCAAACAAAGAAGCCCTACGACCTCGTGCGCACGATCGACGCGGCGGTGATGAAAGAGGCGCGCGAGGGCCTGGCCCGCACCGACGACTTCATCGCCGACCTCCGCCGCAAGAACGGGACGCCGCCCGAGACGCGACGGACGAAAGCGTAGCGGCAAATCTCAAGCGTACAGGAACGTCCCGAGCAACACCCAGCGACGCGCCTTCGCTTCCTGTCCCGGCTTGGCGACCAACGGCGTGGTGTAGTGCCAGAACGGCAAGCGATAGGCGGTGAGCATCGCCGCGCCGTGGACCGGCACGATCTCGCTGAGATGGCCGGCCTTGGCATAGACCAGCCATTGATGGGCGACGGCGGGACTCGACAACGACAGATGCAGGTCGACGTAGCCGGCGCGCGCTTTGGGATTGCCGGGATGATGGTCGTTGTGCGGACCGGCGTAGTCGCCGGGCCCGTAGCACAGCACCTGCCGGCCGAATTTCGGCGCCAGCGCGCGTCCGGCCAAAGCCTGGGCGAAGGCGTGGAAGCTCGCCGAGCGCAGCATCGCGTCGAGGCCGATCCGCCGCGCCGCGCGCACGCCAGGCTCGCTGGCGCGATCGAAGTAGATGGTCGAGGTGCGCGTCGCCTTGGGCAGCGTCTCGCTGTAGTCCGCGCGCATCTTCCAGATCGTGTCGGGCGGGATCGGCCGGTCGATGCGTTCCAAGGTTGACGGCAGCGCGTGATCCAGCAGCGCGCGCAGGCGCGCGGCCTTCGTCCGATCGATCAGCCCTTCCGCCGACAGGAAGCGCGTGCGTGGATCGGCCAGCGCGCCCACCAGCCCATGCGTGCCCGCCAGCACGCGCCGCCCCTCGCGCGTCAGCAGGTCCTCGAACTCGCGGGGGGCGTTCACGGCGACTGCACTCCGAGCACCACGACGATAGCATACAGCCGGTTTGACATGGCCTTACCTTCCCCCGGAGGGGGAAGGTGCCCGAAGGGCGGAAGGGGGATGTCGAAGACGAACATCGATTTCGTTGAACCATCCCCCATCCGTCGCGCTACGCGCGCCACCTTCCCCCTCCGGGGGAAGGCAAATCCAGGATCCATGTGCGATAGCCCTGCCCTGAGGAGCGCGTTCAATCGTCCTCGACGTGCGTCTCGATCTCGATGCGGTACTGGCTGAGCGCGTCGTCGACGGTCGACCAGGCCTTGCCCTGCCAGACCTTGTGCGCCTCTTCCTGCGTCCTGAACGGGCCGATGCGCTCCAGCCGCTTGCCCGCCGCCGGCTTGCTGAAGCTCGTGTCGGCGAACTCGCCGCCGACCACCCAGTACAGCGTCGCGGCCTGCGTGCCGACATCCTCGGTCACCAGCACGTAGCGTGTCTGGGCGCTGTCGACGGTCGACCAGGCGCGGCCCGACCACGTCTTCAGCGCCTCGTTGTAGCTGTCGAACGGACCCAATCGCTCCTCGGCCTTGCCCGGCGCCAATGTGCTGAAGCTCGTATCGGCGTATTCGCCGCCAACCACCCAATAGCGTTTCATGCTTTTGCCTTAACCCACCTTGCTGCGCGCCAGGTCGAACCACTCGCGATCCTCGGGCAGCAAGCTCTGCCGCCACTGGTCCTGCGTGCGCACCAGCTCGGCGAACAGCGCGCGCGCACGAGCCTCGCGGCCATTGGCCTCGAGCATCAGCGCGAAACGGGCCTTGGCCTCCGGTCCCGGGTAGGTCAGCACCAGCGCCTCGTATTCCTCGGCCGCCTTGCCGATCTCGCCCAGCCCTTCCAGGGAGCGGGCGTATAGCAGATGGCCGGTACGCGAGACATGGCCGGGATTATGCTCCTGCACCAGCTCCAGGGAGCGACGCGCGGCGGCGAAATCGCCGGCCTCGAATTCCGCCCGCGCCCGGCCGATCAGCATGGCTGGATCGAACTCGTACATGCCGGTCATGATCCGGGAGTAGAGCAGGCGCGCCGCCGCGTGGTTACCGCGCGAGACCTGCTGCTCGGCCAGTTCCAGCCCCGCCTTGGGCGTGCCGGTGCGATCCCACTCAAGCTGGGCTTCACGCAGCGCCCGATCGGGATCGATGGCGCGGCGCAGGCCGACCTCCACATTGCGGCCGGTACGCGTGCCGCGCGCCGCGGGCAACAGCTCTATGAACAGGTAGCAGAGCGAGCCGATGCCGGGCACCAGGACCAGGATGTAGAGCCAGTAATTGGCCCGGCCGGTGCGAATCGCATGGACGATGCAGAGAATATTGAGCGCGTAACTCAAGCCGAGCAGAATCGGCATCGACGAACCCCGTCACGTGGTGCCGGGATCAATATAGCATACGGCGCCGCTACGGCTTCTCAGCCTTGTGCTCGACCTCGGTGATGTCGCCGCTGGAAAACAGATAGGTCCGGAGCTGCTTGTCGAACTCGGAATCGTTGCGCCGCAGCCATTCCAACGCCATGGCCGCGTGCTCGATTTCCTCGCGCATGTTGTGCAGCAGGATGGCCTTGAGCGCCTCGTCGTCGCAGTCGTCAGCGCGCTGGCGGTACCAGTCGGTTGCCTCCAGTTCCTCCATCAGCGAGGTAATGGCCTGGTGCATCGCCAGGGTCTTGGCGCTCAGCCGCTCACGCGGCGCGTGCAGGTCCTCGCTCGACATGGAATCCGTCCGTGGCTGGGGGATCATGGCGGAGAACCCGCCTTCCCGAATGGCTAGAACCGCTGAGGCGACGCGAGGTTCCCCCTTTCCCGACGAACCAAGGGTTATCACTTTCTTACCTTCCCCCGCTGGCGGGGGAAGGTGGCAGCGCGAAGCGCTGACGGATGGGGGGGGCTCTCGCGACCAGACGTGATCTGTCTGGTGACCTCGCCTTCGTCTTCGACAACCACCCCCATCCGGCGCTTCGCGCCACCTTCCCCCGCCGGCGGGGGAAGGTATCAATTTCACCATGAGCGTTGGCCCACCCGACAAACCACTCGGCTATAACGGGGTCGTCACACCGGCCGGACCCCGACCATGCCCTATGCCTCGCTTCGCGACTTCATCGCCCGCCTCGAGCGCGAGGGCCGTCTGGTGCGCGTCAAGGCGCCGGTATCGCCGAAGCTGGAGATGACCGAGATCCACCGCCGGCTGCTGGAGCAGAAGGGCCCGGCGGTGCTGTTCGAGAATGCCGTGCGCGACGACGGCTCACGCTACGACATGCCGGTGCTGGTCAACCTCTTCGGCACGGTCGAGCGCGTCGCCTGGGGCATGGATCGCGAGCCGCACCAGCTCCGCGAGGTCGGCGAGACTTTGGCCTTCCTGCGCCAGCCCGAGCCGCCCGGCGGCTGGCGCGAGGCGCTCGATATGCTGCCGCTGCTGCGCACGGTGATGGCGATGAAGCCGCGCACCATCGGCGAGGGCATTCTCGGCGGCACCGCGCCCTGCCAGGAGATCGTGCTCAAGGGCGACGACATCGACCTGTCGCGCCTGCCGGTGCAGACCTGCTGGCCGGGCGAACCGGCGCCGCTGATCACCTGGCCGCTGGTGGTGACGCAGGGACCCAATCCCAAAGGCGACCGGCAGGACAGCTTCAATCTCGGCATCTACCGCATGCAGGTGCTGAACAAGAACCAGACCTTGATGCGCTGGCTCAAGCATCGCGGCGGCGCGCAGCATCACGCGCGCTGGCAGAAGGCCGGCAAGCGCGAGCCATTGCCGGCGGCGGTGGTGATCGGCGCCGATCCCGGCACCATCCTCGCAGCCGTCACACCGGTGCCCGACACCCTGTCGGAGTACCAGTTCGCCGGCCTGCTGCGCGGCCGCAAGGTCGACCTGGTGAATTGCAAGACGGTGCCGCTGAAAGTGCCGGCGGAGGCCGAGATCGTGCTCGAGGGCCATGTCAGCCTCGACGACTACGGCGACGAGGGTCCCTACGGCGACCATACCGGCTACTACAACAGCGTCGAGAAATTCCCGGTGTTCACCATCAGCGCGATGACCATGCGGCGCGATCCGATCTATCTCTCGACCTTCACCGGAAGGCCGCCCGACGAGCCGAGCGTGCTGGGCGAGGCGCTCAACGAGGTGTTCATCCCGCTGCTGCGGCAGCAGTTTCCCGAGATCGTCGATTTCTGGTTGCCGCCCGAGGGTTGCTCGTATCGCATCGCCGTGGTGTCGATGAAGAAAGCCTACGCCGGCCACGCCAAGCGCGTGATGATGGGCGTGTGGAGCTATCTCCGGCAGTTCATGTACACCAAGTGGGTGATCGTCGTGGACGACGACATCGACGCGCGCGACTGGAAGGACGTGATGTGGGCGATCAGCACCCGCATGGATCCCGCGCGCGACATCACCGCGGTCGAGAACACGCCGATCGACTATCTCGACTTCGCGAGTCCGGTGTCGGGGCTGGGCAGCAAGATCGGGCTGGACGCGACGAACAAGTGGCCGGGAGAGACCAACCGCGAGTGGGGCACCAAGATCGCGATGGATGAGGCGGTGGTGAAGCGCGTCGACGAGTTGTGGTCGACGCTGGGACTGCCGGGATGATGCTGTCGTCGGTCTATTGGGTCGACACACCGCGGCCCGGCCGCCTCGCGATCATGGCACGGCCACGGGCCGGCGAATGGCTCGAAGACGAGGTCGCCGGATGGCAAACGCAGGCCATCGACGCCGTCGTCAGCCTCCTTGAGCACGGCGAGGTCTTCGAACTCGAACTGCGCCTTGAACCCGAATTGTGTCGCACCCGCGCCATCGAGTTCATCTCGTTCCCCATTCCAGATCGAGGGGTACCCGCCTCCGCGCGCGAGGCGAGGTCGCTGGCGCAACGGCTCGCCGATATGCTGGGCAACGGAAAGGCGGTGGCTGTGCACTGCCGCGCCGGAATCGGACGATCATCGCTTGTCGCTGCCTGCGCCTTGGTGTGCATGGGAGTCGGGCCGAGGATCGCGTTCGACAAGATCGCGCAAGCGCGCGGCGTCGCCGTACCCGACACTGGCCATCAGCGCGATTGGGTCTTGCGATTCGCTGAAACCGCCGCGTGACCGGGGCCGGATGATCAGTTCGCGCATTTCAGGAACGGGAACTTGTCGACATCCATCCGGCCGCGTCAGCGGTTTTCGGCAGCGTGCCCTCGGCGCTGACGACCTTGCCGACATGCTCGATGTGGCGCCAGGGGCGCGATCGACGAGACGGCGACAATGCGCATCGACGCACAGCGGTCGACGCCGCGACCGCTGGCGGCAGACGCGCGCGGCTAGACCGGGAACTTGGTGAACGGATACTTGTCGATGTCGAGCCAGCCGCACAGGCGGCGCATCGGCCTGCCGCCCGTGCCATCGGTCTCGCCGGTGAGCAGGCCGGTGCCTGGATTGAACGTGCGATCGCAGTACTTGGCGCATTGCGCGTTGCCGTTGGACTGGCCCGCGTCGGCGGTCTTCCACAGCGTGCCCTCGGCGCTGATGATGACGCCGACATGCTCGACCTTGGCGGGTCGACCCTTCGTCTTGGTGGAGAGGCAGATGCAATTGGTCTTGTGCGCGCTCTCCTCGCCGCTGCAGAGCAAATAGAGATCGCCGGGCTTGGGGCGTTTCATGGTGCCTTCGATCTTCATGTCGTTGGCGAACCAGCGCAGCTGAAGGTCGTGGTGGACCCAGGCGTTCTGCATCATCGCCGCGTCGCGCAGGCTGGCGAGGCCCGATCCGACGATGCCTTGCGCCCTGCACTTGTCCGTCACGCCGAGCTGGTTGGCGACATGCGCCGGCAGCCCGCCGCAGGTCGTATAGCCCGCACCCGGCTTCCACTTGCTGTCGATGAGTTTGAACTTCGCGTCGCCGTAGCTGCTGGGCACGACCTGGGGAAGGATCACATCGAGGACGTATCGCCGGCGGGCGTTGAGCTGTTCCATCACCTTGTCCCCCAATTTCCCATTCAGTGGTGTAAAAGTGAGTACACGCTCCGTTATCAAATGTCTACAGGGTCATGATGAATACGACACGTCGCGTGCGGCGGCGGCGGCGCTGATGTAAGAGACTTTAACATGAGCTGGAAAGACCGCGAACGTGGCTATCACCACGGCAATCTGCGCGAGGCGCTGATCCAGGCCGCGCGCGCGTTGATCGGCGAGAAGGGCCCGGCCGGCTTCACCTTCGCCGAGGCGGCGCGCGCGGCGGGGGTGAGCGCGGCGGCGCCCTACCGGCATTTCCGCGACCGCGACGCGCTGATGGCCGATGTCGCCGCGCAGGGTTTCGAGCGCTTCGAGGCGGCGCTGGCCAAGGCGTGGAACGAGGGCAAGCCCGAGCCGATGATCGCCTTCCATCATGTCGGCCGGGCCTATCTGCATTTCGCCCGGACCGAGCATGCCTATTACTCGGCGATGTTCGAGTCGGGTCTGTCGCCCGACGCCACGCCGGAGCTGCGCGCCGCCGGCGACCGAGCCTTTGGCGTGCTGCGCGGCGCGACCGAGACGCTGTGCGCGCAGCTGCCCTCAGGCAAGCGGCCACCGGTGCTGATGGTCAGCCTGCATATCTGGGCGGTCGCGCACGGCGTGGCCTCGCTGTTCGGCCGCGGCGACGCCGGGCGGCGCCGGCTGCCGATGGAGGCCGACGAGCTGCTGGAATCGGCGGTGCTGGTCTATTTGAACGGATTGGGCCTGGGCAGGACTTGACATCCCCAGGGCCCTACCCCAATGTAAATGTCGTTAACATTAACATGGAGGGCCTGATGGGCCTGGTGCAGAAACTCGACGATTGGGGCAAGCCGGCCTGGATCGCCTTGATGGTCGTCGGCTTCGTTCTGTTCTGGCCGATCGGGCTGGCCATCCTCTTCTACATGAAAGGAAGTGGGCGCATGGGTTGCTGGAAGCATGGCCGCGCCGGCCACTGGCACATGCCTGACGGCATGAGCCCCAAGGACAAGTACAAGGCGTGGAAGCGCGGCTGGAGCCGCCACCCGTCGAGCGGCAACGTCGCCTTCGACGAGTACCGTGAGGAGACGCTGCGCCGCCTCGAGGACGATCAGCGCGAGTTCCGCGACTTCCTCGACAAGCTGCGCGCCGCCAAGGACAAGGCCGAGTTCGACCAGTTCATGGCCGATCGCCGCGCCCGCCCCAGCGAGCCGCCGCCGCCGGCACCGCCGGCGCCGCCCCAGGCCTGAGCGCGCCCTACGCCTCGAGAGACGACGCCGGCTGATAGCCGGCGTCGTTGCATTTCAGCAATCTGACGAAAAGCTGATCAATCACGAAGGCGACGTCCCAGGACGCGATGCCCGCGACATCGAATGTCGCAAAATTCAGGGCCTCCCACTCGATCAGCGGCACCTTGAGCGTGCCGAAGACTCCCAGGATCCCCAGCCGCTTCACCGGCTCGTCGTCGAGCGGATACTGCGTGTTGAGCGAGCCGCCTTCGATCAGCTGGACCCAGACCTCCTCGCCGTCGGTGTTTGTCGCCGTGATGGTCAAGATCGCGTCACCGCCGGCCGACGCCAGCAGGTCGCGCACGACGGGTTCGATGATCGCACGCTGACGCTCGCCCATGGTTCCTTCCCCCTCGCCGGCCACAGTCACAAATCGCACGCGTCCTGCGCCCTTTTTTCCGCCCCAATCTCTCGCCACAGTCGTGATCACCAAGGAGGCAAACCATGACAGCGAGACGGACCGTCGCGATCGCCGCGGCTTCGGCGTTCATCCTGGCGCTTGGAGCCCCTGGTGTCGCCCAGGCCGGCGACAGGGGCCACAAGCGTCATGGCCACCATCACCACCACCACTATCACCACGTGCCGCCGGGCCACGTGCGTGTGTATCACCCTGCGCCGGTGTACTACGCGCCGGCGCCGGTCTACGTCGCGCCCGCACCGATGTACTATGCGCCCCCGGTCTATGCCGTGCCGAGCCGCCCGGTGATCTCCTTCGGCGCCGTCATTCCCCTGCGCTGACGGCTGTCACCGCCTCAGTGCGAGAACAGCACCGGGATCGGCGACGACAGGATGAGGTGGCGCGTCAGGCCGCCGAAAATCATCTGCCGCAGTCGGCTCTGCGTGTAGGCACCCTTGACGATCATGTCGGCGCCCGAGGCCTGCGCGGCCTCGACGATCGTCGGCCCCGGCGGCTTGTTGCCCGCCGGCAGATGCCGCGCCGTGACCTTCAGCCCGCGTCGTCGTAGCGACACAGCCAGTTCCGCGCTGCTCGGTCCATCGACCATGGCGCCGTCGACGCTGATAACCTCGATGCTCTCGGCCCGGCGGAACAGCGGCATGGCCATCGCCACGCAGCGCGCAGTCTCGGTCGAGGCGTTCCAGGCGATCACCATGTGCTTGCCGACGTTGGGATGCTTGCCCGCCGGCACCATCAGCACCGGCCGGCCCGATTCGAACAGCGCGCCCTCGAACAGGCTCTCCGGCACCTTGGCCGGGCCGCCGGGCTGCGGCACGACGATCAGCTCGGCGGCGCGGCCGATCGAGCCGATCTCCAATGGCGCCGCCTGCTTGAGCTCGCGCCACAGCGCGCCGTCCAGCGCCTCGGCCGAAGCGGCGCGCGGCACGCCGGCCGCGTCCATGGCGCGGAAAAAGCCCTCGCGCAACGTCTCGACGCGCTTGCGGTCTTCTTCGTCGTCGGCCATCGGCATGTCGAACGGCCCGCCCATGCCGACATCGGCCCAGGCGACGCTGACCGCGCGATAGGATGGCGGCTCGAGCCCGATGACATGCGAGCTCATGTCGTGGGCGAGACTGGCGGCGACCTCGAAGGCCGACAGATCATCGCCGCTCCAGGCCAGCGCGAGGATGGTGTTCATGACGACGCCTCCTATGCCGCGCTCGGGCGGCCTTTCGAACTCCCTGCGAGCATCCCGGACTTCGCGCCGGGTCCGCCCTTCAACACACTACGCGCACCACGTTCGACGTCAATTCGCTCGCCGCAGCTCAATCACGAGACAGGATTGATCGGCGCACGGTTGAGGCGCCTCGACCCACTCGAAACCACTGACCCGAGACGCGGCCTCGATGCAGTCCGAGGCCGGTTCGGCGATGCACAACGCGCGCGGCAATCGGCCGTTTCGCAGCTCGGCCTCGATCGCCGCGACGATCGCCGCCCGGTTGCCCTCGCCGCGCCACGCCAGGCCGAAGCCCGGCTTGCCGCGCCGGACCAGCTCGAAGACCGTCGGCCAGGCGAGCCAGTAGTCGCCGACCACGAACCGCACGTCGTTGCGGTCCGCGAAGGCGACATAGGTGGCGACGTTCTCGACGACCCCGTAGCGCGACCAGCCGACGGGCGGGCGCCACAGAAAGCCGACGATGATCGCCGCGCAGACGGCCGCGAAGAGCGCCTTCGCCGTTCGACCCGCGCCGCGCACGAACGAGAACAGCAACATGGAAGCGGCGATCGCGAGCGCGAGGATGGTGACCGAGAAGTAGCGAAAATGCGACTGGTTGGCCGTCTTCACCCACTCGTTCATCGAGAAGGCGATCCACCAGCCGACCGCGAGCGCGCCGAGAAAACCGATGGCCTGCCACTCGCGCCGAGGGCGCGGCGAGCCGAGGCCGGCGAAGGCGCCGATCCCGAGCGCACAGGCGACGAACGCGAGGCCGGCAGGCCGCAGTGCCTCGAGCATGCCGCTCAGCGCGTCGCGGAGGTCGACGCCGAGCGAGCCAAGACTGATGCGGAAGTAAGGATGGGGTGGCGCCGGCCCGAGCCGTGACAGCGCCAACCAGACCGCCAGGCAGATCAGGGTGGCGACGACAATGACCGCGATCTTGCGCGCCGCCAGCCCCACGGGCCACAGGACCACCAGCGAGAGCGAGATCAGCGCGACGGCGGGATTCAGGCCGATCGCGCCGAACAGGCAGAGCAGCGCGATCAGTATCGACGGGAGGCCCGCGCCATCACGCGTCAACGTCAGGGCCGCGATCGACAGCAACAGGAACGACGGCGCGTAGGGATGGCCTTCGACGAGGAGCACGGACGCGGCCGGCGGCAGGAGCACAAGCAGGCTCACTGACGTCATTGTCAGGAAGACAAGCCAGCGATCCGACCAGGCGATGTCAGCATAGAGCCGCGCCGCGCCGGGGAAGGCCAGCACCGCCAGGAAGGCGAAGAAGCTGAAGGCGAAGAGCCAGAGATGCGCCCACATGTTGAGCTCGGGCGCGGTGATCCACGACAGCAGGAAGGGGATCAGGTTAGCGAGGCGGTTCTGGCCCCAGTAGAACAGCGTGGTGTTCTGCAGCGACATCAGCGGATGCAGCATGGCGTCGGCGTTCTGATAGTCCGGCGCCAGCCGGTTGACCGCCATTACCGCCAACAGTGCGCAGACCGCGAACGCCGCCAGACCATGACGCAGGGGTGCCGACAATCGCGTCCGCCCTTTCCGGGTGCTGCTAGGCCGCGACTCGCGGCTTGCGTGCCACCATCGCCGCCACCACCGCCAGCGCCGACAATGTGCCGAAGACTATCAGCGACAGGACATAGTCGCCGCTGCTATCGCGCAACACGCCCGACAGCACCGGCCCCACCGCCTGGGCCAGCACTTGCAGCGACAGCGCCACGCCGCGGATCGCGCCGTAGCTCTCGCGGCCGAAATAGTCGGCCCAGGCGATCGGTAGCAGCGTGAGAATGCCGCCGATGCCCATGCCGAAGATACCCGCCGCCAGATAAGCGTCCGGCGCGCCATGGACCCAGATCAGGCCGAAGCTGCCCGATCCCAGCAGGATCGCCGCCAGCGCCATCGAATAGCGGATCGGCGCGCGCCGCGCGAGATAGCCGAAGCCGATGGTCGCGACCGCCGACATCGAGGAGAACACGCCCACCACCGATGCCGCGACCAGCGGCGAGATTCCGCGCTCGATGAGATGCGGCACCTGGTGCAGGCTGACGCCGGCCTGTACCGGATAAACCAGCACGGTGAAAAGCGAGAGCAGCCAGAAGGCCGGCGTGCGCATCGCCTGGGCGCGGCTGAAGCGTGGTTCGACGGGTGTCGCCGGCGCGTTGGCCGAAGCCAGCCGGTCGGGCACCAGCCCGACATCCTCGGGCCGGCGCACGAGCAACAGCCAGGCCGGCACGAAGCCGACGATCAGCACCGTGGCGCCGACCGCGATCCAACCGTCGCGCCAGTCGCCCGCGCCGATCGCGAATTGCGCGATCAACGGCAAGGCGATCAGCCCGCCGAGCTGCGCCACGGTGGCGATCGAGGTGACGAAAGCGCGGTGCGTCACGAACCAGGCGTTGAGCGCGCCGTAGAGGCCGAGATCGAACGGCCCCGCCCAGATCATGCGCGCGAAGCAGAACACCAGATAGAAAACCGGCAGCGACTGTACCAGCGACAGCCCCATGCAGGCGACGCCCGAAAGCAACACCGCCAGCGTCAGCACCAGCCGCGCGCCCTGCCGATCGAGCATCGGGCCGATGATCGGCGAGATCACCGCGGCCAGCACGCCGCCGACCGACACGGCGCCGGCGATGGCGGTGCGCGACCAGCCGAAATGCTCGGTCATCGGTGTGACGAAGATCGACAGCACCGCCACGGACGGACCCTGTCGCGCGAAACCGGCGAGGCAGACGCAGCCCAGCACCACCCAGCCATAAAAGAACGGCAGGCGCGGGATCAGCAGGCGGGGCAGCAGCGGCGGAGACACGGGCCGATTGCGGGGCGGATCAAGCGGCGGTCGGCTTGCGTGTCAGCAGCACCAGCGCCAAGCCGATCATCGCCGGCACCGCTTGGGTGAAGATGATCGAGGTCTTCGCGGTGAGGCCGCCGAAAACACCGGCGACCACGACGCAGCCCAGGAAGAAGATCTTCAGATCGCGCCGATCGGACCAGATCGCCCAGACGATGCCGGCGGCGAGGAAGCCATTGTACAAACCCTGATTGGCCGCCAGCACCGCCGACGACGCGGAGACCTCGGGCGTCATGCCGAAGGTCTTGCGACCGAAGGGATGGTCCCAGAAGAACATCTCGATCACCAGGAAGCCGAGATGGCTGAGGGCGACGAACGCCAGAATGACCGTCGTCAGCAGCTTCATCGCGCGTCCTTTCGGCCGTCCACTCGGCGACGGCAAGCGGTAGCATGGCCTTCCTGCACGGTCGACAGCGGACGCGCCAACGCGCAGGATACGGACGCGAACCCTGATGAGATAGCGAGAGGCCATGGCTACCTTCCAACGTCCGCCAACGAGCCCGGTGGTCGATGCCCAGCGCAGCTCGCGTTGGCCGGTTTTTCTGTTCGTGGTCGTGGCCGTGCTCGCGGTCGGCGGCGGCATCGCCTACGACCGCTACGTCGCCAACGCACCGATCGTGCTGACGCCGACCAAGCCAACCGGGCCGTCGACCACGAGCCGACCGTCGCAGTCCACCGGCCCCTCGACACAGCCGACCCGACCCGGCCAGAGCAAGCCGACCCAGACCTCCAGCGGCATGCCGGACTGGATGCCGCTGGCTCTTGGCGCCCTTCCGTTCATCATCATCGGCGCGATCGTGGTCGGCGTGGTCGTCTTCATCCGGCGGGCGCGGAGCGCGGCCAGGGCCCAGGCGGGCAGCACCAGCCCGATCGGCCACTGGTCCGGTGGCCAACACACCGGCACGGGCACCGGCGGCGCGGCGAGCGGGCCATGGGCACGACAACCGGGCACGGCCGCGCCGCCGACCTCGATCAGCACCACAACGAGCGAACCGGTCAAACGCAAGGGCGGCGGGTTCCCGCTGCTGCCGATCGTCGTCGGCGCCATCATCCTCGACCAGGCGGTCTTCAACGGCCGCTACAGCCGCGAGGCGCTGAACTGGATCATGAAGTTCATGGGGGAATTCAGCCGGTAGGCCGCGGAACACCGCCGCCGCGGCGGTTGACATTCGCGTGCCGGGCGTTAGCTTGCCGGCCCATGATCTGGCGACTGCGGAGCCTTCGACTTATCGCCGCCGGCCTCTAAGGCCGGTCGGGCGCGTCCGCGCCCTTGTGACGCCGCCGTCTCTACCGTTTCCGGTTCCCGATCATGTCCTTCATTTCCCTGGCTGTTTCGACGGGCGCGAGGCCGTCGCTGCGACTTAGCGACGGCTTGCGGGCCTGAGCACGGCTTAGCCGCTCGCCCGCGGGCCCCAGGTCTGGCGCGTCCCGCCCCGGATCGATGACGCCCTCATGATATTCGCCGCCCCGAGGGGCGCAGGAGAGAGACATGTCGCAGAAACCGATGATGCCTGGCGCCAGCGAGAAATACGTGCCGTTCAAGCCGATCGACATCAAGGACCGCAAATGGCCCAACGTGGTGATCACCAAGGCTCCGATCTGGTGCGCGGTCGACCTGCGCGACGGCAACCAGGCGCTGATCGAGCCGATGGACTCCGACCGCAAGACCAGGATGTTCAAGCTGCTCTGCGAGATGGGCTTCAAGGAGATCGAGGT
The DNA here is from genome assembly GCA_022844045.1 of Reyranellaceae bacterium. Taxonomy (GTDB): domain Bacteria; phylum Pseudomonadota; class Alphaproteobacteria; order Reyranellales; family Reyranellaceae; genus JAFAZJ01. The sequence continues at coordinate 3,872 of JALHMM010000081.1, read as the reverse complement.
CGGCTTCCCCGCCGCGTCGGAGACAGACTTCGATTTCGTGCGTGAGCTGATCGAGAAGAAGATGATCCCCGACGACGTCACCATCCAGGTGTTGACGCAAAGCCGGCCGGAGCTGATCGAGCGCACCTTCGAGGCCTGTCGCGGCGCCAAGCGCGCCATCGTCCATCTCTACAACTCGACTTCGACCCTGCAGCGCCGTGTCGTGTTCGGCCTCGACTACGCCGGCATCATCGACATCGCCGTGTCCGGCGCCAAGCTGGTCAGGCAGCTGGCCGATGCCGACCCAGCGACGGAGTGGGTCTACGAGTACTCGCCCGAGAGCTTCACCGGCACCGAGCTGGAGTTCGCGCGCGACATTTGCGCCGCCGTTGGCGATGTCTACAAGCCGACGCCGCGGAAGAAGATGATCATCAACCTGCCGGCGACGGTGGAGATGGCCTCGGCCAACATCTACGCCGACCAGATCGAGTGGTGCCATCGCAACTTCAAGTACCGCGACTCGATCATCCTCAGCCTGCACCCGCACAACGATCGCGGCACCGGTGTGGCGGCGGCCGAGCTGGGCTTCATGGCCGGCGCCGACCGCATCGAGGGCTGCCTGTTCGGCAACGGAGAGCGCACCGGCAATGTCGATCTCGTGACGTTGGGTCTGAACATGTACACCCAGGGCGTCGATCCCGAGATCGACTTCTCGAACATCAACGAGATCCGCCAGACGGTGGAGTACTGCAACCAGTTGCCGGTGCATCCCCGTCACCCCTATGGCGGCGACCTGGTGTTCACCGCGTTCTCCGGTTCGCACCAGGACGCGATCAACAAGGGCTTCAAGGCGCTGCAGTCGCAGAACAGCAAGGTCTGGGAGGTGCCCTACCTGCCGATCGACCCCGCCGACCTGGGCCGCAGCTACGAGGCGATCATCCGCATCAACAGCCAGTCGGGCAAAGGCGGCATCGCCTATATCCTCAAGGCCGACTACGGCATCGACATGCCGCGCATGCTGCAGGTCGAGTTCTCCAAGGTCATCCAGCAGATCGCCGACGAGACCGGCAAGGAGATCCAGCCGGCGCTGATCTGGGAAACCTTCCAGCGCGAGTACCTGCAGCGCAAGGCACCGGTGGAGTTCTTCGAGCACACCACGGTGCCCAACCCGGGCGCGCCCGAGCAGCGTCTTCTCGACGCCGAGGTGAAGTTCAACGGCTTCAAGAAGAAGATCACCGGCACCGGCAATGGGCCGATCGCCGCCTATGTCGACGCGCTGGGCAAGAACTGCGGCATTCGGCTCAAGGTGCGCGACTACCATCAGCACGCCGCCGGCGCAGGGTCCGATGCGACGGCGGTCAGCTATATCGAGGCGGAGGCCGCTGATGGTCGCGTCGTTTGGGGCGTCGGCATGGACTCCAACATCGTCGCCGCCTCGCTCATGGCGGTGACCTCGGCCGCCAACCGCATCGCCGGCGCGCCCAAGCGCGTCGATTAAGCGGGGATGTCGTCATCTCCCGGTGCGTATGCACGACTATGATGGCGGTGCGACAGGGGTCGCACCGCCATCGTTCGGGAGAATTATCATGTCTGCTCGTCTTCAGGGCCTCGCCCGTCTCGCGGCCGTCGCGGTGATCGCCGCCAGCGCCGGCGCCGGCACGATGTATCTCTCCGCCGGCGAGGCCGGCGCCGAGAATCAACCGCATATGCGCGCCGCGCTGAACTCGCTGCAGACCGCCCGGAACCAGCTACAGGCCGCGACCGCCGACAAGGGCGGCCACCGCGCCAAGGCGATGGGCCTGGTGAACGCCGCGATCGACGAGGTCCAACGCGGCATCGCCTTCGACAACAGGCGCTGACAAACGCCGTCGTCCTGAGCGCAGCGAAGGACCTCTTGGTATCGCGGTCACACTCCGACGCCGTGTCCGCGCGAACCACCGCAAGATCCTTCGCTGTCGCTCAGGATGACGAAGAACTCGTCAGGTGCTGGTCCACTGATCGGCGCCGTCGATGAACGACTTCAGCACGCGACGGATCGTGGCTTCCGGGATGTCGCGGGTGATGAAGACGATCTTCGAACGCCGATCGTCATCGGGCCATTTCTCGAGCACAGCAGGTGGATGGAACACGTGCTGCACGCCGTGGATCACCACGGGCTTGTCGCTCTCCGAGACATTCAGAATGCCCTTAACCCGCAATAGATCCGGCCCCCTGTATGTCACCAGCGCGTCGAGCGCGCCCGCGACCGTCGCCCAGGCGAAGGGCTTGTCGAAGGTCAGACAGAAGGCGCGGATGCGATCGTCGTGCCGGTTCACATCGTGCGGGTCCTGGGTCTCGGCGTAGTGTTCCGGCCCCGGCCCGGCGAAGGGCTGGTCAGGATCGCTCTTGGGCCCGTGGTCATGGTCATGCGAATGGCCATGCTCGTGGTCGTGGTGATGGTGGTGATGTCCGTCGCCGTGGTGGTGGTGATGGCGGTGCGGGTCGCCGAGATAGGCTTCCTCGTGCAGCCAGCGCTTGACGTCGGCGCTCTTGGTCTCGGGGTTGTAGAGACCAGCGTTCATGATGTCGCCAGGTGAGACCTCACCGTGCTGGATGCTGAGCATCCGCGCGCCGGGATTGAGGTGCTGCAGCCGGTGCTTGAGGTCCGCGACCGCCGGCGCCTCGGCGATGTCGGTCTTGGTCAGCAGCAGGCGGTCGGCCACCGCCGCCTGCTTCACCGACTCCATGTGGTTGTCGAGGGTGCTGGCGCCGTTGACGGCGTCGACCGTCGTGACCACGCCGTCGAGGCGATAGCGCGTCGACAGCAGCGGGTCGGTCATCAAAGTGTGGATGATCGGCGCCGGATCGGCCAGCCCCGTGGTCTCGACCACCATGCGCTTGAAGGCGTTGATCTCGCCGCGCTGGCGCTTGAGATAGAGCTCGCCCATGGTGCGCACCAGGTCGCCGCGCACGGTGCAGCACAGGCAGCCGCTGCTGAGCTCGACCATGCCCTCCTCGTTCGACTTCTCGACCAACTGGTGATCCAGCCCGATCTCGCCGAACTCGTTGATGATCACCGCGGTGTCGCCCATCTCGGGCTTGCGCAAGAGCTCACGCAAAAGGGTGGTCTTGCCGCTGCCGAGGAAGCCCGTCAGCACCGATACCGGAATGCGTTCCTCGGGCGCCGTCGTACTCATGATCCCCACTCCTTATCCTCTTGCCCGTCGCGCCAGAAGCGCTTGACCCGGGCGAAGCGGCGCGCCGCGCGCGCCACGTGTTTGTCGATCTCCGCCACCGGCGCCGCGGACAGCCAAAAGCTGAGCGCGCCGGCGATCCAGTCCAGCCTTCCGGCAGGCCGCGCCGCCTCGGCGATCTGGCCGACGATGCGCATGGCCTCGACCCGATCGTTGGCCTCACCCAACGCGTCCTGCAGCGCCGCCGCAGCCTCGATATAGGCGCGCGCGGCCGTCGGGTCAAAAAGCGGCGCCAGGAACGAGGCGGCATAGCGCTGCTTCTTGACCTGAAGGCGCAGCTCGTGGCGCGCCACGGCCGGCAGCTCGTCGAGCGCCTTGAGCCGCCTGACGATGCGCTTGTGACGCCCCCGAAGGCGGCCGCGCGCGAAGGCCAACGGGCTCATCGCACCGTCCGAGGCCGGCTCGGCGGCCACCGGCCGGTCGAGCCATCCCGCCAAGGCGGCGTCAAATGCCGCGAACGCCTCGCCCGACAGCGCCGCGCGCGCCTGCTGATGCCTGGTACGGCGCAGGCGCAGCGCGGTTTCGCGCAAGGCGGCGAGATCGCCGGGCGCCCGGGGCAGATGCGCCAGCGCCGTCACCGCGCGGCCGAACTCGCCGGCCAGCAGCACGTCGATGTCGCGGGTCGGGCCGCAGGCGTCGGCCAGCCGCTTGGCATCGTCG
>JALHMM010000080.1 GCA_022844045.1 Reyranellaceae bacterium | reverse complement strand
GCGAGGTCGAGGGCTGGATCGCCGGCATGGCCGCGCTCGACGCCGAGGACCGGCTGCGCGAACGGCTGGCCGGGCAGCGCCGCATCGACGCCGACGCCGGCACGACGACCATCGGACCGCACCGCTGCGACCTTGTGGTGCGCCATCTCGATCGCGATATACCGGCGGCGCAGGGCTCGACCGGCGAGCAGAAGGCCGTGCTCGTGGCGATCGTGCTGGCGCACGCCAGGCTGGCGGCGATCGCGCGCGGACGGCCGCCGCTCCTGCTGCTGGACGAGATCGCCGCGCATCTCGATTCGACCAAGCGGGCGGCCTTGTTCGACGAGATCGAGGCGCTGGGCTCGCAAGCCTGGATGACCGGCACCGACGCCGAATTGTTTTCAACCCTGCGCGGGCGCGCGCAGTTCTTCCGCGTGGCCTCGGGCGACCTCTCGCCGGGCTGACGCGACGGATAGGATCATGAGCGAACCGACAGACGACACGCCACGACCGGACGTCGTGGACAACGGCGAGGATTACGACGCCGATTCGATCAAGGTGCTGCGCGGGCTCGACGCCGTGCGCAAGCGGCCGGGCATGTATATCGGCGACACCGACGACGGCACCGGCCTGCATCACATGGTCTATGAGATCGTCGACAACGCCATCGACGAGGCGCTGGCCGGCTGGTGCGACCTCGTCGAGGTCACCCTGCAGGGCGACGGCACCGTCATGGTGCGCGACAACGGCCGCGGCGTGCCGGTCGGCATCCATACCGAGGAGCAGGTCTCGGCGGCGCAGGTGATCTTCACCCAGCTGCACGCCGGCGGAAAGTTCGACCAGAACTCCTACAAGGTCTCGGGCGGCCTGCACGGCGTCGGCGCCGCCGTTGTCAACGCGCTGTCGGAAAAGCTCGAGTTGCGCATCTGGCGCGACGGCAAGGAGCACTTCATGCGCTTCCGGCTGGGCGATCCGGAAAGCGATCTGGTCGTCGTCGGCGACGCGCCGGAGGGCAAGCGCGGCACCGAGGTGGTGTTCCAGCCCTCGCCGGCGACGTTCACCAAGATCGAGTTCGACTTCGCCACGCTTGAGCACCGCCTGCGCGAGCTGGCGTTCCTGAACTCCGGCGTCCGCATCCTGCTGACCGACGCGCGCGGCGTCGAGCCCAAGGTCGTCGAGCTCTACTACGAGGGCGGCGTCGAGGCCTTCACGCGCTATCTCGACCGCAACAAGCAGGCGCTGGTGAGCCCGATCTCGATCAAGGGCGAGAAGGAGGGCATCACGGTCGAGGTGGCGATGGAGTGGAACGACTCCTACCACGAGACCATGCTGTGTTTCACCAACAACATCCCGCAGAAGGATGGCGGCACGCATCTCGCCGGCTTCCGCGGCGCGTTGACCCGCACGCTGAACAAGTATGCCGAGGATACCGGCATCTCCAAGAAGGAGAAGGTCTCGCTGTCGGGCGACGACATGCGCGAGGGCCTGACCTGCGTGCTCAGCGTGAAGGTGCCCGATCCCAAGTTCTCGTCGCAGACCAAGGAGAAGCTGGTCAGCTCCGAGGTACGCCCGGTTGTCGAAACAGTCGTCGGCGAGAAGCTGGCGGAATGGCTCGAGGAACATCCGGGCGAGGCCAAGCGTATCGTGTCCAAGGTGGTCGAGGCGGCCGCCGCGCGCGAGGCGGCGCGCAAGGCGCGCGAGCTCACACGGCGCAAGGGCGCGCTCGACATCTCCTCGCTGCCCGGCAAGCTGGCGGACTGCCAGGAGCGCGATCCGGCGCTGAGCGAAGTCTTCCTCGTCGAGGGCGATTCGGCCGGTGGCTCGGCCAAGCAGGGCCGCAACCGCGCCAACCAGGCGATCCTGCCCTTGCGCGGCAAGATCCTGAACGTCGAGCGCGCGCGCTTCGACCGCATGCTGGGCTCGCAGGAGATCGGCACGCTCATCACGGCGCTGGGCACCGGCATCGGCCGCGACGATTTCGACGTCACCAAGCTGCGCTACCACAAGGTCATTATCATGACCGACGCCGATGTCGACGGCAGCCACATCCGCACCTTGCTGCTGACCTTCTTCTATCGCCAGATGCCGGAGTTGATCGAGCGCGGCCATCTCTACATCGCCCAGCCGCCGCTCTATCGCGCCGCGCGCGGCAAGTCGTCGACCTACCTGAAGAACGACCGCGCGCTCGAGGACTATCTGATCGACGGCGGCACCGACAACGCCATGCTGGTGACCGGCGACGGCGCGCAGATCACCGGCGCCGACCTGCGCCGCACCGTCGACATCGCGCGCTCGGTCGCCAACCTGATCCAGCCGCTCTCGCTCAGCCGGCGCGTCACCAGCCAGCCAGTGATCGAGCAGGCGGCGATCGCCGGCGCGCTCAATCCCGCGGTCCTGGCCGATCGCGAACAGGCGGCGGCCACGGCCGCCTATATCGCCCGTCGCCTCGACATCGTCAGCCCGCCGCTGGAGCGCGGCTGGCGCGGCGCGCCGACCGACGAAGGCGGCCTGGCCTTCGAGCGCACGCTGCGCGGCGTCACCGAGCGCCACATCATCGACGCGGCCCTGCTGCGCTCGGCCGAGGCGCGCCGGCTCGACGCGCTGACCGGCGAGCTGCAGTCGATCTACGAGCGGCCGGCGACCTACACGCTGAAGGAGCGCGAGACCAAGATCTACGCGCCCACCGAGCTGATCGCCGCGGTCTACGAGGCCGGCCGCAAGGGCGTCGCCGTGCAGCGCTACAAGGGCCTGGGCGAGATGAACCCCGACCAGCTCTGGGAGACGACGCTTGACCCGCTGGCGCGCACGCTCCTGCAGGTCAAGGTCAACCACGCCGACGAGGCCGAGGAGATCTTCTCGACCCTGATGGGCGACGTGGTCGAGCCGCGCCGCGCCTTCATCCAGGACAACGCGCTGAAGGTCGCCAATCTCGACGTGTGAGGCGTGATGCGGGCCTGGCCGATCGCGGCGCTGATCTTGGCCCTGGCGTCCGCCGGGCCCGCGCTAGGGCTCGATCCGCCGACGCCTGATGATCGATCCGTCTCGGCGCCGCTGACGCACGCGCCGACCGGGTTGAGATTTCCGCCCGCGCTCGCCGGCGTCCCGTTCATCCGCTCGATCGACTACGCCCGTGCCGGCGACGATCCCGGCCTGGGTTTCGGCTACACCTACGGCAATCCCGGCCGGCTGCTGGTCACCGCCTATGTCTACGACCTCGGCCAACGCGCGCCGGATGGGCACGACTCGGCGGTTGTCGCCGCGGCCTTTGACCAGTCGCTAGCCAGCATCCGGATCGCGGCGACGCGGATCGGCAAGTACCGCGATCTGCGAGTCGAGCTGCCGGCGCGCCTTTGCGCCTATGGCGCCGTGACCTTCCGCTGCGTGACCTTCACGGCGACTTCCGCCGACGGAACCCAGCCGCTCCTCGGCAATCTGCTGCTGACGGGATACCGGGGCTACTTCCTCAAGCTGCGCGCTGATTGGCGCCGCGATGCGCCCGACGACACCGCCACGGTGGAGCGCATGGTGCAGACATTCGTCGGTACGGTGCTGCGATGAGTCCTCTGTGTCTTCCCTTCCCCCTCCGGGGGAAGGTGGCGCGCAGCGACGGAAGGGGGATGTCGAAGACGAACGCTGGAGTCCGTCTTCAACATCCCCCTTCCGCCTTTCGGGCACCTTCCCCCTGCGGGGGAAGGAGGCGGGTATCATGACGCGGCCTTCCGATGTCGCCGCGCTCGAGCATCTCGCCTTCAACGCCTGGCCGGCGCTGCGTGTTGTCGTGCAGGGCAATTGGTTGCTGCGCTTCGCCGACGGTTACACCAAGCGCGCCAACTCGGTGAACGCGCTCAGCCTCGAGCGTGACGTGCCGGTCGAGGAGCTGGAGCGTCGTGTCGACGCGGCCGAGGCGCTCTACCAGCGGCAGGGCATCCCTTCCATCTTCAAGCTCTCGCCCCTGATGGATCGCGGGCTCGACGCCGTGCTGGCGGCGCGTGGCTACACCTATCTCGACGACACCCTGATGATGGTCGCCGATCTGACGCAGGGGCCGGCTGCGGTGGCGATGCCCGCTGGTGTCGACGTCAACGTCGAGCGCGATGCGGTCTGGTCGCGCACCTACAGCGGCTTCAACAACGTGCCGGCGTCCCGGCAATCGATCCATGACCGCATGCTCGACAGCCTCGTGCCGATCGGTGGCTTCGCGCTGGCGACCGACGACGGCGCACCGGTGGCCGCCGGGCTGGGCGTGCTCGAGGGCGAGCATGTCGGGCTGTTCGACATCGTCGCTGATCCGTCGCGCCGCCGCGCCGGCCATGGTCGGCGTGTCGTCGAAGGCATCATGGCTTGGGGCCGCTCGCTCGGCGCGACGCACGCTTATCTGATGGTGGTCGCGGCCAACGCACCGGCGATCGCGCTCTACGAGCGGCTGGGCTATCGCGAGGTCTATCGTAGCCACTACCGTATTCCACCGGCGCGACAGAGTTAGTTGAACCGCGATCACAGGTGAGAATCGCCGCGATGGCGATTCGGTGCCATAGTTCTCCTCCGCGATCCGGACAACGCAAGAAGCCGGCATCGCCCGAGGAGGAGACGGACTCATGAAACGCAGAACGCTGATCCATGGCCTTGCCGGCGCGACGCTCGCCGCGCCGCTGGTGGCGCGCGCCCAGGCGCCGATGACGCTCAACGGCGCGGTGCAGTTCAACGACGACCACGCTTTCACCAAGGCGCTGATGAAGTTCGAGGAGCTGGTCAAGAAGTACTACGGCAAGCCGATCAACTTCGTCTTGCACAAGAACTCCGCGCTCGGCTTGGAGAAGCAGTATTTCGAGTACATGGCGCAGGGCAAGGCGGTCGACTACGGCATCGTCTCGCCGGCGCATATGTCGACCTTTTCGAAGGCGGCGCCCTTCATCGACGCGCCCTTCCTGTTCCGCGACCTCGCGCACTGGAACAAGGTGCTCGACGCCGACCTGCTGAAGCCGGTGGCCGACGAGATCGCGCAGAAGGCCGACGTGATGCTGATCGGCTACGCCGGCGGCGGCGTGCGCAACATCTTCATCAACAAGCCGATGTCGACCTTGGCCGAGATCAAGGGCCTGAAGGTGCGCGTGCAGGGCGCGCCGATCTGGAGCAAGACCTTCGCCGCCGCCGGCATGTCGCCGACGGTGATCGCCTACAACGAGGTCTACAACGCCATCCAGAACAACGTGATCTCCGCCGGCGAGAACGAGGCGGCGGGCGTCGAGACGATGAAGTTCTTCGAGGTCGCGCCCAACCTGGCGATGACCGAACACGCCATCACCATCCGGCCGATCTGCTTCTCCGGCAAGACCTTCAAGGCGATGCCCAAGGACCTGCAGGAGGCGGTGCTGAAGGCCGGCAAGGAGGCCGGCAAGCACGGCCGCGACATCGAGAGCTCGGAGGACGCGCAGAAGCTGGAGGCGATGGAGAAGGCCGGCAAGCTCAAGCGCATCCCGTTCAAGGATCGCGCGCAGATGAAGAAGCTGGTCGATCCGGTCATGGAGGCCTACGCCAAGGAGATCGGCGCCGACGCCATCTTCGCCAAGATCGTCGCGCTGAACTGATCTGCGACGCGCAGCGGGCGGCAGGTCGATCGCATATGTCGATCTGCCTTGGTCTTACCTTCCCCCGGAGGGGGAAGGTGCCCGCAGGGCGGATGGGGGATGTCGAAGACGGACACCAATTTCGTTGAGGCATCCCCCATCCGTCGCGCTGCGCGCGCCACCTTCCCCCTCCGGGGGAAGGTAGAGTTGAGTGTGTCCCGCGCTCTTCACGGAATATCGATGTCAGTACAAGACGCCGCGCCGCGCGGCCCGTGGCGCCGCTTCACCGCCGCCTATGCCCGCGCCCTGACCGGGCTGCTGGCGTTGTCGGTGGCGATCCTGGTCATCCCCGTCACGCTGCAGATGGTGTCGCGCTACACCGCCCTGATCCCGTCCTACATCTGGACCGAGGAGATGGCGCGCTTCCTGTTCATCTGGCTGATCATGATCGGCGCCATGGTGGGCGTGCGCGAGGCCTCGCATTTCGAGGTCGATGTCTGGCCGACCCTGGGCCGCCGCGGCGAGGCGGCGGTGCGCATCGTGGCGCGGCTGGGCGTGCTGGCGCTGGCGCTGATCTTCGTCATCGGCGGCTATGAATTCACCCGCTTCGCCTGGCATCGAACGTCCGAGCTGGCCGAGCTGCCGCTGTGGCTGATCCATATCGCCTGGCCGATCGCCGGCGTGACCTGGATCGTCTTCCTCGGCGAGCAGTTCATCGACGAGCTCGTAGTTCTGTTCGGAGCGCGCCAGCCATGACCGGCAATCTGTTCACATCAGGCGAGGCGGCGGCGATCCTGTTCGGCGGCTTCTTTGCGCTCTTGATCCTGCGCGTGCCGGTGGCCTTCGCGCTCGGTCTGGCCTGCCTGCCGCTGTTCTATTTCGAGCCACGCCTGTCGGTGATGGCGCTGGCCCAGGAAACCTTCAACGCCTACAACTCCTTCATCCTGCTGGCGGTGCCGTTCTTCCTGCTGACCGCCAACCTGATGAGCGTCGGCGGCATCACCAATCGCCTGGTGACCTTGTCGCGCTCGCTGGTGGGTTGGATGCCGGGCTCGCTGGCGCAGATCAACGTCGTGCTCTCGGTGTTCTTCGCCGGCATCTCCGGCTCCTCGACCGCCGACGCCGCCAGCCAGAGCAAGATCTTCATCGATGCGCAGACGCGAGAGGGCTACGACCTCTCCTTCTCGATCGCCATCACCGCGGTCTCGGCGGTGCTGGCGGTGATCATCCCGCCCTCGATCCTGATGATCGTCTGGGGCGGGCTGATCTCGACCTCGATCGGCGCGCTCTATCTCGCCGGCGTGATTCCCGGCCTGCTGATCGCCGGCGCCCAGATGGCGACGGTGCATGTCTATGCCGTCAAGCGCGGCTACCCGACCTATCCCTGGGAAGGCTTCCGCGCGTTGCTGTGCGCACTGTGGATCTCGCTGCCGGCGCTGTTCACGCCCTTCATCATCGTCGGTGGCATTCTGCTCGGCTGGTTCACCGCCACCGAATCGGCCTGCGTCGCGGTGCTCTACTCGGCGATCCTGTCGATCGTCGTCTATCGCGAGATGGGCGCGAAGGAGGTCTATGGCGCGCTGCTCGAGACCGGCAAGCTGGCCTCGGTGGCGCTGTTTTGCATCGGCACCGCCTCGGCCTTCGGTTGGCTGCTGGCTTATTACAAGATCCCGCAGGTCCTGCTGGCCGACGTCACGAGCTGGGGCCTGGGCGCGATCGGCGTCGGCTTCTTCATCGCCTTCGTCTTTCTGATCGTCGGCTGCTTCCTCGACGCCATCCCCGCGATCATCATCGTCGGCACGGTGCTCGAGCCGCTGGCCAAGTCGGCATCGATGCACCCCGTGCACTTCGCCATCGTCTCGATCGTCGCACTGGCCTTCGGCCTGGTGACGCCGCCTTACGGGCTCTGCCTGATGGTGTCCTGCGCCGTGGCCGGCGTGCGCCTCAGATTCGCGCTCAAGGACACGCTGATCATGCTGGTGCCGATGGTCCTGGTGCTGGTGGCGATGATCATCGTCCCCGACATCGCGCTGTTCCTGCCACGACTCATCGCACCGGATCTGATGAAGTGATGAATACCTTCCCCCGCTGGCGGGGGAAGGTGGCGCGAAGCGCCGGATGGGGGTGGCTGGTGCGACGACTCCAGCCATCGCAACTGACCGCTATGCCGGCACCCCCATCCGCCCTTCGGGCACCTTCCCCCGCAATGCGGGGGAAGGTAGTTGGTGTTGCTACGCCGCGATCCTTCGCAGGCCGAGCCATTCGAAGATGGCGAGATCGGCGACCACGAGCGCCAGGCCGATGATCAGCGCGAAGCCCCAGCCGGTCAGCGTCGGGGCGGCCAGTGCCAGCAGCAGCGCGCTCCCGGCGACCCAGCCGATATCGGCCCACAGCACGATGCGCGCGAGCGCCACCGGCATCGTCGGCCGGCTGGCGATGAACCAGCAGATCGCGCCGAAGCCGATCACGCCGATGCCCAGCAGCAGGATCGCGGTGCCGAGCGGCAGGCCCAGCACGGTGGCCGGGGCAGCGACACTGGCGCGCGCCAGTGAACCGGCGAAGAGCGCCAACGCGGCGCCGCTCAGCACCGAGAACGCAGCGTTGCCGTAAAGCGTGCGACGCAGCAGGTGGTCAGGGGATCGCGAAACGACGGACATCTCAACCTCCATGCGCCTTCCATCAGGCGTGCCCCCAAACTGGGCGTCGAGCGTCGGCATCTCAAATACGTGCCAGGTAATCGCCAGTACGATTTCGCGGTGCTACCAGATGGTCCAACTGGAGGATTGTCCCATGCGAGAGACCTCGATCGCCGAACGCACGGAATCCGGTTTCGGCCCGATGCTGCGCGAATGGCGTCGCCGCCGCGGCGCCAGCCAGCTCGAACTGGCGCTGCGCTCGGGTGTGTCGCAGCGCCATGTCTCGTTCCTCGAATCCGGCCGCGCACGGCCCAGCCGCGAGATGGTCGGCCAGCTCGCCGGCGCGCTCGACGTGCCCTTGCGCCAGCAGAATGCGCTGATGCTCGCCGCCGGCTTCGCGCCGGTCTACCGCGAGCGCGACCTCGGCGCGCCCGAACTGGGCGTTGTGCGCCAGGCGATCAATCACATGCTCAAGCAACAGGAACCCTATCCGGCCTTGGTCGTCGATCGGCTGTGGAACCTGATCGACGCCAACGGGGCGGCCAACCGCCTGACCGCCTTTCTGCTCGACGGCGTGCCCGGTGCTGCCAAGCAGACCGGGCGGCCCAATATCCTGCGCTCTATTCTCTCGCGTGACTTGCTGCGCACGCGCATCGACAATTGGGAGGATGTCGCGCGCCACCTGGTGCGCGCGACCTATGCCGAGATCCTGGCCGATGGTGGCGACGAGGACGCGTTACGCTTCATCGACGATGTCATGGCGCTGCCCGACGTGCCGCGCGCCTGGCGCCACCAGCGCTTCGACGAGACGCCGACGCCGGTGCTCACGGTCGATTTCCGCAAGGGCGACACGAAGCTGCGACTGTTCACCACCATCGCCACCTTGGGGACACCGCAGGACGTCACGCTTCAGGAGGTCCGCGTCGAGTGCTTCTTCCCTGCCGATGAGGCGACTGAGCGCTTCTTTCGACCGTCGTAAGAGCGAGAACCACTACCTTCCCCCGCCAGCGGGGGAAGGTAGTTGGATCACTTGATCAGAACGTGCCAGCCTGCGAGCGCTCGGCCTGCTTGAGGCGGATGGCGTGGAAGCCTTTGACGGTGCGCTGGATGATCTCCGCCACCGGCAGCACCTCGTGGATCAAGCCGGCGGTCTGACCGGCGAGCGCGATGGAGCATTCCATGTCCCCGCCGAAGTACAGGTTCTTCACGCTGCCGAGCGTCGAACGGTCCATCACGCCGGCCTTGTAGATCGCCTTCGAGGTCTCGGTCTTCAGCGCCCGCACGCAGGGCGTGCCGGCGCGGTTGAGCATGACGGTGCCGGTGTCGGCGGAATCGAGGATCGCCTGCTTGTAATTGGCGTGCACCGGGCTTTCGGCCGAGCTGACGAAGCGCGTGCCCATCTGGATGCCCTCGGCGCCCAGCGCGAAAGCCGCCGCCATGCCGCGCCCGTCGCAGATGCCGCCGGCGGCGATCAGCGGCAGGTCGACCTTCTCGCGCACTGCTTGCAACAGTACCAAAGTCGAGACGTCGTCGGGATTCTTGAAGCCACCGCCTTCGCCGCCCTCGCAGATCAGCCCGTCGACGCCGGCCTCGGCCGCCTTCAGCGCCGCCGAGAGCGTCGGCACCACATGGTAGACGATCTTGCCGGCGGCCTTGAGCGGTCCCAGCAGCTTGCCGGGCGCGCCGGCGGAGGTGCTGACGAAGCGCACGTCACTCTCGCACACCATGTCGATCATCTTGGCATCGCGCAGGAAGAGCAGGGGCAGGTTGACGCCGAAGGGCTTCTCGGTGAGCCCCTTCATGCGGCTTATCTCTTCGAGACAGGCCTCGGTCTCGCCGCTCGACGTCTCGATGACGCCCAGGCCGCCGGCATTGCTGACGGCGCTGGCGAGCTGGCTGCGCGCGATCCAGCCCATCGGCGCTTGTATGATGGGGTAGGTCGCGCCGGTATGGGCGAGAACGCGATTCATCGGGAGGGTCCGTTTCCAATCAAGACTTGGAGTCTGCCACAGTCATGCCTATCTAGGCAGCCATGAGCGACCCCTCCCAGTCTCCGGTGTGGCACGGCACCACGATCCTCTGCGTGCGCAAGAATGGTGGCGTGGTGCTGGCCGGCGACGGCCAGGTCAGCCTCGGTCAGACCGTAATCAAATCCAACGCGCGCAAGGTGCGCCGTATCGGCAACGGCCAGATCGTTGGCGGTTTCGCCGGCGCAACCGCCGATGCTTTCACCCTCTTCGAGCGGCTGGAAGCCAAGCTGGAGCAGCATCCCGGCCAGCTCACCCGTGCCTGTGTCGAGCTGGCCAAGGACTGGCGCACCGATCGCTACCTGCGCCGGCTGGAGGCGATGATGGCGGTGGCCGACAAGTCGGTGTCGCTGGTCCTGACCGGCACCGGCGATGTGCTGGAGCCCGAGGACGGGCTGATCGGCATCGGCTCGGGCGGCAACTACGCGCTGGCCGCGGCGCGCGCGCTGATCGACGTCGATGGGCTCGACGCCGAGGCGGTGGCGCGCAAGGCGATGAAGATCGCCGCCGACATCTGCGTCTACACCAACACCAACGTGATCGTCGAAAAGCTCTAAGCTCGTTTCGACTAAAGCGGCGAAGGCGCGCCTGAGGGGTGCCCGCGCCGCGCATCGCGCCTCGAGGAGGGCGACATGGCTGATTTTTCCCCGCGTGAGATTGTTTCCGAGCTGGACCGCCACATCGTCGGCCAGAACGACGCCAAGCGTGCCGTCGCGATCGCGCTGCGCAATCGCTGGCGGCGCCAGCAGCTGCCCGAGGGGCTGCGTGAAGAGGTGCTGCCCAAGAACATCCTGATGATCGGGCCGACCGGCTGCGGCAAGACCGAAATCGCGCGGCGTTTGGCGAAGCTCGCCGAGGCGCCGTTCCTCAAGGTCGAGGCGACCAAGTTCACCGAGGTCGGCTATGTCGGCCGCGACGTCGAGCAGATCGCGCGCGACCTGATGGAAGTGTCGATCGGCATGACGCGCGAGCGCCTGCGAAAGGACGTGCAAGCCAAGGCCGAGCTGGCGGCCGAGGAGCGCGTCGTCGAGGCGCTGGTCGGCAACGGCGCCAGCAGCGAGACCAAGCTGCGCTTCCGGCACAAGATCCGCGACGGCGAATTGAATGATCGCGAGGTCGATATCGAGGTCGCCGACACCGGCGGCCCCGCGACCTTCGAGATTCCCGGCATGCCCAACGGCTCGGTCGGCATGGTCAATATCGGCGACATGCTGGGCAAGGCGCTGGGCGGCGGCCGCACCAAGAAGCGCACCATGACGGTGAAGGACGCGATGGAGCTGCTGACGCGCGAGGAGAGCGATAAGCTGCTCGATCAGGAGCGCGTCATTCGCGAGGCCAAGGACGCGGCGGAGCAGAACGGCATCGTCTTCATCGACGAGATCGACAAGATCTGCGCGCGTTCGGAGTATCGCGGCGGCGGCGATGTCAGCCGCGAGGGCGTGCAGCGCGACCTGCTGCCGCTGATCGAGGGCACGACGGTCAACACCAAGCACGGGCCGCTGAAGACCGACCACATCCTGTTCATCTGCTCCGGCGCCTTCCACCTCGCCAAGCCCTCGGACCTGTTGCCCGAGCTGCAGGGCCGCGTGCCGATCCGCGTCACGTTGCAGGGCCTGACGCAGGCGGATTTCCGCCGCATCCTGGTCGAGCCCGAGGCCAGCCTGCTGAAGCAGTACAAGGCGCTGATGGGCACCGAGAAGGTCGATCTGGACTTCGCCGAGGACGCGATCGACGAGCTGGCGCGGCTGGCGGCGGAGATCAACGCGTCGCTCGAGAACATCGGCGCGCGCCGCCTGCATACGGTGCTGGAGAAGCTGCTCGAGGAGATCAGCTTCACCGCCTCGGATCGCGGCGGCGAGAGCGTGACGATCGACGCGGCCTATGTGCGCGAGAAGGTGAGCGCGCTGGCCAAGAACGCCGATCTGAGCAAGTACATCCTGTGATGGCTCGCCGCGCGCCCGCCGGCCGCAAGGCCGCGACGCGCGCGGCGACCTACGCGCATGTCGTCAATCTGGCGATGCCGCCGGCCGAGCGCGTGGCCGAGATCGATGCCGAGGCGCGACGTATCTCGGCGGGGCGATGCGGACGCTGGACCTCGCCCGGCAAGCTGCATGTCGGCTTCGCCGAAGCCGCGCATCGCGACGCCTTCGTGCTGTGGCTGACCTTGTCGGGGATCGAGCCGGAGTAGTCGAAGCTCAGAAGCAGAAGACCGAGCCGATATCGAGCAGGATCGAGGCGCCGCGTTCGGCCCAGAGCCACGCCGCCAGCGCGGCGATGCCTAGCATCGGCGCGCCGAGCGCGATCAGCAGCGCTCGGTTCGAGCGGTTGGCGGTTTCGGAGCCGGCGTCCATGGCCAGACTATGGGCTCAGGCCGGCCGGGCGGCAAGATCGCGGACCACCGGCTGCTCGCGGATCGGCCAGTTCAGCGCCGCCGCCGTCAGGCCCAGCCCGATCGAGATCCACCACATCAGATCGTAGTTGCCGGTGACGTCGAACAGCCGCCCGCCGCCCCAGCCGCCGATGAAGCTGCCGATCTGGTGGCTCATGAACACGACGCCCGAGAGCATCGCGGCATTGGCCGGGCCGTAGATGTACATCACCAGCCCGTTGGTCAGCGCGACCGTGCCCAGCCACAGAAAGCCCAAGGTGGCGGCGAAGATCAGCACCGAGGTGCCCGACAGCGGCAGGATGAGGAAGACGATGAAGGAGAGCGAGCGCAGGAAGTACAGCAGCGCCAGCATGTCCTTGCGCGGGTAGCGTCCGCCCAGCCAGCCCCACAGGATCGTGCCGGCGATGTTGAACAGGCCGACCAGGCCGATCGCCCAGCCGCCCAGCTCGGCCGGAGAGATCGCCTTGCCGAAAAGCTCCAGGCCGACACCCTGGTCGGCGATGTAGGGCGGCAGATGCAGGCCCACGAAAGTGACGTGGAAGCCGCAGACGAAGTAGCCGATGGTCAGCAGCCAGAAAGCGCGCATGCCGAAGGCTTCGGAGAGCGCCTCGCGCACCGACTGCTTGCGCGGTGCGCCGGCCGTCGCGGGCGCCACCTTGGGTCCGCGCAGCGCCCAGGCCAGAGGGATCATCGCCAGCGAGATCAAGGTCAGCACGAAGATCGTGAAGTGCCAGTCGTTGTATCGGTCCTGCAGGATCGAGGCGAAGGGCACGATGGCGAACTGGCCGATGGAGCCGCAGGCGGTGGCGATGCCCATCGCCAGCGAGCGCTTGTCGGGCGGCGTCATACGGCCGACCGCCGCCAGGATGGTGGGGAAGCTGGCGGCGGCGATGCCGATGCCCGAGAGGATGTTGCCGGCGATCAGCGCCGCGCCGCCGGTGGCCTGGGAAATGATGAACAGCCCGGCGACGTTCACCGCCGCGCCGACGGCCACCACCTTGGCGGTGCCGAAACGGTCGGCCAAGCCACCGACGAAGGGCGAGAACACACCCATCAGCAGCATGGCCAGCGCGTTGGCGAAGGACCACAGCTCGCGGCCGACCTGCAGGTCCTGGGCGATCGGCTTCTGGAAGATGCCGAAGCTCTGGCGGGCGCCCAGGCCGATGGTCAGGATCAGGCCGCCGCAGAACACGGCGATCCAGAAGTTCCGCTGCTGCGCGCTCATCTACAGGATACTCCTCGGGGCGTCCCGCCCGGCGCCGGCAATCTGGCCGCCGACAGGTGCATATACAACTATGTCCTGCTCGCCTACCCGTGAGCGGGATTTGTGCGAGCGCGGCCAGGCGGGGAAATAGCCTGACGGCCGGCGGTCGCGTACACTCCACCTCGGTTGGGGGCGACCGTCGTGGCAATCGTGGTTCGTCAGACCATGTCAAACCATATCATTCGTGTCAGCGTCCTGCTTTCCGCCCTGCTGACGTTCGCGATCCCGGCATCGGCCCAGGGCGTGCCGCGCATCGAGGAGAAGCCGTGCTGGTTCAAGCCGCCGCGCGGCGAGCAGGCACGCTGCCTGATGCTGACGGTACGCGAGAACCGCCAACTTGAATCGAGCCGCCTGATCCGCCTGCCGGTGGCCATCCTCAAGGCGCGCAGCTCGGCGCCGGCGGCCGACCCGGTCGTACATCTGTCCGGCGGCCCCGGCGACTCGCCGCTTTCGGCGTCGGAGCCGGGCGGCGACGCGATGAACGACGGCGACTGGTGGAACAGCACCGTCGAGCTCAGGCGGCGGCGCGACTACATCATCATCGGCCAGCGTGGCGCCAAGCTGTCGGAGCCGGAACTGCGCTGCGAGGACCTTGACGTCCAGCGCTCCTTCCTGACGCGGGTCGGCCGGCCCAACGAGGCGATCGAGCGCGAGCGCGCGGTGATGGCGCGCTGCGCCCAGCGCATCACCGCCTCCGGCGTCGATCTGGCGCAGTACAACACGCTCAACCTGGCCGACGACGTCGCCGATCTGGCGCAGGCGCTGGGGCTGCGCCAGGTCAACCTGCACGGCGTCAGCTACGGCACGCGCTGGGCGCTGGAGGTGATGCGCCGGCACCCGTCCTTGGTGCGTTCGGCGGTGCTCGACGCGGTCTATCCGCCGCACATCGTCGCCGACGACAGCGAAGCCGACGTGGTGCGCGGCGTCTTCGAGCGGCTGTTCACCGATTGCGCCGCCGACGCGCGCTGCGGTCGCCGCCATCCCCATCTGCGCGCGCGGCTGGAGGGCCTGATCGAGCGCATGGAGGCCGAGCCGGTGACGCTGAAGCTCAACCTCGCCGACGGCAAGGGCGAGGTGGCGATGACCGGCGGCAAGGTGCTGCTGACCCTGCTGCATATGATGCGCCTGGGCGGCACCGAGATCGGCCGGCTGCCCTACGTGATCGATCGCACGGTGCGCGGCGATTACGTGCCGCTGACCTTCTACGCCACCGACCTCGAGGAGAGCGAAGGCGGCCTGGCCGAAGACGGCCCCCCTGAAATGGCCGGGCTCTACAACGCCGTGGAGTGCCGCGAGAACAGCCTGCTGACCAACCCCGAGACGCGCCGGCGCGCCATCGAGGCCAACGGCATCTTCGGCCTGGTGCCCCGGCTCAACACCGCGCCCGACACCTGTCCGGTGTGGCGCGTGCCGCCGGCGCCGGCGGCCCAGCGCCAGCCGGTGCGCAGCGCGATCCCGACCTTGCTGCTGAGCGGCGCCTACGACTGGCTGACGCCACCTGCCTGGGCGACCGACCAGATGCGCTATCTCGACAACGCCCGGCACATCGAGTTCCGCGCGCTGGGCCACGCCACGGCGGTGCACGGCAACTGCGCCTCCCGCCTGGTCGACTTCTTCACCCTGCACGCCGATCCCAAGCGCCTGCCGTCCTGTATCGAACGCAATAGCCCGCCGGCCTTCATCGACAGCCTGCGGCGCTGATCGCTGCGGCCCGCGCCGCGACACGGCAAAGCCAAGTGACGGCCTCGATATAGGCGGGCTCGTTCGCCGCGTGGTCCTTCAGCCCCGCCGCGGCCATCGCCAGCGTGCGGGCGAAGGTGGCGGCCCCACCCAGTTCGGACAGCGCCACGGTGCCGGTCGCCTCCAGCGCCACCAGCCGCCCGGTCAGGATCGCGGCGAAGCCGACATCCAGCTCGGTGGCGATCGCCGCCGTGAGCTCGGCGTCGACCGCCATCAGATCGGCGCCGTGCGGCGAGGCACGCAACAGCCGGAACAACGGCAGGTCCTTGGCCAGAATGACGGCGAGAAGGTTGTCGGCCAGCCCTCGCGCGTCGTCCCAGGCGGCGGTCGCTGCGGCGAGGGCGTCGTCCTTGATGCTCTCGGCCAGCGCCCGGAACACCGCCTGCTTGCCGTCGAACCGCAGGTAGAGGGCGGGGCGCGACATGCCGGCCGCTTTGGCGATGTCGGTCATGCCGGTGCGCTGGAAGCCGTACTGGGCGAACAGGGTCTTGGCCGCGTCAAGGATGCGGCGGTTCGACGATTCTGACGAATTAGACATATTATGTACAATGTGTCATAATCTGACCGATACTCATAGAGGATCAAGCATGACCGAGCGGGGACTTGTGCTGGTGACCGGCGGGTCGGGATACGTCGCGGGGTTCTGCATCGCTCGGCTGATCGCGGAAGGCTGGAACGTCCGTACCACCGTCCGCTCGCTGTCGCGGCAGGACGAAGTGCGTCGCACGCTGTCGAAGATCTCGACACCGGGCGACAAGCTGACATTCGTCGCCGCCGATCTCAACGTCGATGGCGGCTGGGCCGAGGCGGTCGCCGGCTGCGACTTCGTCCAGCACGTCGCCTCGCCGCTGCCCTCGCGCAATCCGCGCGACGACGACGAGCTGGTACGGCCGGCGCGCGACGGCGCCCTCAGGGTACTGGCCGCGGCGCGGCAAGCGGGCGTGAAGCGCGTGGTCATGACGGCGTCGACGGCGGCGATCGCCTATGGCCACGGCAGCCGCAGCAAGCCGTTCACCGAGGCGGACTGGTCGGACGAGACCAACCGCGCCGACACCTCGGCCTACGAACGCTCCAAGACCATCGCCGAGCGCGCGGCCTGGGCGTGGATCAAGGAGCATGGCGGCGGGCTCGAGCTGACGACGATCAACCCCGGCGCCGTGCTGGGCCCGGTGCTCGGCCGCGACTACTCCGCCTCGATCGATATCGTGAAGAAGCTGCTCGACGGCTCGCTGCCGGGTCTTCCCCGATTCGGCTGGCCGCTGGTCGATGTCCGCGACGTCGCCGATCTGCACTACCGCGCCATGCTCGATCCGCGCGCCGCCGGCGAGCGCTTCCTCGCCGCCGGTGACTTCTACTGGATGCGCGACATCGCCCGTACGCTCAAGACACGGCTGCCGGCACTGGCCCGACGCGTGCCCACGCGCGGCCTGCCCGACTGGCTGCTGCGCGTGCTTGCCCTGTTCGATCCCGTCGTGCGCGAGCGACTGTTCGAGCTCGGCAAGGAACGGCCGGTATCGGCGGCCAAGGCGAAGACGACACTCGGCTGGGCGCCGCGATCGAACGACGATGCCATCGTCGCCACCGCCGAGAGCCTCGTCGCCGAAGGCCTCATCTGATCGCCGTCGCTCAGGGCTTCCAGCGCAGGAAATTGGCGATCAGCGCCAGGCCCGTGCGCTGGCTCTTCTCGGGATGGAACTGCGTGCCGACCATGTTGTCGCGGCCGACCATCGCGGTGAGCTTGCCGCCGTACTCGGTGCGCGCCAGCACCGTGTCGGGCGCCTCGGCGCGCAGCTCGTAGGAGTGCACGAAGTAGGTGTGATCCCCGGGCGCGACGCCGGCGAGCAGGGGATGCGTCGTGGCGACATCGACGAGCTCGTTCCAACCCATGTGCGGGATCTTCAGCGCGCGATCCGCGGGCGCGATGCGCACCACCTCGCCCTGGATCCAGTCAAGGCCCGGATGCGTGCCGTACTCGACGCCGCGCGTGGCCATCAGCTGCATGCCGACGCAGATGCCGAGGAACGGCTTGCCGCGCTCGATCACCTCGCGGCTCAGGATCTCGACCATCCCCGACACGGCGTAGAGGCCGGCCCGGCAATCGGCGAAGGCGCCGACGCCGGGCAATACGATACGCTCGGCGCGTTCGACGACGCGTGGATCGCCGCTGACCACGATGTCGTGGCCGCTGCCGGACTCGCGGGCGGCGCGCTCGAAGGCCTTGGCGGCGGAGCGCAGGTTGCCGGAGCCGTAATCGACGATGGCGACGGTGGGCATGGGACGGCTAGAGCACGCCCTTGGTCGAGGGCACCGCCTGGGCCGCGCGCGGATCGATCTCGACCGCCTGGCGCAGCGCGCGCGCCAGCCCCTTGAAGCAGCTCTCGACGATGTGGTGGTTGTTCTCGCCGTACTGGTTCCAGACATGCAGCGTGAGCCCGCCCATCTGGGCGAAAGCCTGGAACCACTCCTTGAACAGCTCGGTATCCATCTCGCCCAGCTTGGGCCGCGAGAACTGCACCTTCCAGATCAGGTAGGGCCGGTTCGAGGCGTCGAGCGCCACGTCGGTGCGGGTCTCGTCCATGGGGATGATGGCCGCGCCGTAGCGGCGGATACCCTTGCGATCGCCCAGCGCCTTGCTGAGCGCCTCGCCCAGGGCCAGGCCGACATCCTCGGTGGTGTGGTGGAAGTCGATATGCAGGTCGCCTTTGGCGCGCACCTTTATGTCGAACAGGCCGTGCTTGGCCAACTGGTCGAGCATGTGGTCGAGAAAGCCGATTCCGGTCAGCACGTCGGACGTGCCCGAGCCGTCGAGGTTTATCGACACCTCGATATCGGTCTCTTTGGTCTTGCGCGCCACCGTGGCGACACGGGGCGCGGGCGCGCTGGACATGGGGCTCCTCTTCGCGGCGGCAGCGTCCCTATAACAGAGCGATACCGGTGGGACCACAGAGGCTGTGGCGCTCCGGACCGCGCGCCGAAGCAGGACATCGTGGGGTGGCTGGAAACATGTCCCGCTCCGGCACGCGATCCGAAGCAGCTCTGGGATCAGGCGATCAGCGTCGCGGATCGAATTCGGGGCGGGAAGAAGCCTCGCTGCACGCGGTCGAAACCCGGGAGACGTCCCATCCATCGTTGCCTGTCAGCCACATACCAGCCGCCCGAGAGGAGAGTAGAGAGGGCGCGTCCGGGTGGAGCACAAGCTTCCCTAACGGCCGGACGATGGGTAGTCGCCGGGACGAATGGGACGCTGGTCCGGGGATTTCAACGCTCGCGGTCTGAGGAAGCGGACCGCGATTGGTGCATCGGCGCTATAAGTTCCTTCCTATGCCTTTCGTCAAAATACCCGAGCCGAAAAATGGGAGGCTCGGTACGCTCGTATACGCTCAACGTCACTCTTGATATAGCTGGCGTGCACCAACTCATATCTACCTGAAAATACAGGGTTCATGTATGTACAGAATCTGATGCCATGAGTCAACGCTCATAGCATAGTGTACTGATTTCATTGACTGATCATTGTACAGTTTGATGCGCCGAGTGGTTGCTCAACCATAGGGTCAAGGCAATCGCCGCAGGCGCGCGGCAAAAAATCCATCCATTCCCGACCGATCCGACCACATCGACGGCAGGGTGCGCAGATCGCCCTCGGGCGTGATCGCCTCGGCGAGGCCCCTGACCTCCTCCGGCGTCAACGGCACGCGCTCGACGCTGCCGGCGCGCACGCTTCGCGCCACCCGCGCCGCCCCTTCCTGCGGTTGGAGTGAGCACACCGCGTAGACGATCAGGCCACCCGGACGCACCATGGCGATCGCTTGATCGAGCAACTTCGCCTGTAGCGCCACCAGGCGCGCGACATCGGTGTCGCTTTTCAGCCAAGCGATGTCGGGATGGCGCCGCAGCGTGCCAGTGGCGCTGCAGGGCGCGTCGAGCAGTACCGCGTCGGGTGGCGAGTCCGGGCGCCATGTCGCGCCATCGGCGACCGCGAGTGTGGCGGTCAGGCCGACGCGCTCGAGGTTCTCCGCCACGCGCTTGAGGCGCTTGGCCGACAGATCGACCGCGGTGACGCGGGCACCGGCGGCGGCGAGTTGCAAAGTCTTGCCACCGGGCGCGGCGCAGAGATCGACGACGTGACGGCCAGCCACATCACCCAGCAGGCGCACGGGCAGGGCGGCGGCGGCGTCCTGCACCCACCACGCGCCGTCGGCGTAGCCCGGCAGCTCCTCGATGCGGCCACCGGCGGCACGACGCAGCGTGCCTGATGGCAGCAACTCGGCCTGAAGGCGTTCTGCCCACAGCGCTGGCTCGGCCTTGGGCGTGATGTCGAGCGGCGCCTCGACGAGATGCGCTGCGGCGATCGCGCGCGCCGCGGGCTCGCCATAGGCGGCGACCCAGGACTCCCAGAGCCAGGCCGGGCTGTTGAGCCGCAGGCGATCCGCGCCGATCCAAAGGCCGTCACCTTCCTGCGCGACCCGTCGCAGCACGGCGTTGACCAGCCCTTTGTAGGCGCCGCTCTCCAATGTCGCGGCTAGGCCGACGGCGGTGTCGACGGCGGCGTGCGCCGGCGTGCCGAGGAAGGCGAGCTGGGCCACCGCCAGCCGCAGCACGCCGCGCACGAGATGGGCGCGCGGCACCAGCGGCTTCTCCATCAAGCGGCCAAGCGCCGCGTCGATCTCGCCCAGCCGGCGCAAGGTCGTGGCCACCAGCAGGCGCACGAAGGCGCGGTCGCGCGGCTCCAGGCGCAGGAAATCGCCGTGCGCCGCCAGCGTATCGTCGAACGGCTGACGCGCGCGCAGCACGCGATCGAGAATCGACAGCGCCACGCGGCGCGCGGCCAGCGGATCGTCGGCGGGAAGGGCCTGGGCGTCACTCATCGGCGCGGGTCTTAGTACGCGAGCGCGCCGTGGGCTACAGTGATCCTCCCATATCCGGAGCACCGGCATGAAGCGAACGAAAGAATTCCTGCGTGACCTGGTTTTTTTGGCGCGGCCCTACTTCGCGTCCGAGGAACGCTGGTCGGCGTTGGGCATGCTGGTGCTGGTGATCGGATTGACGTTGGTGCTGGTCTGGCTGGAAGTGCTCTTCAACAGCTGGTACGGCCGCTTCTACAACGCGCTCGAGACCAAGAACGAAGCCGAGTTCTTCCGAGAGCTCAAGGTCTTCTCGATCATCGCCTTCGGCTTCATCGGTGTATCGGCGCTGGAGGCCCTGGCCCAGCTCGGTCTGCAGTTGCGCTGGCGGCGCTGGATGACGCGGCAATACCTGGCGCGCTGGTTCACGCAGCGCGCCTATTACCAGATCGAACTCGAGCGCAGCGCCGACAACCCCGACCAGCGCATCGCCGAGGATATTCGCCAGTTCATCGACTATTCGGTGTCGCTGACCCTGGGGTTGCTCAGCGCCATCGTCACCCTGGTCACGTTCGTGGCCCTGCTGTGGGGCCTGTCGGGACCGCTGGCATTCGCGCTGGGCGGCAACTCCATCACCATTCCCGGGTACATGGTGTGGGTCGCGCTGACCTATTCCGTCATCGGCACGGTCTTGGCCCATCTCGTCGGCCGGCGGTTGATTCCCCTGACGTTCCAGAAGGAAAAGGTGGAGGCCGATTTCCGCTTCGATCTTGTGCGCACGCGCGAGAACGCCGAGGCTATCGCTTTGTATAACGGCGAGCGGCATGAAGCGCCGGCGCTGCGCGACCGATTCCAGCACGTGCTGGATGTCTGGTGGTCGGTGATCAAGGTCCGGGTCCAGCTGGCGACATACTCGATCAGCTATTCCCAGATCGCCATCATCTTTCCCTTCGTCGTCGCCGGCCCGCGCTACCTCGCCGGCGCGATCACGCTGGGCACGCTGATTCAGATCAGCTCCGCGTTCGGCAAGGTGCAGAGTTCGTTGTCGTTCTTCGTCAGCTACTACCGTAGCTTGGCCGAATGGCGCGCGGTGATGCACCGACTGCGTGGCTTCGACGATGCCGTCGCGGCGGCGGAGGCGCGCGAAGGCGGGCCCGAGGTGGAGCGCGCCGCCACTTCGACCGTCGCGGTCGAGAAGCTCACGCTCGCCCTGCCCGACGGCCGAAGACTGATCGAGGATACCTCGCTGTCCTTCGAGCCCGGCGCACGGACCCTGGTGATGGGTCCGTCGGGGTCGGGCAAGAGCACGCTGTTTCGTGCTCTGGCGGGCATATGGCCGTTTGGCGACGGCCGCGTGCGCATTCCCGAGGGCGCGCGGACGCTCTTCCTGCCGCAGAAGACATACTTGCCGATCGCCTCGCTGCGCGACGCGGTGCGCTATCCCGATCCCGCCAACAGCGCCAGCGACGACGCGCTGCGCGAGGTACTACGCGCTGTGCGGCTAGGCCATCTCGAGAACCAGCTCGATGAGGTCGCGCACTGGGGCCAGCGTCTGTCACCGGGCGAGCAACAGCGCCTGGCGGTCGCCCGCGCGCTGCTCTACAGGCCCGACTGGCTATTCCTGGACGAAGCCACCGCGTCGGTCGACGAGGAGATCGAGCGCCTGCTCTACGGTTTGCTGCGCGAGCGCTTGCCCGAGACCACCATTATCTCGATCGGCCATCGCCCCACACTGCGGCAATGGCACGAGAGAATCCTCTCCGTCAGCAAGGATTCGTCGGGCAAGGGGACGATCGCACCGGTTTCGACACCGGCTTAGTCAGTTGTCTCAAACGAAAGCGGCGCCGAATGGTCGTCGACGCCGCTGACGTTCAGTGACTTGTCCGCGCGTCAACCCCACGGTCCGCGCTGACGCGGTGGCTGCTGTCGCACACCCCAGGGCGAGGTCGCCGCGGCCGGCGTCGGCGCGTAGCCGCCGGTCACCGGGCCGTGGCTCTGCGCCATCGCCTGCAGGCGCGCGATTCGGTCCTCCATCGCGGGGTGCGTCGAGAACAGGCCGCGCAGGCCGCCGGCCGAGAGCGGGTTGGCGATGTACATATGCGCCGTCGCCGGATTGCGCTCGGCCTGGTAGTTCGGCACGCCGCCGCGCACGTTGTTCTCGATGCGCGCCAGCGCCGAGGCGAGCCATAGCGGGTTGCCGCAGATCTCCGCGCCGAGCCGGTCGGCCTCGTACTCGCGGCTGCGGCTGATGCCCATCTGCACCAAGGTCGCGCCCAGTGGCGCGAGCAGCATCAGCGCCATCGCGGCGAGCGGGTTGGGCCGATCCTCGGAGCGGCCGCCGAACATGCTCGTGAACATGAACAGGCTGCCCAGCATGCCGATGGCGCCGGAGATCGTCGCGGCGATCGACATGGTCAGCATGTCGCGATGCTTCACGTGCGCCAGCTCGTGCGCCATCACGCCAGCGACCTCTTCGCGGCTCAGCTGGTTGAGCAGGCCGGTGGTCGCCGCGACGGCGGCGTTCTCGGGGTTGCGGCCGGTGGCGAAGGCGTTGGGCTGCTCGCTGTCGATGATGTAGACGCGCGGCATCGGCAGCTGGGCGCGCTGGGCAAGCTGCGCCACGATGCCGTGGAACTCCGGCGCGTCGTGCGGCGAGACCTCGCGCGCGCCGCTCATCGACAGGACCATCTTGTCGCTGAACCAGTAGGCGAAGAGGTTCATGCCCGCGGCCATGACCAGGGCGATGATCATGCCCTGCTGCCCGCCCAGCACATGACCGACGACCAGGAACAGCGCGGTCAGCGCCGCCAGCAGCAGGCCGGTCCGGAAAAAGTTCATCAAGTCCTCCAAGCGCGCGCCGAGGAGCCGCCGCGCGACGCTCCAGAGATAAGAGACGCTGTCATCCGATCAAGGACTTGCCCCTGCGACGGTCAGGGCCATA
Source organism: Reyranellaceae bacterium (assembly GCA_022844045.1). Classification (GTDB taxonomy): domain Bacteria; phylum Pseudomonadota; class Alphaproteobacteria; order Reyranellales; family Reyranellaceae; genus JAFAZJ01. Next base: position 7,266 of record JALHMM010000080.1, on the reverse strand, counting down.
TTGCTGTTTCATGAACACTTCGGATGAATCCCAGCCGACCAACAAGCCCGCGGATACGCCGTTCGTGGAGCATCGCGTCGAGAGCGCGAAGCCGAAACCCGCGGCCGGTTCGCCGGATGGCGCGAAGAAAGCGTCAGTGGCCACGCCGGCGAAGGTCCGCGAAATCGGCGGCCCGCCGGGGCCCGAGCCTACGCGTTACGGCGACTGGCAATTCAACGGCAAGGTCACCGACTTCTAGGCCGTTGACGGCGGCCATCGACCTCAAGTCTTCGGAGTCTTCCGCAATCTTCTGATTCAGCGGCTCAATTCGCCCGCTCACGTCGGTGTGACCTAAATATCACAGAAACGCCCCATTTGGGCCTAGCACCGGCCACCCAGCGCTCCTATCTCAGGCTTGTATCTCCCCCGAACGTGGTTCCCCCAAGCCACGTTCTAGCCTCGCAAGAGGCTTTGGCCGTCGTTCCAACTCCCCCCGGAACGACGGCCTTCTTTTTTCCCTCGCCCATTACCCCAAGCGCAGCAAGGACACTCTTGCAAGCGAGCGCTCGTTTCGTGGACGTCAGCCCTGTAGCATGCGCTTCAGCAGCTCGACGTCCTCGTTAATCGTGTTGTCGCTGCCGCGCAGCTCCTCGATCTTCCGGACCGCGTGCATCACGGTGGTGTGGTCCCGGTTGCCGAACTTGCGACCGATCGAGGGAAGGCTCGCCTGCGTCAGGTGCTTGGCGAGATACATCGCGACCTGGCGCGGCCGCGCCACCGAGCGCGAGCGCCGCGGCGAGTGCATCTCCGCGACCTTGATGTTGTAGTGCTGCGAGACGCGCAGCTGGATCTCCTCGATCGTCACGCGCCGGTCGGCGGCGCGCAGCACGTCGTGCAGCACTTCCTGCGCGGTCTCGAGCGTGGTGTCACGCCCGACCAGGGTCGCGTGCGCGATGACGCGGTTCAGCGCGCCCTCGAGCTCGCGCACGTTGGTGGCGATCTTGTGCGCGAGGAACTCCAGCACGCGCTCGGGGATGCGCACCCCGGCCTGCTCGACCTTGCTCTGCAGGATGCCCAGGCGCAGTTCGTAGGTCGTGGCGTGGATGTCGGCGACCAGGCCGTGCGAGAGGCGCGAGCGTACCCGCTCCTCCAGGCCCTCGAGTTCCTGCGGTGACTTGTCGGACGACAACACGATCTGGCGGTTCTGGTCGACCAGCGCGTTGAAGGTATGGAAGAACTCCTCCTGGCTGGTGTCCTTGCCGCAGATGAACTGCACGTCGTCGATCATCAGCACGTCGACGCCGCGGAACTGCTCCTTGAAACCCTGCGTGCTCTTGGTCCGCAGCGCCTGGATGAAGCGGTTCACGAAGGTCTCGGCCGAGAGATAGAGCACGCGGCGCTGCGGATCGCGCCCGCGCACGGCGCTCCAGATCGCGTGCATCAGATGCGTCTTGCCCAGGCCGACGCCGCCATAGAGGAACAGCGGGTTGAAGGTCGGCGCTTCGGTCTCCGCCACGCGCCGCGCGGCGGCGTAGGCGAACTCGTTGGGCTTGCCGACGACGAAACTGTCGAAGGAGAAGCGCGGATCGGGCTGGCCGACCAGGTCGTCGTAGACGCGCTCGGCCGATCGCGACACCGGTGGACCGGTGCGCGGCATCGGCAGCACGGCGGGATGGCCATTGGCCGCCGCCGGAAGCGGGCCCGGTTCGACCGAGGGGGCGTCGGCCAACTCCGGACCCTTGCGCCCGGCCGAGGCGGCGGGCTGCACGATGATCTCGACGACGCGCAACTCCGGGTTCTCTTTGGTCCACAAGGCCTGAATGCGATCAAGGTAGTGACCGACGACCCAGTCGCGCATGAAGCGCGTCGGTGTCGCCAGCCTCAGCCGACCGTCGCGAACCTCACTGAGCCGCAACGGCTCGAGCCACGTCTTGTAGGCCTTCTCGCTTACATCCTGCTGCAGGCGCTCCTGCACTCGTTTCCATTGCGCATCAAACGTCCCCCTGGAACGGTCGCCCATGCCTATCCCCGTCACTTGGCCGTTTTCCGGCATATCTTCGTTTCCTCACTGCGGACTAAGGAACTACGTCACTCGACCTATCCAACTCTTGCGCTGTCCTCCTTCATCGCTGGCGCCATGGCAGCCCGTCGCTCTTCCATCCGGCGACGCCACCGCGTCGCCCCGAGGGATCGAGGGGCCCTTCGAAACCATTGGCGACATTGAAGCTGTTGGCGTAGCCGGCGGCGGTCATGACGGCGGCTGCGGCGGCTGAACGCGCGCCGCTGCGGCAGATCATCAGGACCGGCGCGTCGCGCCGACCACCGAGGCGCTGATCGAGCTTGCCGGCGAAATCCGGATCGACCTTCATCGCCGGAAAGGCCTGCCACTCGATCTCGACCAGCTGCTTGCCGACGGGCGAGAGATCGGGGAAGCCGACGAAGTTCCACTCTGCGGCGGTGCGCACGTCGACAAGGATGGCTTCCGGCAACTCGCTCAGCATCCGCCATGCGGCCTGCGGCGAGACATCGCCCGCATAACCTGTGGCGGGTGCGATGCCGTAGCGGCTTGCGAGATCCTTGACGTCGGGCATCCGCTCCCACCTGCTCCATCATCATCCTGCGTGGAGCAACGTCGCGGATCGGTAGCGGTTCGCGAAAGGCGGAACATTCGTGCGTGCGATCGACACGGCGGAACGACTAAGCTCCGTGACGATACGTCGGCCCGACTGTCCTCCAGTCTTCGACTTGCGCTTATTGTCTCGACGGTGTGCCGTCGAACCGATCCGTCAGGCCATACCCCACGCACCGCCTGCGAACGAGATCGACACTAGCGACGGCATTCGGATGCCGCAACGACTTCGCGACGATGACGTGACGGTTTTTTTTAGGCGCGCGCGCGCGTGGTCGCGGTTGACATCTGCGCTACGACGGAGTCGCCGGGCTCGATTCGCTTGAGACGATCGTGATCGCTTCCAACATCTTGCGCGCGTCGCGCGCGCGACAAACAAGCTGAGCGGTCAAGCCTCGCGTTGTGACCACGAACAGGGCCGGGTGGATGATGTGTGGATAGTCGCGCGCTTGGACATTACGCGTGTGACAATTAAGCGGCGCCGAAAAAGAAAACGCCGCTTCATCGAAGCGGCGTTCGCGTCTCGGTGATGGCGGACCACCCACTCATGCGGGGGCGCCGACCGCATTCACGCGCTTGGCGAGTCGCGACGTCTTGCGCGCCACCGTGTTGCGATGAGCGACGCCCTTCGACGCGCCACGCGCCATCTCGGCCTCGGCGACGCGCATCGCCGCTTCGGCCGTCGCCTTGTCGCCGCTGGCGATCGCTTCTTCGACCTTGCGCACGAAGGTGCGGATGCGCGCCTTGCGCGATTGGTTGACGGCCGTGCGGCGCTCGGTCTGGCGTGCGCGCTTCTCGGCGGATTTGTGATTGGCCATGCTCGTTCCATCCGGCGGGCGGTGCCCGCATGAAAGTCTGGGTCGTTTGACGAAAGCGCGGCTTATAACGATGGCTCCGCGGGGCGTCAAGGGACCGGAAAACAGCTCCGAATCCCCTGATTTTGACGGGTTTTCGGCCCGTCAGCGGTGCTGCCAGCCCGGCTTGCGCTTCTCGGCGAAGGCGGCCATGCCCTCGCCGCGGTCGGCGAAGGCGAAGGTGGCGTGGAAGGTCCGGCGCTCGAATCGGACGCCTTCGGACAAGGTTGTCTCGAAAGCGCGGTTCACCGCTTCCTTCGCCACCATGGTCGCGGGCAGCGACATCGCGGCGATCTTCTCGGCCGTCTTGATCGCGTCGGCCATCAGCTCGGCGAGCGGCACGACCCTGCTCACCAGGCCACAGCGCTCCGCTTCGGCGGCGTCCATCATGCGACCGGTGAGCACCATGTCCATCGCCTTGGACTTGCCGACGAAGCGCGGCAGCCGCTGTGTGCCGCCGGCGCCGGGAATGGTGCCGAGCGTGATCTCGGGCTGGCCGAACTTCGCGTTGTCGGCGGCGATGATGAAGTCGCACATCATCGCCATCTCGCAGCCACCGCCCAGCGCGTAACCCGCCACCGCCGCGACGATCGGCTTGCGCACCTGGCTGACCTTCTCCCAGCCGACGGTGATGAAGTCCTTGAGGAACACGTCCTGGTAGGACTGGTCCTTCATCTCTTTGATATCGGCGCCGGCGGCGAAGGCCTTGTCGCTGCCGGTCAGCACCATGCAGCCGATATTCGGATCGGCCTCGAACGCGTCGAGCGCCTGGCCGAGTTCCTTCACCAGCGCGGCGCACAGCGCGTTGAGCGCCTGCGGCCGGTTCAGGCGAATGACGCCGACGCGGCCCTTGGTCTCGGTCTGGATGTTCTCGTAGGTGGCCAAGATTCCCTCCGTGTCGAAGTTGTATTGGATTGAAGACGACTCAGCGCTGGCAGCGCGCGCAATAGAAAGTCGAGCGGCCGGACTGCACGATGCGCCGCACGGCGCGGCCGCACTGCGGTGTGGGGCAGGTGGCGCCTTCCTTGTCATAGACCGAGAAGCGCGTCTGGAAATAGCCCAGCTCGCCATCGGGCTGCACATGATCGCGCAAGGTCGAGCCGCCATCGTGGATCGAGCGGCTGAGCACGTCCTTGATGGCCGCCATCAGTCTGACGGCGCGGTCTTCCTTGACCATGTGCGCCGACCGCTTGGGTGAGATGCCGGCGTGATAAAGCGCCTCGCAGGCATAGATGTTGCCAACGCCGACCAGCACACGCTGGTCGAGCAGCGCCGCCTTGATCGGCGTGCGCTTGCCCTTCAGCCGTGCCGCCAGTGCTGCGCCATCGAAGGCCGCGTCGAGCGGCTCGGGCCCTAGGCCGGCGAACAGCTTGTGGCCCTCGATCTCGTCGTCAGCCATCAGCAGCACCAGGCCGAAACGCCGCGCGTCGTTGAAGCGAATCTGCCAGCCATCGTCGGTCTCGAAGACGACGTGGTCGTGGGCGTCATAGGGCTTGGCGTTGGCTTCCTTCGTCGGCACCAGGACCATGCGTCCCGACATGCCCAGGTGCACGATGATCGTCTCGCCGCCTTCCAGGCGCCACAGCATGTACTTGGCGCGGCGTTCGAGATGGCGCACGCGGCGGCCTTCGACACGCTGGGCGAATTTCGCCGGCATCGGCACGCGCAGATCCTTACGCCGCTGGATCAGCCTGGCGATGCGCCGCCCCTCGAGGCGCGGGGCGAGGCCACGCATCACGGTTTCGACTTCGGGAAGCTCGGGCATGGCTGACGTGGAGGCGACAGATCGCGGGGGCGGATGCTATAGGGCTGCTCGCCATAGCACACTCCCGTCCGATGCGCCGCCCGCTCCAGTCGATCTTCCGTCTCATTGTCGGTGCGCTATGGAGTGTCGCGGCGCTGTCGCTCGCCGGCCGCTTCGTGGTCGAGGTCGAGCTCTACAGCCACTTCCAGCCGCCGCTGTTGCTGGCCTGCGTGGCGCTGACGGCCGCGGCTCTCGCGCTTCGCCGATGGGGCCTGGGCCTTGTGTCGGCGACGCTGTCGCTGGCGCTGGGTTGGAGCACCGGGCCCTATCTCTTGCCACCGTCGTCGTTGCCGGCCGAAGCCGGCCCGCAGCCCATGCGCCTTCTGTGGTCCAATCTGCAGAACTGGTCGACGTCGGGCGAGGCGCTCGACGGCGCTCTCGAGGACGCCCGGGCCGACGTCGTCATGCTGACCGAATTGTCGGCCCGGCATGTCCGCGCGGCCGAGCGCGCCCGCGCGCGGTGGCCCTACCAGACACGTTTTCCGCGCGGGTCGGCCTTCGATCTGCTTCTGCTCAGCCGCTGGGAGCCGCGGGATCTGCGCATCCACGAACCGTTTGGCGATCGGTTTCCGATCTTCGACGCGCTGATTTGCCCGGGCGCCGATCTCTCGGGCTGGACCGAAACGTGTGTCGCGGTGATCGGATTGCATGCGATGCGGCCAGCGCTGCCGGGTGGTTTCATCGGCGTGCCACCGACGCAACGCGACGCCGCGCTCGCCGCTGCCACCGCGGCGACACGACGGCGGATCGCGGAAGGCCATCGCGTGGTGCTGATGGGCGACTTCAATATGACGCCGTGGTCGGTGAGCTTCCGCCGCGTGCTCGACGACAGCGGCCTGCTCGATAGCGCCACGCAGCCGGCCGAGCGGCCGCGTTGGCCCCGGCCGACCTGGTTCTCGAGCTGGCCGGGTCTGGGCCTGCCGATCGACCATATCCTGCTGTCGCCGACCTGGCGCATCCACGAGCGGCGTGTGGGACCCTTCTTCGGCTCCGACCATCGCCCGCTGGTGATCGAGCTCAGCCCAATCGGCCGCAGCGGGTGATGTCTTGGTGCCATGGCGGCAGGGCGGGCGGCAGTCTATATCCAAGGCATGAGTGGGGAGACCGACCCGTCCGGCACGGCGCCATTCGGCCTGCGCGACGTGCCCGTCGCGGACAAGGCCGGCCTGGTGCGTCAGGTCTTCGACAGCGTGGCGCGACGCTACGACCTGATGAACGACCTGATGTCGTTCGGCGTGCACCGGTTATGGAAAGACACGCTGGTCGACCGGCTGGCGCCGCGCGCCGGCATGCGCTTCATCGATGTCGCCGGCGGCACGGGCGATATCGCCTTCCGCATCGCCAAACGGCTGGGCGCGGCCACCGACATCACGGTCTGCGATATCAACGCGACCATGCTGGGTGTAGGGCGCGACCGCGCCGTCGATCGCAATCTGCTGCACGGGCTCGCCTGGGTCACCGGCGATGCCGAGACGCTGCCTTTCCCCGACCGCAGCTTCGACGCCTACACGATCGCCTTCGGCCTGCGCAACGTCACGCGGATGGAGCAGGCGCTCGGCGAGGCAAGGCGTGTGCTGCGGCCCGGCGGACGGTTTCTCTGCCTGGAGTTCAGCAAGGTGAGCCTGCCGGCGCTGGCGGCGATCTACGAGCGCTATTCGGCGACCATGCTGCCGACCGTCGGCGGCCTCGTCGCCGGTGATCGCGAATCCTATCGCTATCTGCACGAAAGCATCCAGCGTCATCCGCCGCAGCGGGAATTGGCCGCGATGATGGAGCGCGCCGGGTTGGCGCAGGTGAGCTGGCGCGACCTGTCGGGCGGCATCGTGGCGCTGCACGGCGGCTGGCGCGTGTGAGCGGGCGCTGAATGCTGCGACCGTTCCGCAACGCGCTGCGCCTGGCGCGCCTGGCCTACACGCTGGCGCGCCATGACGCGCTGTTCCCGCTCGAGGTCGTGGGCGTGGTGCCCGGCGTCGTGGCGCTGGCGCGCCTGGTGCGCCGGC
>JALHMM010000079.1 GCA_022844045.1 Reyranellaceae bacterium | reverse complement strand
GGGCTGACGTCTAATCGCGTTGAGGAATTTGCGATGAACAGGATGGTGTCCATCTGCGCCGCAGGGCTAACGCGTGTGGCGTCTTGGCTCATACCTTCCCCCGCTGGCGGGGGAAGGTAGGAGTGCGGCCTTTACAAACGATAGCCTTGGTCTGCGCCGGGGCGCTGGCCATGCTGGCGGCGGCGACCACCGTCGCGTTCGCGCAGTATCCCGACCGGCCCATCACCATCACCGTGGGTTTCGCGCCGGGCGGTACCAGCGATGTCGCGGCGCGCATCCTCGCTGAGCGCCTGACCAATTCGCTGAAGGTGCCGGTCGTGGTCGAGAACAAGCCGGGCGCCGGCGGCTCGATCGCCGCCGCCGCCACGGTCGCCGCGACGCCCGACGGCTATCGCATCATGCTGTCGGATCCCGGCGCCTTCGCCATCAACCCGATCATGCTGCCGCAGAACGCGCGCTACGACCCGCTCAATGACTTCACGCCGATCGCGCTGGTCGGCCAGTCGCCGCTGGTGCTGGTCGTGCCGGCCAGCAAGCCGTTCGCGACCATCGAGGCGCTCAACGCGCATCTGCGCGCCAACGCCGCGACAGCCAGCTACGCCTCCTCCGGTCCGGCTGGGATCACGCAGTTCGGCGCCGAGGTCTACCTCAAGCGCGCCGGCGGGTTGACCGCGCTGCATGTGCCCTATCGCGGCGGCGCGCCGATGATGGAGGCGTTGATGAAGGGCGAGACGGATTTCGGCGTTGCCGTGCTGGCCTCGGCCGTGCCGCAGATCAGCGCCGGCACCGTGCGCGCTTTGGCGTTGGCCGCGCCCAGCGCCACGCCGGTTGTCGCCAAGGTGCCGCTGCTGGAAACGCTCGGCGTCAAGGGCGCCGTCATGACGTCCTGGGTGATCATGATCGGCCCGCGCGGCATGCCGGCCGAGATCGTCGCCCGCCTGAACGCCGCGATCAACGCGGCGATCGCCGAGCCCGATGTACGGGAGCGGCTGCTGAAGGCCGGCATTGAGACCTATCAGCCGGCCGATCCGGCGGGCACCGGTGCCTATCTCAAGCAGGAAGTCGAACGCTATCGCGGCTTCCAGAGCGAGCTGGGCGATCGGCTGACCAAGTGAGGTTCGGATGAGCACGAAGCCGTTTCATCTCGCCTGGTTCCTCCAGGGATCCAGCGCGCAGGCCTGGGGCGAGGCGTGGACCGGCCATATCGGTCAGACCTGGATGGAGCCCGAGCTGTTCCTGGACATGGCGCGGTCGCTGGAACGCGCCTGCTTCGACTACATCCTGATCGAGGATTCTTCTTACGTCGGCGAGAGCTTCAACGCCTCGACCAAGATCTACCTCGAGAACGGCCTCTCGGTGCCGCGCCAGGACCCCTCGGTGGTCGCCGCGCTGATGACGCAGGTGACCTCGCGCATCGGCATCGTGCCGACCTTCGGCACCTACGCCTATCACCCCTATCTGCTGGCCCGGCTGGTGGCGACGCTGGATCAGGTGTCGGGCGGCCGCATCGGCTGGAACGCGGTAACCGGCAGCTCGGACTTCGCGGCGATGAACTTCGGCATGCAGGGCATGCCCGAGCACGATCTGCGCTACGACATGGCCGACGAGTACATGGAGGTCTGCCGCGGCCTGTGGGGATCGTGGGAGCCCGGCGCGATCGTCGCCGACCGCAAGAAGGGCATCCTGGTCGACCACACCAAGGTGCACGCCGTGAACCACAGCGGCCGCTACTACAGCACGCGCGGGCCCCTGAACTCAGGGCCGGCGCCGCAGGGCCAGCCGGTCATCGCCCAGGCCGGCGGCTCGGCGCGCGGCCGGCGCTTCGCCGCGACCCACGCCGACACCATCGTCGTGCACGCCAAGGGCATCGAGGCGATGAAGGCCTATCGCGAGGACGTGCACCGGAACATGGTGGCGCAGGGCCGCAAGCCGTCGGACTGCAAGATCCTTTTCCTGATCAACCCGATCATCGGCGAGACCGAGGACGAGGCGAAGGAGCGCCGCAAGCGGCGCCAGGCGATCGCGCTGGAGCGCATCGAGGAGCGCCTGGCGCATTTCGGCAAGGTCACCAACATCGACTTCGGCCAGTTCGATCTCGACAAGCCGCTGCCCGACCACGTCACGACCAACGGCCACCAGCAGAACCTCGAGAACTACCGCAAGATGGCCAACGGCCGCTCGATCCGCGAGACCATGGCGAGCTTCAACGCCGTCGACTACTCGATCGAGCTCACCGGCACGTCCGACTCGGTCGCCGCGCGTATGGGCGAGGTCATGGAGGAAGTCGGCGGCGACGGCTACCTGTTCGCCATGCCCAACGTGCACCGCCGCACGGTGGCCGAGATCGAGGACGGGCTGGTCCCTGCCCTGCAGGACCGCGGCCTGGTGCGAAAGGCCTACGAGCACAAGCAGTTCAGGGACAATCTACTCGCGTTTTGATCTTACCTTCCCCCGGAGGGGGAAGGTGGCGCGGAGCGACGGAAGGGGGATGTCGAAGACGGACTCCTGCGTTCGTCTTCGACATCCCCCATCCGCCCTTCGGGCACCTTCCCCCTCCGGGGGAAGGTAAAGGCTATTTATCCTCGAGCGTGTTGACCGGCTCCCAGCCGGCGCCGGGCGGGCTCGCCGAGAGGGTGAGTGCGCGTTGCTGGAAGGCCGCCGACGCTGGATCGGTTGGCGCGACGCGACCGAACTCCGCGGCGGCCGCGTTGAAGTCGCCGGCGCGCCAGCGGGCGAGGCCCGTCGCGTAGGCGGTGGCGTGCGCGCGCTGCGGTTGCGACGGCTCACCTTCCGCCAGTGCCTCGTGGATACGAACCGGTTGCGCCCTGCCCTTGACGCGGATCATGTCGAGCTCGCGCCAGGCGAAGCCCGGCCCGGCGAGATCAACCGTCGCCTGCGCGGCGATGATCGATGTCCGGAAGACCTTGTTGGCGCCCTCCAGCCGCGCAGCGAGGTTCACCGCGTCGCCCATGACGGTGTAGTTGAAGCGCCGCCGCGAGCCGATATTGCCGACCAGCACCTCGCCGGAATTCAGCCCGATGCGCTGGTGCATCGGTCGCGACTTGAACGGCTCCTGGGTCGCATTCATCTCCTCGAGCGTGGCGCGGCAGCGCAAGGCGGCGCGCACGGCGCTTGCCGCGTGGCCCGGATCTTCCGCCGGCGCGCCGAACACCGCAACGATGGCATCGCCGATGTACTTGTCGACGAAGCCGCCCTCCGCCTCGATGATATCGGTCATCGCCGATAGATAGTCGTTCATCAGCGCCACGATCTCGTGCGGCTCCATGTGCTCGGAGAACGACGAGAAGCCAGCGACGTCAGAGAAGTAGATGGTGACCGTACGCGCCTCGCCGCCCAGCTCTGGCGGCCGGCTCGAGGCCAGCATGCGATCGATCACCGCCGGCGCCAAATAGAGCGCGAAGCTCTGGCGCAGCAGCCGCTTGTCCTTGTCCGCCACCATGAACCGCCAGGCGACGGCCAGCACCAGCACCGCCAACGAAGCCGCCAGCGGCTGCAGCAACGGCAGCGCCAGGCCACTGCGGAACACCGTCGTCGCCAGCCCCGTCCACAGCGCGGCGCCGACGAGCCACAGCAGCGCCGCCCGCGCCGGGCTGAGCGACAACGCGGCGACGGCCGCCAGCGCCGCCAGCGCGGCGGCGATCGCGGCGATGACCGGCCGGCCGGCCTCGACCACCGCGTCACGTCGGATCAGGTTGTTGACCGCCGTCGCGTGCAGGTAGACGCCGGAGATCGTCGGGCGCGCGACGGCGCCCGAGGCCGGAACCGGGGTGACGCAGCGCGGCGCGCGCGCCTGCTCGCCGCCGGTGGCGAAGCGCTTGGTCGTGACCCGGCGATCCTCGACATCCAGCAGGGTTCCGAGCAGCACCACCTTGTCGGCGAATTCTCGCTTGAAGAACGCCTTGTCGTCCTTCTCGGCGCAGGCGCGCAGGTCGGCCAGCGAATAGGTCGGGATATTGTCGGCGCCGCCGGCGAAGTTGACCGTGAGCGTATTCGCGATCACACCGGGCACCCGATAGCCCGCGAGCGTCAGCGCGCCGTCCGGGCCCCACTCGGGCGGCTTGCCCAGCTTGCGGCTGGCCAGCTCGACCGACATCGAGGGCACGCGCGCGCCATCGATGGTGAACGACAGCGGCATGCGGCGCAGGACATCGTCGGGATCGCTGTAGGCGTTCAGCGCGCGGATATTGCGCTGCTGGCCGACGGCGACGCGCTGGCCGGGCGACGGCCGGATCGGCCTGTCGGAATGCTGGACCTGCCCGAGCACGACCTTGCCCTCGCGCGCGGCCAGCGCCAGCGCGCGCAGGTAATCGCGATCGAAGCCGCGTACCCGGGTGCCCAGCGTCTCCTCGCCCAGCAGTATCTGCGATTGCTCGATCGAGACCGGGAAGACGATGTCGAAGCCGACCACCGCCGCGCCGCCTTCGACGGTGGCCGTCAGCACCCGGCCGAGCTCGCGGGTCCAGGTCACGTTGGGCGTGCCGTCGAAGGGCGGCGTGCGATAGGTCTCCTCGTCGAGCGCGATGACGACGGTGGGCGACGATTCCGGCGGGTGCGGATTGCCGAACGCGGCCCAGCGCAGCCCCGTCAGGAAATCGAGCGACCAGCCCCGCAAGCCGTCGAAGGGCGGCGTCGCGACCGCGATCCCGGCGAGTAGCGCGAGGCCGAATGCCACGAGCGCGTACCGCCGCCTCGCTGTCACGATTGCGGGACCTTCATCGTCGAACGCGAAGGATCAGGTGGTCGGCTGGAAGCGCAGCAGGCGGCTGTTGATCGGCTCGGCGCCGTCTTTGGCGCCCTTGTCGACCTCGAAGACGATCTGCTGGTCACCCACCGTGGCGCGATAGATGCCACCCGCCTTCAGGCTCATGCCCGCCCGCAGCAGGTCGTAGAACGTGCCGCGCACCAGCTCGATCCGCGAGATGGTGACCTCCATGCGCTCGCCATTGGCGACGTCGACACGCTCGATGGCGAGCTTGCCGCCGCCCTTCAGCTCGACGACCGGCGTGCGGCCATAGATGGTGAACTGCGGCTTGGGCACGGTCCGGGGAGTCGTCACCTTGCGGACAACCGCGGCGGCGCTTTGCTTCGCCTGTGCCGCGGCCAGTTCCATCCTGCCGCCGTCGCACTCCACCCTGACCCGCTCGACAGTACCGCCCTGCACCTCGCTCTGCGCTGGCCCGACCGTCACCGTGCCGCCGCGGATGGTCTCGCGCCAACAGGATTTGAGGTAGCCGAGGACGATCGAGTCGCGGGCCCCGAGCTTGATCACCTTGCCGGCGGCGACATAGTCCATAAACTCGACGCCGGCCGGCTTGCCGCCGACCTCCTCGACAAGTGCCACGGGCGCCTGGGCGAAGGCCGGCGCGGCGAGCAGCAACGGAGTGAGAAGCGCGATCGGCAGGATTTTCATGGAACGGCGGCCAACGGTGCGGGGTCGTCATTATCGCTCAGAAGAGGCCGGCGCGCGACCCAAACCGGACAACGTGCGGGCGGGCTTGACGCGACGCCCAGGGTTGTCCATCCAAGCGGGGCAAAACTGCGGGAAACCCATGTCCAAGACGTCGTCTGTCGAATTCAAGCGCCTGCCCCACCCCTCAGCCACGCCGCCGGACAAGCGGGCCGCCATCCTCAAGGATCCGGGCTTCGGCCGAGTCTTCAGCGACCACATGGTCACCATCCACTACACCGAAGGCAAAGGTTGGCACGACGCCACGATCGGCCCGCGCGGCCCGATCCAGATGGACCCGGCCTCGGCTGTGCTGCACTACAGCCAGGAGATCTTCGAGGGGCTGAAGGCCTACCGCACCACGGACGGCGGCGCGGTGATGTTCCGCCCCTTGGAGAACGCCCGGCGTTTCCAGCGCTCGGCCGAGCGGCTGGCCATGCCGAAGCTGCCCGAGGACGTCTTCGTCGAGTCGCTCAACCAGCTGGTCAAGGTCGACCGCGACTGGATCCCCGATGGCGACGGCAGCCTCTATCTCAGGCCCTTCATGTTCGCCAACGAGGTATTCCTCGGCGTCAAGCCGTCGGCCGAGTACCTCTACATGGTGATCGCCTCGCCGGTCGGTTCGTACTTCAAGTCCAAGGACAGCGCCGTCTCGGTCTGGGTCTCGCAGGATTACACCCGCGCCGCCCCCGGCGGCACCGGCGCCGCCAAATGCGGCGGCAACTACGCCGCCAGCCTCACGGCGCAGATGGAAGCCTACGAGCACGGCTGCGAGCAGGTCGTGTTCCTCGACGCCGTCGAGCGCAAGTGGATCGAGGAGCTGGGCGGCATGAACGTCTTCTTCATCCTTGACGATGGCTCCCTGCTCACCCCGCCGACCAGTGGCACGATCCTCGAGGGCATCACCCGCGCCTCGATCATCTCGGTGGCCAAGGACATGGGCATCAAGACGCGCGAAGAGCCCTACTCGCTCGACCAGTGGCGCAAGGACGCCGCCAGCGGCCGGGTGAAGGAGTCCTTCGCCTGCGGCACCGCCGCCGTGCTGACGCCGATCGGCATGGTCAAGTCGAAGGACGGCGACTTCGTCATCGGCAACGGCCAGGCGGCGGCGCAGACCGAGAAACTGAAATCGGCGCTGATCGACATCCAGCGCTGCCGCGCCGCCGACACGCACGGCTGGGTGCACAAGGTCTTCTAAGTTCGCCGCGTCATGTCGGCTCCGGCAAGCCGTCCACCAGCTTCTTGAGCAGGAACGCCAGCGTCTTCTGCTCGGTCGCCGACAGCGAAGCGAGGAGCTGTCTCTCTTTCTCCACTTGAGCGGTGATCGCCTCGTCGATCACCGCTTTTCCTTTTGGCGTCAGCACGACAAACTTGCCGCGCCGGTCGTTCGGGTCGGGTTGGCGGGTGATGAACCCGGCGCGCTCGAGTTGATCGATGCGATTGGTCATCGCGCCGGATGAGATCATCGTGGCCTCATAGAGGGCGGTCGGTGACATCGCGAACGGCGCGCCCGAGCGCCGCAACGCCGCCAGAACACCGAATTCGCCTCGCTGCAGTTTGAAGCGCGCGTAAAGCGGGTCGAGGTGATCGCGCATGATCACCTCGGCGGCGTCGTTCAATCGCCCGAGCAGCGCGATCCATCGCGCATCCAGGTCCGGCCGCTCCCGCGCCCAGGCGGCACGACCCGCATCAACGCGATCCATCTGATCCTCTTTGTCTTCACATAAAGTATCTTGACATTAAGATACTTAACTTCCATCTACGCACCACGAAGATATATCGACCAGTCCGTACCGATGGAGCAACAGCATGAAAGGACCCGACGTGTTAGGCCGCCGCGAGGTCAGCATGGCCCGCGTGGTCGACGCGCCCCGCGACTTAGTGTTCAAGGCGTGGACCGATCCAAAGCTGCTCGCGCGCTGGTGGGGCCCGCGCGGCATGACGACGACGATCTGCGAGATCGATCCGCGGCCCGGCGGCATCTTCCGCACCGTCGCGCGCGACGAGTCCGGCAACGAGTTCCCGACCGCCGGCGTCTTCCTCGAGGTCGTCGACAACGAGCGCCTCGTCTTCACGGGTGCCGGCGACTACGCCGGTCCGACCCACGAGCGGTACGTCACGGTCACCGAGGTCTCCTTCGAGGACGAGGGCCAGCGCACCAGGATCACATCGACGGCACGGCGCTTGTCCTTGGCGGCGATGGCCCGATCGGCCGATCGCGCGGACTGATCTCCTCGACGATCCACTCTTCGAAACCGGAGCTTTCCATGAGCCTGACGACCCCCTCGCCCCTTCTACGCAAGGCCCTGCTCATCGACGCCGCCACCTGCGCGCTCAGCGGCGCGCTGATGAGCATCGGTGCATCGGCCCTGGCACGCTGGACGGCGATCCCTCACGATATCCTGCTCTACGCCGGGCTGAGCCTGTTGCCGATTGCCCTGGTCATGGCCGCGATCGGCTTGCGGTCATTCGTCCACCCGGCGATGGTCTGGCTGGTCATTGGCGGCAACCTGCTCTGGGTCCTCGGTTGCATCTGGCTGCTGGTCAGCGACCAGATCGCGCCGAACACGATCGGCCAGGCATTCATCACGCTGCAGGCGCTGACCGTCACTATCCTGACCAAGCTCGAGCATGACGGCCTACGGCAATCCCGGTTGGCGAGCGCTGATCTGGCGCTGCGAGGCAGGGCCTGACACAGTCCGTCTTGCCGATCCGAGGGTCGGCCCGCGACGACAAAGCAAGCTGCGTCAGTCGCTATTCTGGTTTGATTGCCGCGGCGACGATCACCCGACGCCAGCGCGCTTCCTCGTCGGCGAAGAAGGCTACTGCTTGGCTGGGCGAGTTCAGGATGGGCTCGGCTCTGAGGTTCTTGAGCTTCGCCAGCGCGTCCGGCTCGCGCATTGCCTCGACCACGGTCGCGGATAGTTTGTTGACGATCGGCTCGGGGGTCATCGGCGGCGCAGCCAGCGCATACCAAGCAGTTGAAACAAACCCCGGCAGCGTCTCAGTCAGCGCTGGCACATCGCTTAGGTCAGCGATCCGTTCCGCGGTGCAGACCGCCAGGGCCTTGAGCTTTCCCGTCCCGATCAAGGGCCACGCATCGATCAGATTGACGAAGGCGAGGTCGACGCTACCGCCGACAACGTCGTTCAGAACGAGTGGCGCTCCCTTGTAGGAGACATGCACAATGTCGGTGCCGGCGAGCGTGTTCAGGAGCTCGGCGGCAAGATGGGGGGTGCTGCCGCGTCCGGTGGAACCATAGGTGAGCTTGCCGGGCTGGCTGCGCGCCAGTGCTATCAGTTCATGGACGTTCCGCACCGGGAGCGCGGGCTTGGCAACCAGCACGTTGGGCACGGCCGCAATAACTGTGACAGGCACAAGCGCCGCCGGGTCGAACGGGAGACTGCTGAAAAGATGGCGATTAATCACGAAAGGAGGCGGCGGGGCGATCAGGAGCGTGTAGCCATCGGGCTTGGCGCGTGCCACGACTTCCGCGCCGATGTTACCGGTCGCGCCTGGCCGATTCTCCACAACGACCGGCTTGCCCAATCGCGCTGCCATCTTATCCGCGACGATGCGCGCGACGGCGTCGTTGGCGCTTCCTGCCGCGAACGGCACGATGATCTTGATCAAGCGGTCAGGAAACTCCGCTTGGGCCAAACCCTTGCCGACGCTCAACGGAAGCGCGCCGAGCGCCGTCATGACCGAGATGACGGCACGGCGAGTCGTTGCCGATGGCATCGCAATCATCCTTCTTTGGACGAGACGACGGCAACATGTGGGCTGGCTACGGACTCGTCCAGAGGCGGATGTCCCTTGGGACGGGCGCTTCGCGCCCATCCGAGCGGTCGCTTACGGGACAGCCAGCCCGATCGTGCTCCGGGTGCGGCGGCTAGCGAGATCGTTTCTCAGCTGTCCTTCAGGTATGAACAGCATAGCAAGCCATGAGCGAGCGACGCAGTACGGTCTGGGAAGATCGCTTCCACCTCAACGATGGGTGGCAATTGACGGGCCACCAAGACGGCTTGGTGCAAGCTTTATGTCACCGCTCCTTCTGTCCATAGCCTGCTTCCCGTGCCCGAACGATGGCCTGCATGCGGTTCTCGAAGCTAAGCTTATCCAGGATGAGGGAAACGCGATTGCGCACGGTCTTGTCGCTGATGCCCAGCCGGGCAGCGATACCGCCATTGTCCAGGCCGCGGGCGAGGAGTTCGAGAATCTGACGCTCTCGTTCGGTCAGTTCGCCGACATCTAGCTCGACATCGCCGCTCAAGGGGGACTCTTCCAGAAATACTTCCAACTCTCTCACAAAAGCGCTCCAGGCCGGCTCTTGCTCAAGCATGATGAAGTTCCGGCTCTCGAGCGGCACGAAGCGAGCCTTCGGGATGATAGAGGCCAGCGCGCGACCTTCTTCGAACGGAATACGAAAATTCTGGGTCGGATGGAGCACCAATGTGGGGCAACGCACCCGAGGTGCGATCGGCGTAATGTCGGATTCATGCAGCACGCGCAACACGCTGGCCGCCGCCCGGCTGCCTCCGGCCAAGCGCATCAGCTCGTTGAAGGCCTGCGACTGATCGGGCGTAGCATCGGGTATGAACTGGGCGGTGAAGAGCTGGCGGAATGCCGGATCTTCCCTGGCGCCACCCAGCTCGACCAGTCTCAGGTAGGTTTGCGCCTCCTCCCGCTGGGACGCGTTTACACTGCGCGCGATCGCACCGCGCGTGAACCCGCCGTACAGGACGAGTCGCTCGACCTTTTCCGGAAACCTGACCGCATAGGCGACCGCGATCGCACAACCACCCGCGATTCCCAGAAGCGAAAAGCGATCAGGCCGCGCGGCATCAACAACCGCCGCGAGGTCATCGACCAATCGATCAAACGACACTGCGCGGGCATCGCTGTCCGATAGCCCACAGCCTCGGAAATCATACCGGATCAAGGTGTTGCGGCTTGTCATAAGCGACAGCCACGGCGCCCAGACAGGGTTGCTCCAGTCGCGTTCGACGTGGGTCACCCAGTTGCCAGCCTTTACAAGCATTGGCCCGGTGCCGCTCCTCGCGTACGCGATTCGCACTCCGTCGGTGCTCTTGCAAAACCGAATCTGCTGATTGGGCCGAGGCGTCATGCGTCAAGGCTGTCACGGAACCAGAGCGAACTCCAGTGGAGTTGGCACTTCGATCCAAGCACCAGCGCCATCAATCTCCAGCGCTTTGGCGGAGGCTTAACCTATGCCGATGGCGCGCGGCTTACTGATCACCGGGACACTGCGCATTATTCCCGGGGCTTGCGTCCCCAAGCCGCCCAAAGAGTTGGCGATGGAAATGTGGCATCCCCTTCCGCTAGACGCTCCAGATCGGCCTCAACCTGCTCGTTGCTAATCATGCCCGCGGCGATCATGTCATTTCGAATCTGCTCAATATTAAGACTCAGGAGTTGCGCGCCGAGGGAGCCACTGCGCCAGGTGAAAAGTCGCCCCTCGCTCGCCACGTCTTTCAGCGCGAGACGGCGGAGCCAGCTGTCGAGGAGCCGGCCACAACGCAACTCGACGCCGCGTTGTACCATGAGACAATACATGGCTCGGATCGTCGCGAAGTCGAATTCAGCGGGATTTGCCGCAGGGTCGGCCCGCAGCGACACCGAATCGAATTCCTCGAGCAAAAGGTATCCGCCTGGCTTCAGCGTGGAGATCAGCTTCGATATGATCTTCTCTCGATCCGGAAGATGCATGAGCACCAGGCGGGTGTGCACAACGTCGAATCGGTTCTCGGGAAGTGGTTCTCGTGCGACGTCGTGCGACCGCACCGTCAGGTTGGGTACGCGCAGCGGCTCGAGGTGTCGCGTATCGATGTCGGTGGCGATGACCTCGCCACGAGGTCCCACGCGCTCCGCAAGCCACGTTGCAATACTGCCGCTGCCGGCGCCGACCTCTAGGCACGACCAGTCCTTCTCGACGCCAATGTCGATGAGAAGGCGTTTGCTTCCGGGATCGAAGAACTGTTCAAGCGCTCGGAAGCGCCCCGGCGCTTGGCCGCCGGCGTTGTCGAAGACGTAGGTGTTCCGTACTCGGCCGTCGCCGCCCACACCGGCGTCCCCAGTCATGTCGTTTCCTCCCGCACGCATGGCAGCGTTACTCTCTTCTCTGGCTAGATTCCCGCCGCGATGACCATGCGGCGCCCGGACGTCCAGCGAGTCGTTGCCGGTGGCATCGCAATCATCCTTGTTTGGATGTGACGAAGCCAATATGCGGGCGGCCCAGCGACGCATCGAGAGGCGGATGTCCCTTCGGATGGTCGATTTGCGCTCGTCCGAGTGGTCGCGTGCGGGACACCCGCCCGGTCGCGCTCCGGACACAGCCAACGCGTCGTCATCTGCGGCCCCGGGGTCGTCGGCACCGTGATCATCCGCTACGCCGCCAAAAGCGGAGCGCCACCCGTCGTAATCGGGCGCCATGTCGTCGGCGCGTCCGCGGTACGCGAGCCGGGCGCTTTTCTCGCGCTCGACTGGTGCCTCGGCAGCGACCTCGATCAACTGGCGCGCGGGAGCTTCGGACGGCAGAATGCGCTGTGTGTCGATAGACGATGGACGTGGCGTCGGGCCGGTTCGTTCCTCGGCTATCATTCCGGGGTGATCAGCGAAGGCAAGCCATGAGCGAGCGACGCTTTACGGACCGGGACGATCGCTTCCATTTCAGCGAGATGGGCGGCGATTGGTGGGCCACCGAGACGGCGTGGTTCTCGTTCCACCATCCCGGCCGGCGGCTCGGCGGCTGGCTGTACACCATGGTGCGCCCGAACATCGGCACCGTCGCCGGCGGCGCCTGGGTGTGGGACGACGGCGCGCACCTGCCCTGGGAGGCGTTGTACTCGGCGAACTACTCGGCGCTGCAGTTGCCCCGCGACCAGGATCTCGACAATTGCCAGCTACCCAATGGCGTGTCGATCAAGGCCTTGGAAGCCGGTCAGCGCTATGCGCTGGGCTATGCCGATGCCGGACGGCTGGTCGTCGACCTGGTGTTCGACGGCGTCATGCCGCCCGAGCCGTTGACCGCCGCCGGCTCGACCTTCGGCTCAGCTACCCACTTCGATCAGTTCGGCCGGGTGACCGGTACGATCACGCTACATGGCGAAGCCATCGCCATCGACTGCATCGGCATGCGCGATCGCACCTGGGGGCGACGCCCGGAGAACCGCCCGCGTCGGGCCGCCTACGTCACCGCCGCCGCCGACGCCGACCACGGCTTCCTCGCGGTCACCGCCCCCCGGCCGGATGGCGAGCCTGTCGCCTACGGCTTCCTGCGCCGTGACGGACGGACCGTCAGCCTCGCGGCGGGTGAACGGGTGGTCGAGCGCGATCCCGTAGAAGGCTGGGTGACCCGGATCTCGCTCACCGGCCGGGACATGGAGGGGCGTCCCCTCAACGCGACCGGTATCCCGGTCAGCCGGATCATCATCAATCGCCACACCTTCATCGATGTGAACAGCCTGATCGAATGGGACCTGAATGGTGTGCGCGCCTGGGGCGAGGATCAGGACATGTGGCCGGTCCATGAGTGGGCTCGGCAAAGCCGCGAACGGCAAGCCCTGGCTCGACCCCGGTGATCCACGCATGGACTTCCAGCCGATCCTGCCGGATGCACGCATCGCTGATCTGACCGCTTCCGGCCTGTGGCCCAACCGCTTGTTCATCGATACGCTGGACGCCGCCGCGTCCGCCGATCCCGGCGCGCTCGCCATCGTCGATCACAACAGCATGACCGGCGCCTCGACCCGGCTCAGCTACGGCGAGCTCCGGCGCCGCTCGATCCGGCTGGCCGCCGCGCTGGCGGCGCACGGGGTCGAACGCGGCGACGTGGTGGCGGTTCAGCTACCGAACTGGTGGCACCACGCCGCGCTCTATCTGGCCTGCGTTCGTATCGGCGCGGTGATCAATCCCTTGATGCCGACGTTCCGCGACCGTGAGCTGCGATTCATGTTGGGCTTCGCCGAGGCGCGGGTCCTGATCGTGTCACGTGCGTTCGGCGGCTACGACTACCCCGCCATGGCGGCGCGCCTGCGCCCGGAACTGCCGCGGCTCGCGCATATCCTAGTCGTCGGCGGCGACGATCCGCAGACCGCGTTCGAATCGCGTCTGCTGGGCCGTGCCTGGGAAGATGAGATCGACAGCGACGCGCTGTTCCGTGCGCGCCGCCCTGATGCGAACGACATCACCGAGATCATGTACACCTCGGGTACCACCGGCCAGCCGAAGGGCGTGATGCACACGTCCAACACGCTGATGTGCAAGGCGCTGCTGGCGAACGAGCTGTTCGACTTCCGCACTGACGACCGGATCTACATGGGATCGCCGCTCGCCCATCAAACCGGCTTCATGTATGGGGTGTGCCTCGCGATCTACAACCGGTGCGCCTGCGTCCTGCAGGACGTCTGGAATGCGGAGACGGCCGCGCGCCTGATCGCGGCCGAGCGCTGCACCATCACGGTCGCCGCGACGCCGTTCCTCAGCGACCTGGTGCAGCGCGCCGCGGTCGAGCCTGGTGCCGGGTCTCACCTCCGTCTGTTCATGTGCGCCGGCGCGCCGATCCCCCGCGTGCTGATCGCCGCGGCGCGGCGCAGCCATCCCGATCTCTACGTCATGAGCGGCTGGGGCATGACCGAGATCGGCATCGCCACCGCCACCTATCCCGGCGACGCTGACGAGAAGATCGTCGAGACCGACGGCCGCGCGTTGCCGCACCAGGCGGTGCGTGTAGTGGACGCGGCGGGCGACGTCGTCGCACGCGGTGTCGAGGGTCGCCTGCAGGCGCGCTGCGCGACATGCTTCGTCGGCTATCTCAAGCGTCCGGACGCTTATGGCGTCGACGCCGACGGCTGGCTGGAGACCGGCGACAACGCGCGCATGGATGCCGACGGCTACATCCGCATCACCGGCCGCTCCAAGGACATCGTCATCCGCGGCGGCGAGAACATCCCGGTGGTCGAGGTCGAGGAGCTGCTCTACCGCCATCTGGCGATCGAGGACGCCGCGATCGTCGCCATGCCGGATGCGAGGCTGGGCGAGCGGGCCTGCGCCTTCGTCACCTTGCGCGCCGGCCAAGCGCTCGATTTCAGCGGCATGATCGCCTATCTCCAGGCTGAGCGCATGATGACTCAGTACCTGCCGGAGCGGCTTGAGATCATCGACGTCTTTCCGCGTACGCCCAGCGGCAAGATCCAGAAGTTCAAGCTCCGCGAACAGGCGAGCACACTGACGCCGATGACGCGGACCGACGCCACCTCACACCGAGGATCCAACGATTGACCCCCGACCAATTGCTTGCGCGCCTCGCGACGACGCTGCGCCGGGAAATCGGACCGGCCGTCGAGGCCGAGTATCCGCGCACCCAAGCGTTCATGGCCGCGGTCGTTCTCGAGAAGCTTGGCCGCCAACTCGCAACCGCAGAGGCCCATCGCGCCGCGGACGCCGCCGACATGGACAGGCTGATCGCCGATCTCGACACGGCGCTGACGGCGCAAGCCGTACCGCCGGCGATCACCTCAGCAGTCGCACAGCTCGCGCGTGGCCGCGATAACGCGGCGCTGTGCGACCTGATCAGCGCCCTCTATGAAAGCCGCGAGACCCTCGGCGCGGCGCGCTTCGACAGCCTGCTCGGGCGAGTCCGCAAGACGCTGCGCGCCAGCGTCGACCGGCGCATGGAGTTCGCCGCATGAGCGACGTCAAGGACCGGCCGGTCGAAGCGCGCATCGTCGACTACCTGGCAAGCCGCCTGCCCGAGGGACGTGACTTCACGCTCCAGAACGTGCAGCGAATCGCGGTCGGCTGGTCGCACGAGACCTGGCTGTTTGATCTGGTGTGGCGCGAGAACGGCCAGACCCGCCAGCGTCCCCTCTGCCTGCGGCGTGACCCCGGCAACACGCTATTGCGTCACCTCTCGAGTCTGGAAGAGCAATTCCGCGTCCTGCAGTGCCTCGCCGACACCGGCTTGCCGACGCCCCGGCCCTACTGGTTCGAGTCCGATCCCGCGATCCTCGACTCGCCGTTCCTGGTGATGGAGAAGGTGCCGGGCTCCTGCCCGAATCCATGGGGCCGCGAGGGACGGGCTTTCTACCAGGCGGCCGCCGATCGCGGCGTGCTGCCAGCGAGCTTCACCCAGGCGCTCGCCACGCTGCACACGCTGGACTGGCGAGCCGCCGGTCTCGAATTTCTCGGCGTGCCCCAGCCCGGTACCGACTTCGCACGGCGTGAGATCGCGAAGTGGAAGCAGTTGATCGATCTCTCCGGCCATCCGCCGGAGCCGATCCTGACTGATCTGATCGCTTGGCTGGAGGCCAACGCGCCATCGGTCGACCGCGTGACCTTGGTGCATGGCGCCTACCGCACCGGCAATCTGCTCATCCACGACGATCGCATCTCCGCGGTCCTCGACTGGGAGCTGCAGGTCCTCGGCGATCCGATGTACGACGTCGCCTACGTGCTGAGCGATCTCAACCGCGAGGGCACGCCGCTGCTGTCCAACCTGGTCGATCGCGACAGCTTCTACCGCGACTACGAAACGGCGACCGGCTTCACGATCGACGACAAAGTATGCCGTTACTATAACGCGCTCTACGCCATGCGATCCGTGGCGTTCTGGATGAGCGCCTCCGGCCTCTACGCCGATGGCAAAAGCCAGGACATGCGGCTCGCGCGCACGGCCTGGTCGGTGCCGGTGGTGCTGGAGCGGGCGGCGCGCGACCTGGGATACTGAGCAAGCGTGTACATCGCGGTCTGGCACCGCGCCTTTGGGCCTGACACAGTCCCGGGGTGAGCAAACGCATCATCATCTGTGGCGGCGGCGCTATCGGCGCAGCGATCGCCTACTACGCGGCCCAGCGCGGCGCTCGGCCCGTGGTGATCGAACCCCACCAGGTCGGCGGGTCGGCGTCAGGCAAGTCTGGCGCCTTCCTGGCGCTCGACTGGTGCCGCGGCAGCGACCTCGACCAGCTGGCGCGCCGCAGCTTCGGGCTGCACGCCGACCTCGCCGACCAACTCGACAATCCCTGGAGCTATCATCCTCTGGCGACCTTTGCCGGCCACGCCGCAGCGGGTGACACGGCACGCGGTCCAGGCCGGCGGCCATGGCTGTCCGGGAAAGTTGCCCTGACCAGCCAGATCGGCACGCCGCAGACGACGGCCACCGTTGAGCCGCGCGCTTTCACCACCGGCTTGATGCGTGCCGCCGAAGCGCTTGGCACGACGCTGCAGCGCTTGGCACGACGCTGCGCCAAAGCGCGGTCGCGGGATTGGCGCATGATGCGAGGGGTACCCTCTGCGGCGTGACGCTCGACAGCGGTGAGGTCGTCGAAGGCGATGCCGTGGTTATCGCCATGGGGCCTTGGTCGATCCTGGCGTCGCTGTGGCTGAAGCTACCGGCGGTCTACGGCTACAAAGGCCACAGCATCGTCTTCGAGACCGCGCAGGACATCGCCCCGGAGGCGCTATTCCTCGAATACCGTGAGGCCGGCGGCGAGGTGCTGACGCCCGAGCTGTTCGTGCGTGCCGATGGCACGACCTGGGTCTGCGCGATCTCCTCCACCGGGTCCCTGCCCGTCGACCCCGCTGACGTGGTGCCCGACGACGGCGCGCATGCACGGCTCGAGGCGATGGTGAGGGATATCGCACCCGTGTTGGCCGCGATGCCGATCAGGGCACGCCAGGCCTGCTTCCGGCCGGTGACGGATGACGGCCTGCCCCTGATCGGCGCGGTGCCTGGCGCGGATGGCGTCTACGTCGCCACCGGCCACAGCGTCTGGGGCATGCTCAACGCGCCGGCGACCGGCGAGGCGATGGCCGAGCTGATCCTCGATGGCGCGGCGCATCATGTCGATCTGACGCCCTTCGCGCCCAGTCGCCTGCGCCCCCTCGATCCAGCGCGGCTGCGCCGGGCATGAGCGAACCGACCTATCGACCGGTTTCCCAAGCGGACGTGCTGGCGATCGCTGCGCGCGACCGAAAGTTCGAGGGCTTGCTGCTGTCGGCTGATATTGCCCTCGACCAGATGGAACTCGCCGAAAGTCGGTTCGAGCGCTGCCTCTTTCAAACGCCGACGATCCGCGGTACCGATTTCCCGGGCGCCGAGTTCAACGACTGCCGCTTTGAGCCGACCCGCTTCGCCAACTGCAAGCTCGGCAGAGCGCGGTTCGTCGGCTGCACCCTGTTCGACGCTGGCGCCAAGAAGGGCTGCACCTTCGCCTTCTGCGACCTCCAGGCGGCCGAGATCGTCAGGAGCAATCTGTCGAGCGGTTCGTTCGAGGGCTGCGAGCTCTACGGCGTCAACGCCGTGGAGAGCAGTTTCAGGGGCGCGCGGTTTGCCCGATCGACCTTCACCAGGGCCATCTCCAAGCGGTCCCTGCTGACCAAGGCCAGCTTCGACAGGTGCAACTTCAGTTTCGCCGATCTCGCCGGCCTCCACCTGCAGGGCTGCGAGTTCCTGTCGTGCAAGCTCACAGAAGCCTCGATGATCGACGCCGACCTCAGCCAGGCGACGCTACTGCGCTGTGCTCTCGACCGCGTCGAGTGGGATCGCGCCAAGCTGCGCAAGGCCGATCTGCGTGGGTCAAACCTGTCCGGCCTCAATCTGACGGTGTCGGCCGATTACGCCGGGCTGCAGATCAGCGAAAGCGAGCAGGCGGAAATCCTCAGGCATCTGGGCATCGAGGTCGACGACTCGACAAGCAGCTAAAACGCCGGCGTCCGCGGCTTCGCCCACGGGTCACGCTTGTCGGAAACGATGACGCCTTCCTTCAGCACGAGCTGTAGCCGCCGCACGTTCTGGATATCCTCCAGCGGATTGCCGTCGACCACGATCAGGTCGGCGAGCTTGCCGACCTCGATCGTGCCCACCTCGTCGCCGACGCCGCAGATCGCCGCGCCATGGCGGGTCGCCGCGACGAGCGCCTGCCACGGCGTGGCGCCGTCACGCACCCACAGGCCCAGTTCGAGCAGCGCGGCATCCTTGAGCGGCCGGATATCCGAGCCCAGCGCCATCTTGACGCCGGCCTTGAGCGCCTTCTCGAACCCGGCGCGATGCACATCAGACGCCGCGTCGGCGCGGCAGCACAGATCGTGCGCCATGTTGCGCTGCTTGACCCAGCGTCGCTCCCAATCGTCGCGCGCCTGATCGGGCGTGAGGTGGCTGATGGCGAGCGTCGGCACGTACCACGTGTCGTGCTTGACGAAGAGGTCGATGCACTCATCGTCCATGATGTAGCCATGCTCGACGCTGTGCGCGCCCAGCCGGATCGCTTGCTTCACAGCCTCGGGGTTGGTGGCGTGCGCCATCACCTTGAAGCCGCGCAGATGGCAGATGTCGAAGGCCGCCTGCAGCTCGTCCTGCAACAGGAACGAATTCTGGTGACGGTCCCATGCCGGCCCGAGGATGCCGCCCGACAGGTTGAGCTTGATGTGGTCGACGCCGTTCTTGATCTGCTCGCGGATCGCCTTGACGAAGCCGTACGGCCCATCGCACTCCAGCGCATGCCCTGACGTTAGAAAGTGGCCGCCGGTGGTCGTGAGGAAGTGGCCGGAGGCGAAGACGCGCGGCCCGACATACTGGCCCGAGGCGAAAGCGCGCTTCCAGGCGACGTCCATGTAGTGGTGCGCGCCGGCGCAGCGAAGTCCGACAACGCCCGCTTCGGTGAGCGCCGCCATCAGGCGATGGCCGAACAGCGTGACCTGATCGGCGACCGGCATCTCGTGCGGCAGGTAGTAGTCGGGATGGATGTGGACGTCCCACAGTCCCGGCATCAGGCAGGCGCCCTTGAGATCGAACACGGCCGCGTCGCCGGCGTCAGGAACGCTGCCGTCGGTTCGGATCTCGCGGATACGGCCGCCGTCGATCAGCACCGCCGCGCGTTCGACCGCTTGGGGATGGACGCAGTCGACAAGCGTCGCGTTGGTCAGGAGAGTGCGCATCGGGTCACGAGCTAGAGTTATTCGATCATCTCATCCGCCCGGGCGAGCAGCGAGGGCGGCATGACAGCGCCAAGTGCGCGCGTAGTCCTCAGGTTGACCACCAGCTCGAACTTCGACGGAAGCTGGATCGGCAGATCAGCCGGCTTCTCGCCCTTGAGGATGCGATCGACATAGCCCGCGGCGCGGCGGAAGAGATCGGCGATATCGGCGCCATAACTGAACAGCGCGCCAGCCCGCGCCCACTCGCTATGCTCGCCGACCACTGCGAGGCCCTCGCCGGCGGCGACTCGACAGATTTCATCCATGAGCGTCGTCGTAAGGAAGTCACGGATGACGATCAGCGCCGTCCCCCCTGCCTCGCGCAGCTTGCGAATGTGCCCCTGCAGCACGTCGACGGACGGGGCTTCGATCGACAGGCGGACGGGCTCGAGGCCCTGCTTGCGGGCATCGGCCATCGTCTGCGCGCCCCACGCCCGGAACGTCGGGTCCGTGGCGTTGTGAAGCACGCCGACGACCTTGAGGCGCGGCAGAACCTCCCGGATCATCTGAAAGCGTTTGGCCGAAAGTTCCTCGCCAAATGCGGAGAAGCCCGTGATCGTTCCGCCTGGCCGGGCGAGACTCTCGAACAGGCCGTCCTCAGTGCGGTCGGCAGGCAGCGCGACCGCGACAACAGGAATCTTTGTCAGACGAAAGAGGGCGCGTGTGACGGCTGGCCCCGGCGAGAGAAAGACATCGACGGGACGGGCGATAAGGTCCGCGATCTGCTCCATCCCCCGACTCACGTCGCCGTCGGAGCTACGCGCCTCGATTTGAATAGTACGACCCTCGATCCGCCCCAGGTCGCGCAAGGCCTCTCGGAAGGGATTAAGCGTCTGATTGTCGACCGAACGGGCGGCAAAGCCGACAAAGCCCACGATGGGCGGCCGCGCAGCCGGCTGCGACCAGCCACTATTCGGCAGCAGCAAACTTCCCGAACCGATCACGAGCTGGCGGCGATTCATGGGGCGACGATATCAGGACTCGCCTCCTCCCGTCACAGTCTGGTTCGGCATTAGTCGGCAATTGAGCGTGTCGCGTTCGTCAGGAGAGCCCGCAACGTTCCACGACCAAGACGTTGCCCGGCGGTGATACCGGTCTTGTCTACGACGATCCTCAGGCAGCGTAGTCTTGATCGATCGGATCGGCCGTGTTGGCTTGCGGCTGCGAGACGGCACACGGTGGAGACGGGATGACGATCGAGGCGCGGCTACGCGAGAAACTGCGGAAGATCGAGGCGCTGTTCGCCGGCGCGGGAACCAGCGGCGAGCGGCTGGCGGCCGAGGCGGCGCTGGGGCGGATCCGATCGCGCCTGGCCGAGCTGGAGCAGCGAGATCCGGCGATCGAAGCGCAGTTCTCCATGCCGGATCAGTGGTCGCGGCGCCTGTTCGTCGCTCTGTGCCGCCGCTATGGGCTGAAGCCCTATCGGTATCGCCGGCAGCGGCTGACGACCGTCGTGGTGCGCGTGCCGCGCGGCTTTATCGATCAGGTGCTGTGGCCGGAGTTCAGCGAGTTGAACCAGGCGTTGCGGGCCTATCTCGAGGAGGTGACGCTGCGGGTGATCCGCGAGGAAGTGCACACCGATGCGAGCGAGGCGGCGGAAGTCGCCCAGCCGTTGCCGTCGGGCTGAACGAAAACGGCGCCCAAGCCAGGCCTGGGCGCCGAAGTTCGATGCGACAGCGAGCCGGCTAGGCGCGGTGCAACGCGCAGATCTTGTTGCCGGCGGGGTCGCGCAGATAGGCGAGATGAAGCGTCATCGCACCATTGGTGCGCGGGCCCGGGGGATCCTCGATGCTCTTGCCGCCGTTGGCGACACCGGCGTCGTGGAAAGCCTTCACCTTCTCGGGGCTGTCACAGGCGAAGCCGATGGTGCCGCCATTGGCATGGGTCGCCGCCTTGCCGTCGATCGGCTGGGTGATGCCGAACATGCCGGTCGAGGTGCGATAGAACACCCGCCCCTTCGGATCGGCCTTGCCCTCCGGGACGCCGATGGCACCGAGCACCGCGTCGTAGAACTTCTTCGACGCGGCGACATCGTTCGCGCCGACAAAAATATGACTGAACATCATCCCTCCTTTGGTCCATTCACATCCACATTGTACAAGCCGACACAGGCGCTTGCGAAGCCTTTACGCGGGGTCGGCCCGGCTTCAGAACCACGACGCCTTGTCGACCTCGTTGCGCAGCACAAGCCCGGCCGCGAAGGCGCGGCAATTGTCGGCCATGATCTCGAAGCGGCGCTCGTCCAGATATGGCCCATGTCCCGCCATGTGCGGCGTGAGCAACACGTTCGGCATCGTCCAGAGCGGATGCTCGGTCGGCAGCGGCTCCGTCTCGTAGACGTCGAGGCCAGCGCCGGCAATCTCGCCCGCCCGCAGTGCCGCGACCAGGTCATCCAGTTTGGTCGTCATGCCGCGGCCGATGTTGATGAAGAACGCCGTCCGCTTCATGCGCTGGAAGCGAGCGCGGTTGAAGAAACCTTCGGTCGCCGGCGTATGCGGCACCGTCAGGATGACGAAATCGGCGCGGGGCAGCAGCTCGTCCAACGCGCTGGGCGGATGCAGCTCGACCACCCCGTCGGGCCGTGCCGTGCGCCGTGCGTCGGTCGCCAGCACGCGCACGCCGAACGCCGCGAGCAGGCGCGCGGCCTCGGCGCCGATGCCGCCCACGCCGACGATCAGGGCCGTCGCTTCGGGCAGATGCACGACGTCGCCCGCTTCCAGCGGGCTCTTCTTCCACTCCCGGCGCAGCTGCTGCGGAATGAACATATGCAGGCCGCGGGCAAAGGCCAGGACGAAGGCCAGGATGTGCGCGCCGATGTGATCGTTGTAGATCTCACGGAAGTTCGTCACGCGCACGGCATGGCTGGCGAGCTCGGGGTAGAAGTAGCCGGCCGGCGGCGCCGCCATCGGCGCCTGCAGCCAGCGCAGCTTCGTGGCCTTCGCCAGGAGTTCCTTGCCGAGCCAGCCGAAGGCGGCTTCCGCGTCGACGATCTCGCGCGCAGTGGTATCGGCATCCTCTGCAACGACCACGCGCGCTTCCGGCACCGCGTCGGCCAGACGCCTGGCCCATTCGCGGGTCTTGTCCGTCTGCGGCGGCAGCATGACGAACTTGAAGGCGTTGCTGGCGACCATGTTGGTTGCTCTTGTCACGGGAGAAGCCTGGTCGCGATCCTGCCAGCAGACGCAAGAACGCACAAAGCCCCGCAGCGCCGGGCCGCGCGACGCTGGCTTGTGAAGGGTGGTAAACGGGGAGAGTTCCGCGACCGCCAACAGCGCCAACGAACGCCACATGAGAGGGGGCAATGGCCCGCATTACACCACCGCCAGCGCTGCATCTCGCCGTCCAGCTCGGACAATGGAAGGCTATCCAGGCGTGTCTCAGTGCCGACGCGGCGCGTGCGCGGGACGGCCGCGGCAACACGGCGCTTGGCCTGCTGTTCAACCCGCTGCCGCCGTGGATGACAGACTTCGGCTATCGGCCGAAGAACCAGAACGGCCTGGCCGCGAAACATCGCGCGGCGTGCCTACGGCAGCTACTCGACCTCGGCGCCGATTCGAGCGCGATGCGCACCGTGGACGTCAGCAAGCCGCCGCCTGCGCATCCGCTGCACACGGTCCAGATCATGGCCCCTATCCTCGTTCACGCCGTCCGCTGCGACGACGTCGACAGCGTGCGAACGCTGCTCGAGCGCGGCGCCGATGCCAAGGCGCTAACCAAGGAAGCCGCTCCGCTCAGCGCACGCGACGTCGCCCTGCGCGCCGGCTGCAGCGATGCCATGCTTGATCTGCTCGAGGCGGCCGGTACGCCCTTGACGCGCGCAGCGACGATCGTCGACGCGGCTCGGCGTGGCGATGCAGGCGCCGTGCGCAACTTCCTAGCCGCCGGGATTCAAGCCAACGCTACCGACGGCGATGTGTCCGCCTTCATGGTCGCCGCCATGCGCGGTCACGGCGAGATTCTCGACATTCTGGTCGCAGCCGGCGCCGACCCGAGGTCGCCCCTCGCCGTCAAGGCCGGCCTGCTCTACCGCGTCGCAGGCGAGGGCAACGCCGCGACCTGCGCCAAGCTGCTGGCTCTCGGTGCTGACCCGAATGGCACGCTGGAACACACGCCAGTGGTAGCAGCCCTGCTAGGCGGGCACGTCGATGTGGTTCGCCTCCTGCTTGATGCCGGCGCCAGCAGGAGCTGGACGCATCTCGGCCGGCAGGTGACGGCCAAGCACTTTCTGCGTGGTTCCGGGCTGCGGCGCGAGACCAGGGAGGCGATGGAAGTGCTGTTCGACGGCGGATCGGCAGTTGTCGCCGATATGTCTCGCGTCGGCCTGAAAAAGTTGAAGTCTGATGCCGAGGCCCCGGCGTTCCAGGAGGCGCTCGCCTGGCTCACCCAGCACTTCGGCCGCGCGCCGGCAGCGTGGAAGAAGCGCAAGGGCGTGTATGTGTTCTATGCCAAGGACGCTCAGAAGATCGAGGCAGCGCGGACCGAGGCGGCACGGCGAGGGTTCCTCTTTCTCGCGAATCAAGTTGTCGGCGATGGCGAGGCCGCCCCGCATCTCATGCTACCGAGCGCCGATCCATACGTCGCGCTGCGCGCGGTCGGCGTCAACGGCGACAACTACGCTCTTGGCACTGACGAGATCATCGCTTGGCTGCAGGAGACGGCGCGCGCGCATCCCTTCGAGCTCACCGCCTGCGGCTTCGATTTCCTTGGTGGTCGGCTGTTGTCTCCCCCAATGGGCGAAGCGGCGCGTGATTTGGCCGCAAGAATGCTGAAGCTGTGTCCCGACATGGACGACGGTGCGACGGGTGAAGCGCTGAGTGTGGCCAACGAGTTATCGTCTACCGGGACGTTTTTCTTCTGGTGGGATTGAAGTCCGCGCCGGGCACGATCGCTGCGCGGGACAGAAGAGATCAAGCCGATCGGGCGGGGCGGCCTGATGCGCAGGCGACAAGTCACGCTGCGCCGAAGACATGAATCAGCATCAGGAAGGTCACCACGGATTGAGCGGTGATCGATGCCGTTCGCGGCCAGTTGTAGCGAATGAGCTCATCAATGATGATGTCGTTCTTGCCGCCCCTTTCCAACTTGCCATGGCGGGGGATTTCCAGAAGCACAGTGACAAGAAGGCCTACAATACCGGCGGCAATGTTTGCCGCACTCATCCAGACTGGAACAGCCGGGCCGAAAACCGCCAGAGCAACCGGCAGCAGAAAGCCCGCAAATCCCGGCGCGATCACCGGCAGTCGGATGCGGCTGGCATAGAAGCGATGATACGAGACGTAGTCGGCCGCGCCCACTTTGCCAAAAAGCGGGTAGACCACGATTTGAATGAGCCAGATCTGGCCAAGCTCCCAGAACGAGAGTACTGCCCAGAACAGCAAAATGAGACTTGATGTTTCCATTCTAACGACCTCGCGCGAGGGCCGCGGCTTGTTCGACTGAGATGCCATGGACCAACGGGTCGGCATGGCGATGGGCAAGCAGCCATTCGCCACCCTCCCGGCGGAACACCAGCGT
The DNA here is from genome assembly GCA_022844045.1 of Reyranellaceae bacterium. Classification (GTDB taxonomy): domain Bacteria; phylum Pseudomonadota; class Alphaproteobacteria; order Reyranellales; family Reyranellaceae; genus JAFAZJ01. The sequence goes on along the minus strand of JALHMM010000079.1, from coordinate 5,946 downwards.
GACGCGCAGCGGCCATTCCTGTTGAGCGAGACCGCCAACTTCGACGGACTGATGCTCGATTGTCACGAGCACGGCGACGTCACCCGAGCTGATGGACTGGATGACTTCCTGTTTGAAGTCACCATTCTTGAAGAAGCCACCGAGCCTTGCGAGGTGCTCCGGCGAGGCCTCGAAGCCGTGCACAACCTTGCCGCCAAACGGCTGCATCAGCGTGAAGTCCTGGGTGTGCTTCATGATCGCCGCGTATGTTACCGCATCACCCTTCATCAGGGCCGTGTAGGCGCGGGTTGACCTTGCGGCGAGATCGGCGATGTTTTCGTTGGCAGTCGCGTCGTGTGCGGAAACCGTCACAGCCGCGGCACCCGCGAGGGCCTGACGTCTGGTCATGTTCGATTGCTCCATCGTGTGATGGCGCCTATCTGGTGCTGAGACAGACCTGATGCCAGCGACCTGAATTCACGATCATGCTGAATGTGCCTCAGCTCGTCCGGATTCGTGCCGCTCGATGTCGTTCTTTGTTCTTTGGTCGGGGCGTCGCTTCTGTCGCACTGCGGCCAAGGCAGCTGGCGAGAGCCTCGAACATCCAGGCGATGCCGGCATCCGCCATGGCGGCTTTCGAGGCGACGACACGCACCGGGTCCGCGCGCCAGGGGAAAGGAACAGGAGACAATTCGAGGCCGAAGCGGGCCGCATGGCGCATGACGAGCTGACGCGGCAGCGTCGCGACAAGATCGGTTTCGGCAAGCTGCGCCAGCGCCATCATGAAATTCGGCACCGTGAGCGCGACGCGCCGCGACAAGCCTTTCTCGGCAAGCCGCTGATCGACAACGCCGTATGCGTCGCCGATGGCGGACACGAGCATGTGACGCATGGCGAGATAGGACTTCAAGCTGGGATCGCGCGCGAACGGATGGCCGCGGCGCATCGTGACGACAAAGTCCTCCTCGAACAGAAGCCGTTCGGCAAACCGTGGCGTCGGCGGCCCAATCGGCAGGACGACCAGATCGAGCCGCTGCGCGTCGAGTTCGGCCAGTGTCGAGTGCCAGACCTGGCTGGTTGGCTTGCCGTGATGCTGCGGCATGAGCTGCAGGATGCGGATGTCGATGCCCGGCGCCTCGCGCGCCAGATAGGCGAGCAGCGGCGTCGTGAAGACCGTCGAAATGGCGTCGGGCGCGCCGATGGAAAAGCATCGCTCGGCCGTCTTGGGATCGAACGGGCCGCTCGCGGAGATCACACTGTCGACGCGTATCAGGATCTCGGCGATGGGTGCGGCTAGGGCAAGCGCACGGTCCGTGGGCACGACACCCCTTGGCGTCTTCAGGAATAAAGGATCCTGCAACAGCCGCCGCAGCCGGCGCAGCCCGTGGCTGACGGCGGAGGGCGTCAGATTGAGCTTCTCGGCCGCGCGCGCGACATGACGCTCTTCAAGCACGGCGCTGAACAGCACCAGAAGGTTGAGGTCGATCCGCAGGAGCTGAGCGGCGTTCAGCATGGTTCTGACATCATGTCACTGCCTTCATGACAAACGTAGGGCTACGTGTTGCCGCCTCGCAAGCATGGAGCGGCAACGATGGACCGTCTTCGACTCTACACCTTCAAGCTGTGCCCTTTCGCGCATCGCGTCCGCCTGGCGCTGGCCGAGAAGCGCCTGTTGGCCGAGCAGATCGAAATCGATCTGAAGAACAAGCCGGCGGACTTCAAAGCGCTCTCTCCAGATGGGCGCGTTCCATTGTTGGTGCACGGACCGGCCAAGCTCTGGGAATCGGCTGTCATCCTTGAATACCTTGAAGAGGCTTTTCCGCAGCAGTCATTGATGCCGTCACAACCGGCGGCCAGGGCGAAGGCGCGCCTGTGGATGGAGTTTGCCAATGCCCGGCTCTTTGCCCCGACACATCGCCTGATCTTCGCGAAGGACGATGCGCTGCGGCGCGAGCTCGTTGCGGAAATGGTCGGAAGCGTTCGCGCCCTCGAGGCCGCGGTGACCGAGCGGTCCGGTGACGGCTCCTATCTCCTGGGCGATCAGTTCACGCTTGCCGATATCGCGCTTTATCCCTGGTTCGAGCAGGCAGCGACGCTGGCACGATTCAGCGCGTTCAGGATGCCAGCTGATTGCAGGGGTGTCGCCAAGTGGTGCGAGGCCATTGCGAGGCGGCCAGCGGTCCAAAGCTGTGCCCGCAGCGACGACTGGTATACCGAAAGCTACCAGCGCTATTTCGCGGCCTGAACGAAACACAAAGCCCGCTGTCTACTTGAGACAGCGGGCTGGTTTGGTTGCGGGAGCAGGATTTGAACCTGCGACCTTCAGGTCATGAGCCTGACGAGCTACCGGGCTGTTCAATCCTGCGGGATAGGTGAGGCTGTGAGGAGACGGCGCGCGGCAACGCCAGGGCCGCGATCGTGGCGATCGCAGCAAGCCCGGCCAACACCAACAAGAGTCCATCGTGACCACCCTGAGCGTGCGAGACAGCCGCAAGCCCGATACCGGCGGGGGTGGCGGCCAAGGCAGCCGCGTAGCGGACGCCAAGAGCCAAGCCGCGGCGATGGGTTGGCGTCCAGCGAGCCAGAAGCAGCGTCTCCGAGGGAGACGCAATATCGATCACAAGGATCAACAGTGCGGCAGCCAGCAGACCGGCGGGTCCCCCTGTCAAAACCGCCAACACGAGCAGCAGTGGCTTGCTGCCCAGCGCCGCAATGTACAGAGCGCGCGGATCGTAGCGGTCGGCGACATGACCTGCCAGGACTTGGCCCACGCCCCCGACCATCAGGACGATGCCAACCGCGATACCGACGATGCCAAGATCGGCGTCGGGCCATTCGCCGGCCATCCGCCCCTCTGCCCATTTCGGTAGCGCGGTGACAAACGCCGAGTAGAGCAGCGAGCTCGTCAGCATTGCGGTCGCCAATGCGGGTAATGCCCGACGCGCGCCGGAAGCCCGGCTCAGCGAGTTGATGACTCCTGGCTCCGCGACCAGCGGTGATCCGTGGCGATTTGCGCTGCGTTCACGCCACAGACAGACGGTAAGCAGAAGACCGAGGCCGACAGTCGCCAAGCCGGGCAGGAGAAATGCCAATCGCCAGCTCGCAGTCTCCGCCAATAACCCGGCCATCGGCGGTGCCGCAGCGAAACCCAAGCTGCCAAACAACCCGTTGATGCCTACCGCTCTGCCTCGACGTGTCTCACCCACACCACCCAAGAGCCAGGCAAGCCCGACGGGATGGTAGATTGCACCGAAGAGGCCGAGCAGGGCCAGCGTGGTGGCGAGCGAGACCGGTCCTCCCGACATCGCCGTCGCAACCGCCGCCAATCCGCTTCCCAGAAAGAAGACCACCATCAATCGCGCCGGCCCTACCCTGTCGGCCAGCCAGCCTGCGGCAGGTGCCGCCGCTGCCATGAGGATAGCGCCCCAGATGCCGAGCGCGATGATCTCGCCATACCCGATCGACCACTCACGCTCAATGGCGAGCGCAGCCGTGGCATGCAGGCCACCGAGTAGGTGTACGGCGAAGTGACCCAGGCAGGCGAAGCCCACGACAAGGAACGGTGGCATCGGAATCGTCCATGGTTGTGAACCACCGCATCCTATGCATTGGAGGCCAGGTCATAGCTGTACAGTCTCGCACGTACTGTATGCAGAAGCGCATGCTGCACATGGTATGATGGAGGCATGCCGCGGACGTTCGACTGGAACGACATCCAAGTACTGCTGGCGCTGGCGCGCGCCGGCAGTGCCAGCGGCGCGGCGGCCAAGCTTGGTATCAGCCAGCCAACGGTTGGCCGCCGGCTGCGAGCACTCGAAGCGGCCACAGGTGCCCGGCTGATCCGCCACCGCAAGGGCCAGCTGATCCTGTCGTCGAGCGGAGAGCGGGTGCTTGCGGCGGCGGAACGAATGGAACGCGCTGCCGCCGAAGTAAGCCATGGTGTGCGTTCTGATTCCGGCACCGTGTCGCCAGTCCGCATCACCGCGATCCCAGCTGTCGCTCAGTTGATGCTGCAGCAGCTACGGGCCTTCTTCGCTTCAGCTGAATCACCTCCTATCGAACTGGTCGTGACGTCGCAAGCACTGAGCCTGCCGCGCGGCGAAGCCGATATCGCCCTGCGCATGGGGCGGTTGCCGCGTGCGGATGGACTGCGCTGTCGGCGATTGGGCACCGTGTCGTATGCGCTTTATCGATCGTCGAGGAACGGTGCCGACGCAGCTGTGCCTCTGATCAGCGACGTGCCGACAGCGGCGACCCACGGTCACCAGATCTCCGCGCAGGCGCAATGGATCGAGACGGAGGCACAGCGCAACGACAGCAAGGTGCGGCTCAGGATCAGTGACCCTGCGTTGCGGCTGGAAGCGTGTACACTGGGCTTGGGCGTTGCGTTGCTGCCTTGCTTGCAAGGCGACGCCACGCGGGGATTGACGCGTATCGGACAGCCGCTGCCGCATCTGACCGAACGCATCTATCTTCTCGCCCATCCCGATGCACTGGCACGCGCGGAGGTTCGCGCCGCGTTCGATGCCATCACGAAATCTCTCGGCGGGCGCGTGCTGTGAATCACAAAGCCCCGCAGTGTTGAGCTGCGGGGCTGTGGTGATGTGGTTGCGGGAGCAGGATTTGAACCTGCGACCTTCAGGTTATGAGCCTGACGAGCTACCGGGCTGCTCCATCCCGCGGGGATGGTGGTGGAGTGAGCGTCGTTGTGAGGAAGCGGTGTGTTGGGTTCGGACTTGGAAGGCCTGGCGGCGACCTACTCTCCCGCGTCTTGAGACGCAGTACCATGGGCGCTGAGGGTTTTCACGGCCGAGTTCGGGATGGGATCGGGTGTTCACCCCTCGCCAAAGCCACCAGGCCGTCGAAGTCCGCCCGGGGTTGGTGAGTGTAAGTCTTGGTGGTGAAGAACTGAGTCCGTGCGGACGATGACCGCTGCACGGGACAGAGGAGAATGCAGAAGAGATCAAGCCGATCGGGCGATTAGTACCGCTTGGCTGAACACATCGCTGTGCTTGCACCTGCGGCCTATCGACGTGGTGGTCTGCCACGGCCCTATTTAGCGAGACCTGGTTTTGAGGAGGGTTTCACGCTTAGATGCATTCAGCGTTTATCCCGTCCGTACATAGCTACCCGGCGATGCGGCTGGCGCCACAACCGGTACACCAGAGGTACGTCCATCCCGGTCCTCTCGTACTAGGGACAGCGCCTCTCAAGTCTCGAACACCCACGGCAGATAGGGACCGAACTGTCTCACGACGTTCTAAACCCAGCTCACGTACCGCTTTAAATGGCGAACAGCCATACCCTTGGGACCTGCTCCAGCCCCAGGATGCGATGAGCCGACATCGAGGTGCCAAACCTCCCCGTCGATGTGGACTCTTGGGGGAGATCAGCCTGTTATCCCCGGCGTACCTTTTATCCGTTAAGCGATGGCCCTTCCACGCGGAACCACCGGATCACTATGACCGACTTTCGTCTCTGCTCGGCTTGTCGGCCTCGCAGTCAGGCGGGCTTATGCCATTGCACTCCACAGCCGATTTCCGACCGGCCTGAGCCCACCATCGCGCGCCTCCGTTACTCTTTGGGAGGCGACCGCCCCAGTCAAACTACCCGCCATGCAGGGTCCCGGATCGCGTCACGACCTCGGTTAGACATCAGAGAACGAAAGGGCGGTATTTCAAGGGTGGCTCCACGAGAGCTGGCGCCCCCGCTTCATAGCCTCCCGCCTATCCTACACATCCTTTCCCTAATGCCACTGCAAAGCTGTAGTAAAGGTGCACGGGGTCTTTCCGTCTAACCGCGGGTACCCCGCATCTTCACGGGGAATTCAATTTCGCTGAGCCGATGTCGGAGACAGCGGGGAAGTCGTTACGCCATTCGTGCAGGTCGGAACTTACCCGACAAGGAATTTCGCTACCTTAGGACCGTTATAGTTACGGCCGCCGTTTACCGGGGCTTCGATTCAAG
>JALHMM010000078.1 GCA_022844045.1 Reyranellaceae bacterium | reverse complement strand
GACTTGAAGCCGCGGGCTTCAATCGGAGTGATTTCCGCCAGGCGCGGCCGACCCGTCCGGGCCGCAGAGGTGGCTTCGATCGACATGAGCACTGCCGACTATTCCGACGATCATCCCCGCACCATCCTCGGCTCGGTGAAGACCAGCGCCATTGTCGGCGCGTCGGCCAACCGGTCCCGACCGGTCTTCCTCGTGATGAAGTACCTCCTGTCGAAGGGGTTTCGTGTGATCCGATCAATCCCAGGCAGGCGGGCGGCGAAATTCTGGGCCAGACTGTCCATGCGCGGCTGGGCGACGTCCCCGAGCCCATCGACATGGTCGATGTCTTCCGGCGGGCGGATTCGGTCCGGGCATCGTCGGCGAGGCGCTTGCCCTCGAACCGCGACCGAAGGTGGTCTGGATTCAGTTTGGCATCCGCCATGAGGCGGCGGCGGCGAAGGCCGAGGCAGCCGGCCTGACGGTGATCATGGATCGCTGCGCCAAGATCGAGTACGGCCTCCTCGCGGGCGAGAATTCCTGGGCCGGGATCGACTCACGCGTCATCGATTCCCGCCGGCCGGCGGGGACGGTCGAGTTTCAGCGGTTCAGGCTGCCGGGGGGTGGTCGGGGGGAAGTAGGCGGGCCCCCTGAACGTTTCAGACCGCGAGATTGCCGAAACGCAATATCCGGCCCACAACGGAGCGCAATGCCATCGATGCCTTCTAGGGCAGTCCGTGCTATGGCAAGGCCACGTGGTGGCGAATGGCCGGCTCCCATCAACATGGCGACGACAGGCTGCTCGAAATGACCGACACGTTTGACCGCAGGGAATTCATCAAGGCGGCGGTAACCGCTGCGGGCGGAGCGGCAGCGCTAGGCGTGGTTCCGGCCGCGTCGCAGGATGCGTCGACCCCGTCGACTGAACCTGGCGCGCCGGTCGTCTATTACAACGGCAAGATCCTCACGATGGAAGGCGATACGCCTCACTACGCGGAGGCGGTCGCCGTCCAGGACGGAAAGATCGCCTTTGTCGGAAGCTGGCAGGCGGCCCGTGCAGCGGTCGACAACGCCAGGCAGGTCGATCTCCTTGGCCGCACCATGCTGCCCGGCTTTATCGACACTTGGGGGCACTTCACGCTGTTCGCGCAGCAAACCCTCGGTGTGAACCTCGGCTATTTCAGTGAAAGGCCTCCGCAGAACAAGGCGGATGTCATCAAACTGCTCAAGGCGGCGTCGCCGTTCAATGACTGGATCATCGGGTATGGCTATTTCGCCGATCTGCTCTCGGACGGAGCACTGACCCTCACCGACCTCGATCAGGCCTTCCCGAACACGCCGGTGATGATCGCCACCCTTTCCACCCTCACCGGGCAGGTCAACAGCGCCGGCATCGCCAGGCTCGGCCTCACGCCAGAAACGACGGTCGTCCAACCCGGCGAGATCGCCAAGGATCCGAAGACCGGCAAGCTGACGGGCGATCTGATGTTCACGCCGTTCCTCGCGGCACGAGCGGCGGCCGTCGGTTCCTATTCGCAAGAGCAGGCGCTCGAGACCTTCAAGGCCGCGGAGGCGCTTTTGGCCAGGCAAGGCTACACGACGGTCCAGAGCTACCAGTTGCTCCCCGAGGAGATCACCAACCTCCGGGCCGCCTTCGACAGGGGTTTGATCGCACTGGACGTCATGGGGATGCCGTCGGTGTCCGATGACGCATCGGGCAAGATGGTCGAGGACGCCGACTGGACATGGGGCGCCTACAGCCACGGCGACCGCGGCCTGAAGATCCCCGGATACCAGGTCGCCACCGATGCGGCCCCGCAACTGCGCCTCGCGGCTTTCACGAAGCCCTATATCGACACGACCGGGTTTCCGGATGGCTGGAAGGGGGTCCTGCTGCCGAAGGACGTGGTCGAAAAATGGGTCGGTTACGCCTACGAGCACGGCATCCAGCTTTTCGCCTACAGCAATGGCGACGCCGGTATCGACCTCAGCCTCGCCGCCATCGAAAAGGCCATCGCCGCCACAGGCGATCCGACCGACCGCCGCACCGTCATCGCGCATTCCTACTTCGCGCGGCCGGACCAGCTGTCCACATACCAAAAGCTCGGCATCGGGTCATCGATGATGCCGCCGCACCTCATGCTCTATGGCGACCTGCAGATGAAGCTGCTCGGGCCGGAGCGTGCGACGATGGAGGCACCGCTGGCATCGGCGGTCAAGCTGGGCCTCAACGCGACGATCCACTGCGACTGTCCTTCGGCCTCGCCGAACCTGATGGAGTGCATCTGGACCGCCGTGACGCGGAAGACCCTGTCCGGCCAGGTACTGGGACCGGAGGAGCGGGTCAGCCCCTACACGGCGCTGCTCGGCGTCACCCGGAGTGCCGCCTACACCTACCGGGAAGAGGCCATCAAGGGGACGATCACAGCGGGCAAGATCGCCGATCTCGTGATCCTGGATGGCGATCCACTCACCGTCTCACCCGACAAGATCAAGGACATCCAGGTGGTCGAAACGATCAAGCGGGGGGGAACGCTCTACCGCCGCGACCGGACTTGACCAAGCCGGTTCTTCGTGTGGACCCGAAGTCCATCCACTCAGCTTGAGCCCTTGCTTGATCGACCAGGGCCGGAGAGAAGGAGTTCCGCCCAGTCGTCTGCGGCCAGACATGAGCTCGCGCACCAGAAGCGGTATCATGCCATCCGTCGAGACGGCTGCAGGCAGGTCCGAGAAACGCGAATGCCTCCTCCGATGGGATGATGCGGCAAGGATTCTTCCCGGGTAGGGCAGCGGAGGGCGCTTTTTCCGGTTGTGCGGCCATGCCAGGGCAGCGAATTGTTTGGAATGGCGTCCTTTCGCGGATAGAGAAGGGCGCCCAAGGGAAATGCCCGAGACGGAGGGAGAAGACCAATGAGTGAAGACCGCGCACCCGGATTTGCGACGCTTGCTGTCCATGCCGGAGCCAAGCCCGACCCGACCACCGGCGCGCGTGCGACGCCGATCTACCAGACCACATCCTACGTCTTCAACGACGTGGACCATGCCGCTTCGCTGTTCGGCCTGCAGGCGTTCGGCAACATCTATACGCGCATCATGAGCCCGACCAGCGGCGTGCTCGAGGAGCGGATCGCCGCACTCGAGGGCGGCACGGCCGGTCTCGCCGTCGCCTCCGGCCATGCCGCCCAGCTCGTCGTGCTTCATGCCCTGATGATGCCCGGCGACGAGTTCATCGCCTCGCGCCAGCTCTACGGCGGCTCGATCAACCAGTTCAACCATTCGTTCAAGAGCTTCGGCTGGAACGTGAAATGGGCCGACATCGACGACATCTCGTCGTTCGAGAAGGCGGTATCGCCGAAGACCAAGGCGATCTTCATCGAGTCGATCGCCAATCCCGGCGGCGTGGTGACGGACATCGAGGCAGTGGCGGCGGTGGCCAAGCGGGCGGGCGTACCGCTCATCGTCGACAACACGCTGGCCACGCCGTATCTCTGCCGGCCGTTCGAGTGGGGCGCCGACATCGTGGTGCACTCGCTGACCAAGTTCATCGGCGGGCACGGCAACTCGATCGGCGGCATGATCGTCGATGGCGGCAAGTTCAACTGGACCGCATCGAAGCGCTATCCGATGCTCTCGGAGCCACGGCCCGAGTACAACGACATGATCCTCGGCGAGACCTTCGGCAATTTCGCCTTCGCCATCGCCTGCCGGGTGCTCGGCCTCAGGGATCTCGGGCCGGCGATCTCGCCGTTCAACTCGTTCCTGATCATCACCGGCTCGGAGACGCTGCCGCTCCGAATGCAGCGGCACTCGGACAACGCCAAGGCCGTGGCGGAGTACCTTTCGAAGCATCCGAAGGTGACCTGGGTGAGCTACGCCGGGCTGGCGGGCGACCGCTATTACAAGCTCGGCCAGAAATACTGCCCCAAGGGTGCGGGCGCGGTGCTCACCTTCGGCGTCGAGGGGGGCGAGGCGGCGGGCATCAGCCTGGTCTCGAACGTCAAGCTGTTCTCCCATCTCGCCAATATCGGCGACACGCGGAGCCTCATCATCCACCCGTGGTCGACGACCCACAGCCAGCTCACGGCCGAGCAGCGGAAGGCGGCGGGCGCGGGCGATGATGTCGTTCGTCTCTCGGTCGGTATCGAGGACGTTGGCGACATAATCGCCGACCTCGACCAGGCTCTGGCCGCGGCCTGAGCGCGCAGTCGACAGGCGCCGCTTCCCGCGGCGCCTGTCTTTGGCTAAATCTTCCGCATGGACGCCATCGAACTCCTCAAGACCCGGAAGTCGGTATCGACTTCCTTCCTCGCCCTGCCTGGACCCGACGATGCCCAGCTGAACGAAATCCTGACCATTGCCTCACGCGTGCCGGACCACGGCAAGCTTGCGCCCTGGCGGTTCATCGTCTTCGAGGGCGATTCCCGCATAAAGGCGAGCGAGGCGCTGGCGGCGCTGTTCCGGAAGAAGAATCCGGAGGCCGACGACAGGAAGCTCGAAGAGGAGCGGAAGAAGCTGGCCCAGGCGCCGGTCGTGGTAGCCGTGGTGAGCCGTGCGGCGCCACATGTGAAGATTCCGGAGTTCGAGCAACTGCTCGCGGCCGGGAATGCCGCGATGACCCTGGTGCTCGCCGCGCATGCCCTCGGCTTCACGGCGCAATGGGTGACCGGCTGGATCGCCTACGATGCCGATGCCGGCATCATCCTCGGACTTCAGCCCGGCGAGCGCTTCGTTGGCTTCATCCATATCGGCACGTCGACGGTTCCCTATCAGGACCGGCCTCGGCCCGACCTCGCCGAGATCGTCACGCGCTGGGAGGAGCCTGGACAGGGGTAGCAAGGGGCGGCAGGAGCCTCAGTACTTGAACTGCTCCGTCAAGATGCGTTCGTCCCAGGAGTGGTCGGGATCGAACATGATCAGGCTCTCGGCCTTGTTGTCCTGGGCGACGACGACCTCGACCACCGACTTGAACTCGACATTGTCGGCGACCGCGTTGACCGGGCGCTTTGCGGCATCGAGCGCCTCGATCCGTACCTCCACTCGGTCGGGCACCAGCGCGCCGCGCCAGGTCCGGGGTCGAAAGGCGCTGATCGGTGTGATCGCAAGGAGCGGCGCATAGATCGGCAGGATCGGACCGTGGGCCGAGAGATTGTAAGCGGTGCTGCCGGCGGGAGTGGCGACCAGCACGCCGTCGCAGATCAGTTCCTCCATGCGGACTTGGCCATCGATGGAGACGCGGAGCTTGGCTGCCTGGTAAGACTGGCGAAGGAGCGACACCTCGTTGATGGCATACGCGGTGTGAGTCTCGCCGAAGGCATCCACCGCGCGCATCGCGAGCGGGTGGACAGCTGTGGTGACAGCGGCGTCGATCCGCTCTCGAAGCCCGTCTTCCTGGAACTCGTTCATCAGGAAGCCGACCGAGCCGCAGTTCATGCCGTAGATCGGTCGGCCGGTATTCATGAAGGCGTGCAGTGTCTGGAGCATGAAGCCGTCGCCGCCAAGAGCGACCACGGCTTCCGCCGCTTCAGGCGTTGCGCCGTCATATCTCGCGGCAAGCCGCTTCTGCGCCAACTGGGCCTCTTCCGTCGCTGCCGCGATGAAAGCGATGGTCTTTGGTTTCCGTCCGCCGCGTGTCGCCATGCTTCTCCCCAAACCGCGGCCGGCAGCATGGCGACCGCAGATACTCCAGGCGCGCCGATTGCTCCTCAGCGGCGACCCTGCCCGCCGGCGGGCTTGACCCGGACCATGATCGATGGCCCGTTCGGCGTTTCATCGCGGCGGATTTCGATTGCGCTCACGTCGCCGACGAGATCGGAGAGCTTCTTGTAGCCGAAGTTGCGCGGGTCGAAATCCGGCATGCGTTTAACGAGGACGTGGCCGACCATGCCCAAGGTCGCCCATCCGTCGTCGCCCGAGGCATCGTCGACCGCGAACTCGATGTCGTCGATCGGGAGCTTCACCCGCTGCGGTCGCGCGCTCGCCTCCTTGTCGGCCTTCTCCTGGTCGAGAAGCAGGTCGCAGTAGAAGAAGCGGTCGCAGGCGGCAACGTAAGGGGCGGTGGTCTTCTTCTCGCCGAAGCCGAAGACCTCCAGGCCGTCTTCGCGGATGCGGCTTGCCAGCGTCGTGAAATCGCTGTCGCTCGATGCAATGCATATACCCTGGAGGTGCTTCTGGTGCAGGAGATCCATGGCCTCGATCGCCAGTTTCATGTCGGTGGCGTTCTTGCCGCGCGAAGCGGGGGGGACGTGGACCGGGGTGAGCGCGTATTCGTGGAGGAGCGACTGCCAGGGCGCCATGGTCGAACTGGCGAAATGGCCGTAGACGCGGCGCACCACGATGGTGCCGATGGCCGAAGCTTCCCGAATGATGATCGGCAGGAAGCTCGATCGCACGTTGTCGGCGTCGATGAGGAGGGCGAGCTTCCTGCCGCTCGCCGGGTCCAGTTCTGCCATGGGGTGTTTTCTTCGCATTGATGAGCGCGTCGTGATCCCTAACCCATTTTCCAGTAGAGGTGCAGTCCCCGAACAAGGTGTCGCACCTGGGCAGTTGCGATGGCGCGTCCACGCCGCTACTGGTGTTCACCTTTTTTCACTGACAGGAAGAGTTCATGCCTGCAGAACCGGCGCGTTTCGTGCTCACTCTCGCCTGCAACGACCGCCGCGGCATCGTTGCGGCGGTCGCCAACTCGATCGCCTCGCAAGGTTGCAACATCGTCGAAAGCGCTCAGTATGGCGACCCGGAGACGGAACGGTTCTTCATGCGGGTCTCGTTCTCGGCCGCGGCAACGGTGACCTCGGAGAGCTTCCGACAGGGGTTCACGCCGGTCGCGCTTGGTTTTGACTTCGATTGGCAGATACATGACCTTGCCGTGAAGCCGCGGGTGCTGATTCTCGTCTCGAAATTCGGGCACTGCCTCAACGACCTGCTCTACCGGCACGAGATCGGCCACCTTCCGATGGAACTGGTGGCCGTGGGCTCGAATCACGAGACCATGCGTCGGCGCGTCGATGCGGAGGGGATTCCCTATATCCATTGGCCGGTCGACAAGGCGGACAAGGCAGCCCAGGAATCCGAAGTCCTGGGCTTCGTCGAGCGCGAGCGGGTCGACGTCGTGGTGCTTGCCCGATATATGCAGGTTCTATCGGTGGAGATGGCCACGGTCCTCCATGGCCGGGCGATCAACATCCACCACTCGTTCCTGCCGAGCTTCGTCGGCGCGAAGCCCTATCATCAGGCGTACGAACGCGGGGTCAAGCTCATCGGCGCCACCGCCCACTATGTGACCCCAATTCTCGACGGTGGTCCGATCATCGAGCAGGATGTCGGTCGCGTCGACCATTCGATGTCGGCCGATACGTTCGTGGCGATCGGTCGGGACATCGAAGCGACCGTACTAGCGCGCGCCGTCAAGTTTCATCTCGAACACAGGGTGCTGATCAATGGCGAGCGTACGGTCGTCTTCCGCTGACGGCGCGAAGATCCTCGACGGTCGCGCGCTCGCGGCGCGAGTGACGGACCGCGTCGGCGAGGAGACCGCCCGACTGAAACGGAAGGCCAATGTCACACCAGGGCTGGCCGTTGTTCTCATCGGCGCGGATCCTGCGAGCCAGGTTTATGTCGGCGCGAAGGCGCGGAAGGCCGAGGAACTCGGTTTTCACTCGGTGCAGCACACTCTTCCCGAAACCACGTCGGAAGTGGAACTCCTCGAACTCGTCAATCGTCTCAATCTTGATTCCGAGATCCACGGAATTCTTGTCCAGTTTCCGCTTCCGGCCGGTTTCGACCGGTCGCGGGTGATCACGGCCATCAAACCGGAGAAAGACGTTGACGGGCTGCATCCTGTGAATGCCGGGCGGCTTGTTACGGGAATCGGAACGCCGATCGTACCGTGCACCCCGGCGGGCTGCATGCTCCTCATCCGTGAGGCTCGGGGCGATGATCTCGCAGGCCTCAGCGCCGTGGTCGTTGGCCGGTCGACCCTTGTCGGCAAGCCGGCGGCCCAACTTCTCCTCAACGAGAATTGTACGGTTACGATCGCCCATTCCCGGACCAGGGAACTTTCCGCGGTTGTACGGAGTGCAGACATCGTGGTAGCCGCGATCGGGCGTCCCGAGATGGTTCGGGGCGATTGGATCAAGCCGGGCGCCACGGTCATCGATGTCGGGATGAACCGGATTCCGGCGCCCGAACGCGGGGAGGGGAAGTCTAGGTTAGTGGGGGATGTGGCCTACGGGGAGGCAGTAGCCATCGCGGCTGCCATAACACCCGTTCCAGGCGGCGTCGGGCCGATGACGATCGCCATGTTGATGGCGAACACCCTGTCGGCCGCGAACCGGAGCATTGGACGCCAGCCGATCCTGCCCTGATTCTGTCGAGCGGCGCTGGACTTTGACTGTTTGCCGAGAGCCGCTGCGATCCGAGGGTCGATGACGCGCCAAAGAAAAGATGGCTTCGACAACTGCTTAGCCTCATCCCTTTCGGAAGTTTAGGCAAGAAACACCAAGCATCGCTGTATCGTTTTATAGTCAAATGTCTGAAGCTGCCGCTCGATGGCGACCATACAACCAGCCACCCAGATCGTGCCGCGATCGCCTGTGAGCGGCGTCACTCGTTAACGATTGGTTACTTGACGGTATTTTGGTTCAAGTTTAAACGAAGTCCCAACAAACAACGGCAGCCGCATTCCGGCAGGGGGTAACCACTTTCAGCGGGGTTGTGAGTGGGCGTTTCGTTTTCGGGGCTAGGGGCGTCTGGTCCGATGCGGAGAAAATGTCGCTATCCGGGCTACGGCTGGGCCGTTTCCCGGGGCTTAGTGTCCTAAGACGGCCGAATTGGCTGGTAGGCGCTCATTTCTCCGATCGCTGCGGCTCCCTCAAAATCATCGACATCGTGCAACCATCATCTGCCCTGCGACGGGGACCGAAGGCGCGTGCTTTGGCGGCGATGCGTCGGGCGGTTGGAACGGTTCCCGGCGACAGACAGTCCGTAAATGCTGAGTTCGTGGAGAATGTGGATGGCTTCCCAAGACCCGAGATGGCTCGCGTTGCCCGTTCAGGCCGATGTCAGGTCATGAGCTTCCGGCCGCTCCTGATGATTGCCAAGCCGTGATTGGAAGCCAAGCGATGGCCTGGATCGACTTACATGTCGCCTCGAGGGACCGGAACATCCTTTCCGGAACGGCGGCGTGAAGGCCCGGGCAGCCTACGGGAGTTGCGAGGCGCTGGGGGCCCAGGCGGACGTGACCCGTCCACCCGCGCCCAATGCCGCAAAAGGTGACTTCGAGACGCCGGGAACCCATCCCGCCGACGCGTCCCTGAGCACGCGTGCGCGCCGACGTCGTCAACTCGTCCGGCTGGCTGATGTGGTGGGCTTGAGCAACAACGACCTCCGCAGCAACTTGCCCGACGATGAGAAGATCAGGAACGTCGAACGGGAGTTGAAGGCGCGCCTGGCTCGCCGTGGCGGACGTCTCGTCGTTAAGCGAACGCTCGACGTTGTCGGTGCCGCTTTCGCGCTCGTCCTACTTCTTCCGCTGCTTGCACTGGCGGCGTTCGCCGTGAGGCTGACAACACCCGGACCGGTCATCTATTCGCAGCTTCGCCATGGGCTGAACGGCAGGCCGTTCCGCATCTATAAGTTCCGCACCTTCTACGTCGATCATTGCGACGAGTCGGGCATTCGCCAGGCAATTCCTGGAGACCGCCGGGTGACCCCGATTGGCCAGTTGTTCAGGCGTACCAATATCGATGAACTGCCCCAACTCTGGAATGTCCTCACGGGCGACATGTCGTTGGTTGGACCGCGGCCCCATGCAATCGGTATGCATGCCGGGGGTTCGAAATATGAGCAACTCGTCCGAGTCTATCCGATGCGTTTGCTGGTGAAGCCGGGGATCACCGGCCTTGCTCAACTGCGAGGCTTCCGCGGGCCGACCTGGAACCCCGTCCAGGCGCGCATGCGGATCGCGTGCGACCTCCAGTATGTGGCCGAATCCTCGAACCTGCTCGATTTGAAGATATTGGTCCTGACCTTATTGCAGGAACTGCGCGGTGGTACCGGCGGCTGAACCGTGGTCAGTAGGCGTTTGCGCCTTTCACCAAGGCAATAGGCGTGAGCAAAAGGATGTAGAGGTCGAACAGAACCGACCAGTTCTCGATATAGTAAAAGTCGTACTCTACCCGCCGCTGGATTTTTTCTTCCGTATCGGTTTCCCCACGCAAACCGTTCACCTGAGCCCATCCGGTGATTCCAGGCTTGACGCGATGGCGGGCGAAGTAGCCATCGACGACCTGTTCGAAAAGCTGGCTTGAGGCCATCCTCCCCTCCACGGCGTGCGGTCGCGGACCCACCAGCGACAGATTGCCACGGAACACGACATTGAAGAGCTGCGGCAGCTCGTCGAGGCTGGTCCTGCGGACGAAGCGGCCCAGCCGCGTGACGCGGGGATCGTCGCGGGTGACCTGCCTGATAGCCTTCTGATCGGACTGGTCGGTGTACATCGATCGGAATTTATAGACTTCGATGACCTCGTTGTTAAACCCGTAGCGGTTCTGTTTGAACAGGATTGGCCCCCGGCTGTCGAGTTTGATGGCCAGGGCGATCAGCGCCATGATCGGCAAGGCGA
This sequence comes from Reyranellaceae bacterium, assembly GCA_022844045.1. Classification (GTDB taxonomy): domain Bacteria; phylum Pseudomonadota; class Alphaproteobacteria; order Reyranellales; family Reyranellaceae; genus JAFAZJ01. Next base: position 20,760 of record JALHMM010000078.1, on the reverse strand, counting down.
AGAGCAGGAGGAGGCCGCCGAGTATCCTGTCGAGCAGCCACTTGGCGACGTAGGCCCAGTCGGTAATCGGTTTGTCGGCAATGTCGAGGAATGGGACGCTGCCGACGAATGAATAGGTGTGTGGCCTAAACCGGAGGCTGGCTGACTGCATCGATAGCCTGATGTCGACGGGTAGCACCCACAATTGCTGCAGCAGCTCAATGACCCGCCTTTCCGCGGTTATCGGGATGGTGACGATGAGAAGGTCGATGCGAGCCCTTCGAGCGAAGGTTACCAACTCGGCGATGGTGCCGAGTTTCGGATAGCCGGCAACAACAGGTGGCGAGCGGTCGTTCTTCCGATCGTCAAAAATGCCGCAGATACGAATGTCCTGGTCCGGCTCGGCCTCGAGCGCGAGGATCAGCTTCTCCGCAGGCGCGCCGCCGCCCACGATAACGGCGCGACGCTCGAGCAGTCCGGCTCGCGACCAGGCGCGAATCCTGGTTGAAACAACGGCGCGAAATGCCACGATCGCGACGAGCCCGACTAAGAACCAGACGAGGAACCAGCCGCGGGAAAAGTCTTCTCCGGTTCGCGTGAGGAAGGCGCTCATGGCAAGCACCGCGAACACGACAAGCCAACTCATCACCGTCGGCCCGATCGATGGCCCGAGGCGACGCAGCGCGGCAATGCGGTAAGTTCCTCCAGACTGCGCAAGCAGGACGTAGAGCAGTCCCGCGCCGATCGTGGCGATGGAGTAGGCCCAAGGCAGGCGGTGCTCGGGCTCGACCATCACAAAAAGAACCAGATACCCAGTGATGGCGACTAGAATTGCCTCGGCGACGCGCACCGAGCCGCTGACTATCACGCGCGATATCGAGCGGCTCGAAAGCGAGTTGGCGACGGCCTCGGCGGCCGGGCTAAGCGGATGTTCCGGCACGGATGCCGGCGCGGCGCCTGCGGCTATGCCCGAGCGTTCCTGCCCACTCTGACCATCGCCGATTTCGCGATTCACGAACGAGTCCTTGCGCTCCCTGACCAATTGCTTCGTCAGACGACCAACATCATGGGGCGTCGATCTTATTCATTTATGAAGCGGGTGAACTTTGATCTCGCGAATGGCGTGATCGCAGAAAGACGTCCCGCCGCATGCCGCGCGAAGCCAATCTGACATCGCGTTCCCCCTGTCTCTTGCTCAGACTTCAAGATGCCAATTCCGACGCTTCATCAGTGCCTACGTTTGCCAGCGGTTCCAATCATTCCGCGTTCGCCGGCAACACGGGCGAGTGTCGGGAATCCGACCACTGGCTTCGCAGTGATCAGGCGAACAAGAAGTCGTCGGCGTCGAGCTTGTAGAGTTTGACCTTGTCGAGGAATACGGTGCCGTTGCCGGCTTCGATCATCACTCCCCCCTTCTTGGAGGACATGGCGTCCTTCACCGCCGAATAATCGGTGAAGAGGGACTTGTCGAAGCGGATCAGGTCTTCGCCTGGACGGAAGTCCTTGATCCGGTTGTCGTCGATGCGGCCGGCAAAGACGAATGAATCCTTGCCTTTGCCGCCGGTGAGCACGTCACTGCCACTGCCACCAACGAGCTTGTCGTTTCCGGGGCCACCCTTGATGACATCGTTGCCGGCGCCACCGTTGAGCACATCCCTGCCCTTTGAGCCAAGCACCTTGTCGTCGCCACTGCCGGCGACCGTCACATCCGAACCGCCGCCGCTGACGATCGTGTCGCCCCGGTCGGTGACCATCGGCTGTCCGGCGGGACCAGTCTGTGCATTAATCTCATCGGCGACCGGGGTGCCGACGATGAGCACGCCCTCGCCGGTGCCGCCCTTACCGACCGAAATGTCGCGGTAGTTCACGGCAATCGTGGTGTCTGCCTCCGACCGGTAGATGCCGTACTTCCAGTAGACACCGTTGTCGTAACCTACCGGCCCTTCGTAAGTGACGATCTTTGCCCCGTCGCGCCAGACATTGAGGAAGCCGTTGCCGTTGTTCTCGAAGCGGACTTCGATATCCATGTCGTAGTATTTGCCGCGCTCGATATCCTTGGTGTCGACGAAGAGCTCCAGATAATGATGGTCAACCGGATCGCCATAGCGGACGATGATCGCCATCTTCTCCTTGAGCATCTCGATGGCAAAGGGCGACTGGCTTTCCCAGTCGTCGGCATGGAACTGTCCGAGGATGAGCCAGGAGCCGTCACCGCCCCTGCCGGTCGCTGTGTTCGCCGCGCCGGGCTCGATCATGAAACTGTAGCTGACGTTGAGCACGTCGCCGGGGGCGTAGACGGTCTCGCCGCGGATTTCGGAACGCTCGCTGATCTTGGAGTCCTTCGCCCAACGATCGTCAGGCCGAACCTCAAAGTGGAAGGTATCGTCATTCAGAACGAGCCCGTGGGCGCCGTTGCCGTTCTGGGTCGAGTAGGTCCCCCCATCGATCCCGAACCAGGATTCGCTCCTCGAGGAGAAATTGGTAATCGTGGTGCCGCTCATCGCGATCTTCCGATCTGTCAACTGTCGGCGCGTCTGCGGCAAATAGCCACACACTGGCGCGGGCATTCTGGATCGCGGCGGCTACGGGCGATTGATCACCGTCAAAACTAGGGAATCATACGGATGCGTAGCGCGCCGAAACATCCCCTCAGTTTGGGGGGGAGGCGCAGTGCGGAAGCATGCAGCAAGGTTTAGAGCGCTCTGTTTGCTTCACTGAATTCTCAACCCAAGTGGTCAGAACCAGCGGAAGTAGCGGCGCGTACTGATAAACGTGCCAATTGCGCCGTGGTTCCAGCCGACGTTGAATATCGTCGCTGGATACCGGGATGGTTGGCCGACGCTCGGCGGGTCGTTCAGGCGAAGATGAAGTCGCCGGCGTCTAGATCCTGAATCTTGATCTTGTTGAGGAAGACCGAGCCGTCGCCAGCTTGGATCATGACGCCGCCCTTGTGCGAGGACATGGCGGCTTTCAGTGAAGCGTAGTCGGCGAGGGTCGCCTTGTGGAAGCGGATCAAGTCATCGCCGGGGCGGAAGTCCTTGATTCGGTTGTCGCCGATTTGGCCCGCGAAGTCGAACATGTCCCTGCCCTTGCCGCCGATGAGCACGTCGTTCCCGCTGCCGCCGACGAGCTTATCGTTGCCTGGGCCACCCTTGATGACGTCATTGCCGGCGCCGCCGTTGAGCCAGTCCTTGCCCTTTGAGCCGATCACCTTGTCGTCACCGCTGCCGGCGACGGTCATGTCCGGACCGCCCCCGCCGATTATCGTGTCGCCCTTGTTCGTGACCGTCGGCTGACCGGCGGGCGCCGTCGAGGCATTGATCTCGTCGCCTTCGGGGGTGCCGACAATGACGACACCGTCTCCCCCGTTCCCCACGCTCATCTTGCGGTAGTCGACGGCAATCGTGGTGTTGGCCTCCGAACGGTAGATGCCATACTTCCAGTAGACGCCGTTATCATAGCCGAGCGGCCCTTCGTAGCTGACGATCTTTGCGCCGTCGCGCCAGACATTGAGGAAGCCGTTGCTGCTATTCTCGAAGCGGACTTCGATGTTCATGTCGTAGAATCGGCCGCGCTCGATGTCCTGCGAGTCGACGAAGAGTTCGCGGTAGTGATGGTCTTCGGGATCGCCATAGCGGATGACGATCGCCATTTTCTCCTCAAGCATCTCGACGGCGAACGGTGGTTGGCTGACCCAGTCGTCGGCATGGAACTGCCCGAGCACCAGCCAGGAGCCGTCGCCGCCACGGCCGGTTGCGGTATTCGCAGCGCCCGGTTCGATCATGAAGCCATAGCTGACGTTGAGCACGTCGCCGGGGGCGTAGACGGTCTCGCCGCGGATCTCGGATCGTTCGCTGGTCTTGCTGCCATGGGCCCAGAAATCGTCGGGGCGAACCTCGAAGCGGAAGGTGTCGCGGTCGAGCGCGACGCTGTAGTCTTCGTTGCCATTTTGGGTCGAGTAGGTCACCCCGTCGATCCCGAACCAGGATTCGCTCTTCGACGAGAAGTCCGTCACTAACGTCATTGGATCTGCGCCGCCATCGATAATCGGTGGCGCAAGAATCCCTGAGACAATAGAAGAGTCTCTAAAGTAAATCTGGAGCGATCTATTTATTTCATCTGAAAAAGTGGCATATATTATCAGAATAAGCAGATAGAATTTTATGAAATCAGGAATTCGGATATCAGGGCAGAATCGCCTCGAGACCGTCCCGAAAGCGGGAAGGACCGTCGAAATTCTCCGCAAATGAAAGTGCAAGAAGGCGACCGCGGGCCATGATGTTGCGTGAAACATCGCCTAACGGATCGCCGGCTTGGAACCGGCCTCGGCACCGCGCTCGTTCCAGAGCAAGACGTAGAGGTCGCGGAAGCGCCGAATGGTATCCTCTAGGCGGAACCTGGCGCGGAAGATTTCCTCGCCTCGTGCCCCCATCCGCTCGCGCTCTGACGGGTGGGATATCAGTTCGCTGAGAGCCGCGGCAAGCGCGGCGGGGTCGCCGGGGCCAATCAGTATTCCGCTTTTCCCGTTCTCGACCATTTCCGGGATGGCTCCGACATTGGACGCGACCACCGGCAGCGCCGCCGACATGGCGTTGAGGATCGAGATCGGCTGATTCTCAGCTTGGGAGGGGAGAACGAGCAGGTCAGCCTCCCCAAGGAGACGCGCAACCGAGGTTTCGTCCTGCCAACCGGGAAATGTGACCCGGTCGGCAACGCCCAGACGCTTCGCCTCCGCTTCGTAGTGGGCGAGGTCCCCATTCCCGGCGATGACCATCCGCCATGACAACCCGGCAAGCTCTGGCCTGGCTGCGGCCTCGATCAGCGTCGGTACGCCCTTACGCTCTCCGACTTCTCCGAGAAAAAGGATGATGACTGGTGTGTTCGCGGCTTTCGAGGAGCGCTGACCGGAGCGGGCGAGCGGCGCCACGCCATTGGCAATCTCCACGACCTTGCCGGGATCGATGCCGAGCGTATCCACAACGAACTTCCGCCAATATTCACTGAGGACCACGACCCGGTCGGCGCATGCGAACGCGTGCCGGATCGCGGCTTGGAGCCGCGGAGAAACGGAGGCGTAGAAGTCATTGTAGCCGGAGCCATGGAGATGGATGAGCACGATCTTGCCGAAGAGGCGCGCGGTCTGGATGTAGACAATCTTGCGCCAGGTGCTGCCACGCCATGCCAGGTTCACATGAACAATGTCGAAGCGATTGGCGAGGCAGCCCCAAAGGAAGCTTAGATAAGCTCCGACCCATTGCGCTAGGCGGATCGGGAAAGGTGCACGGTCCGAGGAGGTGGTGAGGGCCGAGAGAGTAACCTCTCCGAAATCACTCCTGGCATCGGAGAACGACTTCATCAGGCGTTCGACCCCGCCTTTTCCATCCAGCCCGCGCATCGTCGTCAGAAGCACTCGCGGCACGGGGTGGCCCTTGCTGAGGATGAAGTCTGCTTGATGAGAGAAGATTTTGGCCGAGAACGCAACGGTCACGCCGTTCGCGGCACTTCGCTAACCATGACCGTATTTGAAGCCACGAGATTCGCCAAAAGGTCTAATTGCGGTCACATGGTCGTGTTAATAATAGACAAATTGACGCTATGTCTACGGCAATGTGTCCCATCGACCATACCGCTGTGGCCCGGTCATCAATGCTGCGAGTGCGACCAATGATCTTCCGCCTTTCTCGATCCACCCTTTTCGCGGTGTCCTCGGCCTTCTTGCTGACGGTCGGTCTTGGAGGGGGTCTGCCGGCGCTTGAGACCTCCAAGGCGATCGCCCAGGAGTCCGACGCATCGGGCGGGGAAACTTATCTCGACGAGATCGTCAATCGAGGTCGCGATCTGCTCGCTCAAGGAAGCCAGCGCGATCCCGCGACCGCAGCAGAGCTCTTCACCGAGGCGGCCAAGGTGGGCAGCACCGAAGCCATGCTCGAACTGTCCAGACTCTATGCCAGGGGCGACGGCGTATCGGCTGACTTCAATCGCGCGCTCCAGCTTGTCGAGGATGCGATTGCCGCGGGCGAGACGCGGCGCGGCTCTTGGTTCCTTGCTGAGCTTTACGCGCGGGCCGAGCCCCCGAACCGCGACATGGCTAAGGCGGTCGAGGCTTACCAGGCAGCTGCTGATATGGGCGATCCTTGGTCGATGGTCGAACTCGGTCGCATCCTGGCGACCGGGGACGGCGTTCCCGCGGACTTCGATCGCGGAAAAGACCTTCTCATGAAAGCGATCACGGTCGAGGGGGATTCTCGCGGTTTTGCCTACGAGACTTTGGGAGATGCGCTTCTCGCAGCCTCTGGAGATGCTCGCGACGTACCGGCTGCCGTCGCCAATTTCCGTAGCGCCAGCGATCTTGGATCCACCGGCGCGATGTTCAAGATCGCGGCCATCCTTCGCAATGGCGACGGCGTGGCGGTTGACGCGGCAGGGGCGCGGGACGCCCTGCTCAGTGCGATCGCCGCGGGCGCGGCCGAACGTGGCTGGCTCGAACTCGGCACACTCTACGCCGCCGGACCAACGGACATCCGTGATCCGGTGAACGCCGCGGCCGCCTATGAGCGCGCGGTAGAACTCGGCAATCCTTGGGCGATGATCGAACTTGCCGCGATTCTGGGCAACGGCGAAGGAGTTCCGGCTGACCTCCCGCGCGCCGAGTCCCTTCTCCGCCAGGCCGCCGGCTTGGGCGGAGACTCGGCGCAAAGCGCCCTCGTGCTTCTCGGCGATCTTTATCGCGGGCCTGGAAAAAGTCCGACAAAGGCGATCTCGACCTACCGCGCCGCAGTCGATCTCGGTTCGGGTGGAGCCATGCTCAAGCTTGCCGCGATGCTGCGCGCCGGCGAGGCGGGTCCTCCCGATTTCGGCACGGCCCAGGCACTTCTGCGTCAGGCGATCGACGCCGGCCAAGGCCGCTGGGGCTGGTCAGCGTTGGGCGCTCTGGCTGCCGATCCCGACAATCCCGACCGGAACATGCAGGAGGCCGCGGCCGCCTACGCGAAGGCCGCGGAACTGGGTGATCCGTGGTCGATGGTGACACTTGGCGAGATGCTCTCATCGGGTGACGACCTCCCGGTGGATTACGCCCAGGCGATCGCCCTCCTCGCGGAGGCGGGCGCCTTGGGCGGGGACAGCGCCCAGTTGGCCTATTCGACCCTCGGGAGCGTCTACAGGGATAGCCCCGCCCCCTATCAGGACTTGGCAAAGGCGGCCGGCGCGTTCGGCAAAGCCGCTGAACTCGGCGACGCCCCCTCGATGCTGACGCTGGCGCGCATGTACCGTATAGGCGAAGGGGTGGCAGCCGATCACGAGGTAGCGCGGAAGTACCTGCAGATGGCGGTCAGCGCGGGCGCGGCGCTCCAGGGCTGGGCCGAACTCGGTGCGCTCTATGCCGATCCACAATCGCCGATTCATGATCCTGCCGCCGCCATGGAGGCCTATCAGGCAGCCGTTGATCTCGGTGACGCCTGGTCGACGATCGCGCTCGCCCGGCTGATGGGGGCAAGTACCGGAACTCCAACTGACTTTGGACGCGCCGTAGAGCTCCTTGAGGCCGTGGCCGAACAGGGCGGCGACGCGGCCGGCCCAGCGTATCTCGCGCTCGGCGATCTGTACCTGGCCGCGGCGGAGCCCGATCGCAATCCTGCCAAGGCAGCGCAGGCTTATGGAAAGGGCGCCGACCTCAAGGACACAGACTCGATGTTCAGGTTGGCCGCGATGCTGTCTGCCGGCAACGAAGTGCCGTCCGACTTCGACAGGGCGGAGGCACTGCTCGAGTTGGCAGTGGCGGAGGGTGGGGCACAGCGGGGATGGGCGGCGCTCGGCACGCTCTACGCTTCGGCAGCGCCCCCGAACCGGGACATCGCCAAAGCCATGGAGGCCTACGAGCAGGCGGCTACGCTGGGCGATCCTTGGTCGGCGATCAGCCTCGCCCAGCTGCTGGGGACCGGAGAAGAGGTCGAGCCGCAGTTCGATCGCGCGACGGCGCTCCTTTGGCAGGCGGCGACCTCGGACGGCGACGCGAAGGTGGCGGCGCTGACGGCGTTGGGCGACCTCTACCGCACGGGCCACGAGCCGAGTCGCAGCGGCGAGAAGGCCGTGGACGCCTATCGCCGAGCGATCGAAGCGGGTTCGACGGCGACGCTGTTCACGCTTGCGAGCATGTATCAGAAGGGGGACCTGGTTCCGCAGGACCTTGATGCGGCGCGGGTGCTCTATGAGGAGGCAATCGACGCGGGCGAAGCCCGCCGCGGCTGGCTGGCGCTGGGCGACCTTTATGCCTTTGCCCCGCCGGAGTTCCGCGATCCGATGAAGTCCGCCGACGCCTACCAGATGGCATCCGATCTTGGCGATCCGTTTGCGATGGTGGCACTTGCGAACCTGATATCGGACGGCGAAGGCCTCCAGAGGGATATCGCCGAGTCAGTTGCTCTCCTCAACGCCGCAATCGCCGCCAGCGACGAGGTGATGGGGCCGGCGCACCTCGCCCTGGCCGATATCTACCGGGCCAATCCCGACCTTGCGCCCGAACCGGATCTTGCGCTGAAGAACTACATCATTGCAGCCGATGCCGGCGAGGGCAGGGGGCATCTCCTTGCGGGCGAGTTGATTGCGGCGAGGGTTCCGTTCAGTGCGATTGAAAGCGAGGCTACCGCTCGCCACTTCAGCGAAGCCGCCCGGATGCTCGATGTAGACATTGTGACGAAGGCGATGTTCGGCCTGAAGTCGGCGGCCCTTTACGCAACCGTCCAGCGCATGCTCGCCGATCGCGGCTACAGGATCGGCGCCGTCGACGGGGTGCTGGGGCCGCAGACCGTCAACTCGATCAAGAAATTCTGTGCCGACCAGAGCGTGGCGTCATGCTCTGGAGTGGTCGTAGGCTATGATCTCCTTAAGGCGCTCTTGTCGTCCGAGCCCGCCGGATAGGTTCTGCGAGAGGCTCCGACCCCGAACAGATCGTCGAAGGCGCCTAGTTTCGCTCCGTCGGCATTCTCGCTTCCAAGGAGCGCACGGGGACACCCCGAATTCTCGGATAGAGCGCGAGCATCAGTATCGGTATCAGCGGCTTATTCGGCTCGAGGAAGAAAGATTCGACCACATTCGAGACGATCAGGAGAATGTTGGCGAACAGGAGAAGGCCAAAGACGGCGAAACGGTCGTGTGCCAAGAGCGCGGATGTCTTGGCGAGCAGGGCCTTCGCCAACAGCAATGCAAGCCAAAGGTGGATCGCGACCAGCGTAAGGACGCCCAGGGCGCCGAAGGCAACGTAGGCGTCGAAGAACACGCCTTGAGCGTTAACCAGGTCGAATCCGGCGGCGTCGAGAACCGGCAGGAACACGACAGCGAAGCCTGCGGCGTAGCCTAGACCGATGAGCGGGTTGACTTCGCCAGACCCGACAATGGTGTCCCAGATCAGTGTGCGGCCGGTCAGCGTCGGCTCCTTGCCAAACAGCGCCAGGAAGGAGTCGATACCGAGAGCGAAGAGGAAGATTACCGGCGTGAGGCAGATCAGGTAGATGACGATAACCACCATCCGGTCGCGAAGCTGGAGGCGCACGAGTCCGCCGAAGACCAGGAGTCCGAGCAGCGTGAAGACGGTCACAATGATCGCGCCACCGGATTGAGCCATGGCGAGGAACAGGACGCCTGTCGCACCGCCGATCGCCGCCATCGGTTTCGGCCGGCCTGAGAAAAGGCGGATCACCGACGCAACCGTCAGTCCGGCAGCCGCATAGCCGAGGTTGGTGCGGTGGTTGAATATTCCCCGCCAGGAGCCAGCGTGAACGAATTGCTCGGCATCGGCTAATTGATGGATGCCGATTCTCGGGATCGCAACCACGTAGATGGCTGAAGCGATTATCATCGCGAAGCAGAATTCCCACAGAAGGTCGGAGACCGTCTCGGCGCGATAGAGCTGGATGACGGCCAGGCTAACGATGTAGCCGGAGGCGTAGTGCATCCCCTCGACCAGTGTGATGCTGGCGTCCACGGACCAAAGCACCGACGCAAAGACCAGACCAACAAGAAAAGTGATCGGGGCTATTCGGCGAAGGTATTCGATAGTCGTCCTGAAATTCAGCATGAGAACGAAAAGCGCCGCGACGAGCACGAGGCCTTCGGTCGCGTAGAGCAACGGCGATACTGACGTGATCTGGTCCGGCGGTATGGTCGGGTCGATACCCGCCAGCGTCAGTCGAAAACCTCCGGCCACGATCATAAGGCAAAGAAGAAGGAGCGATGCCCGGACGAAGGACAGGAGTCCGCGCTGCCCATGGTACGGGTGAATCCGCGGCTTCATCGCTTAGGCGCCTTGAGAAGGCGTGCATAGACCGCGCCTACGCGCTCGGCCGTCACCTCATAGGAAAGGTGGGCCCTTATCCATGCCGGCGCTGCGGCCGCCCTCGCGTTGGCGGCATGGGCCTCACCGAAAAGGGAGAGGATCGCTGCCGCGAAGGCTTGCGGGCTCATTTCCGCAATGATCCCGGCCCCGGTCGTCTCAATCAGCTGCGACTGGTAGGGGTGGGGATTGCCAACCACCGGCCGTCCCATGGCAAGGTATTCTACCAGCTTGGTCGGGGTCCCGGAGATAAGGAGGTCGGTCACCGGGTAAAGCGCAAGGCATACGTCCGCTCGGGCGACGTAGGCGAGGGCTTCGTTCAATGGCAGTCGGCCGGTGTACAGGATGCGATTCCCGACCCCTAGTTCCTCCGCCCTGTCGGACAGGAGGGCCGCAGTCTCCGGGTCCCTTTCGCCGACGATGACGAGCATGGCCCGCGGTTCTTCGTGCGCTATGGCTGCAAGCGCTTCGATCATCATCGCCGGTTGTCGCTGCGGCTCAAGCGAGCCGACATAGACCAGAACCTTGCGGCCTGTGAGGCGAGGGTCGTCGGTCGGTGGTATGGCGTCGGGATTGTAGCGTGCGACATTGACCGCCATCGGCACCGCCATGATCTTGTCGGCGTGCACTCCTTTCCCGCTGACTTCCGCCCGCATGATCTCGCTTTGGACGAAGATGAAGTCGGCGTAGCGCAGGACGAGCCCGTACTGAACGAACCTGCCGATAGCGTAGTAGGTCCAGCGGTAGAGCGAGATGGGGATACCGTCCCCATCTGCGGGGTGTCGGGCCCGTTCTCGGTAGCCTTCGAGGATGGGGAAGGACATCCAGTAGACGAAGGGCTTTCGGGCGATCCAAGCCGCGAGCAGGAACCATAGGCCGCCGATCGGGATGTCGCGAACCTGCACGAGATCCCATCGGCCGGCGCCGGCCTTGGCGACCTGCGCAAGCGCCGTCCAGAAATAGGACAGCCTGGTCCGCACGCCGCTCAATCGCCCACGCCTTCGGCTGGGGACCACAAAGCGTTCGTGCGCCGACGTCTCGACGACGGCCGCGGGACCGTAGTCGTCCCGCCGCATCAGCCATGTCAGATCGAGCCACCGGGCGAGGAAGACGCTGAACAGTTCGGTTACGTCGACCCGAAATGGCGGATACATGTCTCTCGCCACGATCAGTACCCGCGGACGTTCGTTCTCCGAGACGGAGCCTGTCGTCGCAGGTGAATCCGGATCCATGGATTAGGTCGTCCCTGCACCGCCGATTGGTCCTGGACGACGCTCGCGCCGCCGGATCGCAAGCAGTGCGACCCACAGCGCCGCCGTAATGCCGATCTCAGCGACGTAAACGCCGACGAGTGTGCCTACCCAGCCTAAAGCGTATGTGAGACCCGCGATCACGCCGACCGCGATGACGCTTCCCAGGTTGTAGATTCTGGCTCGGAACCGGTGTTGCTCGACGGCGCCGAGCGAGTCGTAGGCGACCGCCTGAACGGCCTTGACCAGGATGATCCAGCAAAGGATCTGCAGCAATAGGACCGACGGTGCGAAATCGTCACCAAGGATCAACGGCAGGAGAGGAGAGACGACGAAGACACCTATGCCGGTGATCAACGCCAGCGCCAGCGCCATGAAGGTGTAGCGGATGGTCAACGGAACCACCTTCGTCGCGCCTTCCGCGCCCACTACCGCCAGCCTCGGGTACACGATCCGCATCAGCGCATCGATGGCGACGATCGCCTGGTCGTTGGCGCGGCGGGCAAAGGCATAGGCGCCGACGATTGCCGGGTTTGCAAATGCGCCGAGGCTGACCAGATCGGCGTTCTGCCGGAGCGCAAGGAAGAAGGCTGGCGTGCTGTAGCTCAATCCGAGGGGCAGTTCAGAACGGATGACCTTCCATACCGGTCGCCCAAAGGGCCGGATCAGCAGAAGAGTCACGAAAATGGACAGCAGTGCGGCTCCGGACAGCCAGATCGCCCATTCCCAGAGCGAAGTGATGCCGAAGACCAGGAATGCCGTCGCAGCGGCTGCCGCACGAAGCAAGCTGTTGCCGGCGTTGATGAGGTTGGCCGTGCCGTACCGGCCGCGAGCGAGGAATATCTGGTCGACCATCATCACCCATCGGATGCCGATTACCTGGCTCGCGACGAGCAGAATTAAGGTCAGAACCGCGTTGGAGATGTTCCGGATGTCGGGGAAGATGAATGGTATCGCCGCCACCAGGGTGGCCGTGATGACCACCCCTGAACCGAGAACCAGGATGAGATTGTGTCCCAGAAGCCGTGAGTACATGCTCGGGTCGCGAGCCACACGCCTGACCATGGCCTCGCCGGCCCCGATGCCGCACAGATTCAACCCGACCTGCCCCACGGCAACCACGATCATGAGTTGGCCGAACTGATAGGCGCCGAGATACCGCGCCAGGATGAGGACGCTGGCGATCTGGCCCAGCGTGCCGAGGATGAGCGCTCCGAAGGAGCCGACATAGGTGCGGAGCCAGGCCCAGCTCAGTTTCTCATCTGAAATCCGTGTCATTTATGTCGTCTGCAGGTCGCCATCACAGGACCGAAGACTGGCCGGGGTGAGCAGACGTGCTGCAGCGCCTCGCGTCTTCGACTACTTCGCCTACTTCGCCTCCGGAGTTACCCGTAAACCGTTAAAAACCGGCCGGAACGTTGTTTCCCATCCATCGGGCCGGTCGAGGCTGCTTGGATCGGAACTGTGGCATGTTAACCGCTTCACACCGGAAATCTTGACTTTGCGGCCTGGCGAAATTAACTAATTGACTTGAATGAGAATTCTATTTTGGAGACTTTCATGAGGACCGTCGCGATTTTTGGTGCAGTCATTGCATCAATGGCGATGCTCGCCGGGCCGGCAGCGGCTCACAGGATTCCGAAGACGTTCCAGTGCGTTCCGGTCGAGGGGAACATGTCTCCGGCCTACGGACAGACTTGCGATGTATGGTGGGCCAATGGCGAGTTCGCGGACAGCTGCGAATGCGAGCCCGGTTTTTCGCTTTTCGACCCGATCAGTTCGCTCCTGGACATCGAGGACGATGGCTCGTCTGGGGGAGGCTACCGTCCGCCCAAGGCTTCCGGAAGCTAAGCGCATCGCGGTTTCCAGCATGACTCTGCGGAAGCCCGCGGCGTTAGGCGCCGCGGGCTTTTGTCGTTGTGACGACCCGCCGCCAAGGCGACCTTAACCTTTTTGGGCCGATGTGATGACGACGGTCGTGGTCCAGACGACGGGTTGCGGACGAGGCGCGGGTAGATTTTGGCCAAGGCAGCACGGTTGCTTCTCTATGCCCTGCTGGTGTGGGCGCCGTTGCCGCTCGCGAGCAATCGCGCGATCGTTTGGGTTGTCAACGGCGCCTGGGCGCTCCTGATCCTCTGTCTTTTCCTGCTGGGCGAATACGCCTCCAAGGGGGAGCGACCGGCAGACTGGCGTCGGGCCGCACGGGTGGTCGCAGGGATCACCGTCTGGTCGATGTGGATGGTGCTCCAGGCCCTGCCTTTCACGCCGGGCTTTCTCCATCATCCGGTGTGGTCCTCGTTCGCCGAGGACATAGCCGGGGCCCGCGGCGCAATCAGCATCAATCCGTCTGCGACGTGGGCGACCATTGCCGAGTTCGTTCCCATCGTCCTCCTCGGACTGGTCGCGTTCCGTCTTGCCTATGACCGCCGCCGGGCGCGCCTGCTGCTGGAGGTCATCGTCGCCGCCACGGTGCTGGTGGCGATGCTCGGATTTGTCTCGGTCTTTGCCGGCTTTGACCTTGTAGCCCTCCTCGACACGACGCACTACCACGGCTTCCTCACGGGTACCTTCGTCGGACGCGCTGCCGCCGCAAGCTACTTCGCGATCGGCATGGTCGCCGCCGCGTCCTTGATTGCCGCCCGGATTGAAGACCGTTGGGCAGGCATTCCCGCGCATCGCAGGCTCGACAAGACCTCGATTGCCACTGCGCTGAGGGATTCAGTCGGCTGGATCGCAGGCTTTCTTGTCCTGCTCCTTGCGCTCCTTGATACCGGCTCGCGCGGGGGGGTGATCGCGGCAACGATCGGGGTCCTTGTGGTTCTCACGCTGTCCATGCCTTCGACGCGATTTGGCTTGGGCACGGGCGCAGTCTTTGCCCTTTCAGTGGGGATTGCCCTCGGCGCGCTGATGCGTTTGACCGGCGGGCGACTGTTGGAACGGCTCGAGGAGGGGATCGGCGATCAGGACCGCCTTCAGGTTTATCGCGAGACGATCAACATGATCCTCGCCCGACCGCTCCTTGGCCAAGGTGCCGGTGCCTTCGCCGACGTCTACCCGATGTTCCAAGGGCCGGGAGAGCACAACCTGGTTTGGCTCCGCGCTCACAGCACTTATCTTCAGGCCGCGGCGGAGCTTGGCTTACCGGTTTTCGCCGCCGCGCTTGCGACCATCCTCTTTGTCCTCACCGTCGTCGCCAAGGGGGCGTTGCAGCGGGTGAATCCGGCCCCCGCGGCGCTCGCGGCACTCGCCGCCGGAGCGGGTCTCGCCGTCCAGTCAGCCATCGACTTCAGCGTCCAGATACAGGCCGTGGCGCTCACTGCCGTCGCACTTCTCGGGGCTGGTTTCGGCGAAGCGATTGCCCTCAGGCGGGCAGGAGGGCAGCGGGAGGCAGACCGGCCTGTCGCGCCGTTGGCGCCAGAATCTGTTCCGTCGGTCCCCACCCGCTTTGAGCGAGTCAGCGTCACGATTCCGATGGCGGCCACCCAGACGACGGCCGTGCCCGCATCGGGCGGCTTCGAGAGTGTCCAGGTCACCATCCCGACCCGTGAGAGTGAGTTCTCGACCGGTCTGCCGGCCGGAACCGTCCCGAGCGGGCAACGCATATATGTCTTCGGAGATGTCCACGGACGGTTCGACCTGGTGCTGCGTCTGCGCGACGCCATTCGGCGTGACCGGGCGCGGTCGGCGCCTGCCCCTGTTCAGGTCATCGGACTCGGAGACTTCATCGATCGTGGGCCGGATTCAAAGGACGTGATCGAAGCACTGACATCGGACTTCTTTGAATGCGAGGCCTCGTTTATTCGCGGCAATCACGAACAGATGTTGCTCGACTTTCTGGACAATCCGGATGACGGGCCGGTTTGGCTCCGGAATGGTGCGCGAGAGACGCTGCGCTCTTATGGAGTGGACCTCGCCGATGCCGCTTCAGGCACCCGGATCGACTATGCGAAGCTCCGGACGGCGTTTCGTGCCCGATTGCCGCAGGCGCACGCGGCTTTCCTCGATGGGCTGCCGCTGTCGCTCGCGGTGGGCGGATACTTCTTCGTTCATGCAGGGGCTCGCCCCGGTGTGCCGCTTCACCAACAGAAGTCATCCGATATGCTCTGGATAAGGGACGGTTTTGCCGACCGCGACGAGCAATTCGAAAAGATCGTCGTTCACGGTCACACGCCCGTCGACCGTCCGTACTTGGGCAAATACCGCATTAACCTAGACACGGGCGCCTATTTGACAAATCGCTTGTCGTGTCTGGTGCTTGAAACACGCGAACGCCGCATTCTTGAGATTTGAAACCTCAGCGAAGCCGAAGTGACGGAAGAAAGTCGTCAGAAAACATGCACGGAATGGTTCAGCAGCACGAAGCAAAGGCTCCGATGGCGGAGATTCCGCCCGGCCAGGTCTTCGGAGAGTCGCATCTCGATCTGCGATCTGCGCTGGGCGTCCTCCGCCGTCGGATCTGGACCGTCGTCGTCACAATCGTTGTCGTCATGGTCGCCGCCGTACTCTTCACCCTCCAACTGCCGAAGTCCTATACTGCTACGGCACTCGTCGTCGTCGATAGCCGTGATTCCGAGCTTCTCGGACTTCAGTCGCCCGCCAGGGAAGTCTCCGGCAACGCATCCTCGATCGACACGGAAGTGCAGATAGCACGCTCCTCGAAGGTCATGCGCCGCGCAGTCGTCGAACTCGACCTCGTGAACACGTCCGACTTCCTGGACCGGAAGTCGGTGCTCGATATGGTCACTGCGCTCTTCGGTCTCACGCCGAGCGACACGGTTTCCGGCACGCGTCGCGACTTCGACGCGCTGCCGGCCACGACTCAGGCTCAGATCGTCGATCGGTTCTCGAAGTTGGTGGATATCAGTCGTGTTGGGGTCACCAACGTAATCCAGATATCAGCGACAGCTTCCACGCCCGACGATGCCGCCTTGGCCGCCAACAAGCTCGCCGAGGTCTATCTTGCGGAGCAGATCGAGGCCAAGCTCAGTTCGAATGAGCGAGCGGCTACGTTTCTCCGAGACCGGGTTGCGAGCCTCGCGCGGGACATCGCCGCCGGGGAGACTGCGCTGGACACGTTCGTCCAGACCAAGATCGCAGAACTCGGCTCACCGGCGGCGCGTGATTTCCTGACCCGACTTGCGGAGGAGGAGCGGCTTCGCAACGCTAGTGGCGCGACCCTGAGCGATATCCAGGCGGCACTTGCCGCACAGGACTACATCACGCTCGCGCAGATCGACGGCGCCCGCGAAGCCGGGCTCGCCATGCGCCGGGCGGAGCTTCTAGCTCGACTGGAGTCCGGCGAGGGCTCGACGGTTATCGATGCCAGGCGCGAACTGGATGCTCTGGATGCCCAGTTGCGCGAGCTCGCCACCTCGCAGGTGCGGACGCTCCAGGACAGGATCGTTGCGTCCAATCAGGCCAGTTCGTCGCTCCGCGATCAGCTTGGCCGCACGCTCACAGATCTCGAGCTGCCGAAGGATGTCTCGGTCGAATTCTTCCAGATTCAGCAGAGCCTGTCGGCGCAACGCGCGCTCTACGAGAGCTATATCGCAAAGCTCCGGCAGGTCGAGCAGCAGACCGACTTTACCATCCCGGACTCCCACATCATCGCGAAAGCCGAGCCTCCGGCGCGACCGAGTTTCCCGCCGTCACGGATGATCGTTGCCGGAGCGTTCTTCCTCGCCCTTGTCGCTGGGATCGGACTCGCGTTTATCCGCGAGCATTTCGTCGGCGGAATAGTCAACGTCGAGCAGCTGGAGGGGCTCGCCGGCATACCGGTCGTTGCTTCCGTGCCGCAATTCACCGGGTCGGGCGCGCGTAGTCCTGACCTCGCGATGGTGACGCAACCGCTATCCGCCTATGCCGAGTCGATACGGCGTATCCAATTCGGCATGACGACGCTCCTCAGCAAGAACCGCAAGTGCATCTTCGTAACATCAGCGGTCCCGGGTGAGGGGAAGACCACGATCGCCCTGAGCCTCGCGCGTCAATCAGCCATCACCGGGGCATCCACGGTCGTGATCGACGCGGATCTACGTCGGGCCCGTGTGCGCACTCATCTTGGCGATCCGGAGGTGGATCGCGGTTTGATCGCGTTCCTGGGCGAAAGGGGCGGCGCCCGCGCCGACGAC
The DNA here is from genome assembly GCA_022844045.1 of Reyranellaceae bacterium. Lineage (GTDB taxonomy): Bacteria > Pseudomonadota > Alphaproteobacteria > Reyranellales > Reyranellaceae > JAFAZJ01. The sequence goes on along the minus strand of JALHMM010000078.1, from coordinate 3,073 downwards.
ATCTCGATCATCGCCGAACCGTCAAGCGGCGTTCATTTCATCCTGAGCGAGCGCGCCAGCACCGGGTCGACGGACACGTTGCTCATGTCGCAGCGGTTCGACGAACTGATCCGGTTCGCTCGCGAACGCTATGACACGGTCATCATCGATACGCCCCCGATCGGCCTCGTCGTCGACGCTACCATCGTGGCGCGCCACTGTGACGCCGGCATCATGGTGGTTCGGTACGCCTCGACGAGCCAGCGGATGGTGCTATCGAGCCTTCGGGAGCTTGAGCGGACCGATGTGCCGATCTACGGCGTGCTCAACATGGTGGCCCGCGCCGAAGGCTATGGCCGGTATGGGGATTATGGCAACTACTACCAGCAGGATGCCGCCTAGGCGGCGCTTGTCTCAGCCGGGATGACGCCCATGATCCAGAATGCGCGGGCGCGACGCGCCGTCCTGATCATGACGCTGATCTGTCTGGCGGCTAGTTCCATTGCCATCGTGCGTCTCGGCGTCTCCGTCGCGGCATCGCCGACGTCCCTGCTTCTTGTCGAACCCGTGCGCTACATCGAACCTTCGGTGCGCGCCGATCCCGCCACTGTTGCCCGGGCCGACGCGGCCGCGTTGATGTTTGACGACGCCGGCCTGATTCGCTCGCGGAGCGAACACTGCCGTCGGGGGGAAGGGAAGGCGATCGACCAGGCGAAGTGTCTCGCCGTGGTGGACGATGCCTTGCGGGCGTCGCCTTCGTCCGGCGAACTGTGGCTGTTGCGGGCCACGCTCCTTGCCCAATTCGGCGAGCTCGGCGAGCCGCTCCGCACCGCTCTCCGCAACTCGTTTACGGTGGCGCCGCTCGAAGGATGGATTGCAGTGCCGCGCCTCGGCCTCGAGCTCAGCCTCTATCCGGTCCTTCCTGCCGAACTGCGGGAGCAGGCGAGGTCAGATCTTGGCAGAGTGCTCGCCGACCCGGTCCAGGCTCACATGCTTGCGGCGCGCTACGCGCGCGATCCGGCGATGCGGCAGGCCGGGAAGCCGGCCTTCGACGGGATGCCCCAGGAACTCGTGACGCGCTTTGTCGCCTTTGTCCGTGATGCGGCGGAAACGGCGACCGGTGAGCCACCCGGCTGAGAGCTTGCGTCCCGCTCCTCGATCCAGGGGGAACCTGATTGGACGGAACTAGAGTCTAGATGCCCGTCGGGCGAAAAGCGCGGATGAACATCTCGAGATTGGCGAAGGACCACAACAGGCTTTGGTGGTTCTGTCGGTGATTCATATGCTCCGAGATGACACGCTGAAGCGTCGCCGCCTTGCAGAGCTTGGCGACCGTTGATCCGGGTCCGGTCAGTAGATCGAGAAATTGATCGGAATGGGACCCTCGGATCCAGTCGCCAAACGGGACCTGGAATCCCACCTTCTTGCGCTCCAGGATCTGGGCGGGAAGGACCTTGGCCATCGCCGCGCGCAGCACCGTCTTGCCCCCCTTGCCACCAATCAGCAAGTCGTCGGCGAAGCGGGCCGTCAGGGCCGCAAGCTCCGTATCCATGAAGGGCATACGTCCCTCGATCGACCCCGCCATCATCATGCGGTCGCCGCGTTCGAGCAGGTTGTCCGGCAGCCACGACGTCTGGTCGAAGAAGAGGATTCGTCGGAGGTCCGATCGTGACTCGAGCGAGAACGGGTAACGGTCGGGCGGCCGGTGTCCCACTTTCCGTGCCAGGAACTCGGGCAGCCGCGCAGCGGGGATCGCGCCGAACCAGACGCGCATGCGGTCCTCGTGATTGCGCTCGTTCGCAGCCGCGGCGAGGACCTTGAGACGCCGCATGCTGTAAGGAAGCGCTTGGATCAGCGGCGCGATGACGGCCGAATGGAGGAAGCTGGGCATCAGGCGGTGATAGGCAGCTACGAGATGGTCCGCCCGGTGCTTGGGGTATCCGCCCATGAACTCGTCGGACCCTTCGCCGGTGAGGACCATCTTCACACTGTCACGCGCCATTCGCGACAGCATGAGGATCGGAATGTCCGCGGGTTCGCTAACCGGGGCGCCGCGATGCTCCACCGCAAGCGGCCAGTGGTCCATGAATCCGCCGGGCGTGACCACGAGTTCGTTGTGGTCGGTTGCGAAGTGTTCGGCCACAAGCCGCGCGTGAGCGAGCTCAGAATACTGCGCTTCCTCGAAGCCGACCGAGAATGTGCGGACGGGATTGGAAGTGTGGCGGGACATGGTCGCAACGACTGCGGACGAATCGATGCCGCCGGAGAGAAACGCGCCGTACGGCACGTCGCTCTGCATCCGGATGCGCACGGATTCGTCGAAGGTTGCCGACAGGAGTTCAGACGCATGGTCGAGCGAGTGGATGTCTGGTGCCGGCACGCGTGCAAGCGGTGGCGAGAAATAGCGCTTCGCCTCAAGTCGTCCCCCTTCCCACACGGCGAAATGACCGGGCTGGAGCTTGGTGACCGCGGTGAAGAAGGTGAGGGGGCCGGGCACAAAACGATTGAGCATGTAGTGGCCGAGCGCATCGTAATTGAAGGCGCGGTCAGCCCCCGGAAACGCAATCAGAGGCGGGATCTCCGAGGCGAAAACCAGCGCACCGCCATGGTTTGCAAGGAACAGTGGTTTCTTGCCGAACGGATCTCGCCCCAGCACCATTCGACCGGTAGCGCTGTCATAGATGGCAAAGGCGAACATTCCGCGGAGGCGGGAAAAAGCGGCGGTGTCCCAGGCGCGGAAGGCTTCGATGAGGACTTCGGTATCGGACCTCGTTTGAAACTGGTGGCCCATGGCCTGAAGTTCGTCGCGGAGCTCGAGGTAGTTGTAGATTTCGCCGTTATAGGTGACGAGGAGACGGCCGTCGGCGCTTGCCATCGGCTGGACGCCGCCGGCAATGTCGATGATCGACAGCCGGCGATGGCCGAGTCCGATCTGGAACCTCTCGTCCGGAGTCGTGCCGAGCCAGAAACCGGAGCCGTCGGGACCGCGGTGGGACATCATGTTGGTGAGCCGCATTAGCGTGTCGCGGCTCTCGCGCCGTCGCTCGTCGAGTGCCCAACCGAAAATGCCGCACATTCACCAAGAGTCCTTCTG
>JALHMM010000077.1 GCA_022844045.1 Reyranellaceae bacterium | reverse complement strand
CGCGGCGCAGCCACAGCGCGCGGCCGTGCGACCGGCGGCGCGTCCGGTGTGGCGACCCGCCGCGCAGCCGCGCCAGGCCTATGTGCCGCCGCCGCCGGTGATCGACATCGATCCCAGCTTCTCGCTGCCCTCCGACCTGCCGACCGTGCTGTCGTCGTCCGACGTCGAGCGCTACCAGCGCATCATCGCCGCCCAGGCCGGCGGCAACTTCGCCGCCGCCGACGCCGAGATCCGCGAGCTGCGCGACAAGACGCTGCTGGGCTACATGCTGGCGCAGCGCTACCTCTCGCCCACCTACCGGCCGACGCAGGACGAGCTCGCCAGCTGGCTGCGCGAGTACAACGATCATCCCGACGCGCCCGGCGTCTATCGCCTCGCCGCCTCGCGCGGCGCCGCGGACCTGACGCCCTCCAGCTTCGTGGCGACGTCGCGCGGCCGCGGCATCGCGCCCGATACGCACACCATGGGCGGCGGCACGGTGCAGGCCGAGACCACGCGGTCGCGGCTGACGCGCATGATCGAGGATCGCGGCTTCGACGCGGCGCGGCGGCTGCTGGCGTCCGCGCAGGGCGTGCTGCCGGCCGACGAGGTCGCGCGCTGGCAGAGCGAGATCGCCAATCGCCAGCTGCAGGCCGGCAATGTCGATCAGCCGGTCGGCGAGATGAGCGACGATCGGCCCTCGGCGACCTGGACCGCCGGCATCGCCGCTTTCCGCAAGGGCTCCTACAGCGAGGCGGCGCGGCTCTTCGAGCAGGTCGCCGACGCGCCGCCCAACCGCGCCTATTCGTCGGTGATCTCGGCCGGCGCCTTCTGGGCGGCGCGCTCAAACCTGCTGGCCGGCAATCCCGAGCGCTTCTCGCTATGGATGAGGCGCGCGGCGATCTACGACCGCACCTTCTACGGCCTCCTGGCGCTGAAGACCCTGGGCGTCGACCTGAAGCCGCAATGGAAGCCGGCCGAGCTCGACCGTGAGCGTCGCCGCCTGCTGCTCGACAGCGCCGCCGGCAAGCGCGGCATCGCGCTCTTGCAGCTGCGCGCCATCAGCAACGCGGAGACCGAGTTCTTCGCCGCCGCGATCGACGCCGACGTCAAGATCGTCGAGGCGGTGCTGGCGATCGCCGAGAAGGCGCGTCTGCCGGCGCTGGCGCTGCGCGTCGGCAACGCCTCGCGCGAGCGGCCCGAGCGCATCGAGGGCCTCGACAACGCGCTCTACCCGCTGCCGCCCTACACGCCGCGCGAAGGCTTCGTCGTCGAGCAGGCGCTGGTCTACGGCTTCATGCGCCAGGAGTCGGCGTTCAATCCGCGCGCCCGCTCCTATGTCGGCGCCATGGGCCTGATGCAGCTGATGCCCGGCACGGCCGCGGAAGTCGTCCGCCAGTACCTGCCCGACCGCGCCGGCACCAACCCCTACGATCCCAGCTTCAACGTCTCGATGGGCCAGCAATACATCCGCTCGCTGCTGGGCGGCGGCGGCTACAGCAACGACCTGATCAAGGTCGTCGCCGCCTACAACGCCGGGCCGGGCAACGTGAACCGCTGGATGGTGAGCGATACCGCCAACGATCCGTTGCTCTTCGCCGCCTCGATCCCGCTCAACGAGACGCGCGGCTTCGTCGAGGCGGTGATGTCGAACTACTGGATCTACCAGCTGCGCATGGGCAAACCGACGCCGACGCTCGACCAGCTGGCGCAACACCAGTGGCCGCGATACGAGGGCAAGTGAGCCTCAAGCTCAGCGAATACCGTATCGATCCCGAACGCCCGCAGGGCGACGCGTTGCGCATTGGCGCCGTGCGCTACCTGCCGCGCGGCGTCACGCGGCAAGAACGCACGAAGTACTTTGATGTCTGGATGCCGGCGCTGTCGCCGGCGCCCGCGCTGCTGAAGGCGATGCAGACCGCACCCGAGGGCAAGAAGAAGGACGCGGCGTGGAAGGCGCTGGTCGCCGGCTACAAGAAGCAGATCGCCGCCGACGCCGCCGCGCGCCAGACCATCGCGCTGATCGCCAGCATGGCCGCGCGTCTGCCGGTCGAGATCGGCTGCTACTGCGACGTGCCGACCTGCCATCGGTTCACGCTGGAGCGGCTGATCCGCGAGGCGGCGGCGGAGTAGACTCCCGTCGTCCTGAGCGCAGCGAAGGACCTTGCGGTGATGCGACAAACACACTGCATTGCTGTGACCGCAATACCGCTAGATCCTTCGCTGCGCTCAGGATGACATGATGGGGTGCAAGGAGACCCTCGCCCGATGACCAAACCCTTCGCCGGAATCCGCATCCTCGATTTCACCCGCGTGCTCGCCGGCCCGTTCGGGACCTATCAGTTCGGGCTGATGGGCGCCGACGTGATCAAGATCGAGTCGAAGGACGGCGACGACATGCGCTATGGCGGCATCGCCAAGGAGTGGTCGGCGCGCGGCATGGCGCCGGGCTGGATGGCGGTCAACGCCAACAAGCGCTCGATCACCGTCGATCTGAAGAATCCCGAAGGCATCGCGGTCATCAAGAAGCTGGTCGAGAGCGCCGACATCGTCTGGGAGAATTTCCGGCCCGGCGTCATGGATAGTCTGGGCATCGGCTACAAGGCGCTGTCGGCGATCAATCCCAAGCTGATCTATTGCGCGGTGTCGGGCTTCGGCCAGACCGGGCCGGAGAGCAAGGCCGCCGCCTTCGACGGCATGGTGCAGGCGATGTCCGGCCTGATGTCGATCACCGGCTTCCCCGAGACCGGCCCGACGCGCGTCGGCTTCCCGGCTTGCGACGTCACCGCTGGCGCCACCGCGGCGTTCGGCGTCGCCACCGCGCTGTTCCAGCGCACGCATACCGGCCGCGGCCAGCTGGTCGACATCGCCATGCTCGATTCGATGCTGGCGTTCCTGGCGACGTCGGTCGCCGAGTACACCTTCACCGGCAGGCGCCCGCCGCAGGCCGCGAACCTCTCGGTCACGCGCAAGCCGACCGGCGACATGTTCCCGACCAAGGATGGCTACATCGTGCTGGCGGTGATGACCGACAAGCAGTTCGGCAATCTGATGCGCGAGATCGGCCGCCCCGACGCGATCGACGATCCGCGCTTCGCCGACTGGGACAAGCGCATCGCGCACTCGGCCGAGGTCAAGGCGATCGTCACCGAGGCGCTGGCCGCCGACACGGCAATCAACTGGGCGCAGCGCCTGCGCAAGGCCGACGCGCCCTGCGGCAAGGTCTACGCCATCGACGAGATCATGGCCCACCCGCAGCTCGGCCACCGCACCATCGTGCAGAAGATCGACACGCAGTACGGGCCGGTGACCTTGGCCGGCAGCGGCGTGAAGCTGGAGCATGGCGGCCCGTCGGTCGATCGCGCGCCGCCGGCGCTCGGCCAGCACACCGAGGAGGTGTTGCGCGAGGCCGGCTACGACACGGCCGCGATCGCCAGCCTGAAAGCGGCCGGCGCCGTCTGAATCTTAATTGGGAGCGCTGGCGGCGTCCCGCAGGCATTATGAGGCCAACCACAGAGGCACAGAGACACAGAGGAAGACAAAAACGAGAAGATTGAAGCTGCGCGCTTCGCGCGCGTTTTGCCCTCTCTTCGTCTTCCTCTGTGTCTCTGTGCCTCTGTGGTTCGTCTTCTTCCAGATACCGCCGCGACGCCGGCGCTCCCAGGAAGACTTGACGCCCCACACACGCGACCGGCACGCTGCGGCGATCGACAACGAGGCATCCCTCATGCCCACGCTCAACCACGCCCGCCTGCGCCGCTTCCTCGCGGACATGACATCGCTTGTCGGCGGCGCGCAGCAGGACCGTGACGAGAAGGCGATCGTCGAGGTCGGCGGCAAATTGCTGGGCGACCTGATCGCGCACGACGACTGGTTGCCCGAGTCCTGCGCCGACGCCAAAGCCGGCACCTATCAGCAGCACCTGCTCTATTGCGATCCGCAGGAGCGCTTCTCCGTCGTGAGCTTCGTCTGGGCGCCGGGCGCCTTCACGCCGGTGCACGACCATCTCACCTGGGGCCTGATCGGCATGCTGCGCGGTGCGGAGAGCGAGGAGCGCTACGAACGCTGCGCCGAGAACGGCTGCCTCGAGCCCGCGGCGCAGACCATCCTGCGCCCGGGCGAGGTCGGCATCGTCTCGCCGACCATCGGCGACATCCATCGCGTCAGCAACGCGCTCGCCGACCGCGCGTCGATCAGCATCCATGTCTATGGCGGCAATATCGGCGCCATCCGCCGGCACAAATTCGACCTCCAGCATAACCGCGCCGAGGACTTCATCTCCGGCTACAGCGCCACGCCGCTGCCCAACATCTGGGACCGGTCGAAGGATATGGGGCAATGACTCCCTTCCCGCGGAGGGAAGGGAAGAGATGAGGACCACATCATGAGCGAGCCGGTCGTCGTCGTGCGCGAGCACGGCGTGACGCATATCACGCTGAACCGGCCGGAACGCGGCAACGCCTTCGCGCTCGACATGGTCGAAGCGGCGCTGGCGGCGGTGCAGACCGCCTACACCGACGGCACACGCCTGCTGGTGATCGCCGGCGCCGGCAAGAATTTCTGCACGGGCTTGGACCTCGGCGATCTCGACACGGTCAGCGACGGCGACCTGCTGCTGCGGCTGGTGCGTATCGAGACCCTGCTCGACGCGGTGTGGCGCGCGCCCTGCGTCACCATGGGCGTCGGCCGCGGCCGCGTGATGGGCGCCGGCGCCGACCTGTTCACCGCCTGCGACCGGCGCGTGGCGATCGAGGGCTCGAGCTACACCTTCCCCGGCGCGGTGTTCGGCGTGGCGCTGGGCACGCGCCGGCTGATGGAGCGCATCGGCGCCGACCTGGCGCGCGACATCGTGCGCTCCGGCCGCGTGCTGCCGCACGACGAGGCGCTGCGCGTTGGCCTCGCGACCATCGCCGTGCCGACCGACGGCGTCGAACCCGAGATTATCGCCGCGCAGCAGGCCGCGTCACGACTCGACGCCGAGACCAACGCCACCATCCACCGCCTGGCGCGCCGCGACGACGCCGATGCCGACCTCGCCGCGCTGGTGCGCTCGGCGGCGCGGCCCGGGCTGAAGGCCCGCATCCTCGCCTATCGTGCGCGGACATTGCCGCAGAAGCGCTAAGGCGCCGCAACCGACGGTTGGTTCTCACCGTTGATACTTCATCCTAGAATATACCCATGGTTGAAAAACTAGCCCGCGATGGCCATTCCATCGCCCTCTCGCGCATTGCCGAAGAAGCCGAACGCCGCACCGGCTCGCTCGATCTCTCGGGCCTGGATCTGGACTTCCTGCCACCCAGCCTGTCCGACCTGCATCACCTGCAGTCGCTCAACTGTTCATCCACAGAAGTCACTTCGCTTGCGCCGCTCATTGGTCTGACTGCGCTCCAATCACTCAACTGCTCGCGAACAGAGATAGAATCGCTCGAGCCGCTCGCAAACCTGCTTGCTCTGAAGTCGCTCGATTGCTCGGGCACAAAGGTCGTGTCACTCGAACCGCTGCGCGACTTGACCTCGCTACAATCGCTCGACTGCTCGTGGCAGGCAGTGACGTCGCTCGAGCCGCTCGCCGGCAAGATCAACCTGCGGTCGGTCGATTGCTCGTATACACAAGTTGTGTCGCTGGAACCGCTGGCCGGCCTGACCGCGCTTAGGTCGCTCAATGTCGGCAACGCGCCGATCACGTCGCTCGAGGCACTCGCCGGCATGCCCGCCCTCGAGTCGCTTCGTTGCGAGCAGACGCAAGTCACCTCGCTTGGGCCTCTCGCCGGTCTGAGCCACCTGAAGTCGCTCTTTTGCGGTTACACACCAGTAGCGTCGCTCGAGCCCCTCGCGGGCTTGACCGCGCTCGAAGACCTGAGATGCTCGGATACCCAGATTGCGTCGCTCCAGCCGCTCGCACGCCTTATCGCCCTAAGGCATGTCCAGTGCTCGACGACTCAGGTCGCATCGGTTGAGCCGCTCGCCGACCTGGCCATGCTGGACTCGCTCTATTGCGAAGATACGCGGGTGACATCGCTCCAGCCGCTGGCCGGTCTGCGCGCTCTGCGGGTGCTCTACTGTGCAGGCACGCAGATCACAACGCTTGAACATCTTGCCGGCCTCACCGCCTTGACCTCACTCGACTGCTCGCGCACGCAGATCGACTCTCTCGAACCCCTCATCGCCCTGACGGCCCTGACACACCTCAAGTTCTCCCATACGCAGGTCGCATCGCTAGAGCCCATTGCTGGCCTTACCGCGTTGACGTCGATCGAATGTGCGGGCACACGAATCAAATCGCTCAAGCCGCTTGCTGGTATGACCGCCCTGTGGGACCTCGACTGCCGCGACACGAAGGTGAGATCGTTCAAGCCTGTCAAGGACCTGCCGAAACTGTTCTCCCTCAAGAGCGGCGCATCCAACGACCACCGCTTCTTTGTCACGTCAACCAGTAGTCGTTCGGCCGGTCGCAGGCGCAGGACTGCATGGGGAGCGGCAGAACGCGAGCGCCATGCTCAAGCCGTTGCGCTCGGACGCATCGCCGAGGAAGCAGAGCGCCGCACCGGGGCGCTCGATCTCTCGGGCCTGGGACTGACCGCCCTGCCGCCCAGCCTGTTCGACCTGCATCACCTGAAGTCGCTGGATCTCAGCAACGGTCGGAAGGGGCGACACTGGATTCGGCCTTCCAAGTTCGGCCCCTCCAATGCCATCGCGCGGGACTTGACGGCCTTGTCTCGGCTCGCCGGCCTGGAGACGCTATCGATCGAGTGCACGGATGCGCTCGACCTCGACTTCGTGCACGGCCTGCCGGCGCTGCGGACCCTGGATTGCAGAAGCACCGGCATCTCCACGCTGGCTCCCCTCGCGGGGCTGAGCGCTCTGGAGAAACTCAACTGCTCGGAGACGCGGGTGGCGTCTCTCAAGCCTCTCGCCAAGCTCGCCACGCTGCGAATGCTCCACTGCACGCACACAAGGATCTCGTCTCTGCGACCTCTCACCGGGTTGACCGCGTTGCAGGACCTCGACTGCTCAAACACCAAGGTAGCCTCGTTCGCCCCTATCACAGGATTGAGCGGACTGCTGCGACTGGGCTGCGCCTACATGAAGGTTGCGTCCTTCGGGCCTCTCGCCGGACTGAAGGCATTGCAGGAGCTGGATTGCTCCGGCACCGAGGGCGCATCGCTCGAACCCCTCGCCGGGCTGACTACGCTGCGCAAACTCCATTGCACGGAAATGGAGGGCATGTCGTTCGAGCCTCTCGCGAGGCTGACGGCGCTGCAGGATCTCGACATCGCCATGAATAAAATCGAGTCGCTCGCCCCAATCAGCGGGTTGACGGCCTTGAGGCGGCTGCGCTGCTCGGACACGAAGATCGAATCCTTGGAACCGCTCGCCAAGCTGGTCGCGTTGGAGGAGCTCGACGCAACACAGTCCTATATCGATTCTCTCGAGCCTCTCGCCAGCCTGACCGCGCTGCGCACGCTGGAGATCAGAGGCACCAATGTAGCGTCCCTTGATGGTCTCGCCGGGCTGACGGCGCTGGAAGTGCTGTTGTGCACGCAGCTGCAAGGCCTCAAGTCGCTTGCCCCTCTCGCCGGCCTCACCGCGCTGCGGGAACTCGACTTGGGCGGCACGAAGGTCGCGTCCCTCGATCCTCTGGCCGGCCTGACCGCATTGCAAAAGCTCGTTCTCTTCTACACACCCGTATCATCCCTCGCCCCGCTCGCAGGGCTGACAGCCTTGCAGGAACTCAACCTTTATCGCACCCGCATCACATCACTTGAACCACTGGCCGGTCTGACCGCCCTCAGGAAGCTCGATTGCGGAAGTACGGATGTCACCTCGCTTGATCCGATCGCCGGACTGATCTCATTGGAGGAACTCGGTATCGGCGCTATCGGTGTATCGTCGCTTGAGCCAGTCGGGAAGCTGGCCGCGCTGCAGGAACTCGACTGCGCGTACTCCTCGGTCGCCTCACTCGCGCCTCTGGCGAATCTGCCCAGGCTGCGCAAGCTCAAGTGTTCGCGGACCAAGATCACCTCGCTTGGACCACTTGAGGCTGTGAGCACGCTGGAGACACTGAAGTGCGACCAGACGGCCATCACATCCCTCGATCCGATCGCCGGTCCGAACGCGCTTGTCTCGGTCGACTGCTCGAATTGCGCACTCGAGGGCATACCGCCGGATTTGCTGCGCAAGCCGACGCTGAAGGAAACGATCCTCATCGATGCGGCAGTCGCCGGCGTGCCGAAGGAGCGCCTGTCCACTGATCGGAACAAGAACTGCCTCGACAGCCTGCGCGGCTTCTACGGAATAGCCTGAACTGGTCTATAACGGCGTCCCCGCCCGGAGCGCGCCATGACCAACCCCGCCGACCGCATCGACCCGTCCAAGCCGTTCAAGCCGGTGAACATCGCCATCCTCACCGTCTCCGACACGCGCACGCTGGAGACCGACAAATCCGGCGACACGCTGGTCGAGCGGCTGACCGGCGCCGGCCACACGCTAGCCGATCGCGCCATCGTCACCGACGACGTCGAGAAGATCCGCGCCCAGGTCGGCAAATGGATCGCCGATCCCGCCATCGAGGCGGTGATCACCACGGGTGGCACCGGCGTGACCGGCCGCGATGTGACGCCGGAGGCGCTCGAGGGGCTGTTCGAGAAGAAGATCGAGGGCTTCGGCGAGACCTTCCGCTGGGTGAGCTTCCAGAAGATCGGCACCTCGACCATGCAGAGCCGCGCCACGGCGGGCGTCGCCAACGGCACCTATATCTTCGCCCTGCCCGGCTCGACCGGCGCCTGCCGCGACGGCTGGGACGAGATCCTGCGCTGGCAGCTCGATATCCGCTTCCGGCCCTGCAACTTCGCCGAGCTGATGCCCCGGCTGAACGAGGGCAAGATCCCGCGCAGCGGCTGACGCGAGCACCGATGGATCTCGCGCCCCTCCTCACTGCCCTGCGCACGCGGCCGGCTTTCGCGCATCTGAGCGACGGCGACCTCGCGCCGCTGCCCGCGACCGGCACCGCCCATGGCCATGTGCGCATCGTGCCCGCCATCGACGGGCGGCGCCTGCTGGCGCGCATCGCCTATGCCCATCCCGGCGATCGGGGCGCGGCGGCGCGCCTGCATCGGCAGGCGGCGGCGTTCCGGCATGTCGCCTCCTCAGGCGTCACGCCCCGGCTGTTCGACCTCGTCGAGCCCGGCGAGCACCTGCCCGGCGGTGCGTTGATCGTCGATGCCATCGACGGCCGCGCCCCGCGCCTGCCGGGCGAGATGACGGCGATCGCCGAGACCTTGGCGACCTTGCATCGCCTGCCGGCGCCCACCGCCGCCTCGCCGCTGCCGCGCCAGGACAATCCTTTCCTCGCGACCTTGGCGGTGGTCGAGGATCACGCCGCGCGCTTTATCGACCGCGCCGTTCCCGAGGCGCGCGCCCGCGCCGAACTCGGCGAGGAGCTGGGCGAGCTGCGCGGCATGGGCCTGGCGCTGGGCAAGCGCCCGCAGCCGATCGGCCTGGCGCTGGGCGACACCCATCCCGGCAACTTCGTCGTCGATGCCGCGAGCAAGGCCTGGTTTGTCGATCTCGAGAAGGTCCATGCCGGCTCGGCCGCGATCGACCTGGCGCATGCCAGCCTGCCGACGTCGACGCGCTGGCGCGCCGGCGAGGACTGCGAGCTCAGCCCGGACGCGCTGAAGCTTTTCCACAGCCACTACCTGGCGCGCATAGACAGCGCCGTCGCGGCGGCGATGAAGCCCTGGCTGATGCCGATGCGGCGGCTGACCTGGCTACGCGGCATGGTGTTCTTCTGCCGCTGGCGGGTGCAGACCCGCGCGCCGCGCGATCCCCAGGATCCCGAGCAGTGGAGCGATGCGGGCATGGACCCCGCGATGAAGGCGCATCTCGACCAGCGTATCGACGCGTGCTTCGCGGCGGACCGGATTCGCGCCATGCGCGCGCAATGGCGGGGTGATATTTTCCAATAAAATCTGTATGATGCGGGACGTTATTGTCGAGAGAGATAGATCCCGCCGATGGAATGGGACGTCATTCGCAGCCGAATCATGGTGTTCCTGATGGCCGACGCCCTGGGCTTCGTCCTGTTCTGGATCAACCGCATCTTCGGTGTGCCGAACGGCCACATCGAGGAAATCCTGCTCCTGACCCTGGGCATCGCCAACGGCATCGTCATTTTCGCGGCCGTGGCCGCCGCCGTCCTGCTGCTGCCGGGCCATCTCTACCGTCGGTTCCAGGTGTGGCTCGGCTGATCGCACCTCCTCGTTTGTTCTTGTTCTGTTCACTATGACGCGCTAGCGTCCGGGCATGTCCCGGTCGCTCAAAATCCCTGCGGAGATCGATGCGCTGGCGGCTCGCGCCCGCAAGGGCCGCGGCGCCATCAGCAATCCCGCGGTGCGCTACGATTCGCAAACCACCGTGACGATCGACGACGGCTGGGGCTCGGCCGATGCGCTTGACCCGGTGAAGGTCAACCCGCATCCCGACGACGAGGAGCCGCCGCGTCTGGCGACCACGCTGACGCGCGACGCATCGCGCACGGTGATCGCGCGCAACACCTCGCCCGACGTGCCGTTCGATCGCTCGATCAACCCCTACAGGGGCTGCGAGCACGGCTGCGTCTACTGCTTCGCGCGGCCGACCCACGCCTATCTCGGCCTGTCGCCCGGGCTCGACTTCGAGACCAAGCTGCTGTTCAAGCCCGACGCGCCGGAGCTGCTGCGGCAGGAGCTGGCGAAGCGCAACTATCGCTGCGACGTGCTCGCGATCGGCACCAACACCGATCCCTATCAGCCGGTCGAGCGCGAGTTGAAGCTGATGCGCCGCATCCTCGAGGTGCTGGCCGAGTTCAACCACCCCGTGGGCATCGTCACCAAGAACGTGCTGGTGACGCGCGACATCGACATCCTGGCGCCGATGGCCAAGAAGAACCTGGCGCAGGTGTTCCTCTCGGTCACCACGCTCGATCGCCACCTCGCCAACATCATGGAACCGCGCGCCTCGACGCCGGCCAAGCGCGTGGCGGCGATCCGCACGCTCAACGAGGCCGGCGTACCGTGCGGCGTGATGGCCGCGCCGATGATCCCGGCGATCAACGACCACGAGATGGAGGCGATCCTAGAGGCGGCGCACCAGGCCGGTGCGGCGCGCGCCGGCTACACCGTGCTGCGCCTGCCGCTGGAGATCGCCCAGCTCTTCGAGGAATGGCTGCGCGAGCATTTCCCCGACAGGGCCGATCGCGTGCTGTCGCTGGTCAAGCAGATGCGCGGCGGCAAGATCTACGATTCCGAGTGGGGCCAGCGCATGACCGGCACCGGCACCTTGGCGCAACTGATCCGCCAGCGCTTCGAGCTGTCGGCCAAGAAGTTCGAGTTCAACAAGTTCCGCTACCAGCTCGACACCACGCAGTTCCGGGTGCCGGAGTCGATGAGCGGCAAGGACAACAGGCAGATGTCGCTGTTCTGAGAGGTCTACCTTCCCCCACTGGCGGGGGAAGGTGGCGCGAAGCGCCGGATGGGGGTGGCTGTTGAAGACGGACGAAATGTCTCAGGACAGACCACGCCTGGCCGCAAGAGCCACCCCCATCCGTCAGCGCTTCGCGCTGCCACCTTCCCCCGCCTCCGGGCGCGCGAGCGCGCCCTTGGGGGGAAGGTAAGACCACGCCGTCAGCGCAGGCCGACGTCGCGCTGCGCGACCGCGCGCATTTCGTTGAAGGCGCCGTACAGGCCGAAGGTTTGCCGTTCGGGATAGGCCCAGCCCGGTCCCTTGATGTCGAGCCGCAGCACGAGGCCGGATTGCATCTGCGCCAGCAAGGGCTGGCTGCGGATGGTGCAGATCCGGCCGGGGCAGTTCATCGCCAGGGGCGGGTTGTCGTCCACCTGGATGCGCACGCTGTTGGGCTGGGCGCGCAGCGCCAGGGTGAAACGGTCGCCGGGCACGGTGTGGATCAGCGTCGCCGTGACGGTGTTGTGGCGATAGCGGCCGATATAGCTGACGTCGAGCTCGACCGTGCAGCTCTTGCGGTCCTTGGCGCAGCGCACGTACCAGCCCTCGCGCGAGGCCGCCCGGGCGTCGGCTGGAACATTGCGCTTGTAGATCGGCGCGTACGAGTCGGGAATATAGAGCTTGCCGGAATCCGAGCACCCGGCGATCGCCGCGGCGATCATCGCAGCCATCAACAACCTGGCCATTAACCGTCCCCAAGAAGCCTTGGGCGACACGCTACAACCGCGCGATGGCAATGAACAGGTTCGACTACCGCGTGGGCCGCAATGGATCGCGCGCCGACTGGTCTGGAAGGGACGGCTGGCGTCGGGGTATGCTCGTATAAGATGTTATTGCATCATCCAATGCTCGCCCTAAAATCTGTCGCATGAAGACTCCCGTCGCCCCGCTCGCCGTCTGTTTCGTGCTCCTCCTCGACACCGGCGCCGCCATCGCGCAAAGCGCGCTGGAGCGCTCCAAGCGCGACGAGGTCACGACCATGTCCAGCAACGAGCCGGCCATGCGCGCGGCCTTCGAGAAGGCGCGCGCCGGGCTCGACGGCTTCCTCGCGCTGCTCGACAAGCCGCCGCCGGACACCCGCCTATACTCCGTGAAGATCGCGATTCGCGACGGCAATGTGAACGAGTTCTTCTGGCTCACCGATCTGACGCGCAGCGGCGATCGCTTCCTCGGTCGGCTCAACAACACGCCGCGTTCGGTCAAGACGGTGCACGAGGGCCAGATGCTGACCTTCAGCCGCGAGGAGATCCGCGACTGGATGTATGTCGACGAGGCGCGGCAGCGCATGGTCGGCAACTTCACCCTCTGCGCGCTCTTGACCAAGGAGTCGCCCAAGAGCGCCGCCGAGATGAAGCGCGCGACCGGGCTGGTCTGCGACTGATCGGGCGGCGCGCGTAGCGGCGGACAAAGTGCCCGTGGTTACCGCATCAAAGGCTCGCATAGCGTCGCCGTAGCGGCGGAAATTGGCGATCTCATCGTCCGCGTGCATCCTGTCGCTCAGCAGACACGAGCGCCACGATGTCCGAGCCTTCCATCGATGCCAGACCTGAACGTCCCCGTCCCGAGGATGCGGGGCGATGAGCAACGCCGCCCTGCGCTGGGCCTTCCACCTGGAGATGCGCGATCCCTCGGCCAAGGCCGTGCTGATCGCGCTCGCCGATCACGCCAACGAGCAATGGACGTGCTGGCCGTCGGTGGCGCGGCTCTGCCGGTTCACGGCGCTGGGTGAACGCACGGTCCAGCGCGCGCTACGCCGGCTGAGCGCCGACGGCAAGATCACGCTGCACGACCGGCACGGGCAGAGCCGTCTGGTCACGCTGGTCGCCGATGACACCCCGTCACAGCGACACCCCTGCCCCGTCACTGTGACGCCCACCCCCGTCACGGTGACACCCGAACCCTCAATAACCCCCATTGAACCCCCAGGTGACTCACATGCACGCTGCAGCGAAGCCAGAGGCACGCGGCTTGCGCCCGATTGGCGACCGGGACCGGCCGAGCGGGCCTATGCCCACGAGCGCGGCCTCGACCCCGACCTGCTCGCCGAGGAATTCCGCACCTACTGGTGCGCCGTGCCCGGTGCCCGTGGCCGCAAGCTCGACTGGGGAGCCACCTTCCGCAATCGCTGTCTGCAACGCGCCGGACGAGCGCCAATCACGCAGCGCGCTGATGGCGTGGCTGCGGCGGCTGAGCGGGTCCTGCGCCGCCGTGGCCTGGACCTGGCGTAACGCCATCGCCGGCGACGGCCAGTTCGACAGCGAGCTCACCGGGCTGAGCGGCCTGCCGCGCGAGCGCGACACCCTGCTGGCGATGCACGCGGCGCTCTGGCCAATCTGCGCCCCGGCCAGCGCCGATCCCGAGCACGAGCGGCGGATCGTCAGCGAGCTGGCGCGCACGCTGGCGGTGACCATCGGCCGCGCGCGCCAAGGCATCGACGACGACGTGGCGCTAGACACTATGACCGACGAGCTGGCGCGCTTCCCCGTGGATTGCGTCGTGCGCGCGCTGGCCAGCTGGCGGCGCAACGACAAGTGGCGGCCGTCACTGGCGGAATTGCTGGGCGACGTCCGCTGGCGCGCGGCCCCCCGGTTGGCGGCACTGCGCTCGCTCGAGGCGGCCCTGGAGAGCCCGGGCGATGCGCCACGGACGGAGGAGCCTGATCGGCACCGCATCGAAGCGCGGATCATCGACAAGGACGATGATGACGATCTCGGCTGATCGGCGCGATCTCCCTTCCCCCGGAGGGGGAAGGTGGCGCGGAGCGACGGAAGGGGGATGTCGAAGACGGACACCGAGAGCGTTGAGGCATCCCCCTTCCGCCCTTCGGGCACCTTCCCCCTCCGGGGGAAGGCTAGGTCTTCTAAGCCTTCGGCGCCGTGGCGGAGACGTCGTTGGTTTCGGTGACGATCTTCCAGCCGCGGCAGGTCGACTCGCCGCAGGTGCAGGGCACGGCCATGCGCCGGCCGACGCCGGGCACGTTGACGCCACCCCTGATCTTCCAGGGCAGCGGCAGGCCGGTGGTCGCCATGTAGTCTTCGATGAACTGGTCGCGTGTCATGGGAGGGTCTTCTACAGGACCGCGACGAACTTCACCATCCCGCGCCGCGCGTCGTAGCGGCGCGGCCACTCAGAGGATACTGTCACCCATGGTCCGACACCTTGCCGCCGCCGCGTTGTTCGTGCTCGTCGCGCTCCTCCCGCCGGCTCCGGCGCTGGCCCAGTTGCAGCTCAAGGACGTGATCCACGAGGTCCGCGGCGGCGTGCTCGCGCACGACGTCACATTCTGGGCGGCGGGCAACGTCGAGCGCGGCGTCGCGCTGAACGGCGAAATCGCCTTCGCCCCGTCCTTCGGCGTGCTCTTCGGCCGTATCCGGCCGGTGCTGGGCGGCAGCGTCGCCACCCACGACGGCACCAGCCTAGTCTACCTCGATGTGCGCTTCGAGTTCACCATCGACCGGTTCTTCTTCGCGCTCGGCGTCGGGCCGGCGATCCATACCGGCGAACTCCAGCCCCGGGTCAACGGCCGCAAAGCGCTGGGCTCGCGCGTGCTGTTCCACCCCTCGTTCCAGGTCGGCCTGCAGCTCACGCCGCAAAGCCGCGTCGAGGCCTATTACGAGCACGTCTCCAACGCCTTCCTGGCGCGACCCAATCCCGGCCTCGACAATATCGGCTTGCGCCTGGCGCACCGGTTCTGATCACCATCCCGCGCCGTAGCCGGCGAAGCTGGTCGGGATGCGCTGGATGTCCTGGATGACATCGGGCGGCAGGTCGGAGCCTTCCTCCGACGTGGCGCTGGCCGACACCGAATCGCTGCCGGCGAAGCGCTGCCTGATCGCGCCGGCGATCTCCTGATGCGTGCCGACGGCGGCGAAGAGGCGCACGACGTCGTCGGAGATCTCCTGGGTCATCGCCGCCCACTGGCCCTGCTTGGACATGGCGTTGAGCTTGCGCCCCAGATCGCCCAGGCCATGCGCCTCGAGCACCGGCCAATAGGCCGGCGTCGAGCCGTAGAAGCCTACGCGCATGCGCACCCAGTCGACCTTCTTGGCCACCTCTTCCTCGGTCGCGCCGGTGGCGACGAAGCCGCCGCCATGGATCTCGAAATTCTCGCGCTTGCGCCCGCTCTTGGCCCAGCCCTCGGCCAGCTTGGGCATCACCATCTGGTCGAAGTAATTCCGGGTGCAGAACGCATGCAGGCGCACGCCGTCGGCGACCTCACCGGCGAGCCGCAGCGTATGCGGGCCCACGGCGGCGAGCTGGACCGGCACCATCGGCAGGTGCAGCGACGGCGGCGTGAAGTTCGGCGTCATCAGGGTGAAGCGGTAATGCTCGCCTTCGAACTTCAGCTTCTCGCCGGTCTCCCAGCAGCGCCAGATCGCGCGCATCGCCTTGACGTACTCGCGCAGGCGCGGCGCCGGCGGCGACCATTTCACCGAGAAGCGGTTCTCGTTGTGCGCGCGGACCTGCGGGCCGATGCCCAGCACGAAGCGGCCACGCGAGGCGAGCTGCAGGTCCCACGCCGTGCTGGCCGTCACCATCGGGCTGCGCGGGAAGGCGATGGCCACGCCGGTGGCGAGCTGCAGCTTCTCGGTGGCCACGGCGGCAACGCCCAGCGACAGGAACGGCTCATGCCGGTTCTCCAGCGTGACCACGCCGTCATAGCCCTGCGCCTCGGCGGCTTTGGCCGCGTCGGCCACGAGCCGCAGATCGCGCTGCGGCAGGGTTGTCATGATGCGCATTGGGTCCTCCTCGTCCTGGTCGCTACGATACCCTTACGCTCGCCTGGAGGGAGTGTCCGCATCGCGGGCCGTTCCTCGACTTCGACCGCCGCCGATCCTATATTCCTGTCATGACGAAGCTCTTGGATGAAGCGCTGGAAGCCGTGCGTCGCCTGCCTTCAGACGACCAGGACGATATCGCGCGCGCCATCATCCAGCTTGCGGGCTCAGACCTCGCCGCGCCGATCCTCCTTTCACCCGAAGAGCGTGAGGCGATCGCCCGCTCCAAGGCCGCCGCCGCCCGGGGCGAGTTCGCGACCGAGGAGCAGGTGCGCGCCGTGTGGGCCAAGCATGGCCTATGAGGCTGCGCTACACGCTGCCCGCCCTGGCCGACCTCGAGTCGATTCTGGATTACGTCGCCGATCGGTCGCCGCAAGGAGCCGCGCGTATCCATAGCCGCATTCGCGCGATAACCCGGCGCAGATCGCGCTGCGGCAGGGTTGTCATGATGCGCATTGGGTCCTCCTCGTCCTGGCCGCTACGATAGCATTCCCTTCTCCCCGCGCAGGCGGGGAGAAGGTGCCCGAAGGGCGGATGAGGGGCTTCGCGGAGTCTCGACAACGAAAGCGGTTGTCGTTGCACGAGAAGCCCTTCATCCGCCTCGCTATCGCTCGGCACCTTCTCCCCGCCTTCGCGGTGAGAAGGAAAAAGGACCAACCATGCAGTTCGGCATCGTCGCCATTCCCTCCGCGCGGGAAGCGGACGGACTCATCGACCGCACCGTCGCCTTCGCCCAGCGCGTCGAGCTTCTGGGCTTCAGCGGCCTGTGGATCACCGACGCCTTCGCGCGTGGCTCCGCCATGCTCGATCCGCTGATGTTCCTGAGCGCGGTCTGCGCCAGCACGGCGCGCATCGAGATCGGCACCTGCGTCACGCAAGTGCCCCTGCGCCACCCGGTCGAGCTCGCCCATCGCGCCCAGACACTCAACATCCTCTCTCGCGGCCGTTTCCGCTTTGGTGTCGGCAGCGGCTCGACCAAGCACGACTTCGACGCCGTGCAGGTCGACTACGCGCGCCGCTTCAAGCTGCTGCCGGAGTACCTCGCGATCATGCGCAAGGTCTGGGCCGGCGAGCCGGTGTTCGGCCCGGCGCTCAGCGTCTGGCCCGGCACCGAAGGCGGCCCGCCGGTCTATATCGGCGCCTGGCACAGCCCGCGCTGGATCGATCTCGCGGCGCGGCACTGCCAGGGCTGGATCGCCTCGGGCATCCACGGCGAGCCGGCCGAGCTGCCGGTCGGGCTCGACATGTTCCGCAAGGCCGGCGGCAAGCGCGCCATCCTCGCCAACATCTTCACCGACCTGCGCCCCGACCCGCCGCCGCATCCGCTGATCGCGTACGCGAAGGTGAAGGTGGTCTGCGGCAAGGCCGAAGCCCGAGACCGCCTGCGCAGGATCGCCGATCTCGGCTTCGACGACGCGCTGCTGATCGTGCCCTTCGGCGCGCCCGACATGCTCGACGAGATTCGCGCGCTGCTGCCGTAGATGCCGCCGCCAGATTTCGACCTCGCGGCCCTGAAGGCAACCGCCTCGCCCATCGCGTCCAACGCGTCGGCGTCGTTGTGGGATACCGGCGACGGCGTCGCGGCGTTCGAGCTTCACGACCACCACGCCCTCTGCACCCCGAACACGATCGCGCTGCTCGAGCGCAGCCTCGCCAGGGTACGCGAAAGCTTTCGGGCTCTGCTGCTGGTCTGCGCCGATCCCGACATCTTCTGCCTCGGCGCCAGCCTCGATCCCGTCATCGAAGGCATCGAGCGGCGCGACTGGCCGGCGGTCGACGCCTATCTGCGGCACGGCCAGGACACGCTGCTGGCGATGAAGTACGCGCCCTTCCCGACCATCGCCGCCATCCATGGCCGCACGGCGAGTGGCGGCCTGGAGGTGGCGCTACACGCCACCACCATCGTCGCCGCCCACAGGCTGTTCGCCGGCTTCCGCGAGCGCTGGGCCGGCGTCGTGCCAAGCTGGGGCGGCGCGACCCAGATGCTCGCCCGCTGGCTAGCGCGCGGCACCGATCCCGACTCCGCGGCGCTGCGCGCCTTCGAGCACATCGCCGACGCCAGGCCCATGCGCACCGCCGCCGGGTCGCAGGAATGCGGCGTGCTGCGTCCGACCGATATCATCGTCGACAGCCGCCAGCAGGCCCTGACCCGTGGACGCGCGCTGGCGATCGAGACGGCGCCAACCTACACGCCGCCATCGCCGCCGCGCCTGGCGCTCGCCGGCCCCGCCGCCCGCGCGCACATGGTGGCGTTCACCGACAAGCTGACGTCGTGGCAACGCCTGGGCGAGCCGGAGATCCTCGCCTGCCACGCGCTCGCCGATCTCTACACGTCAGGCGATCCTGATCTCAGCGAACGCGACCTCATGGCGCGCGAACGCGCGGCTGTCGTCGAGCTTGTCAAAGCGCCGGCCATCATCGAGCGCATGAAGACCGTCCGCGCCACCGGACAAAGGCCCGAGGAACACGCCTGACGCGACGTTGACGCAGGTCGACGCGCCCGGCATGCACGACAAGAGCCTCGCGCGGTCACGCAGGCGAATCAAGTCATGCCCAGCGCCGCGGCAAGCCTTATGCGCAGCGACGCGTCCACGCCAGTTTTGCCGGCGACGATGCGCGCGGTGGCGGTCCACAGCGCGGCGACGTGCAGGCCCTGCATGCAGAGCGCGCCGCCGCGCAGGCGCAGCATCACGTCGGGCAGGTCGGCGAGCACGACCTCGATGTCCTCGGAATCATCGAGCGAGCGGCTGTCGCCGGGCTCGACATCGAGCGCCAGCCAGGAGACCGAGAGATTGTTCTGGTTCGCCGGATTGGGATAGGTGACGAGCAGCTTGCTGAGCGCGCCAGCGCGGTAGCCGGTTTCCTCCCACAGCTCGCGGCGCGCGGCGCTCTCCGACGGATCGTCGCCGTCGCCCTCGCCGGGCTCGACAGTGCCGGCGACCAGACCGGTGACAACCTCGCCCCGGCCGTGCCGGTATTCGTTGACCAGAACAAGCTGATGGGTCTCGCGAGTCAGCGCGACCACGTTGACCCAGTCGGGATACTCGATGACGTGGAACGGATTGACCTCGACGCCGCGCGACGTGCGGCAGTGATCGCTGCGCAGGCGCAGCCAGCGATCCTCATAGGTCACCGAGCTGGCGACAACCGTCCACGGCAGCACGGCGTCCAGTGTCTTGCGGGTCATGTCTTCAGACCTTTGGCGGCGGAATCGTCCGGATCATAGGCGAACACCGCCATCAAGACGGGGTGAGAGCGATCGCTCTCATCCCTCTCTATCACGCCGCGAACAGACCATCCGCGACGCCTTCCGCCTGACGCTGCACCAGGCGGCGGTAGATGCCGTCCTTGCGTTGCATCAGCGCGGCGTGGCCGCCGTCCTCGACGATGCGGCCCTCGTCGAACACCAGGATGCGATCGAGCGTGCGCACCGTTGAGAGACGGTGCGCTATGACGAGCGTCGTGCGTCCCCGCATCAGCCGCTCCATCGCGTCCTGGATCAGCGCCTCGGACTCGCTGTCCAGGCTCGACGTCGCCTCGTCGAGAATCAGGATCGGCGTGTCGGCGAGGAAGGCGCGCGCCAGCGCCACGCGCTGACGCTCGCCACCCGACAGTTTCACGCCGCGCTCGCCCACCAAGGTCGCGTAGCCCTTGGGCTGGCGCATGATGAAGCCGTCGGCATGCGCCATGCGCGCCGCCGCGCGGATCTTCTCGCGCGACGCCTCGGGCCGGCCATAGGCGATGTTCTCGGCCAGCGAGCGGTGGAACAGCACCGGCTCCTGCTGCACGATCGCCACCTGCCGGCGCAGGCTGTCCTGCGTCACCTCGGCGATGTCCTGGCCGTCGATGGCGATGCGACCGCCATCGATGTCGTGCAGGCGCTGCACCAGCTTCACGAAGGTCGTCTTGCCAGATCCGGAGACTCCCACCAGGCCGACGCGCTGGCCGGCCGGGATGCGCACTGACAGGCCGTCATAGACCCGCCGCCCCTGCGCGCGATAGCCGAAGGCGACGTCGTCGAAGACGATCTCGCCCCTGGGGATCAGGATGTCGCGCGCGCCCGGTCGATCGACGACGTCGATCGGCTGGTCGTGCAGCGCCACCAGCTCGTCGAGGTCGTTCACGCAACGACGGAAGACCTCGATGTGGTAGCCGATGTCGCGCAGGTAGCCGTGGATCACGCCATGGGCCGTGATCACGAACACCACCTCGCCGACGCTGGCCGCGCCCTGCCACCAGAACAGCAGCACCAGGCCGATCACCGTCAGGCGCAGCAGCACCAGCACGACGTTCTGCAAGGTGCCGGCCCAATTGGCGCGCAGCCACCACACGCGCGCCCGCGTGCGCCAGCGATCGACGATGCGCGTCAGGCGCTGATCCTCGCGCGCCTCCGCACCAAACGATTTCACGACGGCGTTGGCCGACACCGCGTCAGCCAACGCGCCGCCCAGCCGGCTGTCCCAGGTGTTCGACAGCGTCGCCGCCGGCGTGACATAGCGCAGCGCCAGCCACACGGTGAGCCCGATATAGACGGCGCTGCCCAGCGCCACCGCCAGGCCCATCAACGGCCAGTGCAACGCGAACAACAGCGAGGCGCCCAGCAGCACGACCAGCGAGGGCCACAGCGCCACCATGACCGTGTCGTTGAGGTTGTCGAAGGCCCATATGCCGCGGCTGATCTTGCGCACCGTCGAGCCGGCGAAGGCGTTGGCGTGCCACTCGGTCGACAGACGTTGCACGCGCGCGAAGCTCTCGCGCGCCACCTCGGACATCATGCGCAAGGTGAAGTCGATGATCAGGATGAACACGCCCTGGCGCAGCACGACGACCAGCGCGCCGGCGCCGACCATGACGGCCAGTATCAGCAGCGCGTCGCCGAGCGCCGCGTCGCGGTCGGCGATGACGCCGCCGATGATGTCGACCAGCCGTCCGGCCAGGGTCGGCACCAGCAGCTCCATGCCGGCGATCACCAGCGAGCCGATGGCGATCGAGGAAGCAAAGCCGGGCTGACGCCGCCATTGCCGGAAGACGTAACCGAGGGTGTGCAGAAACGGGTCGCGCCCGTCGCGATCCTTGCGAACTTTCATGTGTGGACGCCGGACCCCTTCAGACGGGGCCGGCCCTTCAAGCTGGCGGCGTCGCGGGCTACGTCGAGAGTCGATTCGACGCGCGCGAAAGCGCCTGGCGATGGACTGGATGGTGGTTATGGACGGGCTGCCTGCGCGGAGGCGGTGCCCGGGGCTGCTTTAGTTAACGAAAGCGCCCGTAAACGAACCCTACAGCGGGCGTGATGAACATCATGGTCGACATCAACGCCTCCTTTCGCCGGGGTTTCGTCGATGGCGCGCCTTCTACAGGAACTCGATGACAGAGGCAAGACGGCGACTGCGTCTTGCCTTGCCGCACCTAGCCGACGCCGAGCACCGTCAGCGTCTGCTCGCGCCCGTCCTGCGTGGTGAAGCGGATCGACTGGCCGGCGGCCAGGCCGATCAGCGCCGTACCGACGGGCGTGAGCACCGACACCTTGTTGGCCGAGATATCGGCGTCGATCGGGAAGACCAGCGCTACGCGTCGATGCTGGCCGCCATTCGAGCGGAACTCGACGGTCGAGCCCATGCGGACGACGTCCGAGGGCAGCGCCGAGGCGGCGACCACCTCGGCCCTGATCATCTCGGATTGCAGTTCCTCGGCGATCTCCGGGAAGCGCGCGAGCGCGCCCGTCGCGAGATCGCTGAGACGCGCGTGGTCGGTGTCGCTGACGACAATTCGTGGTTTGTGATTGTAGTGGTTCATGGTGTTAGCCGCACGACGCATGCGCGAATGCGCACCGCGTGCCTGATAGTGAGTGTCCAAACGTTAAGTGAAAGCGCCTGAGCGCAGCCCCGGTTCCTCGGGCGCTGCGAGCCGAGTCCCGGGGCTATTGGCCCGCGATCGGATGAATCCTGATGAAGGCGCGAATCATGATCATCGGTAGTATATGGGTATGCACCGCCTCGATTTCAACGCCGCACCAGCATCGCCCAGCCGGCGAAGCCCGCGAGGCCGACCAGCGCGATGCCCAGGCCGATGTTGAACTGCGACTCGTGCGGCAGGTAGCCCATCAGCACGGTGAGCGCGGCGGCGCAGAGCATCTGCACGAAGCCCATCAGCGCCGAGGCAGCGCCGACGTGATGGGCCGGCACGGCGGCCAGCGCGTTGGCCATGGCGTTGGGCATGTTGAGCCCGTTGCCCAGGCCCATGATGATCAGCGGGATGATCAACGCCAGCGGCGCCACGTAGCCCATGAGCGCGGTGATCACCATGCCGAGCGCGCCGACGACCAGCACGAGCTGGCCCACGGCGATCAGGTTGATGCTCTTGATGTAGGGGTGCAGGCGGCTCTGCAGCAGACTGCCGATCACGAAGTTGCCGGCCCAGGCCAAGGTGAACCAGCCGAACAGCGCCGCCGACACGCCCATGACGTTGATCAAGAGGATCGGGCCGCCGGAGAAGAAGATGTTGAAGGCCGACGAGGCCGAGGTCGCCGCGATCATCAGGCCGACGAAGCGGCGTGAGCGGATGACGATGGCGAAGCCCTCGAGCAGGCCGCGCAGCCAGCTCGACGCGGTCTTCCGCAACGGTGCGGTCTCGCCGAGGATCAACCAGGCCAGCACCATCACCACGGCGCCGACGACGGCGGTGAGCCAGAAGCTGGCGCGCCAGTCGAACAGCACCAGCATCTGGCCGCCCAGCAGCGGCGCCAGCGCCGGGGCCAGTGCCATGCCCGAGGCCATGTAGCCCATCGCCTTGGGCGCCTCCTGCATCGTGCGGCTGTCGCGCACGATGGCGCGGCCCAGCACGACGCCGCCGCAGGCGCCGCAGGCCTGCACGAGGCGCGCACCGATCAGCATCTCGATCGAGACGGCGAGCGCGCAGGCGATCGAGGCGCCGACAAAGATCACCAGGCTGCCCAGCAGCACCGGCCGGCGGCCGATGCGATCGGAGAGCGGTCCCACGGCCAACTGCGCGAAGGCGAAGGCGAAGAGATAGACCGAGAGCGTCAGCTGCGCCGTGCCGTAGGGCACGTTGAAATGCTGGGCGATGCCGGGCAGCGCCGGCAGATAGATGGTCAGCGCCAGCTGCGAGGCGATGGTCGCCATCATCAGCAGCCAGATCGGCGGCCGCGCGGTACGCAGGGAGGACAAGGATCAGGGCTCCAGGAAACGCGCTTCCGGCCAGCGCTGGCGCCAGCCCTTGCTCGCCAGCCGCCGGCGATAGTCGTCGGCGCGACGCAGGCCGGCGGGCGTCGGCCTGCAGGTGAGGTTCAATAGATCGTCGAGGCCATAGGGCGCCAGCAGCTCGATGCGCCGATCGCTCGTCAGGCGGGCGGCGACGGCGGTCGGCGTCTCGAGCCAATAGCGCAGCGAATTCTCGGTGTCGCGATAGGGCTGATCGCCCTTGCCGCGCCAGAGATGCATGCGCCGCTGGTTGCGCGCCTGCCAGATCACACCGGGAATCAACGCCACGAGTCGCGCCTCGATCTCGTTCTCACGATCGCCATCGGGATCGCTGTCGTCGTAGTAGACGACATCGACGTCGTCCTGCTCGGTGCGCGTGACGCGACCGATTAGCGTGTCCCAGACGCGGTTGCGCACGAAGCCCGCGCCGATCCACGAATCGGGCAACGCCAGCGAACGCAACGCGTCGAGCTGCGCGATCGCGTCGGCATCCTTCCACAGGACATCGACCACCGCGGCGATTTGCTTTTGGTCCATGGTTTGCGATTCTAGAACCTGTTCAGGACGAACAGTACCCCTGTCATCCCGAGCGCAGCGAGGGATCCAGTAATCTCGCCTAGATCCCTCGCTGCGCTCGGGATGACAGGTGCAGGCTGAACGAGCAGATGCCGGATTTCCAACTCGAAGCGCAGCACGATGGCCCGGTGGTCGGCATCGACGAGGCCGGTCGCGGCCCGCTGGCCGGTCCAGTCGTCGCCGCCGCCGTGATCATCGACCGCGCGCGCGTCAAACGCCGCCTGCTGGCGCTGCTCGACGATTCCAAGCGGCTAACGGCGGCGCAACGCGCGCGCGCCTACGCGGCGCTGTGCGACAGCGACGCCATCACCATCGGCGTCGGCGCCGCCTCGGCGCGCGTGATCGATCGCATCAACGTGCTGCAGGCCAACTTGCAGGCCATGGCGCGCGCCGTGCGGGCGATGAACGCGACGCCGTGCTTCGCCCTGGTCGACGGCGATCGCCTGCCGCAGCACCTGCCGTGCCCGGGACTCGCGGTGGTGAAGGGCGATTCGAAGGTCTACGCGATCGCCGCCGCCTCGATCATCGCCAAGGTCACGCGCGATCGCATCATGGAGCGGCTCGACAGGCGCTATCCCGACTATCGCTGGCTTCAGAACGCCGGTTACGGCACCGCGATCCATCTCGCGGTCATCGAGCGGCTGGGCGCCACGCCGCACCACCGCCTGACCTTCTCGCCCTTCAACCGGCTACTCTAGAGCGTGGTCCAAGCGGTGTGCGGCCTCGGGCCCGCCTCAGGTGGCGACGGCCGTGGCGAGGTCGTAAGTGACCGCGAACGGCGTGCTGGCTTCGGTGGCCTCGACCGACTGGTTGTGGAAGGTCGACTCGATCTTGGTGAAATTCATCGAGACTATTTCCATCGGACGGTCACCGGCCGAAGACATGGTGAAGCTGCTGACCAGCGTGTTCGTCAGCAACAGCTCCATGATGGTGTTGACGCCCTGGTCGCTGGTCGTCGTCAGGTGGACGGTGACATCCTCACCCTCCGTGCCGACATAGGCCCGCTTCAGCAGTTCCGGGGACGCGCCGTCCTGCGACTTGCCGACCGTGATCTCCATGATATTGACCATCGAGGCTTCGCGGTTCTTGGCCGAACCGGTCGACGTGCCGATCGCGCGGCCGCCGCCCCACTGGATCGAGTCGCAGGTGATCCACTTCTCGTGCGACTGCGCCGTGGCGTCGCCTTCGATCGGACCCCATTTCATATAGATCGCCATTTTTCCCCCTCCTTCTGGATCGAAGCCCCTATCCGCCCGATCTCGTCGTTAAGGCGATCTGATCATCTCGCCCCCGGGTAGTCACCCGCCGTCGCCCTAACGCTGCTCCACTGAATATGAATGATTACTCAATTATTACCCCTTTGTCCATGTGAGGATTCTTTGGATCCTGCTTGGGCCCAGGCATCTCACCCCCCTCGAGTCCCGTGAGAAGGGTACGCCGTTAACGCCGGGGAGCAGCCGCACTCCCATGGGTAGTGGGTCGGGAATCAAACTTATCCCCAGATGTGGTTTACTTTAAGAGTCCGGGATAAATATTTGATTCTTATGATTCTTCCTATTGACGCGAATCCTGCGAAGAGGCATGATCCTCCCGTATTCAACAGGCTTTTCCTCAGCCGAATCATATTGCTACGGGACATTCTTCATGCGACGCGAGCGTACCGTCACCGACCGTATTTTAGTCGGCGACTGCGTCACCTTGATGAAGGACCTGCCGGAGGGGTCGGTGGACATGGTGTTCGCCGACCCCCCCTACAATCTTCAGCTGGGGGGCGACCTGCACCGTCCCGACAATTCCAAGGTCGACGCCGTCGACGACGACTGGGACCGTTTCGCCGATTTCGCGACCTACGACGCCTTCACCACCGAGTGGCTGCGCGAAGCGCGCCGGGTGCTGAAGCCCGAGGGCACGCTGTGGGTGATCGGCAGCTACCACAACATCTTCCGCATCGGCACGTCGCTGCAGGACATCGGCTTCTGGCTGCTCAACGACATCGTATGGCGCAAGACCAACCCGATGCCAAACTTCCGCGGCAAGCGCTTCACCAACGCGCACGAAACCTTGATCTGGGCGGCGCGCGACAAGCGGCGCAAGAACTACACGTTCAACTACGAGGCGATGAAGGAGCTCAACGAGGGCATCCAGATGCGCAGCGATTGGACCTTGCCGCTGTGCACCGGCCATGAGCGCATCAAGGATCGCGACGGGCGCAAGGCGCATCCGACGCAGAAGCCCGAGGCACTGCTCTTCCGCTGCATGATGGCCGCGACCAATCCCGGCGACATCGTGCTCGATCCCTTCTTCGGCAGCGGCACGACGGGCGCGGTGGCCAAAAGGCTGAACCGCCGCTTCATCGGCCTGGAGCGCGACGAGACCTATGCCGAGGTGGCGCGCAAGCGCATCGCGGCGGTCGAGCCGCTGTCGCCCGACGACGTGGCGGCCAAGCCCGCCAAGCGCAACGAGCCGCGCATTCCCTTCGGCGCGCTGGTCGAGACCGGCCTGTTGATCCCGGGCACGATGCTCGCCGATCCCTCGGGCCGCATCCACGCGCGCGTGAAGGCCGACGGCACGCTCAGCACCAGCGGTTCATTCGGCGACGTGCGCGGCTCGATCCACCAGGTCGGTGCCGCGGTGCAGGGCGCGCCCTCCTGCAACGGCTGGACCTTCTGGCACCACGACTGCGGCGGCGGCCGGCGTTTGCCCATCGACCATTTGCGCCAGCAGATGCGCGCGCGTTTGCAGTGAGTGGAGTCCCCCTCTCAATGGCCATGGAGAAAACCATGCGCGTCCTGAAACGACTGATCCTCGCCATCCTGATCGCCACGCCGGTCGCCGCCTGCGGCACGGTCGAGGGCGCCGGCAAGGACGTGTCGAGCTCGGCCCGCTGGATCAGGGACAAGGTGTTCTAAACGCCATCGACGATCACGGCCTCGGCCGCGGACCAGATGACCTACAACAATCAGCTCCCCGGCGAGGGCAGCGCCAAGTCGGTCGGCCTCGCCTATCTGCTATGGGCGTTCCTCGGCGGCTTCGGCGCGCATCGCATGTATGTCGGCCGCGTCGGCAGCGGCTTCGGCCAGCTCGCGCTGCTGATCGGCTCGATCGTGGCGCTGAAGATCGTCGTCGGCCTGATCGGCCTGATCGTGCTCTCGATCTGGTGGATCGCCGATGCTTTCCTGATCCCCGGCATGATCCGCGCTTACGACGAGAAGCAGGCGAAAGACGACGGCGCGCGCTGAGGACTTACGCCGCCTCGTCCAGGTCGGCGTGGAAGCGGTGCAGGAAGAGATGCGCCCAGGGCGCCAGCAGCACGCCGCAGACGCCGACGAAGACCAGCCCGCTGAACAGCGCGTAAGCCGAGGCGAAGACGCGTGCGCCGACACCCGCGATATCACCGATCGGTCCCATGCCGCTCAGGATCATCGAGGCGTTGAGCAGCGCGAGGCTCCATTCCTGGCCGACGATGAAGCGGTAACCCAGGATGCCGATGCCCAGCATGACGGCCAGCGCGCCGAAGCCCAGCGCCAGCGACCGCCTGAAGTGACGGCGCCAATCCGGGTGTGCCGTGGTGTGCCGCGCGCGTCGTGCCGCCATCGTTTGCCTCCCTGGATTGCTGTCATCCCTCGCTTCGCTCGGGATGGCAGGCGATCAGCTAACGCGTTTCGCTGACGTCGCCATGATCGCGTGGCGCAGCGCCTTCTTCATCACCGTCGGCAGCGCCATCTCACCGAGACGATCGACGGCGCACCATTGCGCGCCCTCCAGCGCGGCGGCCGCGCGCTCGGTCGGCAGGCGCGCGGTGACCAGCGACAGCTCGAGCTCGAAATGCGTGAAGACGTGGCGCACGATGCCGGGCAGCGCGCGCCAGCGCGTCTCGAGCGGCGCCTGCTGAAGCGCCGCCTCGCGATCGAGCCGCCCCTCGCGCCACTCGCTCGACGGTACCTCCATCATGCCGCCGAGCAGACCGCGCGGCGGACGCCGGCGCAGCAGGATGGCGCCGTCCTTGCGCAGCAGGAAGAAGGCGATGCCACGACGCACCGGCCGCGCCGCCTTCACGCGCTTGCGCGGCAGCTCGGCGGCGATGCCCAATCGGCGCGCTTCGCACAGCGCCATCAGCGGACAGACCACGCAGCGCGGATCGCCCGAGATACAGACCGTGGCGCCGAGATCCATCATCGCCTGCGCGTAGTCGCCGGCGCGCCGCGGCGGAACGAGACGCGCGGCCAGCGCGCGGATCCGCGGCTTCATGTCGGGGATCGGCCGATCGAGCGCGTGCAGGCGCGTGATCACACGATCGACGTTGCCGTCGACGGCGCTGGCGGGGCGATCGAAGGCGATGGCGGCGATGGCGGCCGAGGTATAGGCGCCGATGCCCGGCAGCGTACGCAGCGTCTCCTCGTCGTCGGGGAAGACGCCGCCATGGCGCTCGACCACGGCGCGGGCGCAGGCGTGCAGGTTGCGCGCGCGGGCGTAGTAGCCCAGCCCCTGCCACTGATGCAGCACGTCGTCGAGCGGCGCCGCCGCGAGATCGCGCACCGTGGGCCAGCGCTCTGTGAAGGCGATGAAGTAGCGGCCCACGGTCTGCACCGTGGTCTGCTGCAGCATGATCTCGCTCAGCCACACGCGATACGGATCGGCGGTCCGTCCCGCCGGCGCGCGCCACGGCAGCACGCGGCGATGACGGTCGTACCAGGCCAGCAGGCGCTCGGCGTGCAGGCGCGGGTCGGGGCCGTGCGGCGGCTCCGCCATCGCCTCGTCCACCGCCTTGCGTCTGCGCGCCACGACCGCTCCTTCGCTTCCCCCGGCGAGGGAAGGTAATACAATGGGACACCGCATGAGCGAGGACGATCCCCAGGCCGAGATCACCTTGGACCGGCGCGGCCGGTTCAAGCGCCTGGGCGCGACCGTGCCCGGGCTGATCCGACCACTGGCCAAGACACGCGGCACGGCGCTGGCCTCGCTGCTGGCGGAGTGGCCGCTGATCGTCGGCGACGAGCTCGCCCGCCTCTCGCTGCCCGACAAGCTCACCGGCACCACCTTGCGGCTGCTGGTCGCCCCCTCGGCCGCGCTGGTGTTCCAGCACGATGCGCCCCGGATCCTGGCGCGCATCAACGCCTATTTCGGCCGCTCGGCGATCACCCGGCTGTCCCTCGTGCAGGGCCCCTTGCCGGTATCAGCCCCGGCGCGACGGCCCGCCCGGCCGACCCTGCCGGCGCACCGACAGGCGGCGCTGAAGACCGCCACCGAAGGCATCGCCGACGACCGGCTGAAGGCGGCGCTGGAACGCCTTGGCCGCGCCATCCTCGCCCGCGACAAGGGCTGACACGACGGGCGGGTCGGCGATCACGCCTTCGCGGTTTGACGCCGTCCGGGCGCCTTGTTAGGCGAGCGGCAGTCCCGATTTCACGGCCGGTGTGGAAAAGACCAGGACCGGCCTTCGTTGACTCTCCACAGGCCAGCACCCCAAGATGTTGGGGTATGAGGGGTTCCGATGCGTAATATCTGGATACTCGGCGCAGGCGTGATCGCCGTGGTGGCGATTCTCGGTGGTGCCTACCTGACCTCGCGGCCGGGTGGGACGTCGCCTGTCGCCCCCGCCCAGGCACAGACCCCGCCAGCGGCCCCGGGCGCCATCCCGGCCGGGCTGCAGATCGGCGAGAAGGACCATGTGATGGGCCAGGCCGACGCGGCCGTGACCATCATCGAATACGCCTCGATGACCTGCAGCCACTGCGCCACCTTCCACAACGAGATCCTGCCGACGATCAAGACCAAGTACATCGACACCGGCAAGGTGAAGTTCGTCTACCGCGACTTCCCGCTCGACCGCGTCGCCGCCCAGGCGGCCCAGCTCGCGGAATGCGTCGATCGTGACCGCTACTTCGGCGTCATCGCCACCGTCTTCCAGACCCAGGCGCAATGGGCCGCCGGCAAGGAGCCGCTGGCCGACCTCCTGAAGCTGCTGCGCCTGGCCGGGCTGGGCGAGGCGCAGGCCAAGGCCTGCCTCGACGACCAGAAGGGTCTCGAAGCGATCCTTGCCGAGCAACAGGGTGGCGTGGCGCTGGGCGTCGATTCGACGCCTACCTTGTTCATCAACGGTCAGCGCTTCACCGGCCCACGCACCGTGCAGGCTTTCGACGAGCACCTGTCCAAGCTCGTCAAGTAACACCTACAGCGAGTATCCCGACGTGCAGTTCAAGTCCCTCCGCCTCTCCGGGTTCAAGTCGTTCGTCGATCCGACCGAGCTCGCCATCGAGCCCGGCCTGACCGGCATCGTCGGACCCAATGGCTGCGGCAAGTCGAACCTCGTCGAGGCCCTGAAGTGGGTCATGGGCGAGACCTCGGCCAAGCAGATGCGCGGCTCGGAGATGGAGGACGTGATCTTCGGCGGCACCGGCCAGCGGCCGGCGCGCAATATCGCCGAGGTCGCGCTGCGCCTGGACAACAAGAACCGCGTGGCACCATCGGCGTTCAACGACGCCGACGACCTCGAAGTGATCCGCCGCATCGAGCGCGGCCATGGTTCGCTCTACAAGGTCAACAGCCGCGAGACCCGCGCGCGCGACGTGCAGACCATGTTCGCCGACGCCGCCTCGGGCTCGCGCTCGACGGCGATGGTGAGCCAGGGCCGCATCGGCGCGCTGATCAACGCCAAGCCGGCCGACCGCCGCACGGTGATCGACGAGGCCGCCGGCATCACCGGACTCTTCGCCCGCCGGCACGAAGCGGAGCTGCGGCTGAAGGCGGCGGAAGCCAACCTGCTGCGCGTGCAGGACGTGCTGGTGGCGCTCGACGAGCAGCACAAGCAGCTCAAGCGCCAGGCACGCCAGGCCAGCCGCTACCGCAATCTCAGCGACCATATACGCCGGGCCGACGCCGTCGTGCTGGCGTTGCGGCTCGCGGCGGCCGAGAAGGAATTGAGCGAGGCGCAGGAGCGCCTGCACGAGGCCGCGGTCACCGTCACCGATCTAACGCGGCTGGCCGGCCTCGCCGCCACGGCGCAGGCCGATGCGTCCACCGCGCTGCCGCCACTGCGCCTGGAGGAAGCCTCCGCCGCCGCCGCCCTGCAACGCCTGCGCGTCGCCGCCGAGGCGCTGGCCGACGAGGCCGAGCGCATCGAGCTGGCACGTGAGGAAGGCCGCACGCGGCTGACGCAGATCGAATCGGACGCCGCGCGCGAAGGCGAGCGCCGTGGCGACGCCGATGCGGCGCTCCAGGAATTGGACGGCGAGCGCGAGCGCCTCGCGGCCGAGCAGGTCGGCGAGGAGCAGCGCCAGGCCGAGGCCGACGCGGCGCGCGACGCCGCGCACCAGGCGACGGTGCAGGCCGATGCCGAGCTCGATCGCCTGACCCGGCAGATCGCCGAGGACGAGGCCGTGCTGCAAAGCCTGCGCGGCGAAATCGCCGGCTTCAACGACCGCCTCGCCCAGCTCACGCGTCGGCGCGACGAGGCGCAGGCCCAGCACGCTGAGGTCGCGCGCGAGCTCTCGACCCTGCCGGCGCTCAGCGCCGTGCAGGCCGAGGTCGATGCCGCGCTGGCGGCGCTGGAGGAGA
>JALHMM010000076.1 GCA_022844045.1 Reyranellaceae bacterium | reverse complement strand
GCCAGGCCGATCAGGCCGCCGACCACCGCGCCGGCGATGGCGCCGCCGCCCACCGTGCGGTCCTGCTCGGCGCGCTGCGCGCGGATTCGGCGCTGCTCCGGCGACAGGCCGGGATCGTTGGCGCCGTTGTCGCAGCCGGCGAGCAGCAGCGGCGCGCACAGCAC
Source organism: Reyranellaceae bacterium (assembly GCA_022844045.1). Taxonomy (GTDB): domain Bacteria; phylum Pseudomonadota; class Alphaproteobacteria; order Reyranellales; family Reyranellaceae; genus JAFAZJ01. Next base: position 32,252 of record JALHMM010000076.1, on the reverse strand, counting down.
GCCGGCCATGACGGCGCGCAGCGAACGCGATTGCATCAATCCAGGCATCAGCCTCTCCTCAGGGCAAAGCCAATATTTCCTTCAGCCAGGCGTCCGGTTGGGTAGCACCCGACTTGCGATAGGCGGCGGCGTGCCTGGCGGCAAGCTGGGCGTAGCGCTCCAGATGGCCAAGCTTCGTCTTGTCGAACTCGATGCGCAGCGTACCAAGCTGCTGACCGATCGTGGAGTCGGCAAAATCCTGGGCGATCTGCACCACGGTGTCGGCGTAGTAACGCACATTGTCCTGGAAGGCGGCCGTCTGCTCGCGCAGCTGCTGTTCCACCACCCTGGTGTCGCTGCCCATGCCCTTGAGCGTGTCCCGGCTCCTTTCCAGCACGCTGAGCCGCCGGCGGTCGACGCGCATCTTGTCGATCAGGAAGGCGCTGAGCCGCAACAGGCTCTTGGCCGCCCGGTTGCGCATGTTGATCTCGTCGTCGAGCCGCTCGGCGTAGGTGCGCTGCAGCGCCGTCAGCCGGCTGCGCACCTCCGGATCGGCCGAGGCGGCGATCAGCTTCTGGATCTCGCCCAGCGGGTCGCCCTGGGCGGCATCGCCCGGGCGCAGGGTCTCGACCTTGGGCAGCTCGGCCCAGGCCTTGCGCATCGCCTCCAGCCGGCCGGGCGTGGAGATCACCGGCGCCACCAGCGCCAGGCGGAAGCCGACGATGGGCGAGCGGCGCGGGCCGTTGTCGTCGAACGGCGGCAGCTCGTTGCGATAGGACGAGCGCACGTCCTCTTCCGAGGTCTGGAAGTTGCCGCCCTTGACGACGAAGCCGCCGGCCTGGCCGTGCAGGCGCGCCAGCTTGTTGAGGCGGAAGGGCTCCAGCACGATCTCGTCGACATTGCCCAGGATGTCGTGCAGTCCCACAGGATTGGGCCTCAACGACCCGACCAGCTGGACTTCGCCGTTGGACGACTTGGTGCCGCGGAACCAGACGTACTTCTCGATGCCGTCGGCCATCGGGAAGGTCTTGGCCTCGAATTCCGACGGCGAGACCGAGACGCCTCCGCGCGCGGCGAACTCCCACTCCGCTTCGGTGGGCAGGCGCAGGAAGCCCGGGAAGCCGTCCTCGCGTGGCAACTTGGCTTTCGCCTCCTTCAGTAGCCACTCCGTGTAGAGGTGCGCCGCGCGCATGCCGTCGTACCAGGTGGCGCCGGTCGCCGGGCGCAGGCCGGCCCGCGTCGCCTCCTTGCACTCGCCCGACATCGCGTCGAGCTGCAGCACCGTGGTCTCGTACTTGGCGAGATAGTAGAAGCGCCGGCGCGGGTCGGCGCGATCGGCGAAGGAGCCCTCGATGTACTCGTAGCGGCTGCCTTCGGCGTAGGCGAAGCGCTCCTCACTGCCGCCGATCACGATCTTGCGGTCCGACAGCATCCGCTCGTGCGGCACGTCGATCCGGCGGAAGGCCATCGCGCCGCCGCAGGGCATCGGCAGGATCAGATCGTCGGGCGACGGTTGCGGATTGTAGAAACGCTCCGGCCAGGGCGCCGGCGCGGCGGGTTTGGGGGCTTGGGCGAATGCCGGCAGGGCGAGCGAAACCAGCGCGAGGGCGACCGCCCAGCGCGCGACCGCCCGCTTCGGATTGCGCTCCCCAACCCGGTCCCGTTCGACCGTCACCTTAGACCCTCCGCGCGACACGGGCTTCCGGCCCCGCCTGCCGCCATCATCCAGTGTGGCCCGGGATTGTGATGGAATCGAGGTCCACGTCGAGCCGAATGTGTCCGCCGGCTACGGCAGCTTCAGTCCGCGTGACGACATCACCTGGCGCAGCCGGTCCGGATAGTCGGTGATGATGCCGTCGACACCCATGTCGATCAGGCGGCCCATCTCGGCGGGATCGTTCACCGTCCAGGGCACGACCGTCAGGCCCAGCGCCTTGGCCTCCTTGACCAGCTCCGGCGTCAGATTGCGCCAGAACATCGACCAGGTGCCGCAGCCGGCCGCTTTCACCAGCTTCGGCAGCGAGCCGCCCTGTGCGCCCAGATCGAGACCGGCATGCCAGGGCGAGGGCGTAGAGGTCCGGCGCACGGTATCCATGCCCCCGGATTCGATGGTCAGGCAGGCGATGGCGATCTCCGGCGCCAGCGTCTTGACCTCAACCAGGGTGCGCCAATCGAAGGACTGCACCGTGGTGCGCGCCGCGACGCCCTCGGCGCGGATCGCCTCGACCACGGCGCGGGCGAAGGTCCGCGGGTCGGCGGTCTCGTCCGGGCGGTCGGGCGTCAGCTTGGTCTCGATGTTGAAGCGCACCGTGTCGCGGCCCATCGAGCGGGTGAGTGCGACCAGCGCCTGCCAGGTCGGCATGCGCTCGCCGTCGACGGCGACCTGCTGCGGCCATTGCTTGGCGTAGCGGCCCTCGGGGTTCAGGCGGCCGACGTCGTAGGTGTCGAGTTCGCTCTTGCTGAGCGAACGGATCGGCGGGCCCCAGCTGGTCAGCCACTTGCCGTCCGGTCCGCGGGCCAGATCCGGGTTCAGCCGGGGATCGTGGGCCAGCACCAGCACGCCGTCGCGGGTCAGCGCCAGGTCGGTCTCGATGGTGGTGACGCCGATCTCCAGCGTCTTGCGGAAGCCCGCCAGCGTGTTCTCCGGCGCCAGCCCGCGCGCGCCGCGATGGCCCTGCAGGTCGAAGCTTTGCGCCATTGCCGGGGCGCTCGTCAGGACAAGCAAGGCTGCGATGATGGTTCTGAGCATGGCCTGCATGCTAGCATCACGGCCTTACGTTAAGGGGACGAAGACGATGGACGTGACCGCGATGCTGCGGAAATTCTGCGACGCGGTGGAGCGCAAGGACGGCGCCGGCCTGGCCGCGCTGTTCACCGAGGATGGCGTCTATCACGACGTGTTCTACGGTACCTTCAAGGGCCGTGCCAAAGTCGCCGAGCTGCTCGTCGACTGGTTCTACAAGACCGCCGACACGTTTCGTTGGGATATGCATGAACCGGTGTTCGACGGCCGCACGCTCTACGCGCGCTACACCTTCAGCTACCGCTCGAAGCTGCCCGAGGCGAAAGACGCGCGGGCGATGTTCGAGGGCGTGGCGATCATGCGCATCGAGAACGGGCTGATCGCCGAGTACCACGAGGTCGCCAACAGCGCGACCGGCTTCGTCGACATGAACTTCGCGCCGGAACGCATCGCCAAGCTTCTGGCGCGCCAGGGCCGCGAGCTGAAAGCGCGGCCGGAAATGGCGCGGCACCTGGCCTAACCATGCATATCGGCATCCTCGAACCGGGCGTCACGCCCGAGGACCTGCTCGACAAGCACGGCACCATGCCCGAGATGGCGCAGCGCTTGTTCGGCCCGCTCGACCCGTCGCTGCGCTTCAGCACCTGGCGCGTGGTTGACGGCGTGTTCCCCGACTCGGTCACCGCGACCGACGGCTGGCTGGTGATGGGCTCCAAGCACGGCGTCTACGAGGACCTGCCGTGGATGCGCACGCTGAAGCACTTCCTGCGCCGGGCGATCGCGCGGGATGTGCCGGTGGTCGGCATCTGCTTCGGCCACCAGATTCTCGCCGAGGCGATGGGCGGCAAGGTGGTGAAATCCGAGCGCGGCTGGGGCTGCGGCGTGCATCGCTATAGCTTGAGCGACGGCGGCGAGATCGCCGTCGCCGCGATGCACCAGGACCAGGTGATCGAGGTACCACCCGACGCTCAGGTGATCGCGAGCTCCGAGTTCTGTCCGGTGGCCGGCCTCGACTACGGCGGCCGGGCGCTCTCCTTCCAGCCCCATCCGGAATTCGCCGACGCCTTCGTGCGCGACCTTGTGGCCAGTCGCCGTGGTGGCTCTATTCCGGTGCCCGTCGCCGACGCGGCGCTGGCGAGCATCGGCGGGCCGACCGACCGCGAACACCTCGGCCGACAGATTATTGAGTTCCTTCGGAGCCGGCAGGTCGGGAACCGGGCGGCGTGAGCACACCCTTCACACGGGCGGGGTCGTAGGTGCCGGTTCAGAGATGCTGCACTGGTCACGGCTTCGCCACCGCCATGCGCCGACTCGACTGCGATAGGTCGGTGATTGCCAAGGCCGACATCTAGGAGTCGGAGGCGGTGTTGGTCGAAAACTAAGTGATCGAGGACAGCAGCTCGATAGGCAACACGATCGTGAATCTGCCGTTTGGCTTTGCAGCCGTCACCCGAAAGCGCTCGAATTCAAACGATCACTAAGCAGCACGACCCTCGGACTTACTGCGGGCTCGCTCTTGTGAGAGATACTGGAATGCCATCCGGGATAACTGCTCGAAGTCCCGACAGATTGTTGGATCGCTTCGCTCTTTCCGAATCTGCACTACGAACGGCTCGCTGAGCGCCCACCCGTGCGTGATTGAGCCACTCCATGCATCGATCAAATACTCGGCCGGGAGCATTCCACGTCGAACCATAGTACCAACGGCATCAAACGTTCTCATGACTGTGATAGCAGCGATACGGTGGTCGGTTTCGAGCTGAAGGTCGTTCGGGTAGCCATATCGGTTGATCAGTTGACTAAGGTCGAATCGCGCTTGCCGGACCTTGTCATCCTCGAGAATCTCGAGTGCGACCTTAAAGCTTTGAGCGTAGAGGGTTTGTTTCAAGGACTCCTGAGCGGCATTCTGTGCGTCCGCCGAACGCCTCAGCTCTTGGCGAGTGAGGGCCAGCTCCTGCCGCTGTAAGGTCAACTCTTTTCGCTGCAGGAGCACTGTCACAATCAATCCTGCGAACGCTAGTCCGGTGAATAGGGCGTTGACGCTGCCGAACTGATCGCCGAACTGGCCGCGCTCTTCCAGCTTGTCATGAAGCGCAATGAGCACGATCGGTGTGGCGGTCCACGTGATGAAAATGAACGCGAACAGACCGACCACAAATCGCCAGCCGATACCGCCACTCTCCTGTACTTCTCCGCCGCTCCGGCTCATGTCCGCCCCCCGGTGCAAATTGCCCAGGCTCAATCTATGGAAGTTCGGTTTGGGGGTCATCACTGCTGGAATTCGTCTCTGCAAGACAGAGAGCAGCATGAACTTGACACGACCGGACAAGCCCCAGAAAGAAAGGCACGGCGGCACAAGAGTTAACCGCCGCGCGCCACACCCTTCACACGGGCGTGGCCGCAGGTTGTATCCCTGCGACGCCCGCTATTTAAGCGAGCGGCTACGGGCGTCGCCCCGGCGGCGTGTAGGGATCCTTCGTGCCTGGCGGCACCGGCGGGTAATCCTGCAGGCTCTTCTGGAAGTCGAGCAGCATGCGGCGCATGTGCGAGCTGGCCCAGGAATTGGCGGTGGCGATGTCGGTCTCTTCCTTGGGGTCCTGGATCAGGTTGAAGAGGTAGGGCGACTCCAGCTTGATCGGCCCGTCATTGACCTCGGGCTCCCAGACCAGGTGCAGCTTCCAGTCCTTCCACTTCACTGCGCGCAATTCCTGCTTGATGTAGAAGACGAAGCCCTCGCGATTCGACGTCGCCTGCTTGCCGGTGAAGAAATCGAGCTGGTCGATACCGTCGATGGCGCGATCGGTCGGGACCTCGGCGCCGGTGATGCGCGCGACGGTCGGGAAGAGATCGGCGATGTGCACGATCTCGTTGGTCACGACGCCTGATGGCACCATGCCCGGCCAGCGCAGCATGAAGGGCACGCGCAGGCTGCCTTCCATCGCCGTGTGATAGGTGCTGCGCCAGTAGCCGGCGGTGCCGCGCCAGGGCTTGCGGAATTCCGGCCCGTTGTCGGAGCCGAACAGGAAGATCGTGTTCTCGGCGATATCCAGCCGGTCGACCGCGTCGAGGATCAGGCCGACATTGTGGTCCATCTCGGCCAGCGAATCGGCCATCTCGCCGTGGCCGGTGCGGCCCTTGAAGTCGGGATGGCAGATCGTCGGGAAGTGGATCTGGGTGATCGGCACGTAGGCGAAGAACGGCTTCTTGGCCGCGCTCTGGCGCTGCATGAAGCCGATCGTTCTGTCGGCGATCTCCCGATCGATGGTGCGCCGGGAGTCGAGATCGAAGAGCTTGACGTTGCGCGACGGCGAGCCGGCGATGCCCTCCATGATGGTGGGCAGCGGCGCCTTGGTGGAGTCGTAGCCGATCGAGGTCGTGTATTGCGATTCGTTGCTGGTGCGGGGGATGCCGTACCATTCATCGAAGCCGCGATCGTTGGGCAGGCGTCCCTCGATGTCGCCGAGATGCCATTTGCCGAAATGGCCGGTGGCATAGCCGCGGCCCGACAGCAGCTGCGCCATCGTGATTTCCCAGCGCGTCAGGCCCTGCGGCAGACCGGCCGGCGTCGACTGGAAGGCGCCGGTGCGGATCGCCTGGCGGCCGGTCATCAGCGCGGCGCGCGTCGGCACGCAGTCGCTCTCGACGTTGAAGTTGAGGAAGCGCATGCCCTGGGCCGCCAGCGCGTCGATGCGCGGTGTCGGTGCGCCGCGCAGCACGCCGCCGCCGTAGCAGCCCAGTTCGCCCCAGCCGAGATTGTCGGCGAGGATCAGCACGATATTGGGAAGGGATGGCACGGCCGGGCGCTCCTGATGGACGGGCGATGCTATACTGGTCGACACAAACAGGGGAGGCGTCGATGAGACTGTCGCGCCGGGCACTCGTTCAGGCGGCCGCGGGCGCCGTGGTCGTCGGCCGTGCGGCCAACGCGCAGGCCGCGTGGCCGACGCGATCGGTCTCGCTGATGGTGGGCTATCCGCCCGGCGGCACGACCGACATCGTCGCACGGGGCATCGCCGAGAGGTTGACCAAGGCGTTCGGTCAGTCGGTGCTGGTCGAGAACAAGGCCGGCGCCACCGGCATGATCGCCGCCCAGCTCGTCGCCAAAGCGCCGCCCGACGGGCATCAGCTGCTGATGCTGGCGGGGCCGAACTTCGTCGACAATCCGCCGGTCGACACCTACACCGCCTTCGCGCCGGTCACCCTGCTGGCCAAGGGCGCGACGATGTTCGCCGTGCCCGCGGGCTCGCCCTGGACCAGCCTGCGGCAGGTGCTCGACGAGGCGAAGGCGAAGCCCGGCACCATCAGCTACGCGACCTCTGGCATCGGCAGCGGCCAGCATCTCTTCGCCGAGCTGGTGGCGCAGCGATCGGGCGTGACGCTCAACCACATCCCGTACAAAGGCGGCGGCCAGGCGGTCACCGATCTCGTGGCGGGGCAGGTGCCGTTCGCGATGCTGGGCGCGGCACCGCTTGTGCCGCACATCAAAGGTGGCCGGTTGCGCGGGCTGGCGGTGTCGACGAAGCAACGGCTGGCGGCGCTGCCCGATGTGCCGTCGATCGCCGAGGCCGCCGGCATCGCCGATTACGACGCCTTCCAGTGGTTCGCGCTGGTGGCGCCGCCAGGTACGCCGGCGCCGATCATCGAGCGCATCAATCGCGAGACTCGCGCGGCGCTGGCCGATCCCGCGCTGGGCCAGGCATTCGCCGCCACCGCGATCGAACCGGCGCCGAGCAGCCCCGGCGAGCTGGGTGCGTTCCTGAAGGCGCAGAAGGAGGGTTGGAACGAGATCGCCAAGCTGCGCGGGATTACTGGCGGATAGTCTTCCCTTCCCCCGAAGGGGGAAGGTGGCGCGCAGCGACGGAAGGGGGATGTTGAAGACGAACGCAGGAGTCCGTCTTCGACATCCCGCTTCCGCCCTTCGGGCACCTTCCCCCTCCGGGGGAAGGAAAAACTTAAGCCGCCTTCTTCTCGTCGGCGATGATGCGCTCGTAGGCGGGCAGGGTCAGGAACTCGTGGAACACGGGCTGTTCGACGAGGTCGATCATCAGCTGGGCGGCGTCCTCGTAGCGGCCGGCGGCGTAGCGCTCGGCGCCAATCTGCGCCTTCACCTTGTCGTTCTCCTCGCGCACGATCTGGCGCACGAGCTCCTTGGTGATGGCGCGGCCGTCGTCGAGCTTCTGGCCGTGGCGCACCCACTGCCAGACCTGCGCGCGGCTGATCTCGGCGGTGGCGGCGTCTTCCATCAGGTTGAACAGCGGCACGCAGCCGACGCCGCGCAGCCACGCCTCGACATAGCCGATGCCCACCGCCACGTTCTGGCGCAGGCCCGCTTCGCTCTTGCCGCCGCTGGGCATGGTCAGCAGGTCGGCCGGGCTGACATGCACGTCCTGCCGCTTGCGCGCGATCTGGTTGGGCTCCTTCATCACGGCGTCGAACTCGGCCTTGGCGATCTCGACCAGGCCGGGATGCGCCACCCAGGTGCCATCATGGCCGTCGCCGGCCTCGCGCCGCTTGTCGGCGCGCACGCGCTCCATCGCCGCGTCGTTGGCGGTCGGATCGTTCTTGATCGGGATCTGCGCCGCCATGCCGCCCATGGCGTGCACCTCGCGGCGATGGCAGGTCTTGATCACCAGCTGGCTGTAGCTGCGCAGGAAGTGGCTGGTCATGGTGACCTCGCCGCGATTGGGCAGCACCGCCCAGTCCTGCTCGCGGAACTTCTTGATGAAGCTGAAGATGTAGTCCCAGCGGCCGCAGTTCAGCCCGGCCGAATGGTCCTTCAGCTCCCACAGGATCTCGTCCATCTCGAAGGTCGCGAGGATGGTCTCGATCAGCACCGTGGCCTTGATCGAGCCGTGGGGCACGCCCAGCGTCTTCTGCGCGTGGACGAACACGTCGTTCCACAGCCGCGCCTCGAGATGGCTCTCGAGCTTGGGCAGGTAGAAATACGGGCCGGTGCCGCGCGACAGCGCTTCCTTGGCGTTGTGGAAGAAGTACAGGCCGAAATCGAACAGCGAGCCGGACATCGGCGTGCCGTCCACCATCACGTGCATCTCGGGGAGATGCCAGCCGCGCGGACGCACGAACAAGACAGCGGTCTTCTGATTGAGCGCGTAGCTCTTGCCGCTGGCCGGGTCGGTGAAGGTGATGGCGCGCTTCACCGCGTCGCGCAGATTGAACTGACCCTCGATCATGTTGGCCCAGGTCGGCGTCGAGGCGTCCTCGAAATCGGCCATGAAGACATTGGCGCCGGAGTTCAGCGCGTTGATCACCATCTTGCGGTCGACCGGACCGGTGATCTCGACGCGACGGTCGAGGATGTCCTTGGGCAGCGGTGCCACCGTCCAGTCCTTTTCGCGGATCTCCTTGGTCTCGGGCAAGAAGTCCGGCTTCTGGCCGGCATCGAGCTTCTTCTGGCGCTCGACACGCGCCGCGAGCAGCTCCTCGCGCCGCGGGTTGAATCGGCGCTGCAGGTCGACGATGAAGGCCACGGCCTCGGGCGTCAGCACCGTCTCGAAGCCGGGCTTGATGGCCCCGTTGATCTCCACGCCTGCTGGCACCACGATCGCCATGCGACACTCCCTCGGACCGGATTTGTTTGATCTCCCTCTGCTTTAGCGCAGGGTCGGGCCGGGGTGTAGCGATTCCGTGCCCCGGAATGGCAAAGGATCGCGGACCCGGGGGCACAAACCACTCCTCGCTTTACCTTCCCCCGGAGGGGGAAGGTGGCGCGAAGCGACGGATGGGGGATGTTTCAACGCACACGGTGTCTGTCTTCGACATCCCCCTTCCGCCCTTCGGGCACCTTCCCCCTCCGGGGGAAGGGAGGACGCTTTGCGGCTGTTCTGCCGCTAGATAGAGTGAGGCGATGGACTGGGCGTATCTGCTGGAATGGCTGAATCTGATCGGGCGCTGGGCGCACATGATCGTGGGCATCGCCTGGATCGGCGCGTCGTTCTATTTCATCTGGCTCGACGACGCGCTGCTCAAGCCCAAGAACCCGGCCGACGAAGAGCGGGGCGTCGGTGGCGAGGTCTGGTCGATCCACGGCGGCGGCTTCTACCACGCACAGAAGTACAAGGTGGCGCCGCCGGCGCTGCCCGAGACGCTGCACTGGTTCAAGTGGGAGGCCTACACCACCTGGATCAGCGGCATGTTCCTCATGGGGCTGATCTACTATCTCGGCGCCGAAGTGGCGCTGATCGATCCGCAGGTACGGGATCTCTCGCCGTGGCAGGCCATCGGCATCGGCCTGGCCTTCATCGCCGGCGGCTGGATCGTCTACGACTTGCTGTGCAAGAGCCCGATCGGCGACGACGCGATGGTCTTGGCCGGCGTCCTCGCCATCCTGATCGCCGCCATGGCCTGGGGGTTATGCCAGCTGTTTTCCGGTCGCGGCGCCTTCATCCATTTCGGCGCCGTGCTGGGCACCATCATGGTCGCCAACGTGTTCTTCGTCATCATGCCGGGCCAGCGCGAGCTGGTGAAAGCCAAGCAGGAAGGCCGCGTGCCCGACGCGAAGTACGGTGCGATGGGCAAGCAGCGCTCGGTGCACAACACCTTCTTCACCCTGCCGGTGCTGTTCGCGATGATCAGCAACCACTACGCCACCGCGACCGGCCATCACTGGAACTGGCTGGCGCTGATCGGGCTCACGGTGTCGGGCGGACTGGTCCGGCTGTGGTTCGTGCAGCGCCATACGCATCAGGGCAATCCGCTGGTGCTCGCCGCCGGCCTCGTGATCCTGGTCGCGACCGCGCTGGCGCTGGCGCCGCGCAGCGCCACCGACGAACCGGCGCTGGCGGCGGGCGATGTCGATTTCCCCAAGGTCGCCGCGATCATCTCGGAGCGCTGCGCCGGGTGCCACGCCGCCAAGCCGACGCGCGAGGGATTCGCCGCGCCTCCCAAGGGCGTGATGCTGGAGACACCCGGGCAGATGCGCGCCTACGCCACCATGATCCTGCAGCAGGTCTGGCACACCAAGGCGATGCCGCCCGGCAACATCACCGAGCTGACCGCGCCCGAACGCGACGCCATCGCCCGCTGGATCAAGCTCGGCGCGCCGATTCGGTAGGCCGCCGTGTCGTCCCACGGACATTGCACATGGGCTTCGGATCTACCTTCCCCCGGAGGGGGAAGGTGGCGCGCGCAGCGCGACGGATGGGGGATGCCTCAGCGCGCTCTGTGTCCGTCTTCGACATCCCCCTTCCGCCCTTCGGGCATCTTCCCCCTCCGGGGGAAGGTAAGGCCACGTCAAATCGGCCATGCGCTCGGGATGACGGATGTGTTCGTGCTAGACTCGCCGCCATGATCGGCTTCCGTTCCGGGATCACACCGCGACGCCTGCTCATGGCGGGCCTCGTGCTCGTGGCGGTCGTGCTGTCGGCGATCTTCGGCCGTGGGCCGGAGCGCCCGCCGATCGGCGCCGAGCCGGGCCGTGTCGAAGCGCGCGAGCCGGGCAAGGTCTTCGGCCCCCAGATCGGATTCACCAGCCGCCGTTCGCTCGACGAGCACTACGAGAAGCACGGCGCGGAGTTCGCCGGCGCCAGCAAGGCGGACTACCTGCGCATCGCTCAGACCCTGCGCGACGCGCGCGTCGGCGGCCCGATCCTCGAGGAGATTCGCCGCGACGGCGTCAGCACGCGATTCGACCGGCGCGACGGCACCTTTGTCGCCTTCAACCGCGATGGCACGATCCGAACGTGCTTCCGGCCCAATGACGGCGAGCGATATTTCCGTCGCCAGGCGGAGCGCTGAACATGAAGACGCCGCCACCGATCCCCGAGGAGCGCGAGAGCCTCGCCGAACGCGTCGCGCGCTGGGCGAAGATCGTCGACTCGCTGGAGCGTGGTTGGCGCTTCGACCTCGACGACTGGCTCAACGACATGGATCTGCGCCAGCTGATCCACGAGGGCTGGGCGCTCTACGAGCCGGACGAGAGGGCCGAGGTCGAGGCGATGATCAAGCGCGCCGATTCTTTCTTCCTACTGCACACGGTCGATGCCGGCAAATGCTTGTGGGGCCGCAAGACGGCCAAGCGCGAGAAGTGGTCAGCGAAGACGAACTGGTGGTACTTCCGCAAGCCGCGCAAGGCCGAGCCCGATTTCATCGAGGAAGTGGAGCGCGTGAAGTGAGCGACACGTTGCTAGTGGAGCGCGACGGGCCGGTGACTACGCTCATCATCAACCGGCCCAAGGTGAAGAACGCGCTCGACAACGAGACGGCGCATGCCTTGGCCGCCGCGTTCAAGGCCTTCGATGCCGACGAAGACGCGCGCGTGGCGGTGCTGACCGGCGCTGGCGGCGCCTTCTGCGCCGGCGCCGACCTCAAGGAGCTCGGCTCGGGCGTCGACTATTTTCCCTGGGCGGGCAGCGACGAAGGGCCGTTGCGCGCGCCGCTGTCGAAGCCGGTGATCGCCGCCATCGAAGGCCATGCCTGCGCCGGCGGGCTGGGCGTGGCGCTGTTCTGCGACATCCGGATCGTCGATGACACGGCGACCTTCGGTGTGTTCTCGCGCCGCTGGGGTGTGCCGATGAGCGACGGCACCACGGTGCGCCTGCCGCGGATCGTCGGCATGGGCCGCGCGCTCGACATGCTGCTGACCGGCCGCGCCGTAGGCGCCGACGAGGCCATCACCATGGGTCTTGCGACACGCAAGGTGGCGCGCGGCACGACACGCGCCGAGGCCGAGGCGCTGGCGCGCCAGATCGCCGGCTTTCCCCGGATCGCCATGGGCTCGGACCGGCGCTCGACCTACGAGAGCTTCGATCTCGACCAGGCCGCCGCGATCCGGCGCGAGATGGAGCTGTCGCTCGAGGCGCGGCGGCAGGAAGCGCAAGCCGGCGCGGCGCGCTTCGCCGCCGGTGCCGGGCGGCACGGCAAGTTCGGAGCCTGACGGACAGGGCAATCCCGCTGCCCTTGTTGCCCCTGTATCGCCGCCAGGCGGCAATCGCGATGTCGAAATCGCGGTCGAGAGTTCACGCGTCCTACCGGGGAGTCCTTCACATCATGCTCAAGCGTGCCCTGCTCGCGGCCACGTTCCTCGTGCCCGTTCTGGCCCTGCCCGCGGCGGAGGTCAGCGCCTTCTGCGGCTTCTATGTCGGCAAGGCCGACGCCTCGCTGTTCAACCAAGCCTCGCAGGTCATCCTGGTGCGCGACGGCAACCAGACCGTGCTGACCATGCTCAACGACTACAAGGGCGACCTCACCGAGTTCGCGCTGGTCGTGCCGGTACCGGTCGTGCTCAAGCGCGAACAGGTGAGGGTCGTCGACAAGAAGATCTTCGAGCGCATCGACGGCTACTCCTCGCCGCGCCTGGCCGAATACTTCGACCGCGATCCCTGCGCGCCGATACCGCCGCCGATGATGTCGTCGGCGCCGACGCGTGGCGCCCTCGACATGGCGCGCCGGCGCGGCGACGCGGCGCTGGGCGTGAAGGTCGAGGACAGCTTCTCGGTCGGCGAGTACGACATCGTCATCCTCTCGGCCTCGGAGTCCGACGGGCTGGAGATCTGGCTGCGGCAGAACGGCTACCGGATTCCGGAGCGCGCCAGCCGGGCGCTCCGACCGTACATCGTGCAGAACATGAAGTTCTTCGTCGCCAAGGTGAACCTGAAGGAGCAGGTCAAGGCCGGCTTCTCCAGCCTGCGACCGCTGCAGTTCGAGTTCGAGAGCGCGCGCTTCATGCTGCCGATGCGGCTGGGCATGCTCAACGCCAACGGGCCGCAGGACCTGATCGTCTATGCGCTGACCCGCAACGGCCGTGTCGAGTCGACCAACTACCGCACGGTGAAGCTGCCGGCGAACATGAACCTGCCGCCCTACCTCAAGCAGGGCACCACCTTCACCGATTTCTATCGCGCCATGTTCGATCAGGCGGCCAAGCGCGAGGGCATGAAGGCGGTCTTCACCGAGTATTTCTGGGACATGGGCTGGTGCGATCCTTGCGCCGCCGATCCGCTGACGCCGGACGAGCTGAAGACCGCCGGCGTGCGCTGGGTCGACTCGCGCCGTCCGCCGCCGGGTGCGCGCCCGGTGCCCGATGGCGCACAGCCGGTGATGCTGACGCGCCTGCACGTGCGCTACACGCCGGAGACTTTCCCGGAAGATCTCGTCTTCCAGGAAACCGCCGACCGGCAGAACTTCCAGACGCGCTACGTGCTGCGCAATCCCTGGAAGGGCTCGCCGGACGCTTGCCCGGCGGCGCGCGAGTATTTCCGCTCGCTGGCCCAGCGCCAGGAACAGGAGGCGCAGTCTCTCGCCAACCTCACCGGTTGGGACATCAACGACATCCGCAGACGGATCAAGCAGTAGGAGGCGACGGTGACCGACATTGCCGCTTCAGGCGCCTCCGGCCGCTCTCTTTCCGACCTGTATCGGCTGTTTCGTGAGAAGGTCGACGCGCGCTGGCTGCAGATCCTGTCGATCGGCTCGTTGCTGCTGTTCGGCGCGCTGGTACGCGACTTCGCGTTGCGCTGGGAACAGGTGGCGCTGACCTTCACCGTCGGCTTGGTGACCCAGGCGGCGTGGTCCTATGCCAAGGGCTTGCCGATGCACAGCATGTTGAGCGGCGCGGTCACCTGCATCGGGCTCAGCATCCTGGTGCGCGCCGATTCGCTGTGGGTGCATCCGCTGCTGGCCTGCGTCGTGCTGTCGGTGAAGTTCCTGGTGCGCATCCGGGGCAAGCATCTGTTCAATCCCGCCAATCTCGGCGTGATCCTCGCCATCGCCGTGTCGCCCGGCGCCTGGGCGTCGCCCGGCCAATGGGGCAGCGACGTGCTGCTGGGCCTGTGGATCGTGCTGTTCGGCATCACGGTGACCTCCAGCGCCAATCGCTTCGACATCGCTTTCGCCTTCCTGTTCTGTTGGGTGGCACTGCTCGTCGGGCGCATGATGATCCTCGGCCAGGCGACGCCGGTGCTGCAGAACCAGCTCACCAGCGGCGCGCTGCTGGTGTTCACCTTCTTCATGATCACCGATCCGATGACCACGCCCAATCATCGCAGCATGCGCTTCGTCTACGCCGCGCTGATCGCGGCCTTCGCCTATGTCTGGCAGTACCACCTGTTCATTCCCAACGGTCCGGTCTGGGCGCTGTTCCTGCTCACGCCGCTGGTGCCGCTGCTCGACTGGCTGAAGCCCGCGGCCAAGCATGAATGGCGGCCCGCGCCGCTTGCCGCGCGCAGAGCCTGACCCTAGGGTGCGGGCCTTCGCACCCCAGGGTTTCAAGGCATGCGCGCGCTGGTCTGTCACGAGTATGGGTCGTACGAGAATCTGAGGATCGACGACGTGCCGAGCCCGGCGATCAAGCCGGGCCATGTCCGCATCGGCGTGCGCGCCGCAGGCGTCAGCTTCGCCGCCATGCTGGGCGTGCAGGGCAAGCACCAGAACAAGCCCAAGCTGCCCTATATCCCCGGCAACGAGGTCGCCGGCGTGGTGCTGGAGGTCGCGCCCGACGTCAGCGAGCACAAGGTCGGCGACCGTGTCGTCGGCCCGGCCTCGAGCGGCGGCTTCGCGCAGGAGGCGTTGGCGCCGGCGGCCAACATCCATCGTATGCCCCCCGGACTGGAGTTCGCCGCCGCGACCAACTTCCCGACGCTCTATCCCACGGCCTATGGCGCGCTGCGCTGGAAGGCGAACATGCAGCCCGGCGAGATCCTGCTGGTGCATGGCGCGGGCGGCGGCTCGGGCATCACCGGCGTCGAGATCGGCAAGGCGATGGGCGCCACGGTGATCGCCACCGCCGGCGGCGCCGACAAGCTCGCCCTGGCGAAGGAGTTGGGCGCCGACCACCTGATCGATTCACGCAGCGAGGACATCCGCGCGCGCGTGCTGGAGATCACCGGCGGGCGTGGCGTCGACGTGGTCTACGATCCCGTCGGCGGCGATGTCTGGGACGCCTCGCTGCGCTGCGTCGCGCCCAACGCCCGCATGATCCCGATGGGTTTCGCCAGCGGCAAGATCCCGCAGATCCCGGCCAATATCCTGCTGGTGAAGAACGTCACGGTGATCGGCTTCTACTACGGCTACTACAACGGCTGGACCGGCCGGCCGGGCGAGGTGTTCGACGAGGCCGACGTGGCGCGCCGCCGCGGCATGGTGCGCGACGCTTTCCAGGAGATGTTCCGCTGGTTCGAGCAGGGCAAGCTCAAGCCGCCGGTGGCCGGCGTCTTCCCGCTCGACCAGTGGGTGCCGGCCTTCCGGCTGATCGAGGACCGCAAGGTCGTCGGCAAGGCCGCGCTCGATCCCAACGCGTGATCGCCATGAAGCGTCGGCTGTTCTCGATCGCGTCGCTGGCGATCCTCGGGGGATGCGGCGACAAGAAACCACCGCCGGCGCCGGCTGCGCCACCGGCACCGCCGCCGCCGCCACCGCGTCCGGCGCCGGTGACGCAAACGTTGCCCGATGGCCGCGTGGTCGTCGAGCTGTCGGGCCTGCGCTATGCCGTCAAATCGCCGCGCGATTGGGTCGCCACCGCCTACTGGTCGACCGACACTGGCAGCGGCGGCAAGGATGACGTCTTCGTCATCGTCACGCCACCGGGCCAGCCGCGCTCCTCGAGCGCCGATGTCTTCGTGTCGCTGGAGGCTTTCGTGAAGAACGACCGCGCTCCCGACATCGCCGCCAAGCTCGCCAACATCGGCGAGCAACGCAAGCAGCGCCATCCCGAGTTCTCGATCGCCAAACAGCCGCCGTTACCGCTGGCGAACCGCAAGCGCGCCGAGCTCTATATCCTCGGCAACAATCCCTCGGGCGATACCGAAGCGATCGCCTTCATCGACGAGGGCTCGGTGGTCGCCGAAATGATGCTGCTGGGGCGGACCAAGGCGCAATTTGACCAGGCACTGCCGCTGTTTCGCGAGCTGGTGCGCAGCTACGGCAGGCTGTAGCTCAGCGCGGCCAGACCTTCGGGAACGTCGCGCATTCGAGCGCGTCGCCCGGCTTCAGCCCGTGTCCCTCGATCGGCGGTGAGATCTGGCCGACGCGTGCGGCGTAGCGCGCGTCGTCGCCGCACCAGCGCGTCGCCCAGGCGCGGCGGCGGCGTTGCATCGAGGTGTTGCCGGCGGCGCCGTGCAGGGTGAGCGCGTGGAAGGCGATGACGTCGCCCGGCTCCATGTCCCAGGCGAGGAATTCGTGCCGGCCGCGCTCGGCGTCGAGGTCGGGCAGCGGCTCGAAGCGCGGATCCTCGACCTGCAGGTCGACGCCGCCCTGGCGGAAGAACTTTGGCTGGAACCAGCGGCCCCAGCGATGCGAGCCGCGCACGTATTCGACGCAGGTTTCGCGCGCGACGGGATCGAGCGGCAGCCAGAGCGAGACGATCTGCTTGCCGTCCACGGGATAGTAGGGCTGGTCGTGATGCCATGGCGTGCGCTCGGCGGTGCCCGGCTCCTTCACCAGCAGATGGTCGTGATAGTAGACGACCTCGCGCGAGCCCATCAGCCGCGCGGCGATCGCCGCGGCGGGCGAGTCGTAGACGAAGGCGCGGCAATCGGTGTGGCGCTGCCAGAGCTGGAAGTCGACGAAGAACAGGCCGGGCTTCCCCTCGGGCGTGTTGATGCGCTTCATCGGACCAGGCGCGGCCATGTCGTCGTCGACGGCGCGGCGCAGGCGATCGATCCAGTCCATCGAGAACAGGCCGCGCAGGCAGACCGCGCCGTCCTCCTGGTAATGCTGAACGTCTCTGTCGGTGATCATCTCACAAATCCTGGAAGCTGCCGCCGCGGCCCTTGCCCGAGGCGAAGCGCGACGCGCCGGCGCGCGTCTCCTGCAAGATCGCCGGCTGGCCGCGCCTTCCCTCGTTCTTCAACGCCTCGACGATGTCGAGATTCCACTGCTCGTAGGTCGACAGCCGGTCGCTGCGCATGCAGACCTGCGGGAACTTCGCGAGCTGTTCGGCCAAGGTCAGCGCCTCGCTGAGCGCCTGGCCCGCCGGCACGAGACGATTGGCCAGCCCCCAGGCCAGCGCCTCCTCGGCGCCGACTTCGCGGCCGGTGAGGATCATATCAAGCGCGCGGCTCTGGCCGATCAGGCGCGGTAGGCGCACCGTGCCGCCATCGACCAGCGGCACGCCCCAGCGTCGGCAGAACACCCCGAACTTCGCCGTCGCCGAGGCCACGCGCATGTCGCACCACAGTGCGAGTTCGAGCCCGCCTGCCACCGCGTGGCCTTCGACGGCGGCGATCACCGGCTTGCCGAGCAGGAGGCGCGACGGACCCATCGGGCCGACGCCCTCGGGCTCATAGCGCAGGCCACTGCCCTGGGCCGCGCTCTTCAGATCGTAGCCGGCGCAGAAGGCGCCATTGGCGCCGGTGAGGATCGCCACCGACTGGCTGTCGTCGGCGTCGAAGGCGAGGAAGGCCTCGCGCAATGACACGGCGGTCTCAGGATCGACGGCGTTGCGCGCCTCGGCGAAGCGATTGATGGTGACGATGGTGGTCGTGCCCGACCGGTCGACCAGGACCTTGGCCATCGCCGCCTCCCGTCAGGGCCGGCCGCGCATCATGCGCAGCGGGTCGTAGGTCAGCACCGTCTCGCCGCGCTGGTTCTTCACCAGGTTCATGGTGCGCACCAGGCCGCGCGTCGGATCCTTCGAGGTCGGCCGCACTTCGGTGACCTCGCATTCGACATGGATGGTGTCGTTGACGAAGGTCGGCGCCTTGATATCCAGCGTCATGCCGAGAAAGGCCATGCCGGTGCCCTGGATCGTCACCGGCACCAGCAGCCCCTCGGCGAAGCTGTAGACCAGCGCGCCCGGCACCAGCCGCTTGCCGGTGGGGGAGTGCTTCTCGATGTACTCCAGGCTGTTGAACAGCCCCTCCTGCAGGCCGGTGCAGGTGATGAAGTTGATCAGGTCGGCTTCGAAGATCGTGCGGCCGATGGTCTGGAAACGCTCACCGACCTTGAGGTCGGTGTAGTACATGCCGCCGCCGAGGGTGCGCATCAGTGGTGCTCGCCGCTCTTGGCGCCGGCTTTCAGGACGTAGCGGCGGCCGCAATAGGGGCAGTCGATATGCCCATCCTTGCCCAAATTGAGGTACACCTTGGGGTGGCCCAGCGCCCCGCCGCCGCCATCGCAGCCGACCCGGTCCGTCTCCACCTCGATGATCTCAACCGCCTGCGCCGCCATCGCCTCGTTCCTTGTCCGCAACCGCGCGGATCATAGACCGGGTAGCCCGCCGATCAAGCGCGGGACTGTCGCGCTGTTCTGCGTTCTGTCGGCCGCGGCGTGCGCGCCGGTCGAGATCCCGGCCGGACCGCCGACCACCACGCCCAGCCTGCAGGATGCGCGGATCATCGCCGCCGATGGCGCGATTCTGCCGTTGCGTGCGTGGCCGGCCAAGGACGGCAAGCCGCGCGCCGTGATCCTGGCCCTGCACGGCTTCGGCGACTATTCCAACGCCTTCGATGAGCCGGGCAAGAGCTGGGCCGAGGCGGGCGTGACGACCTTCGCCTACGATCAGCGCGGCTTCGGCGACGGCCCCAATCGCGGCCGCTGGCCCGCGACCGACGCCCTGATCCAGGACGCGCGCACGGCGCTGAAGCTGATCGCGGCGCGCCATCCCGGCGTGCCCTTGTACCTCATGGGCGAAAGCATGGGCGGCGCCGTGGCGCTGGCACTGCTGGGCGAGGCGGCCCGGAATGCGGCCGTCGAGCCGAAGCTGGCCGGCGCCATCCTGATCGGCCCGGCGGTGCGCTCGCGCGACACGGTGGGCGCCGTTGCCCGCGCGGGCGCATGGTTCTTCGCCCACACCATTCCATGGCTGCCGACGGGTCCGACATCGATCGACTTCCAGCCGTCCAGCAACAAGGAAATGCTGCGGCGGTACGCCAACGATCCCAAGGTGCTGCGTCAGTACCGGCTCGACATGGGTTGGGGTCTGCTCGATCTGATGGACCGCGCCAAGGCGGCGACGGCGACGATCGATGTGCCCTACCTGCTATTGTACGGCGCCAACGACCGACTGGTACCAGAGGGCCCGATGCGCGCGGCGATCGGCCAGATGCCGGTACGGGCGGATTCGCGCATCGCGGTCTATCCCAAGGGCTATCACATGCTGCTGCGCGACCTGGACGCGGCCAAGCCGCGGGCCGACGTGCTGGCCTGGCTCTCCGACAAGACGGCACGCCTGCCCTCGGGCGCCGATACCGCGCGGCCGGATCTGCTGGCCGCCTGGGGTAATGCGCGGTAGGCGCCGTCTACAACTCGCGCAGGCCTTCGGACGGATCGATACGGGCGGCGCGGGCGCTGGCGATGGCGGCGGCCAGCAGGGCGCAGAGCAGGGTCGTCCCGGCGGCCGAGGCGAGGTGCACCGGCAGCAGGCGCGAAACCGCCTCGCCGGCGCCGACGCTTGAGGCAAAGTAGCGGTCGAGCACAATGGCCGCGCCGGCCTGCGCCGCCCAGCCAAGGCCGACGCCGAGGCAGGCGACAAGCGCCGCCTGGGTGACGGGAAACAGCACCGTCGCGCGGGCGCGGAAGCCCAGCAGACGCAGGAGCGCAAGGTCGCGGCGCTTGCGTTCGACCGCGCCCCACAGGCTGACGCCCAGCGACAGCAGGAAGCCGGCGGCGCCGATCCCCGCCACCAGCCAGAACAGGATGCCGAGGTTGCGATCGAGCGACTGGATCTGCTCGACCTCGGCGGCGCGCGTGAAGGTCTCGATGCGCTCGGCCAGCAGCCGGTCGCGCAGGACCGGGATGTCGTAGATCGTGCGGCCGTAAAGGCGGAAGCCGGCGTAGAGGCGCGGATCGGATGGCCGCGGCGGGCCATCGGCGTTGAAGGCCGATACAGCGAAGCCCTCACGGAACGACTCGGTATCGGCCAAGGTCGGCAGCGGCAGGAAGACCGCCTCGCCGTTGAGGGCCGTATCAGGGAGGACGGCCACGACCTCGAGCTTTAGCCGCACATTCTCGGGACGGCCGTCGATACTGCGGCCGACGATGCCGCTGATGGTCTGACCGGCCTGGACATTGCCCAGCTTGCGCGCCGCGTCGGCCGACAGCACGACCTGAAAAGGCGAGGCCGGCAGGCGGACACCAGCCAGCAGGGGGTCGCCCGATGCCGTGGGGATCATCTCCGCCGCCACCGGCGAGCCGCCGTCGCGGAAGATGTCGATAGTGGCCGATATCGAGCGCGTCTTGGGGATCAGGAAGGCCACGTCCGGCCAGCCCGCGACCTTGTCGAAGAACGCCTGATCGAAGCGACCGGCGCCGATCGGCACGACCTCCAGGTTCCGTGGATCGCGCGTCATGCGGTCGGCGAGCGTCTGCACCACGCCGTAGCGCAGGCCGAAGAGGATCAGCAGCGGCGCCAGCACGGCGGCCAGCGCCAGCACCAGGCATAGCGTCGAGCGCCATTCATGCGCGGCGTCGGCCAGCGCCAGACCGAAGATGCGGCGCATGTCGCGCACGCGCCGAGGCTGTTCGCTCACCGCCGCACCTGGTCGAAGATCGAGCGCACGATCGTGGTGTCGCCCTCGGCGTGCCGCTCGATGCGCGGGTGCAAGCGTGGCAGGCCGAGCTGCTGGAGGCGCGCCCAGTCGTGCGACGCGACCACGACCGCCGCGCCGTTCTGTGCCGCCTGCTCCAGCAGCAGCGCCATGACGGTTTCGGCTGTGGCGGGATCGACGGAAGCGGTGGGCTCGTCGGCCAGCACGAGGGCCGGGCCATGCGCCAATGCCCGCGCGATCGCGACGCGCTGGCGCTGACCTACCGACAGGGCCGATGGCTTCTTGCGCAGCTGGTCGGCGACGCCCAGGCGTTCGGCGAGATGCTCGACGGTGCCGTCGTCGGGCAGGCCCAACAGGCGGCGCGGCAGGGCGATGTTGTCGCGCACGCGCAGGAAGGCGAACAGGCCGCCGGTCTGCGGCACGTAGCCGAGATGGCGCGCGCGCAGCGGCGCCAGCGAATCGGTGCCGCCGCGCGCCCACAGCGCGGCGATGTCGCTGCGCAGCCTGGCCTGGGCGTGGAGCGCGAAGGACTTGACCGAGTCGGGCCGCGAGGCGAGCGCGAGGATGTCGAGCAGCGTGCTCTTGCCGCTACCGCTCTCGCCACACAGCGCGAAACAGCCGCCGCGCGGCACGGTGAGCGCGGGGACCGACAGCTCGAAGGTGGCACCGGATGCGGTGCGCCGCTTGGTCAGATCGCTTAGTGCGATGACCGGTGTGTCGCCGCCGCTCTCGAGAGCCATGGTTGCGCTACGAAGTCCCTTCCCCCGGAGGGCAGGGCATTGGCATATGGCCTTGGTACACCCCGACCTCATGCTGAGGAGGCCGCGCTTGCGGCCGTCTCGAAGCATGGGCCACAGGCACCGCGCGGGTTGCCCACCCTTCGAGACGCGCCGCTTCGCGACGCTCCTCAGGGTGAGGTGGGAGCCATATGCGAATCCCCTGCCCCGGAGGGGGAGGGTAAGAGTGAAAACGAAAACTCACGGCAGCGTGTCGAGCGGCACCGGGTAGACCGCGTCGCCCGGCCGCGCACCGGGGCCGCCGAGCTGGATCCACAGCGAGGCCTCGTTGTGGAAGCGCTGGTAGAGCTTGATCTTGGCCTCCAGCCGGTCGAGCAGGTCCTCCTGCTGCGCGACGCTCCAGCTCGACCAGGTGTCCTGATCAAGGCCCATCAACTCGGAGCGATAGGGCAGGTCATCGAGGTACTCGCCCATCAGGCCGATCTCGGCCAGGCGCGCGGTGTCGCGTCGGCCGATGCGCGCCGGATCGCGGCTCATCGCGGCCGCGGCGCTGCGCAGCTCGTCGAAGAAGCTCTGTGGGCGGATCTGGCTGCGTCGTCCCGAGGCGATGATGCGCTTGAGCGTTTCCTGAAGGTCGGAGAGCTGGTTGCGCGTCAGCAGCAGGCGGACGTCGAACACGGTGGAGGTCGGCGTCGCGGTGTCGCGATCGCCCACCCAGGCCTCGAACATGCGTGGCGCCTGCGTGCCCTGCTGCGAGCCGAGATAGGCCAGCGCCATGGCGTTGCCGATGATCTGGAAGTCGCGCTGAATGCGCGCGCCAGTGCCAGCGCGCGGCGGCGGCGGGGGTGGTGGCGGCGGGGCCTGTCCGGCGGCGAAGGCCTTCAGCAGGGTGGTGGCACCTTCGGCCACGCCGTCGACGCCGCGGCCGAACTCGGCGAGGTCGCCGGCGTCGATGCCGTAGTAGAGCGCGCGCGGCAGGTTCTTGCCCTGCGTCAGGCCGGTATAGTCCTTCTCGGCCGTGCCGTGATCGGGGCGGCCGACCGGCGTCTTAAGATGCACGGCCATGATGTGGATCTTCTTGGTGTCGGCGAGATCGCGGATGCGATCGATGTCGAGGCCCGTCGACGAGGCCGGATCGTTGCTGCGCAACGCGCCGGCGTCGGTGATCAGGATGACGATACGACCATCGAAGGGCGACCAGTCGATCTCGTCGATCGCCGCCTTCAGCCCCGCGATCGAATCCTCGGCGAAGCTGTGGCTCGACACCGTTGTCGCCTTCAGCTCCTTGAGCTTGGCGGTGAAGGTCGCGGCATCCGGCGCTTCCTTCGGCTGTACGTAGATCCTGGTGAGGTATTCGAGGCCTGGGGTCTTCTCGGTGCTGTTGCGGTAGGCGACAAGGCCGTAATTGGCCTTCAGCCCGGCGCGCTCGATCGAGGCGTAGAACTTCATCGCCGCCTCGCGCGCGCGGTCGAGATAGGGGCCCATCGAGGTCGTGGTGTCGACGACGAAGACCACGCCCAACCGGAAGTCCTTCAGCGAGTCGTAGAGGTTCTTCCGCACCTTGGGCCGCAGCGGATCCTCGGCCTCGTCCTTGAGCGAAAGCGAGGCGACGCGCAACATGCGCGCCTTGATGTTGTTCGACAGATAGGTCTCACCCGCCTCGAGGATGGGCAGTAGGTAGAACTGCTTGGCGATGTCGATATGGGTCGAGGGCTCGATCGAGATCACCGGGAAATCGGGCGGCAGCTGGCCGAGATCGACGATGCGCTGGCGCAGCGCCGCGGCCTGCTCGGCGCGCTGTTCCGATTCGAGCAGTTTCTGCAGCTCGGCCTTCTCCTTGAAGAACAGCGTGCGCTCGCGGTTCGCCGGGTTGGTGAAGGCGAGCGTCAGGGTCTGCTTCCACGCCACCGTGTCGACCGCCTTCAGCCAGCCGGTGGTCTTGCCATCGCTGCC
This sequence comes from Reyranellaceae bacterium, assembly GCA_022844045.1. Taxonomy (GTDB): domain Bacteria; phylum Pseudomonadota; class Alphaproteobacteria; order Reyranellales; family Reyranellaceae; genus JAFAZJ01. The sequence continues at coordinate 8,400 of JALHMM010000076.1, read as the reverse complement.
CGGGCCAACCTCGAGCCATTCGCCCGCGGCGTCGCTCTTGCGGTCATAGACATAGAGCGCGCTCATCGGCGCCATCGCCGCGCCGGGCGTGCCGCCGGGCTTGTCGTGCAGCTTGGCCTCGGGCCGCGTCAGCACCCGCTGGAACAGGGTCTTCTTCTTCTCCATCAGCAGCGGCGCGCGCGTGCCGCTTTGCGCGCTGACGGACTCGAGCGTCGTCCACATCGTGGCGGCGGCCACGACGGCGGCGACGGCGATCCGGGCGATTGCGTTCATTGCCTGGACACTCCTGTTACAGCGCGTCGAGCGCCTTCTTGGCCTCGGCGTCGCCCTTGTCCGCTGCCTGCTTCAGCCAGTCGCGCGCCTTGGCCTTGTCAGGCGGGAAGCCATCGGCGCCCCTGGCATATAGGATGCCCAACCGCGTCATGGCCGGCACGATACCGGCCTTGGCGGCGGTCTCGTAGAGGCCCGCCGCGCGTTCGGCTCTGAGCGTGAACGGCGAGTTCGGGATCGGGTTGATCGGGTCGTAGAGAGTCGCAAGCTCGAACGCCGCCGGCGGAAAGCCCTGATCGGCCGCCACACGCCAGACCAGGAAGGCGCCTTCGATCTGCCCGAGCCGGACAAAGCGCTTACCGCGCTCGACCAGTTGCTCCGGCGTCGGATTGGTGGCGAGGAAGTCCTCGACCTGCTTGCGGACGGGCGTCGAGTAGTCCGGCTTGTCCTGGGTGACGTCCGGCGGCTTGGGCTTCTCGTCCGGTGGCTTCGGCTTGACGTCGGGCGGCTTGGGCTTCTCGACAATCGTCGTGCCCTTGTCGCGGACGACGAACCACCAATAGGCGCCGCCGGCGGCGGCGATCAGGAAGATCATGCCGAAGACCAGCCCGAGGATCAGCGGCAGGTTCGATTTCTGCGTCTCACGCTGGCTTAGCACCGAGGGCCGCTCGATCGGCTCGGGCGGCGAAGGCGGTGGCTGCGGCGATGGAAAGGCGGCCGGCAGGGTCGGCTCGATGAAAGGCTCGGGCTCTGGTTCGGGCTGCACCGGTCGCGCCGCGATCACCGTGGCCTGCTCGTCGTGCGGCCGGGCCTGGCGCATATCCTTGTCGGTGCGGCCGGCGGCGTCGTCTGAGGTGTGGCGGTCGGGATCGTGCGCGCCGGAGGTCTGCATCGCCGGCCAGGCCGCCACCGTCGTGTCGACCATGCCGACATCCGGCTCGCGGATCGCCAGGCGCACCGTCATGCCGGCGACGAGATCGCAAACGCGCGGCCCGACATGCAGGTCGAGCCCGCCGTTGAAGGGGTCGATGCGCTGCGGCTGCAGCCAGCTCTCGGTGCGCTGCCAGCCGGTTTCCGACAGGAATCGGTCGGGGCCCTGCCGTCGCTCGATCAGCAGGGTCATGCCCTCGGGAGAGGCATCGGTGCCGTACAGCCGCAGCACGGCATGGCCAGGCAACTCGGGCTTGGGAAAGACCTCGGCGCGCATCGCTCAACTCTATAGGTGCAGGATTGCGGCGCCAATTTGGTCGCCGCCGGCGGGAATTGTTGCCGCAGCCTACACCGGTTGCCGGGCCAGTTCCGCCTGTCTCAGAATGATGCCCAGCCGGTCGTTCTGCTCCGGCGTGATGTCGCGGCCACCCTCATACCCGACATTGTCGAGCGCCAGCTGAAGGAAAGCGCGCATCCAGTCCGCGCAGAAGGTATTGTAGATCGGAATCGGCTCCTCGCGCAGCTGCGGCGCCGCGCCGGCAGGCGGCGCGGCGAGATCGAAGACGCGCCGGACTGGCGCCTGGGGCGGCAGGCCCGGCCGCTCATCGCGCGGCACGGCGTCGAAGCCCAGCCAGTCGACGAAACGGTTGATCATGGCGGCGGTAGCCTGGACCTGGCGCTCGGCCACGTCCTCCCACTTGGCGTTGGCGTTGTTCTCGACCGCGCGGACTCTGCCCGCGAGCTGATCGGCGACCTTGAGCCGGTTGGCGCCGACCACCAGCTCGTCGACCAGCCAGCCGAAATGCTGCCGGTCGATGCCAAACAGCGAAGCGGCGCGCTCGTCGCCGGCCAGCCGGCGCAGCCCTTCCTGCCAGTGCTGCATGGCGTCGTAGGCGAAATGCTGCGCGCGATCCTGGAGAGAGCCGGTGACCGGCCGGCTGATCGTGCTGGCGTCGCCGAACACCGAGCTGAAGATGTCGCCGAGATCGACCGCGGCACCCACCGCCTCGTCGCGCTGCGCGCCGGGTTTGGTGGTGTCAGCCTTGGCCGTGGCGGCGCGGAAATAGATGCCGCGCAGATCCTCCTCGGCGATCTGCAGCCGGTCGATCAACTCGCCGAAGCGTTGCGCCTTGATGCAGCCCGCCAGACCGCGCAGCACCTGCTGCACCAGCACCTGCTTCTTCTGTCGCGCGCCGGTGTCATCGCCGTTGTGGAAGCCGACCAGCCGATCGACCAGACGCGAGATCTGGGTCTCGAGCTGACCCTGCACCTGGGCGCGCTTGATCGCGGGATCACAGACCGGCGTCAGCTTCTCGACGATGTAGGTCAGGCCGCCGTCATTGGGCCGGAACGCCTCGTCCCAGGCGCGCGCCGGCTCGACGAAGTGCTGCGCCACGACCTCGTTCTCGAGGAAAAACTGGCGCAGCTTGGTGCTGCGCTCGGTGAACGTCTCGGCGATGCCGGCCTCGCGGCCGTCGGGCCCGTAGCGCATCAGGCGCTCGTCCTTCACCGTCGGATTGCGCAGCCAGAACGTGTTGCGAAACGGGCGGCCGTCCCAGTTGGTCGGCCACTCGCCGCGGAAGTTCTTGAGCAGCGAGTTGTTGAGCCTGGCCGTCCAGCGCATGCGGATATCGTCGCCGACCTCGCCCGCCTTCTGCTCGAACTCGCGGTCCATCTTGGTCAGCACCAGGAACAGGCCGCATTGCTGCTTGGCGCGGGTCGCCGGCATCTCGCCGAAAGTGGCGTTGACCCAGCCCTCCATCATCGGCGACAGGTCGCGCACTTCCTGCACGCCGTCGGGGATACACAGCAGGATGGCCGAGATCTCGCGCTCGGCCGAATAGCGCTGGAACAGATAGGCGACCTTGCCGCGCAGCAGCAGCTCGCGCAGCGGGTTGGCGGCGCGCGTGCCGTCGGCGTTCTTGCCGGCGTCCTCGAGCTGTTCGAGCTTCAGGCGTGAGCGCGCGCCGGGGAAATCGAGCAGGTCGGTGTGATCGAAGAACGGCCAGGGCTTCTCGCCGATGGCGATACGCAGCTCGGCGGTGAGCGCGCAGACCAGCGAGCGCGGCAGGTCGGCGTCGGCAGCCCCGGCGAGGCGCGGGCGTACTTTCAAGAGATCGGTGCTGTCGGTCCCTAAGCGATCGAGGATCAGCACGTCGATGATGCTGTCCTCGCGCGGATGCAGCGCGTTCATCGGGCAGAACGCCTCGTCGGCGAAGCCCAGCCTGCGCAACCCGTCGAACAGGATGGCGAAGAGCTTGTTGAATGGCTCGAAGTCGTACCACAGCAGCGACCACAGCCGCGCGCGATCGGCGCCGCTCAGCCGCGGCGCCAGGTTGATCGCCTCGCGCCAGAAATCGACGTGGAAGACCGCCGTCTTGCCCTTGAAGTAGGAGTCGAAATACTCGATCAGATCGAGCACGTCGTCCTCGGAGAGCGCGTCGACCGGCGCCGGCTTGGCCTGGGGCCGCAACTCGGCCAGCCGCTTGCGGATCGCCTCGGCGTCGGGCGGGCTGAAATCGGCCTTGTCGTGATCGAAGTCGAGATAGAACGAGTTGGCGAGGATCTTCACCAGGTCGGTCTGGGTCAACAACCGGAGCTGGACCGGAAAGCCCGGCGGGGCGTCGCCCGGATCGGTGGTCAGGCGGGTCACCAGGCCGGTCGACTCGCGTCCACCAGGCGGATTGATCTCGCGCAGGAAGTCGTAGCCCTTGCCGTCGAAACGCGCCGTCAGCGGCCGTCCCTCGCGGCTCGCGAGAATCGAGACGAGATAGGACTTGCCGGCCTGGCTGGGCCCGAACACGCCGACGCACATCTTGCGCCGCGCGGCGCGCGCCAGCTTGCGGCTCTGGTTGCGCACTTTCTGGATCTCGGCGATCAGCGAGCCGGCCTGCTGACCGATGCTGGCGGCCCCCGGCGCCACGTCGCGGATCCACGCGATGGCGCGCCCCGCCGCGTCGGCGGCGGAGTCGCAGGACTGGGACAGCTTCAGATCGACCTCTTCCATCCCCTCACACCGTCTTCAGCGTGCCGGTATCAAGCCAATAGCCCTCGGCATGCGCCAACGTCTGCAATCGTAGCACCACCGCGGCGCGATCCACGGGCGAGTCGGTCGCATCGACGATGCGTACGATCTCGACATTCTCGACGTCGACGCCGCCCTTCTCGCTCGGACGCGCGCGACGCAGCCCGATCTGCAGCGGCGTGCGGCGCGACAGCCGATCGCCGTGCTGTTTGCTGGAGTACTCCAGCGCGTAAAGCCTGGTCGTCGGCCACCGCTCGAGATCGATCTGGCGGAAACCCAGGTTCATCGGCCCGCGGAAGGGGATGCTCCGGTCCTCGGGCAGGATGTACTCGGGGTCGTCGAGATTGACGTCCTGGTAGTAGACGTCCTCGCGCAGCAGGCGGCCGCCACCCTCGATCTTGCCGATATAGCGCGCGGTGCTGCGCGCCATCAGCTTGTCGCTGCGGAAGGCGAAGCCGGCGAGCTGCGATTGGCCCAGCGCGCAGATCATCGCGCCGACCGCGACCGTAGTCTTGGGATCGCCCACGCGTAGACGCGCGTCGCGGAACGGATACCATGCGCCGGCCCGGTAATCGTGCATCGTGATGACGCGATCGGGAGTGAGCGGCAGCAGCTTCAGGATCAAGGTTCGGATGGCCGGCAGGCGTGATGGCCTGCCGGTCAGAAGCAGGGCGTCGCAGGCGTAGACGTGGATCAGCTCGCAGAGCGGCGTCAGCACGTTCTTGAGCTCGGCCTGGATGGTCTCGTCGATGCCGACCATGTCGACCGGTATCGTGATCTGGCGCAGGTTGAAGTCGCGTGCGCCGCGGCGCTTGGCGGCGTCGTTGATGAAGGCGACCACTTCGTTCGAAGGTTGGTTCGCGGCGTCGAAGAACGAGGCGAAGGGCCTGGCCTCCGACGAGGCGACGCCGTCGAGCGGCGCGTAGGATTCCGCCGCCGACAGCATCGCCAGCCCGATCGGCATGGCGATCTGTAACGCGAATTGGCGGCGGAGGTTGCGTTGCTCGACGTCTTCGCCGCCGCGGTCGCCACCGAGCAGCTCGGCCAGCAGGTCATCGGGATTGGCGACGCCGGCGGCATGCATGCCGGCCTCGATCGGCGGCAGCACGTGCTGCTGGATCACGCGCAGCAGCAGGTCGTCGCCGGCCTTGTTGAAACCCTCGCGGAAATTCTGCTCGGGATGCAGGGTCACCGAGGTGCCGCGGCCCTCGATCGTGTAGTTGTTGATGATCAGGTCGGTGGTGCCGCCGCCGATATCGATGCTGGCCACGCGCAGACCCAGCTCATCGCCGCCGCGCCGGCGCGAACGCGCCTCGAAGAAGGCCCGCGCGTCGCCGCCCCAGTTCCGCGCCACCTCGGTGTAGAGGTAGACGAGCTGGGTGCAGCTGGCCTCGTCCCATTCGAGAAAGACCTCGGGCGCCGGCGCCTCGGGATCGTCGAGCCGCCAGTTCAGCACCTTCCACACCAGATCACGCGCGGTCTCGGCTCGGCGCTTGAAGATCTGGCGCTCGGCCAGCGGCATGCCCGGCGGCACCGTCATCACCAGGCGGCGCAGGCGGCGTGGCGCCTCGGCGTGGGTGCGCCGGCCACGCTGCGCGGCCGAATTCATCTGCGCCAGCGCCTGCAGCAGGATCTCGCATAGCGCGAAGGTCATCATCGAGGAGCGCGAGTAGCGCGGCTCGAAGACCGGCAGATCGTCCTCGTCGCCCGGCGGCAGGCGATGCAGCGCCTCGCCGCGCGTGTTGACCAGCTGAGCCAGCGGGCCGCTATTGGCCGCCGATGCCGCGGCCTCGCCCGACGCCGAGTTGTTGAACAGCCACTCGCGGCGTTGCGGCTCGGTGTCCCAGAGATAGCGCTTGGGCGAGGACATGCCGGTGTTGCCCTCGGTGCCGCGCCGGCGCGAGGCCAGCCGCGTCGCCTCCGGCCCGATGCGCGCCAGCGTCGGCCAGATGAAGGCGTCGGTGCGCCCGCCCTGGCGCGACAGATGGTTCTTTCCGAAGGTCGCCTGCGCGAACTCCATGCGCGATTCGAACGGCTTGGCGTAGACGCGCTCGGGGTTTGTCAGGTCGCGCAGCGCCAGCTCGTAGGAGTCGTTGAGGTTGGCCGGCCCGTCGCCGGTCGACTCGATCAGCATGCCGCAGGTGCGCGAGTTGCCGACATCGAGCACGAGGTCGACATCGATCGCGCCGCGGCCGGGCCGCTCGGCGTCGCCGACCAGCTTCACCGGCGGCAGAATGCCCGATTCGTGCAGCAGACCGATGAAGGCCAGATAGCGGCCCATCGGCTCTTCGGGCGTGCGCTTGACGTCGGTCTCGATCTGCTCGGCGGTGAGCTTGGGATACAGTTCGCGGAACAGTTCGTCGACCCACTGGCGCACCCAGTCCTGGCGCAGGAACCAGTGATTGTCGGCCTGGCGCGGCGCCAAGGTGAAGGTCGCGCCGGCGGCCACGTCCTTGGCCGAGGGCGCCAGATAGGCGCGGCCCTCGGTTTCCGGCAGCAGGCCGGTATCGAAAGCGAGCACGACACGGTAGCGGAAGCCGTGTTCGTCGCGAAAGCCCTCGCCGTGGCGCAGTTCGAGGTCGACCACGCGCACGCGCGCCCAGTCTCCCGGGCCATCCTTGAAGGCGCGGCCGGGACGGACCTGGAAGAACGGCACCGGCACCCACTTGTCGATGAAGGGGACAAGCGCATCCTTGATGCCGATGTCGAGGTTCGACGGTTTCTCGACGCGGCGGCCGTTCTCGACCACTTCGTAGATGCCGCGCGTGGCGTCGTACTCGAATTGCACCAGATCGTCGGCGCCCTTCTTCTGGCCCGTGTCGATGAAGCGCCACTCCTTGACCACCAGCTTCGATGGTTCGAGGCCGAAATCAAGGAACTGCACGCCGCTCTTGGCGATGAGCGTCGTTGGCTGGGGGTAGCGAGGAAGTGGTGCGAGATCGCTCATGCAACAGGACGTGTGGGCGCTGTAGAGGAGCGCATCGCCAATATAGTCAGTCTAGAGGCCCGGTGTAACCGGTAGCAACCCCGCGTTACCGGCCTCGCGTCAGCGGCCCAAGGTCACGACGTAGCCGGGGCCGCCCTCGCTGCTGCCGCTGCATGTCGAGCGGCCTGCGGCGTCGGTCTGGCACGTCACCGTCGAGGGTGCGTAGGAGGTGCCGTCGCTGCACTTCAGCGGCTCGCTCTCGCGGATCACCAACCGGCCCTGATCGTCGCGCTGGGCGGAGGCTGGACCTTCGCAGACCACGCCGTTCTTCTGGATGATGCGGGTCTTGCCCTTGCCGTTCTTGTCAAAGCTGTATTGCGGGCGCACGACCTCGTCGCTGCCCTGGGTCGTCAGATCGGTGTTCGAACGCCACGTGCCTTCCATGAAGTCCACGCCCTTGCCTGGCGGCACCTTGACCGGCTCGATCGGCTTCTCGGTCGAGGCCGAGCCCGGGGGCCGCGCCGGACCGGCCGGCGGCCGCGCCGTGTCGGGCCTGGCCGCATCTGGCCTCGTCGTGTCGGGGCGGGCCGCGACATCGGGCTTGGCCGCGGGTGGCCTGGCGGTATCGGCCTTCGGCGTGTCCGCCCTCGGGACCGCCGCTGGCGGACGGGCGTCGGGCTTGGCGGCGTCCGGCTTTGTCACGTCAGGCTTCGTCGGCGCCGTCGCCGTGCGCTGTCGGTCGCGATCGACAACGACCGGGCGGCCATCGGGTCCGAGCACCGGCTTGCCGTCGCCATCGACGACAACGCCGTCCGGACGCACGCGCCGGCCGTCGGGCAGCACGACGATGCCGCCATCGGCCCGAGTGTCGGGAACCGTCGTGTCGGGGGCGACGCGACCCGTGGCGCCCGGCGTGCAGGCTTTGCGCTTGTCGACGAACTGATCGCGCAGGCCGGCCAGCGCGGCGGCGAGCTGCGTCTCGCGATCCTTCAGCGCGCGCAGCGCCGAATCATCGACCGCCGCTGTCGTGGTCGGGCCAGGGGCCGGCCGATCCTGTGTCGGCAGGCCCGTGCGGCCATCCCACGCCCACTGCGGCAAGTAGGGGCGCACGAACCAGGCGGCGACGGCGAGCACGATCAGCAGGAACAACGCCACCAGCATCCACTTCCACCACGCCGGCCCGGCGACCGTCGCCGTGCTGGCCAGCACGGCCTCGCGCGGGACTTCCGGTGCTGGCGGCGGCGGTGGT
>JALHMM010000075.1 GCA_022844045.1 Reyranellaceae bacterium | reverse complement strand
GGCTCCGGCGGCGGCGGCGCGGCGGCCGGGTCCGGCGACTTCATCGGCGTGGGCGGTGTCGGCTCGTCCTTCTCCGGCAGGGTCTTGTCCTGCGGCTTGGGCGGCGCGACCTTGGGCGCGGCGCTGTGCTTGCCGATCTCCGAGGCGTCGATGATCTCGACCTCCGGTGGCTGCTCGGGCGGCGGCTTGGTGAAGCCCGGCAGGCCAAAGATCGTCACCGCCAGCACGAGGACATGCAGGCTCACCGACACGATGACCGGTGCGCCGATGTCGCCTGAGCTGCTGCCGCGTCCGTTCATCGCCGGGTCTCACCCTCGCGCGATCACTTCTTGGCCGGCGCTGCGGCCGGTGCCGGCGGCTTGGCCGCAGGAGCCGCTGGCGCCGCACCACCAGCCGGCGGCGTCGAAAGGTCGCCGACCAGGCCGGCCTTGGAGAAGCCCGCGGCGCGCAGTACGCCCAGGATTTCCATCACCTTGCCGTAGTTGATCGCCTTGTCGCCGCGCACGAAGATGCGCTGGTCGGGCTTCTCCTTCTGCACCGCGCGCAGCTTGGTGACGAGATCCTCGGCGCTGTACTTGGTCTCGCCAAGATAGATGTCGCCCTTGGCGTCGACGGTGACGACCAGCGGCTCGTCCTGGCCGGTGATCGGATCGGCGCTGGTCTTGGGCAGGTCAACCGGCACACCGACATTCATCAGCGGCGCCGCCACCATGAAGATGATCAGCAGCACCAGCATGACGTCGACGAAGGGCGTGACGTTGATCTCCGACATCGGCGTGTACATGCGCCGGCGCATCCGGCCGCGCATGCCGCCATTGCCACCGGACATCGAGATTGCCATCAGGTCGACTCCTCGAGCTGGCGCGAGAGGATGGTGCCGAACTCGACGGCGAAGTTCTCGAGCCGCTGACCAAAACGCCCGATGTCGCTGCTGATCTTGTTGTAGGCCAGCACCGCGGGAATCGCCGCCACAAGTCCAAGGGCCGTCGCGAACAGCGCCTCGGCGATGCCCGGTGCCACGACGGCGAGCGAAGTGTTCTTGGAGATCGCGATGCCCTGGAAGGCGGTCATGATGCCCCACACCGTGCCGAACAGGCCGACGAACGGCGCCGCCGCGCCGGTCGAGGCGAGGAAGGTCATGCGCTTCTCGATCGCCTCCATCTCGCGCTGCACGGTGACGGTCATCACCTGCTCGATGCGCGCGCGCAAGTTGGCGCGCGTCGCCGCCGATTGCGCGAGACCTTTCGACAAGGTCCGGCGCCACTCCCGCATCGCCGAGGCGAAGACGCTGCCCAGCGGATCGTTGGGCTTGGTGCCGACGCGATCGTAAAGGTCATCGAGGGAAACACCGGACCAGAAGGTGTTCTCGAAGCTGTCGGCTTTCTTGCGCAGCGCGCGCAGCCGGATGGTCTTCTCGAAGATGATCGCCCAGCACCACACCGAGGCGAGCAGCAGCATCACCATCACGATCTGCACGACGATGTGCGCATTGACGAACATGCCAACGAAGCTGACGTCGATGGCCGGGCCGCCAAACGCAGTGGCGGCACTGCCCGTACCAGGCGGCGGGGTGAGCGGAACCGAGGGAACGGGCGCAGGCGCCGGTGCCGGGGTCACCTGCGCGAGAAAAATCACCGGATCCATACGATCTCCAAGAGGGATAGAGGGGTTAGCGGCAGAATATGGCACCTTGGCGGCGCCGCACGTTGCATTTCGGCAACACCGCGTTGTTTTTGTTGATCAATCCGGCGTCATGTCGTCGCGAGACATGATTGCTCGCTCGCTCATTGCTCGTCGTGCGTCCGATGGAAGGCGAACCGGACGGCCCGCCTCGTTCATGCACACCAGTGTCAGCGTCGAATCGGTCAATATCGTGTCGCCGCGCTTCACTTGCTGGCGCAAATCGACCGACGCGCCGCGCAGGGCCTCGACGGTGGTCACCACCAGCAGCGCCTCGTCGAGCCGCCCGGGCAGGACATACTCGATGGCGAGCCGTTTCACCGCCCAGTTGATGCCGGTGCCCGACCGCATCGCCGCGAGATCGTGGCCCAGCTCACGCAGGAACTCGGTGCGCCCGCGCTCCATGAAGCGCAGGTAGTTGGCGTGATAGACGATGCCGGCGGCGTCGGTGTCCTCGTAGTAGACACGCAGCGGCAGGATGTGGGCGCGAGCGGTCATATTGAAGTCGCACCGCCCATCACGATTGCGAATCGTCGAGCAGGTCGAGCTGCGCGCGCGAGGTCTTGGGCACCGGCAAGCCGATGTGACGCCAGCCGCCCTCCGCCAGCATGCGCCCGCGCGGCGTGCGCATCAGCAGGCCGAGCTGCATCAGGTACGGCTCGATCACGTCCTCGATGACGTCGCGCTCCTCCGACAACGCCGCCGACAGCGTCTCCACGCCCACCGGCCCGCCGCTGTACTTCTCGGCGATGCAGCTCAGGTAGCGCCGGTCCATAAGATCGAGACCCAGCGCGTCGACCTCGAGCCGCTTCAGCGCCGCATCGGCGATCTTGGCGGTGACGACACCATGATCGGCGACCGAGGCGAAGTCGCGTACGCGGCGCAGCAGCCTGTTGGCGACGCGCGGCGTGCCGCGGCTGCGCTTGGCGATCTCGGCCGCGCCATCGTCGGTCATCTCGATCTTCAGCACGCGCGCGGCGCGGCGCACGATCGTCTCGAGCTCGTCCGCCGTATAGAAGTCCATGCGCATCGGAATGCCGAAGCGCTCCCGTAGCGGCGTCGTCATCAGACCCGAGCGCGTCGTGGCGCCCACCAGCGTGAACGGCGGCAGATCGATGCGCACCGAGCGCGCCGCCGGCCCCTCGCCGATCATGATGTCGAGCTGGAAGTCCTCCATCGCCGAATAGAGGATCTCCTCGACGGCGGGGTTGAGGCGATGGATCTCGTCGATGAAGAACACGTCGCCGCGCTCGAGATTGGTCAGCATCGAGGCAAGATCGCCGGCCTTGGCGATCACTGGCCCCGACGTCGCGCGAAAGCCCGCGCCCATCTCCTTGGCGACGATCTGCGAGAGCGTCGTCTTGCCCAGGCCGGGCGGGCCGTGGAACAGCGTGTGGTCGAGCGGCTCGCCGCGCGCACGGGCGGCGGAGATGAACACCTTGAGGTTCTCGCGCACCTGCCTCTGGCCGACGAAATCGTCGAGCACCTGCGGCCGCAGCTTCAGCTCGGCGGCATCCTCCTCGCCCTTGGCGCGGGAGATCAGGCGATCGGAATCCTTGGCGGTCATCTGATGCGGTCGTTTCGACGCGATTGGCTCCGCAGTAGGCGGAACGGAGGGTCGGTGTTGTTTAGCACGCGAGGCCAGGCAGGCCTAGCGGGATGCCCCCGAGGTTTTCCCGCTACGCCACCGCCTGCGCCCAGGCAAGGAATGTCCTGATCGACCGCACCTTCGGATGATCCGCGCGGTACGCCACGTAGAAGCCGTAGCCCGGCAAGGTGATGTCGGAGAGCTGGCGCAGTTTGCCGTCGCGCAGCTCGGGGCCGACCATCACGTCGCTGCAGATCGCCACGCCCTGCCCGGCCAGCACCGCCTCGATGGCGTGCAGCTCCTCGCGAAAGCTCAGCCCCGCCGCACCGGCCAGTGAAGGGACGTCGTGGCCGAGCTTGCGCGCCGTGGTTTCCCAATGACGCCAGTTCGGCGCACCGATTGCGCTGGGCGGCCATTCGGCTTCGATCAAGGGAAAGCGTGCAAGGTCACGCGGCGCCAACGGCTTCTTCGCTTTTCCGACCAGCGACGGACAGGCGACAACGCGGAACGTATCGCGGAAGAGTTCAACGCTCGTCGCATCGGCGGGGCGGTCGCGCGCATAGCGGATGGCGACATCCGTCTCGCCTGATCTGAGGTTCAGGACGACATCCGTGCCAATGATGTCGAGACGAAGACCAGGATGCGATTCTCGCCAGCTCGGCAGGCGCGGCACCAGCCAGCGCGCGGCGAAGGCGTTCGTCGTCGTGATGCGCAGTCGTCCCGTCGCGGCGCCCGACCGGATCGCGCTCAATGTCTCGCTGAACAGATCGAGGCTGTCGCGGACGACCGGGAACAACTGCTCGCCGGCCCAGGTCAGGGACATGGGACGCGGCTCGCGGCGAAACAGGGGCTGGCCGCAATAGCGTTCGAGAGATCGGATCTGGTGGCTGATCGCGGTCGGCGTGACGCCGAGCTCGGCGGCCGCCGCCTTGAAGCTCAGATTCCGCGCGGCGGCCTCGAAGGCCCGCAGTCCGGGCAATGGTGGCAGCGCCCTCATGGCGCGACTCTAGATGAATAGGATCGCACCGCACCTGAATTCTACGAACTTGCCGCACGGCACGCGGGACCGGACAGTCGATCCGTTAACCAAGGACCGAAAGCCATGCCCGACAGCTGGATCAGTACGCACGAAGCCAATCGTGTCGATCGCCTGGTCGAGCAGCTCGGCGGTCTGCGGCCGCTGATCGAGAAGCATCGGGCCTCGTTCGACAGCGCGCGGCGGCTGCCCGAGCCGGTATTCGACGCCCTGTGCGACATCGGCGCGTTTCGCCTGCTGCTGCCGAAGGCGCTGGGCGGGCCAGAGCTCTCGCCGCACGGCTTCATGCGCGTGGTCGAGGCCGCGAGCGAGCTCGATGGATCGGTTGGTTGGTTGGTTGGCAACGGTGGCGGCATGAGCCGGGTCGGCGGCTATCTGGCGCCGGAAGTCGCTGGTGACTGGTTCGCCGACCGACGCGCCTTCATCGTCTCGTCGACGGGAGCGGTTGGCGAAGCCGTGCCGGTCGACGGCGGGTATCGCGTCACCGGGCGCTGGCCGTTCGGCAGCGGCATTCACCACGCGACGTGGGCGATGGGGCTATGCGCCGTGGCATCACCGGTGCCGGCCGCTGTGCCCGAACTGGTCTGCTGCCATCTCCCGGCTGGGCGCGTGTCCATCGTCGACAACTGGTTCGTAGCGGGCATGCGTGGCACCGGCAGCTGCGATTTCGAGGCACGCGATGTTTTCGTTCCCGCCGCCCATGCACATCCGTTCGTGGATCCGCCGCCGACCCAGCCGAATATCCTCTACCGGTTGCCGGTGGCATCGATCTATCCGCTGACCGTCTCCGTCGTTCCATTGGGCATCGCGCGCGCGGCAATCTCCGACTTCATTGGGCTGGCAGGCACGACGTCGCGCCGGGGCACGTCGGCCGCCTTACGCGATCGCGAAATCGTCCAAGCCGAGGTTGGCCGTGTCGAAGCGCTCCATCACGCGGCGCGCGCTTTTCTGATCGAGACCATTACCGAGCTTATGACGGCCACCGACATTGGCGGCGACCGGCCGATCCGTGCGCGCGCCCTGTTCCGGGCGGCCTGCGCCCACGCGGCGGAAAGCGCTGTGCGCATTGTCGACATGCTGTCGGCTGTGGCGGGGACCGTCTCGATCTTCGCGAGTGCGCCGTTGGAGCGCCGCGCGCGCGACGTTCATGTCGCCGTGAAGCACGTCGCGATGTCGCCGAACAACTATGTCATCGCCGGGCGAATCTGCATGGGCTTGGACGCCGGCGTCGCGCGCTTCTAGGTTGGCTAGCGCGCCAGTTCGCGCAAGCCCTCGCGGATAAGCGCGTCGATCTTGGCGTCGGCCCCCAGGCGTTGGGCGACGCGGGCGATGGCGCCGAAGGCTTCCATGCGCTTGTAGCCGAGATTGACCAGGGCGGAGATCGCGTCCTCGTTAGCAGATGGCGCCGTAGCCGGCGTGTCGGTTTTCGCTCCCGCCGTCGCGGCACGCGCGCCGGGGATCGCGCCCCACTGCGTCGCCTTGTCCTTGAGCTCGGTGGTCAGCCGCGCGGCGAGCTTGGGGCCGACGCCTGATGCGCGGTTCAGCGACGCCTTGTCCTGCGCGACGATGGCCGAGGCGAGTTCGTCGGGTGCGAGCGTCGAGAGCAGCGACAGCGCCACCTTGGCGCCGACGCCCTGCACCGTGGTGAGGATACGGAACCAATCGCGCTCGGCGGCGGCGACGAAGCCATAGAGCAGGATCGCGTCCTCGCGCACCACGGTCTCGACCAGCAGCCGCGCCTCGATGCCCGGCGACAGCTCGCGCAGGGTGCGCGCGGAGGCGTGCACGACGTAGCCCACGCCGTTGACGTCGACGACGCAGGAATCCTCGTCGACCTGCTCGATGGTGCCGCGCAGTCGTCCGATCATCGTTTGGTCGCCCGCGCCAGCATGGCGCGCTCCCACTCCGCCTGTGATCCCCGTACGCCGCTCTTGCCGCGGCCCGCGCCGACACGGCCGCCGCGCACGGCGCCGATCTCGCCGCCTTCGGCGCCGGCCTGCACCTTGCCCGCGACCCATTTGTGGCCGGTCCGGCGATGATGGGCGTGGCAGATCGCGACGGCCAGCGCATCGGCAGCGTCGGCGGTGGCGGTGACGCCGGGCAACAGGCGCGACACCATCAGCTCGACCTGCTGCTTCTCGGCATGGCCGACGCCGACCACGGATTTCTTGATGTGGTTGGCGCCGTACTCCATCACGACGAGACCGAGCTTGGCCGGCGCCATCAGCACCGCGCCGCGCGCCTGGCCGAGCTTCAGCGTCGAGTTGGGGTTCTTGTTGACGAAGGTCTCCTCGACCGCGGCTTCCACCGGCTGCCACTCGCGGATCACCGCGGTGACGCCGTCGAAGAGTTCGCAGAGACGCTCGGCCAACGACAGCGCCGCGTCGGACTGCACGACGCCGCAAGCGACGAAAGTCAGCCGGCTGCCTTCCGACTCGATCACGCCCCAGCCGGTATTGCGCAATCCGGGGTCGAGGCCGATCAGGCGCATGAACCCCTCACCCTACCCCGCCAAACTCGCCATGGTGGCGTCGGACATCTCGAAATTGGCGTAGACGTTCTGCACGTCGTCGTTGTCCTCGAGCTGCTCGATCAGCTTGAACAGGCTCTGCGCCTGCTCGCCCTCGACCGGCGCCGTGATCCTGGCGCGCCAGACGATCTTGGCGCTGCTCGGCTGGCCCAGCGACTTCTCGAGTGCCTCGCGCACAGCGGCGAAATCGTCCTGGGCGCAGGTGATCTCGTGATAGCCCTCCTCGCCCTCGACGCTTTGCACGTCGTCGGCACCGGCCTCGATCGCCTTTTCCATCACGTCGTCGGCGTTGCCGGCGGAGAGCGGGAACTTGAACTCGCCGACGCGGTCGAACATGAACGACACGCTGTTGCTCTCACCCATGTTGCCGCCGTACTTGGCGAAGGTCGAGCGCACGTCGGACGCGGTGCGGTTGCGGTTGTCGGTCAGCGCCTCGACGATCAGCGCCACGCCGCCCGGGCCATAGCCCTCATAGCGCATCTCCACATAGTCGGCCTCGCCGCCGACGCCTGAGGCGCGTTTGATGGCGCGCTCGATCGTGTCGCGCGTCATGTTGCTGGCCCGCGCGGCGATCACGGCGGCGCGCAGGCGCGGATTGGCGGCCGGATCGGGCAGCCCCTGCTTGGCCGCCGTGGTGATCTCGCGCAGCAGCTTGGTGAAGATCTTGGCCCGCTTGGCGTCCTGCGCGCCCTTGCGGTGCATGATGTTCTTGAACTGTGAATGGCCGGCCATGGTTCGGGGGAAGCTTGCTTGGTTGCCTGTTGCGGCTTTCTAGCATATCGGGAGCGGCCATGCGCATCGCCTTCCTGTTCTACGACGACATGACCACGCTCGACGCCATCGGGCCGTGGGAGGTGCTCTCGCGCCTGCCCGGTGCCCAGGCCGTGGTCGCCAGCCGCCACGGCGCGCGGGTCAAGACCGATACCGGGCTGGTGTTCGACGACACCGTGCCATTCACCCAGGTCGCGTCGGCCGACGTGCTGGTCGTGCCCGGCTCGGGCAATGTCCGACCGCAGCTCGACGACCAACGCACGCTGGATTGGGTACGCGCGATCGATGCCACGACGCGCTGGACCACCTCGGTCTGCACCGGCGCCATGATCCTGGGCGCCGCCGGCCTGCTGCAGGGCAAACGCGCCACGACGCATTGGGCGGCGCTGAAGTCGCTGGCGAAGTTCGGCGCCACGCCGGCCAACGCGCGCGTCGTGCGCGACGGCAAGGTGATCACCGCCGCCGGCGTCTCGGCCGGCATCGACATGGCGCTGACGCTCGCCGCCGCGCTCACCGACGAGCCGACGGCGCGCGGCCTGCAGCTCGCCATCGAATACGATCCGCAACCGCCTTTCGACAGCGGCAACGCGGGCAGCGCGGACGAGGCGACCAAGGTGAAGGCACTGGCGCTGCTCGCCAGGGGTGGGCGCTGACTCCGCTGTTCGGCACCCACGAAACGACGGTATATCGTTCGACATGATCGGACCTGACGCCCCAGACCACAGCGGCTATTGGCGGGAGGCCTTGCTCGTCGAGGAATTGACCGACGAAGACATCCAGGCGATCGCCGCCGCAGAGGTACCGCCGGAGCATCGGTATCATTCGTCAGACATAAAGGACTGAGGGCGACATGAAAGCGTGCTGGTACGAGCGTAATGGTCCGGCCGACGAGGTGCTGGTGGTCGGCGACATGCCGGATCCCTCGCCTGGTGCCGGCGAGGTGGTGGTGCGCATGCGCACGTCGGCGGTCAATCCGTCCGATGTGAAGAGCCGCATGGGCTTGCGCGCCAAGATGACGCTCAAGCGCCAGGTGCCGCATAGCGACGGCGCGGGCGAGATCGTCGCGGTCGGTTCCGGCGTGCCCTCGTCGCGTGTCCGCGAGCGCGTGTGGGTGTTCAACGCCGCCTATCTGCGCGCCGGCGGCACGGCGGCCGAGCTCTGCGCGCTGCCGGCGGAGTTCGCGGTGCCGCTGCCCCAGGGGCTCGACGACGCGCAGGGTGCGTGCCTGGGCATTCCCGTGATGACCGCGCATCGCTGCCTGTTCGCCGACGGCTCGCCCACCGGGCAGACCGTGCTGGTCTCGGGCGCCGCCGGCGTCGTCGGCCACTACGCGGTGCAGCTCGCGCGCTGGGCCGGCGCGGAGGTGATCGCGACGGTGAGCGGCGAGGCCAAGGCGGCGCATGCCAGGGCCGCGGGCGCGCATCACGTCATCAACTATCGCGGCGAGAATGTCGGGGAGCGCGTGAAGGCGATCACCGGCGGTCGCGGGCTGGATCGCATCGTCGAGGTCGAGCTGGGCGAAAACCTGGCGATGGACCTGGCGATGCTGAAGCCGGAGGGCGTACTGGCCTATTACGGTTCGAAGGCGCCCACCGCCGAGCTGTCGTTCTTCGCTTCGATCGTGAAGAACGTCGTGCTGCGGCCGGTGCTGGTCTACACCATCACGCCGCAGCAGCGCGCGCAGTGTTTCCGCGACATCGAGCGCTGGGTAGCGAACGGCAACGCGCTGTTCAACATCGCCTCGCGCGCGACCTTGGCGAAGACCGCCGAAGCCCATCTCACCGTCGAGGACGGCAGCAAGATCGGCCACGTCGTGGTGGATATCCCCTAGGTTTTTCCACAGCTTGGCGTTGAAAACAAAAAAAGGGCGGGGGTCAGAGACCCCCGCCTAAAAAACGTCGGAACCTTGGTTCCGACGCCCCCTCTAACTGGGAAATTCGGCGAACGATTTAAGAAAAAACCGTTCAATAACAATGACTTTTGATTCTTTTTCGGGTGCCGTCAACAAGAGTCTCGACCATACCGGATGTAGTGATCGGCACCCCCGTCCACCTACAACCCGTGGAGAATTTGGAACGAATCAGCACCGAAGTGCCTGCTCATTTCACGATAGCAGCATAGGTGCCGACTATGGCGCACCGATGACGGTCGCCGGCAGCCGTCCGCCGATGCGGACCGGCTGGATCGAGCGGGCCAGGCCGGTGGCGTCGTCGCTCTCGATCAGCACGCCGCACAGTGTCCCCTCGCCCTCCGCCGGCGACAGGCGCTCACCCGGGATCTTGCGGATGAAGCGCTGCATGGCGACGTCCTTCTTCATGCCGATCACCGAGTCGTAATCGCCGCACATGCCCGCGTCGGTCTGATAGGCCGTACCGCCAGGCAGAATCCAGGAATCGGCCGTGGGGATGTGGCTATGCGTGCCGATCACCGCCGAGACGCGGCCGTCGAGGAAATGGCCGATCGACTGTTTTTCGCTCGTGGCTTCGCCATGCACGTCGACGAGGATGAAGTCGGCCGTGCCCTTCAGCCGATGTTTGGCCAGCTCGGCGTCGAGCGCGCGGAAGGGATCGTCGAGCGGGTCCATGAACAGCCGGCACATCACGTTGATCACCAGCACCTTCTGGCGCTTGGCCGCGTCGTAGACATTGGCGCCCCAGCCCGGCGTGCCGGGCGGGAAGTTGATGGGCCGCAGCAGGCGCTTGTCCTGGGCGATATGCGCCATGACCTCCTTCTGGTCCCAGGAATGGTTGCCGCCGGTGATCACGTCGACGCCGCCGGCATGCAGCTCGGCGCAGATCTTGGCGGTGATGCCGAAGCCGGCGGCCGAGTTCTCGCCGTTGACCACGACGAAATCGAGACCCAGCGCCTTGCGCAGGCGCGGCACCTCGCGCAACACCACATCGCGCCCGCTACGCCCGACGATATCGCCGCAGAACAACACTTTCATCACGCCACCTACCTTCCAGCCCGCCATATTGCCCTGCCCGCCCGCCCTGCGTCATCATGCGGCCAGCGGAGGAGAGTGCCATGGATGTCGCGACTGAACACCGGCTGGGCGAGCAGATCGCCGGACTGCTGGCGGCCAATACGACGATGATGGCCGAAGCCGAGTACCGCCAGCCGGTCTCGCACTACATCGACGCCGAGCATCTGAAGCGCGAGCGCGATACGCTGTTCCGCCGCCAGCCACTGATCGTCGCCGCCTCCGCCGAGCTGGCGCGGGCTGGCGATTTCCGCACCATCGACATCGATGGCGTGTCCGCGCTCATCGTGCGCCAGGCCGATGGCAAGCTGGCCGCCTTCCACAATGTCTGCCGCCACCGCGGCTGCCGCGTGGTCGACGAGGAGGCCGGCCACAAGGCCACCTTCACCTGCAAGTTCCACTCCTGGGTCTATGGCACCGACGGCAGCCTGCGCCACATTCCGCAGCAGGAGGCCTTCAGCGGCATCGACCGCGCCAGTCGCGCGCTGGTGCCCCTGCCCGTCGCCGAGCGCCATGGGCTGGTGTGGTTCGGCCCGATCGAAGGCGGCGCGGTCGACATCGAGGCCTTCCTCGGGCCGATGAACGCGGTCCTGGCGGAGATGAAGATCGCCGAGGGTGGCGTGTTCCGTTTCGAGCGCTATCCCGAGCAGCTCAACTGGAAGCTCGTGGTCGACACCTTCCTCGAGCTCTATCACGTGCCGCATCTGCACAACAAAACCGTGGGCCGCTTCATCGAGGGCCGTGGCGGCGTCTATGATCAACTGGGCAAGCACGGCCGCTTCGTGGCACCGCGCAAGAGCTACGAAGCGGTGCGCCACCTGCCGATCGAGCAGCGCCAGCTCGGCGACCACATCGTCGGCATCCATCGCGTCTTCCCCAACGCCATCGTCGTCTGGCAGCGCGACCACGTCGAGTTCTGGACGGCGGTGCCTGATGGCGCCGATCCCAACCGCTGCATCGTGCGCACCTGGCTGATCAGCCCGGAGCGCGAGGTGCGCGCGGCCGATCGCGAGAAGTGGGAAAAGAACTGGCAGATCCTGCGCGGCACCGTGCAGGTCGAGGACTTCCCGATGGCGCGCACGATCCAGCAGGGCTTTCACAGCGGCGCGCAGGACCACGTCGTGTTCGGCCGCAACGAGCCGGGGCTGCACGACTTCCATGCCTCGCTGGCCAAGGCGATGACCAACGGCGCGGGCTGATCAGTCGAGCTTCAACGTCTCCAGCACGCGCAGCAGCTCGGCCTCGCGCTGCGGGAAGACGCGCGTTGTTGCGTTGACCGAGAAGATCACGACGTATCCTTGCCGAATGCCAACCCGCAGACGGTTCTCGACGGGCTCGTTGGCCGTCTCCGCGGCAAAGTCGAGGGCGTACCACTCGGCGCCGCCGATGGAGGTCACGCCGTGGCGATGCATCGTGATCCCGGCGCGACCCGAGATACTCCGATGGATCGCTTCACCGAAGGCTTTCAGCTTGTCGGGCGTGTGGCCGGGATTGACGTTGCGCGTCGCCACAAGCGTCACGATGAGATTGTCGCTGTCGGTGTAGCCGTGCTGCGGCGGATTCTGGGTCGGGTATTTCTTGGCGATGTCCGCGGCGGTCATCGGCCGGAACGCCGGTGGTAGATCGAACGACAACACGTTGTCGAACAGCCGCACCGGTTCAGCGGCGGCAGGCGCCGCAAGGAACAGCAGCAGAAAGAATAGAATCCGCCTCATGTCGCCTCCGACGCCCGCTCGAGCCAGAACCCGGGACCAGCATACCAGACGCGTGGGCGATCGCTCGCGTCAGGCGCGCCGCGATGCAACGCCTTGATCGGCGGTGTGTTGCTGGTGAGCCCGTCGAGCGCTGTCTGCAGCTTGCCTTCGGCCGCAACGTCGCGGCCGCCAGCGCAGGGATAGATGCCGACGCCGCTCACTGACGACGCCGCAAACGTCTCTCCGCGGCGCTCGACGCGCAGCATGAAGCCCCAGCCGTAGCGCCCGGTCAGCGGCATCACCATCACGCCGCCAGCCGTGAGGCGATCGAGCCATAGCGGCGCGGGATGCGTCGCGCCGGCGCAGACCACGATGCAATCGACATCGAATCCAGGATCGTGCGTACGGCCATCACCGTGCACGAGCCTGACCTGCGGCCAGGGTTCGAGGTTGGCGCGCGCCCGCTGGGCGAGATCGGCTTCGTACTCCACGGCGACGACGCGGCCGGTCGACCCGACCGTCTCGGCCAGGATGGCGCTGTAATAGCCGGTGCCGGCCGCGACATGCAGCACGCGCGCGCCGGGCCTGAGACCGAGCCGATCGAACGCGCGCGCCCACAGGCTGGGCTGGCCGTTGTTGATGCCGCGCGCGGCGTCGATGGTAACGAGAACATCGCGATAGAGATGGGCGGGATCGGCATCGGGCGACACGAAGACCTCATTGCCCATCGTCCTCGGCACGATGATACGCCATGGGCCAGCGCCGAGGAACCGCTCGCGCGGCACGGTGGCGAAGGCCGTCGTCAGTCCGGGCGTCTGCGCCATGGGTCCGAGGCGCGCGAGATCTTCGGCGTAGGCACGGCGCGCAGCAGGAAGGTCGGCCGCCATGCGCGCACCATCACGGCGGCAGTTCGTAACCGACCACAGACTCGACCTCGATTGTCTTCTTCACTGACGGCCGCGCCATCATACGATCGTGGTGCGCGACGAGCGAAGGGAACTCGCCCGGCTCGGGATTGAGCGAGGTACGAAAGCGCCAGAACAGGCGAAAGAGATGGATGTCGGCGATCGAAAAGCGATCGCCCAGCGCCCAGGTGCGATCGCCCAGCCGCTTCTCGACGACGGCGTAGACACTACGCGCGTGCTCCAATCCCTGGCGGCGCGCCGGATGCACCGTGGCGGCGATGAACGACATCCACGACACAGCCTGCGCCTCGGCCTCGATGTCGTCCCTCGGCAGCAGGCCCGCTTCGGGATAGCGCCGGGCGAGGTAGAGCAGGATCGCCGCGACCTCGGTCAGCGGCCGGCCATCGACGAGCAAGGTCGGCACCTTGCCCTCGGGATTGAGCGCGAGGTACTCGGGCGTGCGGTTGGTCTTCTGGCGCAGCGAAATGGCGCGCGTCTCGAACGGCGCGCCGATCTCGTGCAGCGCGATGTGCGGCGCCATCGAGCTGGTGCCGGGGCAGAAGTAGAGCGTGAGCATCGACCGTCTCCCTTTACGCTGCCGCGTTGGCCTTCTTGGAGGCAAGTGCTCGCCTCACCAGATCGGGTTCCTTGGCGATCACGCTTAGATAGGCACGCGCAGCCTGGTCGGGCTCGGAGCGGCCCTGCTCCCAGTCGCGCAGCGTGCCGAGCGGGATGCGATAGCGGGCCGCGAACTCTTCCTGGCTGAGGCCAAGCGTACGGCGAATGATCTTGACCCGCGGCACGCGCTTCATCCGCCTGAAATCCGCTGGCGTCAGCGGTGGATTATCGGGATCCGACAGCGCCGCTGCCTCGACCTCGTCGTCGCTCATAGGTCGCAGATCAGTCACCGCGGTTTTTGGCGTACGTTTGCTGCTCATGTCTGGTTGCGCGGCGGGCCGAGATGATCCGCACACGCCCTTCCCTTTCAGTGTAAGCCACGACGAGAATGACGCCTCCGGCATCGCCCGTCGCAATGAACCGATCCTCGCCGTAGTCGCGGCGATCGTCGTACGCTTCGAGCCTCGCGATATCGCGGAACACCAGCTTCGCCCGCTCGAACGAGAGGCCATGCTTCGCGAAGTTCGCCGCGGCCTTCGCGTGATCCCAGTCGAATTCGTCATCGATCATATAGTACGGGCTGCCCGTAGTTTCAAGCGCCCACCGCGATACCGCGGCGCATGCCCAGCGCGAGGATGCGTTGCAGCAGCGCCGGGTACGGCATGCCGCCGTGCTTCGCCGCTTCGGCGAATTCCTCGCCGAGCGCGATCTCTGGGTTGGGGTTGGCCTCGATGAAGTACGGCACGCCCGCGGCGCTCAGGCGGAAATCGATGCGCACATAGCCGTCGAGCACCAGCACGCGGCAGATGCGCTTGACGATACGCTGGATACGCTGCGTCTGCTCCGGCGTGAGGTCCTTCGCCGGGCCCTGCACGATGCCGCGGCGTTCCTGGTACTTGGGATCGAACTTCACCTTGGCGGTGGCGATATTGATGGCGCCGGCGGGCAGGTCGCCGAACTCCATCTCCCACACCGGCAGCACATGCAGGCGCCCGCCGCCGCCCAGCACGCCGACATAGAGCTCGCGGCCCTCGATATACTGCTCGGCGATGGCGTCGGTGCCGATGCGCTCGTGGATGAAGGCGACGCGCTCGGCGAGCTTCTCGTCGCTGTCGACCACCGAGGCCTGGGCGATACCGACCGAGGCGTCCTCGCTCAGGCTCTTGACGATCAGCGGCAGCTCCAGCCGCTTGGGTCTGCGGACCTTGCGATCGCGCGGAAAGACGGCGAAAGCCGGTACCGGGATGCGGTGATAGCTCAACAGCTTCTTCGACAGATCCTTGCCGCGCGCGATCATCAAGCCGCGCGGGTTGCAGCCGGTATAGGGCACGCGCGCCAGCTCGAGATAGGAGGCGACGTTCTGGTCGTAGGCCGTTTCGCCGTGGAACTGCTCCAGCAGGTTGAAGACGACGTGCGGTTTGAAGGAATCGGTGGCGTCGCGGATCGGCCTCAGCTCGTGCTGTACGCCCAGGGCTTTCACGTCGTGGCCGGCCGCGCGCAACGTGCTGACCACGTCGTACTCGGTCTTCCACGGCGCGGTCTCGCGATCGACGCCATCCAGCTTATCCGGCGGCACCAGGTCGGGATGCATCAGGACGATGATGCGCAGGCGTTTCATGGCATGCCT
Organism: Reyranellaceae bacterium; assembly: GCA_022844045.1. Classification (GTDB taxonomy): domain Bacteria; phylum Pseudomonadota; class Alphaproteobacteria; order Reyranellales; family Reyranellaceae; genus JAFAZJ01. Next base: position 17,182 of record JALHMM010000075.1, on the reverse strand, counting down.
CTCCCTCTCCCCGCCTGTGGCGAGAGGGTGGTTGGTGTGACGCCGTGTGAGCCCGTCACATCGCGATCCATTCGCGGCGGGAGGGGCTATAGAGCGAGTGGACCGCGCGCGCCGTGAGCAGCACGGTGAAGTCTGTCTTGAGCTTGTGCAGCGGTCCCACGGCGCGCAACCTCAGCTCGCGACAGCGGTCGATCATGGCGTCGAGCACGGCGTCGAGGGTCAGCTGGTACTCGCCGGTCCACTTGGCGACGAGCTGGCGGATCTCGGCGCGATGATGGCGGATGAAGGTCGATGCCGCCGGCGAGCGCGCGTGACGCGGATCGCTGGAGAAGATGCGCGTGAGGTCGCGGTCGTAGGTCTTGGGCGTGTCGACGACGTAGAGCGCCTGCTTGTTGCGGTAGTGCTCCTCGAGCGTGCGCGTGTTGCGGCTCAGCGGCTCGACCTTGAGCCGCTTGGTGAGGATCGGCTTCTCGCCGGCGATCGCCTGCATCAGCTCGTCAACGTATTCCAGTTTCCGGAGCGCCGGCCAGTCGGCGTAGCGCCGCCGCCAGTCCGACCGCGGCCGCAGCCACACCGCGAAGGTCTCGGCGAAATCCTCGTCGGGGTGGCTTTGCGCGTACCACAGCCGCAGGTGCTGGACGTAGTTCTTGCTCGCCGGATTGGGTCGGTAATATTTCGGGTAGCGCGTGGTCGACGGGCCGAACAGCTCCTGCCAGCGGCGGCGTCTATTGAGCTGATAGGCGTGGCGCACGACGTGGCCCGCCTCGTGCCTGAGGATCTTCATGCACTCCGGGATCGTGCCGCCCTCGACGTCGATGATCTTGCGCCGTTCCAGCCGCATCAGGCGGGGATGGGCAAGATAGAAAGGGACGGCGATGCCCGGCGTCGTGTCGGGGCTGAACCACTCGTCGGAGATCCAGGCGTGCGGCTTGATGGCGAGCCCGCGCTGCTCCAGCTCGATATGCAGCTCGGCGAGGCAATCCTCCAGCCAGGTGCCCTCGACGCGGACCTTGAGGTCCTTCAGCCGCAGCTTCAGGAGCTCGTCGTCGGGCAGACGCGCCCAGGGGAAATAACGACGAGCCACGCCTCCAGCCTCAGACCGGCTGTTCCAGCGTCGGCGCGCTGTCGGCGTTCGTGGTGCGGTGCATGTCGCGCACCTTGGTGGCGTCGTAGCGCCGCGCGCGATGCATCGTCGCGCGATTGTCCCACATCACCAGGTCGCGCGGCCGCCAGACATGGGCGTAAACGAACTGGCGCTGCGTCGCGTGCTCGGTGAGGTCGCGGATCAGCGCGCGCGCCTCGGGCATCGGCCAGCCCTCGATGCCGCCGATATGGGCGGAGAGGTAGAGCGACAGCCGGCCGCTCGACTGATGACGGCGCACAAGGCGCTGACGCACCGGCGCCCACTTCTCGCGCTCGTCATCCGTGAAGTCGGTGAAGCCGAGGATACCGCGCGAGAAGATCTGGCTGTGCACCGTCACCATGTCGCGCACCAGGTCCTTGGTCTCCTGGTCGAGCGCGTCCCACGCCGCGCGCATATCGGCGAACTCGGTGTTGCCGCCGCTTTCCGGGATCACGCGCGCCGAGAGCGCCGAGTACTTGGCCGGCGTCGCCTTGAACGAGCTGTCGGAGTGCCAGAGCATGTTGCCGAGGCTGAACAGCCGCTTGCGATCGTCGCGCGCCAGCACATTGCCGTTCTTGTCGAGGTTGGAGATGTCGTTGACGTCCATGCTGAGCCGGCGGTCCTCCGGCTTGGCGATGTCGCCGGTCGCCGTCTCCATCGGCCCGAACTTGCGGCTGAAGGCGAGTTGCTGCTCGTCGTCGATGTCCTGGCCGCGGAAAACCAGCACGGCGTAGTGGTCCATGCCCGCGGCGACCGCCGACACCTCGTCCGGCGTCAACGGCTTGCGCAGATCGATGCCCCGGACTTCACCGGCGAAGTCGGGGCGGGCGGGGTCGCGGGGGGTGATGGTCAGCGTCATGGCGACAGGCTCGCGCAGTCCAGGACCGATGACAAGCCGCCACAACCGGGCGAGACTGCCGCAAAGGACGGGGGGCGCCGGGAATGTCGGACATCTACGATCAGATGATGAGCTACATGGAGGGCAAATGGGTCGCGCTTGCCGTGGCCTTGGGCACCTATCTGATCGGCTTCACGACCTCGTCCCGGCGCACGGTCAACGGCGTGGTCGTCGAGGACATCACCCTCAATTATGGCGCGCTGATCGCCGGCCCGGTGGCCGTCGTTCTGGCGGCGATGGTCGCCCTGAAGCTGTCGCGGCAACCCACGATCTGGGGCAATCGCGCCGTCCACTACGCCATCCTGGCCGGCATCGCGGCGATCGGCGTGTACCATTTTCTGACCTCGGGGTTCTTTTTCTGACGGCAGGATATCCGTCTTGAAATCGCTGTCGCCTACGCCGATGTTGCGGCGCACCCAACCCCTCGACGGAACCCATGGCCGATCCACAACACGAACGCCCCCGCCTCGGCATCCTGCCGGCGCTGATCTTCAGCTCGCGCTGGCTGCAGCTGCCGCTCTATCTCGGTCTGATCGTCGCCCAGTGCGTCTACGTTTTCCTGTTCATCAAGGAGCTGTGGCATCTCGTGGCCACTGCGCTGAAGATCACCGAGCAGGAGATCATGCTGATCGTGCTGGGCTTGATCGACGTGGTGATGATCTCCAACCTGCTGATCATGGTGATCGTCGGCGGCTACGAGACCTTCGTGTCGCGCATGCGGCTGGAAGGCCATCCCGACCAGCCGGAATGGCTGAGCCACGTCAACGCCAGCGTGCTGAAGATCAAGCTGGCGATGGCGATCATCGGCATCTCCTCGATCCACCTGCTGCGCACCTTCATCGAGGCAGGCGGGCTAGGCGGGCCGAAGGCGAACTTCACCGAGGCCGCGGTGATGTGGCAGACCATCATCCACCTGACCTTTATCGTCTCGGCGATCGGCATCGCTTATGTCGACCGGCTGACCTACCCCACGCAGGCGACGGGCAAGGTCAGCGGGCACTGACTCCCCGTCATGCTGAGCGCCAGCGAAGGACCTGGATCCTTCGCCACGCTCAGGATGACCCTGCGGGTCACTTGACCGACGAGAAGCTGGTCGGCGACAGGAACTGAACGCTGACATTGGCGACGATCGCGCCGTCCTTCTCGGTCTCGGCGCGCTTGGCGTGCCATTCCGGGTCGGCGGCGAACTTGTTCCACTTGGTCTCGCGATCGGCCAGCGAGTCCCATTGCAGCAGGTAATAGAGATCCTGGTTCGACTCGCCGACCAGCACGGTCCAGAAGCCGGCCTGCTTGATGCCGTGCTTCTCCCAGATCTTCAGCGTGATGGTCTCGAAGCGCTTCAGCAGCGCCGGCAGCCGGCCCGGCACGCAGCGATAGACGCGCAGTTCATAGATGCTCATGGCGATGGTTCCTCGATCATCCGTATGGTGAACGGCGCGCAGTTCACCACCACGCCCGGCCCGACGGAAGCGCTTACTTCAGCGCCGCCTCGATCAGGCCACCCGGCGCGCCCAGCGGTTTGGCCTGCTCATCGGTCAGCCCGTGCCGCTGCTTCAGGAACGCGGGATCGTTGTAGCCGACCCAAACCTTGCCGGCGGCGTCCTGCCAGACGAGAATCTTGAGCGGCAGGTCGATGGCCAGCGACGGCTTGGCCAGCATCAACGGCGTGCCGGCCTTGGGATTGCCGAGCACCAGCAGCTGCGTCGGCGGCATGTCGAGGCCGGCCCCTTTCGCTTCGCCCGAGTGGTCGACGCGCGCGAAGATCGTCAGCCCGCGCGCCTTGGCGACGGCTTCGATCTTCGTCACGGAGTCCTGGACGTTGTGCGGACTGGGCACGGCGATGATGCCGTTCTCCGACGCGACGGCGGCTAGCGGCGCCAGGATCAAGGCGAACAGCAGGAAGAGTCTCGGCATCGGCATCTCCATCGTCGAAGCGCGAGGAGAGGCCGCCGGGATCGGCTCGATCAACTCAACTCGGTTCACCATCCCGGCACAGGGGTGGTCAGCCGAGGCGATAGACGCGCGCCGCCGTGCCGCTGAACAGCGCCGTCTTCTCCGCCGCCGACGCACCTGAGGCAAGACGCTTGAAGGCGTTCCACAGCACGGCGTAGCCGGTGGAGACCTTATCGACCGGGAAGTTGCTCTCGAACATGCAGCGCGCTTCGCCGAAGCTCTCGATGCAGTGCTCGATCCAGGGCTTCCAGGCCTCGGCGATCTCGCGCGAGGTCGGCGGCACCGGCCGATCGAAATGATCGAAGACACCGACCTTCATACCGAGCCCGCCCAGCTTCACGGTGACGTTCTGGCACGTCGCCAGCTCGGCCATGTCCTTGCGCCATTGCGAGTAGACGCCCGGCGTCTGGTTGGCGTAAGGGCCGATACCCAGCGGCCCGCCGCAATGGTTGAGGATGATCGAGGTATCGGGGAAGGCGCGCGCCAAGTCCGTGACCTCGCGCAGCTGCGGATGGTACTGCCAGGCCTCGAACGAGACGCCCAGCGGCGCCAGTTGGGCAAAACCCTCGCGGAAGGTCTTGTCGGCGTAGAGGCCCTTGGGCGGATTGGTGTGGCTGTTGCGGATCAATGGGCTTTCGTCCCAGCCCGCCGCGTGGCGAATGCCGCGGAAGCGGCCGTTGCCGGCGGCGATCTGCGCCTCCAGCACCGCGCGCGCCTTGGCGCCCAAGGTGAGATCGGCATGGCTGACGATGGCGGCGCAGGCGCGCGTCGCGCCATAGACGCCGCTGGCGCTCATCGCCGCGACGCCATTGGCGAACTCGGTCTCGCCGATCGGCTTCATCTCGCGCGGGCCATCGCCGCGGTAGAACGCCATGCAGTCGACGAACACCGTCGCGACCACGTTGTGGCCCGAGCCGGTGTCGGCCAGCAGCTCATCGAGCAGGTAGCGATGGTTGGCGCGATCCCACAGATGATGATGCGGATCGACGATCGGCAGGTCGGGCTCGATGATCTCTTCTCTGGCCTGCTTCGCGAGCCAGTCGTCGAGCGGCGCCACCACGTTTCCCAACGGCGCGCTCGGTTTGCCGGTCGTCATGTGCGTATCTCCCGTGCTTCAGGTCGGGAGCTTAGCCCAGCTTCAGGCGAAGGCGAGCAGCGCACGCTCCGTCAAAAGGAAGTCCAGCCTTGCGTCGTTGGGACCCGTCGGCACGCGCGCGACGCGCTGGTCGTCGAAGCAGACGCCGATGGCGGTGACGGCGCGGCGCGATCGCAGGCGCGTCAGCGTGCGGTCGTAGAAGCCGCCGCCATAGCCCAGGCGGAAGCCGGCGGGATCGACCGCGAGCAGCGGCACGATCAGCGCGTCGGGCTCCATCACCGGCGCCGCGCCCCGGGGCTGCGAAGTGCCGAGCGGACCGGGTTCCAGCGTCTCGCCTGGTTGCCACGCATGGAACATCAGCGGCTCGCCACGCTTGGGCGTGCGCGGCAGGCAGAGCGGGTGGCCATCCTCGTGCAGCGCCAACAGCAACGGGCGGATGTCGATCTCCTCGCCCATCGGCCAGAAGGCGGCGATAACCGGCGCCGTGCCGGTCGCCTCGCGCACCGGCACCGGCCGCTCGCGTCGCCAGACGCGGATCAGTGAGTCGCGCGCCGCCGCCCGCGCGGCGTCGCTGATCGCCGCGCGCTTCGCGATCATGTCGATACGCAAGTCGCGCTTGAGCTGGAGGAGAGGTTCGTCGGTCATGGCGTGAGAAAAGAAAGGTGGGGCGGCGCCACGATGGCCGTGAAAGCCCGGCTTAACCTCTGTGGCCTGCTTGCGCAGGTGGGCGCCGTGTGATCGAGACCAGGATCAAGACCAGGAACAGCTCCCTAGAGGAGAGCATTGGCCCCAGGGTTTTTGCGGCCCACGCACCGCGCAGCACTCCGCCCCGTCCCCAATGTAGGGATCGGCGGGTGCTACTACAACATTCCTGTCAGGCGGCGGCGACTTTGCGCGCGAGACCTTCGATGCGGGTCTCGAGTCCGGAGAACAGATCCTCCAGCCGGACTTCGGGCTGCGCCGTGCGACGTGTCGCGGCCTCGGCACGGCTGGCGTCGAGTTCCTGGCGCAGCATCTGCAGCTCGCTGCGCGCGCGGACGGCTTCCAGCTCGGCCTGCTCGATGCGGCCCGCGGCTTCGCGCGCCTTATCGGCCATCATCAGCGCGCCGAGCACCAGCAGCTTGATCTCGGGCGCGCCGACGATCTGCTTGCGCAGATCCACCACGCATGCGTCGAGGTCGGCGGCGAGCGCCAGCAAGCGCTCCTCCTCGCCCTCGGCGCAGGCGATCTCATACTGACGGGCGTTGATACGGACGGACACGTGCGGCATGGCCAGCACTCACATTCGTTCTTGGAGGGGGATTAAGTCGTTTTTTATTGGTCGCCAGTGTGAAGCAGGCGACTGAGGTGGTCAACGCTGGTCAGCCGTCAGGAGACCGCGGATGTGCGTCATGGCCCGCTCGAGCCGCGCTTCGACATCGGAGGCGACGCGCTTGAGTTCCTCGTGCTGGCTTTCCAGCGCCGAGAGCTTGGCGGCCAACTCGTCAGCCCGCGCGGTTTCCTCACGCAGGCGTTGCTCGATCATCTTCTCGAGCCGGCTGAGCGCGTTATTGACCTTGCCCTTGGCCTCGTCGAGGCCCTTGGCTTCGTCGAGCTTCGTTGTCATCGGCAATTCTTTCTCGTGGGACTCGCCCTGCGCCTGTTCCAGCTTGACGCTACAATGGGCGCTTGCAGCCCTACCGTCAATATGTCGAGGGCGTTGGGCAATCCACACGCAATATCTGGTTGTTGTCCACAAATCGGTTATCTAAACGCTACCGCAAAAAATAGGCGAAAAGCGCTGCCGTCTCAAGGCCCTGTGGCCGCCGCGTGCTCATTTCGCGACGCAGGGCAAGCGGCACATGGCGCGCATTGACGCCACGCGGACCCCTCGGCATGGTGCGCGCCCTCAGGCAAACCGGCCGATTCCCGCCTCTCGCGCCCGCAGAAACCCCGATCATGACCGCTTCGACCGCCGCCGCTCCAGGCTCGCAAGCCATCGCTCATCACGACATGGCGAACGCCATCCGGGCGCTGGCGATGGACGCGGTACAGCAGGCCGACTCTGGTCATCCCGGCATGCCCATGGGCATGGCCGATGTCGCGACCGTGCTGTTCTCGAAGTTCCTGAAGTTCGACGCCGCCGATCCGCACTGGCCCGACCGCGACCGCTTCGTGCTGTCGGCCGGCCACGGCTCGATGCTGCTCTACGCGCTGCTCCATCTCACCGGCTACGCCGATATGACCATGGAGGAGATCAAGCGTTTCCGCCAGGTCGGCTCGCGCACCGCCGGCCATCCCGAGTACGGCCACGCCGCCGGCATCGAGACCACGACCGGCCCACTCGGCCAGGGCCTCGGCAACGCCGTGGGCATGGCGATCGCCGAGCGCTCGCTGGCGGCGCATTTCGGCGACACGGTGGTCGATCACCACACCTGGGCGATCGCCGGCGACGGCTGCCTGATGGAGGGCATCGGCCAGGAGGCGATCACGCTCGCCGGCCATCTAGGCCTGGGCCGATTGATCGTGCTGTTCGACGACAACGGCATCTCGATCGACGGCGCGACGTCGCTGTCGACCTCGGAAGACCACCTGATGCGTTTCGCCGCCGCCGGCTGGCATGTGCAGCGCGTCGACGGCCACGACCCGGAGCAGATCGAGCGGGCGATGACATTGGCCAAGGCGGTCACCGACAAACCCTCGATGATCGCCTGCCGCACCGTGATCGGCTATGGCGCGCCGAAGAAGGCCGGCACCGCCGCCACGCATGGCGCGCCGCTAGGCAAGGAAGAGATCGAGGGCGCGCGCGCCAAGCTCGGCTGGCCGCATGCGCCGTTCGTGATTCCCGACACCGTTCTCGCCGCCTGGCGCGCGCTGGGCGCGCGCGGTGCCACCGCGCACAAAGCCTGGCAGGCGCGGCTGGGCGCGATGTCGGCGGCTGATCGCCTCGAATGGGATCGTCGGCAGTCGGGCGCCCTGCCCGCGTCGCTCGACGGCGCGCTATCGGCTTTCAAGACCAAGGTCAGCGCCGAGAAGCCGTCCTGGGCGACGCGCAAGTCGAGCCAGGAAGTGCTCGAGGTGATCAATCCGCTGCTACCCGAGACCATCGGCGGCTCGGCCGATCTAACCGGCTCCAACAACACCCGCACCGCGACGCTCAAGCCGCTGCAGAAGGGCGCGTGGGACGGCCGTTACGTCTTCTACGGCATCCGCGAGCATGCGATGGCCGCGGCGATGAACGGCATCGCCCTGCATGGCGGGTCGATCCCCTATGGCGGCACGTTCCTGGTATTCACCGACTACTGCCGCCCCTCGATCCGGCTGTCGGCGCTGATGGGCCTGCGCGTGATCTACGTCATGACGCACGACTCGATCGGCCTGGGCGAGGACGGTCCCACGCATCAGCCGGTCGAGCATCTCGCCGCCCTGCGGGCGATCCCCAATCTTCAAGTGTTCCGGCCGGCCGACGTGGTCGAGACGGCGGAGTGCTGGGAACTCGCGTTGCGCTCGGTCGAGAGCCCCAGCGTCATCGCGCTGACCCGCCAGAACCTGCCGACGATCTGTGGCGGCGTGGCGGAGAACCGCTCGGCCAAAGGCGCTTACATCCTCGCCGGCTCGCCCGCCGACCAGGCGCGCCTGATGGCGTCAGGCTCGGAGGTCTCCCTGGCGCTCGCGGCGCGCGATCTGCTGGCCAAGGACGGCATCAGCGCCGCTGTCGTGTCGATGCCGTCATGGGAGCTCTTCGCGCAACAGCCGGAAGCGTATCGCGTCGAGATTCTGGGCAAGCACGGCACCGCGCGCGTCGCCTGCGAGGCGGCGAGCGGATTCGGCTGGGAGCGTTGGCTGGGCCGGCGCGGCCGCTTCGTCGGCATGAGCGGCTTTGGCGCTTCGGGCAAGGCGACCGATCTCTACAAGCATTTCGGCATCACGCCGGAAGCCATCGCCACGGCGGCGCGCGGCGCGCTCGCCGGCAAGCCTTAACTGAACAAGACGGAGGGATTACCATGGCTGTCCGTGTCGGCATCAACGGCTTCGGCCGCATCGGTCGCAACGTGCTGCGCGCCATCATCGAATCGGGCCGCAAGGACATCGAGGTCGTCGGCATCAACGATCTCGGCCCGGTCGAGACCAACGCCCACCTGTTCCGCTTCGATTCGGTGCATGGCCGCTTCAACGGCGAGGTCAAGGTCGATGGCGACACGATCGACGTCGGCCGCGGCAAGATCAAGGTGACCGCCGAGCGCGATCCCGCGAAGCTGCCGTGGAAGGCGCTGGGCGTCGAGATCGCCATGGAGTCGACCGGCATCTTCACGGCGAAGGACAAGGCCTCGGCCCACCTCGCCGCCGGCGCCAAGCGCGTGCTGATCTCGGCGCCGGGCGAGAACTCCGACCTGACGGTGGTCTACGGCGTCAACCACGACAAGCTGACCAAGGACCACGTCATCGTCTCCAACGCCTCGTGCACGACGAACTGCCTGGCCCCGGTCGCCAAGGTCCTCAACGACGCCATCGGCATCGAGAAGGGCTTCATGACGACGATCCACGCCTATACCGGTGACCAGCCGACCCTCGACACGATGCACAAAGATCTCTACCGCGCCCGCGCGGCGAACCTATCGATGATCCCGACCTCGACCGGCGCCGCCAAGGCCGTGGGCCTGGTCCTGCCGGAGCTCAACGGCAAGCTCGACGGCGTGGCGATCCGCGTGCCGACGCCCAACGTCTCGGTCGTCGACTTCAAGTTCGTCGCCAAGCGCAAGACCGACGCCAAGGAGATCAACGAGGCGATCAAGCGCGCCGCCGCCAACCAGCTCAAGGGCATCCTGGGCTGGACCGACCAGCCCAACGTGTCGGTGGATTTCAATCACGACTCGCATTCCTCGGTCTTCCACATGGACCAGACCAAGGTGATGGACGGCACGCTGGTGCGCGTCATGAGCTGGTACGACAACGAGTGGGGCTTCTCCAACCGCATGAGCGACACCGCCGTCGCCATGGGCAAGCTGGGCTGATTGGCTGGGCGCGCGCCGCTGCGGCGGCGCGCGCCTCGCATCCCCCTTCCCCTTGCGCCGAAACCGCTCCATCGTAGGCGGATGAAGAGCAAGCAGCCCGCGCGCGCCAAGCCGGCGCCGGCGACCCGGCCGAGAATCGCGCCGGCCAACACGTCGCAGCGCGTCGCGACGACGACGTGGCGTGACGAGTCACCGCGCCGCACGGTGATTGTCGTGCACGGCTGGAAGCATGTGTCGGCGGCGCTGCAAGCCGCGCAGGAGGCCGACGCGGCTGTCACGCTGATCAGCCCGGCCGGCGCCTCCTACACCCACGGCGCGGCCTTCTGGGCGGCGATCGTCAAGCGCGCGCACGAGCTGTTCGCCGAGGTCGATGCCGAGATCGTGCTCGATTGCGACGGCGCGCCGGGCCACGCCATGGCCGCCTTCCGCGTCGGCTTGAAGACCGTGGCCTTCGCCGGCAACGCGGTGGCCGCGACGCGGCTGATGGACATCGCCCAACGCCACGATGCGCGCCTGATCGAGCGGCCGCAGGCCCATCTCGACCTGATCCATAGCCGCGATCACCTCGCCGCCTGCCAGGCATTACTCGCCGGCCGCGAGGCCTGAGCGAACCGCCCAGCGGCGGGGCACCGTCTGCGCGTTACGGATGCAGCATGCCGCGCGCTCGGGCATTCCAGATAAGCGTCCGCTTGACCCCATACTGGCACGCGTGTTGCTCATGATTTGATCGTGGCAACCGCGATCGTGCACGAAAACGCCACGGTGGCTGGTCACGCGCTGGACATCGTCGGCCTCACCCATCGCTTCGGCACCTTTACCGCCGTCGACGACGTGACGCTGTCGATCCGGCCCGGCGAGATCGTCGCCCTGCTCGGGCCGTCGGGCTGCGGCAAGACAACCCTGCTACGCGCCGTAGCCGGCTTCATTCGTCAGAGCGCGGGCCGTGTGCTGATCGACGGCGTGTCGGTCGATGACCTGCCGCCTGAGCGCCGCAACATCGGCATCGTCTTCCAGAACTACGCGCTGTTCCCGCACATGACGGTGGCGCAGAATATCGCTTACGGTCTCGAAGCCAGGCGTCGCCCGCGCGCGGAGATCCGCGAGCGCGTCGCGCATTTCCTGTCGGTCGTCCGGCTCGCGGCGCTTGCCGACCGCTTCCCGCGCCAGCTTTCGGGTGGCCAGCAACAGCGCGTGGCGCTGGCCCGAGCGCTGGTGATCGAGCCGTCGATCCTGCTGCTCGACGAACCATTCGGCGCCCTCGACAAGAATCTGCGTCTCGACATGCAGATCGAGGTCAAGCGGCTGCAGCGGCAGTTCGGCCTGACGGCGATCATGGTCACGCACGACCAGGAAGAAGCGATGAGCATCGCCGACCGCATCGCCGTGATGAATCATGGCCGCGTCGAGCAGCTCGACACGCCGGTCGAGATCTACGACTCGCCGCGCAGCCTCTTCGTCAACGGCTTCATCGGCAGCACCAACCTGCTGGCCGCCCGCGTCGCGGCGCGTAGTGACGACGGCACGCTCGTCGAGCTCGAGGCCGGCGGCGCCGTGACCGTTCACAGCGATCTCGAGTGCGCCGCCGGCGAGCCGGTGCTGCTGTCGATCCGGCCCGAGCAACTGGCGCTGCACGAGAGCCCGGCCGGCGACCGCTGGCCGGTCGAGGTCGGCCTCAGCCTGCCGATCGGCGGCACCACCGTGCACGATGCCCGCACGCGCGACGGCACGACGCTGAAGATCACCGAAGCCCGCCTCGGTCGCGTCGCGCCGGGCGCGTCGGTTTGGTGTGGACCGGTGGCCCATGCGCGGCCGGTCCTGTTTCGACGCCCACACAGCGATGAACAAGGGGTGACAGCATGACCAGGAAGTCCGCGACACGACGTCGTTTCATGGCCGGCGCGAGTGCGCTCGGCGCCGCGGCGCTGCTCTCGCGCGGCGCGCTCGCCAAGGGCTCGGTGACGGCGGCGACCTATCCCGGTTCGTGGGAGGAAGCCTTCCGCACCATCGTCGCGCCGGCGCTCAAGAAGGCGTCCAATGTCGAGCTCGAGATGCAGCCGCTGTTCGCCGTCGACCAGATCGCCAAGGTCAAGGCGGCGCGCGGCGCACCGCCGTTCGACGCCTTCGTGCTCGATCCCGGCCCGCGCGTCACCGCCATCAACGACGGGTTGTTCGAGAAGTTCGACGGCGCCAAGCTCGCCAACGCCGCGAAGCTGCCGGCCGGCTTGGTCGACGAATGGGGCGTCACCGTCGCCGCGCAATTCGTCGGCATCGCCTACAACCCGAAGAAGTTCGCCGCGGCGCCCAAGGGCTGGGACGACCTGTTCAAGGAGCCCTACGTCTCGCGGTTGGGCATGACCGGCTTCCAGACGACGTTCGGCACCGTGTCGATCATCGAGATGGCGAAGATCTTCGGCGGCTCTGAAACCAACGTCGAGCCGTTCTTCACCGAGATCAAGAAGGTGCTGCCCAAGGTCGCCGCCATCGGCGCGCCGGCGGCGATGCCCGGCCTGTTCCAGCAAGGCCAGTGCGACATCATGTACACCAACGTACAGACCGTCGGCACGCTGAAGGCCCGTGGCATCGACATCGAGTTCGTCAAGCCGACAACCGGCACGGTCGCCTTCTTCACCACCATGCACATCGCCAAGGGTGCCACCGAAGCGGCCAACGCCTACAAGTACTTCGACACGGTGATTTCCGCCGGCGTCCAGGCCGAGCTGATGAAGCCCCCTTATCTGTTCGCCCCGGTGAACAAGGACGTGGCGCTCAGCGCCGACATGCCGCTGAAGTCACTCGACGAGATGAGCGGCTTCGTGCGCCACGACTGGACCAAGATCAACCCGCTGCGCGCGGGATGGATCGAGCGCTTCAACAAGGAAGTCGCGAAGTGAGTCTGGCGGCGGCCGCCGATACCCCGCGTATCGGCGGCCTGCCCGCTTTGTTGCGTCCCGCCGGCTGGCAGCTTTCGCTGCCGCTGGCGCTGGCCTACGCCGCCTTCTTCGCGGCACCGCTCTTGATCCTGGTCGGCGTCAGCATCTTCAGCGACGACAAGCTTACGGAACCGGGCTTCGCCATGTGGGCGAAATTCCTCGGTGATCCGTTCTACTGGAAGGTGATCTTCGACACGCTGAAGCTGGGCTTCTACGCCGTGATCGCCACCGTCATCGTCGGCTATCCGCTCGCCCTGCTCTACATGTCGGCCGGCCCGACGCTGCAGCGCGTGCTGCTGTTCATCATCATCCTGCCGCTCTTGACCTCGGTCGTGGTGCGCACCTTCGCCTGGATCGTGATCCTCGGCCGCGAAGGCGTGGTGAACCAGGCCGTCATGGCGCTGGGCCTGTCGGCCGCGCCGCTGCGCCTGCTGCAGACCGAACTCGGCCTGGTGATCGCGCTGACCCAGATCGAGATGCCGCTGATGCTGCTGCCGCTGATCAGCGTGATGGGTCGGCTCGATCCCAATCTGCGCGACGCCTCCGCAGCGCTCGGCGCCTCGCGCTGGCGCACGCTGTTTCGCGTCACCCTGCCGCTCAGCCTGCCCGGCCTGACCGCCGGCTGCGTGCTGGTCTTCGCCAGCGCCACGACCGCCTTCATCTCGCAGTCGATCATCGGCGGCAACCGGCTGGTCTATCTGCCACTGGTGATCTGGCAGCAATCGCTGGTGGTCTACAACTGGCCGCTGGCCTCGGTCGCGGCGTTGGCTCTGCTGATCTCGGTCACCGCCGGCATCATCGCCATCTCGGCGCTCGGCCGCCGCGGCACGCGGTATCTCAATGTCGGCTAGACGGCGCAGCCTCTCGGATATCTCCTACATCGCCGTGACCGGCGGTCTGGCGGCGCTGGCGCTGGCGATCCTGGTCGGGCCGGTCATCATCGTCCTGCTGACCTCGCTGACCGACAACAGGTCGCTGAAGTTCCCGCCAACCGGCCTGTCGTTCCAGTGGTACGAGCAACTATTCGACGCCGCGCGCTCCAGGCAGATCCATCGCGCCGCCAGCAACAGCCTGGAGGTCGCCGCCTGGGCGACCGCGGCGTCGACCCTGTTCGGCACCATGGCGGCGCTGGCGCTGGCCCGCTCACGCTCGCCCTGGGCGCGCGCCACCGACGCCGTCTTCATGTCGCCGATGATCCTGCCCGGCCTCGCCTTCGGTCTGGCCGCGCTGATGTACTTCACGCTGATGGGTTTCCGGCCGTCGCTGAACCTGATCGTGATCGGCCACGCGATCGTCATCGTGCCGCTGGTCCTGCGCACGACGACCGCCAGCCTGGCCCAGCTCGACATCTCGCTACTGGAATGCTCCGCCAGCCTCGGTGCGTCGCGCTTCTACACGTTCCGCCGCGTCACCTTGCCGATCATCGCGCCCGGCATCATCGCCGGCGCCTTCCTCGCCTTCATGGCCTCGCTCGACAACGTGCCGATATCCCTCTTCCTGTCGAGCCCGCGCACCGACATGCTGCCGATCCGCCTGTGGGGCATGATGGAATCGACCCTCGACGTGCGCGTCGCCGCGGTATCCGGCGTGATGATCGTGGCCGTCCTGGCGCTGATGCTGGTGATGGACCGGTTGGTCGGCCTGACACGGCGCATCCGGGACTGAAGGAAAGAAGGGAGGAAACCATGCACCTGATCGCCCGGCCGCTCAGCGCCGAAGACTTCGCGCCCTATGGCGATGTCCTGACTACGCCCGCCGAGCCCGGCCGTGCCTATTTCGAAGGCGGCCTGGGCAACGCGCGACCGAACGCGCGGCCCAGCCTGTCGATGGTGCATCGGTCGCCGCCCGCCAGCCTGCCGTTCGAGGCGAACCTGCTGGAGCGCCACGAATTCTCCTCGCAGACCTTCATGCCGCTGGATATCGCGCGCTGGTTGATCGTGGTCTGCCCGCACGCCGCGACGGGCGGCCCCGATGTCGCGCGCGCTTTAGCCTTCATCGCCGGGCCCGACCAGGGCGTCACCTACCGCCCCAACACCTGGCATCATGGATTGACCGTGCTCGACCGGCCGGCGCGTCTCGCCGTCTTCATGTGGCGCGACGGCACGGCGGGCGACGAGGAGTTCGTTCCGGTAACCCCGTTCACGATCGGAGAAGCCCCATGAGCTGGCAACCCAGGCGCGATTTCGTCGGCTACGGCTCCACGCCGCCGAACCCGCGATGGCCCAATGGCGCGCGGCTGGCGGTCAACTTCGTCATGAACTACGAGGAAGGCTCCGAGCCGTCGGTCCAGGACGGCGAAGACCACAGCGAGAACGGCCTCACCGAGGCGCACGGCATCGGCGCCGGTGTGAAGGGCCGCGATCTCGCCGCCGAGGGCATGTTCGAGTACGGCAGCCGCGTCGGCTTCTGGCGCCTGATGCGACTGTTCCAGGAACGCAACCTGCCGATGACGGTGTTCGGCTGCGCCCTGGCGCTGGAGCGCAATCCACTCGCCGCCCAGGCGATTCGCGAGTCGGGCTTCGACGTGTGCTGCCACGGCTGGCGCTGGATCAAGCACTATGAGCTGAGCGAGGCCGAGGAACGCGAGCATATCCGCAAGGCCGTGGCCTCGCTGCAGAAGACCGTCGGCGAGCGGCCGCTGGGCTGGTATTGCCGCTACGGACCCAGCGTCAACACGCGCCGCCTGGTCGCCGAGGAAGGCGGCTTCCTCTACGACTCCGACTCCTATGCCGACGAGCTGCCGTTCTGGCAGACGGTGGAAGGCAAGCCGCATCTCGTGGTGCCCTATTCGCTCACCAACAACGACGGCAAGTATGCTGGCTGGGTCGGCACCTCGAACGACTGGTTCGAGTTCGTGCGCGACGCCTTCGACATGCTCTACCGCGAGGGCGCAAAGACGCCGAAGATGATGAATGTCGGCCTGCACATGCGGCTGATCGGCCATCCCGCACGCGCCGTCGGGCTGGAGCACCTGCTCGACCACATCGTCGGCCATAAGGACGTCTGGGTGACGCGCCGCATCGACATCGCGCGCCACTGGACGAAGACCCATCCGTACGCCGGCAAGGGATTGAACGAGTAGTTTGGCCCTTCCCCACAGGCTGCGCGCACGCCAATCTCCTGATGATGCGACGCCATCCGTGGAGCGGCTCATGACCTGGGAATCCAAGCGCGACTTCGTGGGCTATGCCGGCAAGCCGCCCAACCCGCGATGGCCCAACGGCGCGCGGCTGGCGATCAACTTCGTCGTCAACTACGAGGAAGGCTCGGAAGCCTCCATGCAGGACGGCGAGGGCTTCACCGAGACGGCGCTGACCGAGGCCAGCACCTCCGCCGCCGACGTGCGCGGCCGCGACCTCGGCGGCGAGGCGATGTTCGAGTTCGGCAGCCGCGTCGGCTTCTGGCGCCTGCATCGACTGTTCCAGGAGCGCAAGCTGCCGATGACGGTGTACGGCTGCGCGCTGGCGCTGGAGCGCAATCCGCCGGCGGCGGCCGCCATCAAGGAGGCCGGCTACGACGTCTGCAGCCATGGCTGGCGCTGGGTGAAGCACTTCCTGCTGAGCGAGGCCGAGGAGCGCGAGCACATCCGCAAGGCCGTCGAGTCGATCAAACGCATGACCGGCGAGCGGCCGTACGGCTGGTATTCGCGCTACGCGCCCAGCGTCAACACGCGGCGCCTGCTGGTCGAGGAAGGCGGCTTCCTCTACGATTCCGAGACCTACAACGACGAGCTGCCGTACTGGACCACGGTCACCGGAAAGCCACACTTGGTGATCCCCTACTCGATCGTCAACAACGACACCAAGCTCTTGGGCAATATTGGCTCACCGTCGGACTGGCTCGAGTTCGTCAAGGGCGCCTTCGACATGCTCTACGCCGAGGGTGCCGCGGCGCCCAAGATGATGAATGTCGGCCTGCACATGCGCATCATGGGCCATCCCGCGCGCGCCTGGGCGCTGCAGCGCTTCCTCGACCATGTGATGAAACACAAAGACGTCTGGGTGACCCGCCGCGTCGACATCGCGCGGCATTGGATCAAGACCCATCCCTACCCGGGCAAGGGATTGAACGAGTAATACCAACCCAGGCTGATGTTGACTCTCGTTGGGGGATTCCACGGGGGGAAGAAGTCTGATTCGATGCCGCACGGCATGGTGTGCCGGGTGGAGGATGGAGATGGGCGCAGCTGTC
>JALHMM010000074.1 GCA_022844045.1 Reyranellaceae bacterium | reverse complement strand
GCCGCTCCAGCGACGCATCTTGAGCGCCGCTGGAGCGGCGCGGCCCGAAGACATCAGCGCAACACGTAGAGCCGATACCCCGACTTGGGATCCAACGGCCGCTCGACCAGCCAGTCGGGCGGCCGGCCGTCTTTCAGGGCGGCCCAGAGTGTGCCCGGCGTCACCCGGTCCTTGGTGCAGACCAGCACCGCTGTGGCCTTGGTCGCGGTGAAGCTGGCCGGCGCCGACGTGCCGGCGAACTTGGCCTCGTCGAAGGCGTCCATGCTGCGGATGATCAGCCGCTCGGCGCGATGATAGGGGCCCGCGACCATGATGGCGCGCGTGAAGTAGAGGATCTCCGGCGCGTCGCTGAACGGCGTGAGCACGATCTGGCTGGCCAGCGGAGCGAGTTCCTGGCGCAGCGGCCGCGGATCGCAGGAGCCGCCCCGCCGTTCCGTGGTCTTGTCCGACGTCAGCATCGAGGACAACGCATAGGGACCGACCAGCAGGCCGAGCCACGCCGTTACCAACGCCAGACGCCAGGCGCGCGCCTCGGTCGCGCGCGTGACGATCTCGATGACCACGCCGAGCGCCACGACCGCGGCGAGCTGCGGGTACATCGCAAAGCGCACGTGCTTGACGCCGATGTAGAGCAGGAACACGGCGAATGCGGCCACCAGCAGCGCCATCGGCGTTCGCCGACGCCAGAGCAGCGCGCCCAGCGACACCATGAGGACCAGCGCCGGCAGTGCGATCATCAGCCCGAGATTCTGCGCCGAGCTGACCGGCTGCATCTCGGCGACGTATTGCCAGATACGCTCGATGGCCTCGGCCGAGAAGATGCCGCCGGTGCCCTTCAGCACGCCGGGGTAACGCACGACCCAGGCGGCCAACGGCAAGGCGAGGATCGCGCCGGCGAGGATGGCCGCGAGCCATGGCGAGGCGACGGCCGGCACGAAGCGGCGCAGGATCAACGGGATGACAAGCATCCCGGCGCCCAGCTCGACATAGGGCAGCGAGAGCCGATCGACCTCCACGGCGAGCCGACCGCTGGCCGGTGGATCGATCGCCAGCGCCAGCACCAGGACGGCGAGGTGCCCCGCCGCCAGCGCCAGCGCGCGCGGCCCGACGCGCCGGTCCGCCTCGACGTCGCGCAGCGCGGCGAGACCCCAGGCAAACAGCAGGAAGGGCAATGCCTCGGGACTGAGCCACACGCCGAACCCGCCCAGCGCACCGGCGGCGATCGCCGGTTTCAGGCCACGACCGCCGCTTCCGGCGGCGTAGGCCAGGGCCGGCATGATCACGGCGATGGCCGCCAACAGGACGTGATGGTCGGCGCGCCCGAAGGCACCATAGGCGACGATGCCCGGCGCCATCGCGGCCAGCACCGCCGCGGTGATCACGTACCGGCCGCTGCCCGCCGTCAGTCGCACCGCCTGGAAAGCGGCCAGCGCGACCATCACCGTGGTCACCGGCCCGACCGCCGCGCCGGCCAGGCGCAGGGCCTCGCCCAGCGGGAAGAACAGTCGCAGCGGCAGCGACAGCAGCAGGATCAGCCCGTCGAGCGGATGCGTCCAATGCAGGCCGATGTTCAGGCCGCTATTGTCCCGCGGGGTATAGTGCAGCGCCCTGCCGGCCTCGACCATCGCCTCGATGCGGCTGACCCGGGCGTAGGAATCGGTGTCGATCAGCTTGCCGTCGAACACGCCCTGCAGGTTGCCGGCCACGATGGATACGGTAGCGCAGGCCAGGATGATGATCACCACCAGCAGGGTGGAAGGACCGGGAGAGGCGGTAGGGTGGCTTTGATCAACTGACACAAGCAGTAGTATGACGGGAAGCTACCGGCCTCCGCATCTGGATTTTCTTTTACGGGGCTTGCTATTTTGAACGGCGTTCAATATATTGCCCGACAGCGTCGATGTCGACGCGGGAGATGATCATGCGTTGGCTTCGGGCGATCGCCTTCAACGCCTATTACTGGTCGCTGACCATCGGCGCGGCACTGGCCTGCACCGTTCTGCTGATCCTGCCGCTGCGCGATCCGCTGCGCTTCATCATGATGCGTTGGGCACGCGCCGTTGTCTGGGGCATGCGCGTGATCGGCGGGATGCAGATCGACATGCGCGGCCGCGAGTACCTGCCGACCAAGGGCCCCGCCCTGATCGCCAGCAAGCACCAGAGCGAGTGCGACGGCATCCTGCTCGCCGCCCTGGTCAACGACATCGCCTTCGTGGCGATGAAGGAGCTGTTCTCCTGGCCGCTGATCGGGCCGATCCTCTATCGCCTGCAGATGGTGCGCGTCGACACCTGCGGCGGTGAGCGCGAGCGGCGTAACCTGGCGCATTTCTGCCGCCGCGCCTTCGAGAACGGCCGCGTGATCGCGATCTACCCCGAGGGGCATCTGATGCCGATCGGCCAGAAGGAACGCTATCGCACCGGCATCTATTACCTGTCGCGCGACCTCGGCATGCCGGTGACGCCGGTGGCGCTGAGCGTCGGCCTGCTGTGGAGCCGCTGGCAGTTCTGGAAGCGTCCGGGCCGCGCCGCGATCCAGTTCCTGCCGCCGATCCCGCCGTCGCAGGACAAGGACGCCTTCATGGCGCGCCTCGAGGACGAGATCGAGCGCGCGACGGCGGCGCTGGTGGCCGAGGCCACCGGCCAACCGGTGGAACTGGCCCGCTACGTGCCCCGCTCGCCGCCGCGCCCGCCCAAGGAAGTCGGCGCAGCCCCCTTTACATCACCCCAGTCCGGTTCCTAGATTTTCCACGACGATAGCGGCGGGCCGTATCAGGGAGACCGGGCAGGCCGGCGAGCGCGAGGACGATCATGCTCCTGGCGAAAGGTTTGCGAAGACTGATCCACACCGGCTCGATGACCCTCATCGACGCCGCGGGCGCCGTGCACCGCATCGACGGCGGCGTGCCGGGGCCCGATGTGACGGTGCGGCTGCATGACCGCTCCCTGCACCGCAAGCTGGCCCTCAATCCGCGCCTGCGCATCGGCGAGGCCTACATGGATGGCACCCTGACGGTCGACGACGGGCGCCTCTATGAGTTCCTCGATCTGCTCGGTCTCAACATGGCCAATCTCGAAGCCCATCCGCTGGTCTCGGTGAAGATGGTCTTCGAGCGTATCGTGCGCCTGATCGGGCAGTACAACCCGATCTGGCGCGCACAGCGCAACGTCGCGCACCACTACGATCTCAACGGCGCGCTCTACGACACCTTCCTCGACGCCGACCGCCAATACTCTTGCGCCTACTTCCGCACGCCCCAGGACACGCTGGAGCAGGCGCAGGCGGCGAAGAAGGCGCACATCATCGCCAAGCTGCTGATCGAGCCCGGCCACAAGGTGCTCGACATCGGCTCGGGCTGGGGCGGACTCGGCCTGCAGATCGGTCGCGATTCGGGCGCCGACGTCACCGGCGTCACACTCTCGGTCGAGCAGCACGCCGCGTCGAGCCGGCGGGCGCTGGAGGCGGGCATGGCCGACCGGGTGCGCTTCAAGCTGCTCGACTATCGGCAGGAGAGCGGCACCTACGACCGCATCGTCTCGGTCGGCATGTTCGAGCATGTCGGTGTGCCGCATTACCGGGAGTTCTTCACCAAGGTGAAGTCGCTGCTCGCCGACGATGGCGTGATGCTGCTGCATTCGATCGGCACCATGGGGCCGCCGGGCACGCAGAACCCGTGGGTCCGCAAGTACATCTTCCCCGGCGGTTACACGCCCTCGCTGTCGGAGGTGCTGCGCGCCATCGAGCATGTCGGGCTCTATGTCACCGATATCGAGGTGCTGCGCCTGCACTACGCCGAGACCTTGAAGCACTGGCGCCAGCGCTTCATGGCCAACCGCGACCGCGTCAAGGCGATGGCCGGTTTCGACGACCGCTTCTGCCGCATGTGGGAATTCTATCTCGCCGCCGCCGAGATGAGCTTCCGGCGCATGGGCCAGATGGTGTTCCAGATTCAGCTTGCCAAGAATCCAAACGCTGTGCCGCAAACGCGCGACTACATACACGAGGGCGAACGCCAGCGTCTGTCGGTAGCGGCGGAGTAGTTGGATGGAACATACCAAGGCCTCTTATGCCCGGCTTTAGGCGGATGTGACTCCATTCCGCTTTGCCGACGGCGACAGACCTCGTAAGGGTCTGAGCATGGTTGAAACCTCGAACGTCACGCCCCTGCCCGGCAGCGGCGACCAGCGGTTCCGCGAGCCGCCGCACAATTTCGAGGCGGAGCAGGCGCTCTTGGGCGCGATCCTGGTCAACAACTTCGCCTACAACAGGGTTTCCGACTTCCTCAAGCCCGAGCACTTCGCCGATCCGCTGCACGGGCGCATCTTCGAGGCCGCCGCCCGGCTGATCGAGCGCAACCAGGTCGCCACGCCGGTGACGCTCAAGCCGTTCTTCGAGCGCGAGGAGGCGTTGCAACAGGCTGGCGGCGCGGCCTATCTCGCCCGGTTGGCGGGAGCGGCGATCAGCATCATCGACGCCGCCGATTACGGCCGTCAGATCCACGACCTCTTCCTGCGCCGCCAGCTGATCGATGTCGGCGAGACCATGGTCAACGGCGCCTTCGCGCCCGATATCGAGGAGCCGGCGACCAGCCAGATCGAGCAGGCCGAGAAGAAGCTCTACGACCTCGCCACCGCCGGCCAGATCGAAGGCGGCTTCAAGCCCTTCGGCTCGGCGCTGGCCGAGGCCGTGGAGATGGCGGAGTCGGCGTACAAGCGCGAGGGCGGGTTGACCGGCGTCGCCTCCGGACTGGGCGCGCTCGACCAGCTGCTGGGCGGCCTGCACAAATCCGACCTGATCGTGCTCGCCGGCCGCCCCTCGATGGGCAAGACGGCGCTGGCGACCAATATCGCCTTCCACGCCGCCAAGCAGTATCGCGAGGAATTCGACGCGGACGGTCGCGCCCAGGCGGTCGACGGCGCGGTGATCGGCTTCTTCTCGCTGGAAATGTCGGCCGAGCAGCTCGCCACCCGAATCCTGGCCGAGCAGGCGCTGGTCAGCTCGGAGAAGATCCGCCGGGGCGAGCTCAACGCGCACGACTTCAACAGCGTGCTGGCGCGCAGCCGCGAGCTGCAGATGGTGCCGCTGTTCATCGACGACACGCCGGGACTGACGGTGCAGGCGCTGCGCACCCGCGCGCGCCGGCTGAAGCGCCAGCACGGGCTGGGCATGATCGTCGTCGACTACCTGCAGCTGCTGCAGGGCGGATCGCGCAGCCGCGAGGCCAATCGCGTGCAGGAGATCTCGGAGATCACCCGCGGCCTGAAGACGCTGGCCAAGGAACTCGACGTGCCCGTCGTCGCGCTGTCGCAGCTCAGCCGCGCCGTCGAGCAGCGCGAGGACAAGCGGCCGCAGCTCGCCGACCTGCGTGAATCGGGCTCGATCGAGCAGGACGCCGACGTGGTGATGTTCGTCTTCCGCGAGGAGTACTATCTTTCCCGGTCCGAGCCGACGCGCCGGGGCGAGGAAAGCGACGAACGGTTCAACGATCGCCACGATGCCTGGAAGCAGCGCTGCGAGCAGTCCTACGGCAAGGCAGAGGTGATCGTCGCCAAGCAACGCCACGGGCCGACCGGCATCGTGCGCCTGAGCTTCGAGGGCGAGTTCACCAAGTTCGGCAACCTCTCGGCGGACGACAGCTACGGCAGCATTCAGGAATAGAAGGAGCGGGCGAGTGGCGAGCGACGTGGAGAAACTGGCGCGCGCCGCGGCGTTCGCCGCCGAGAAGCATACCGGACAGGTCCGCAAGGGCGAGGCCGGCGAGCCCTACGTCAACCATGTCATCGAGGTCGCCGAGATGCTGGCCCGCGCCAGCGGCGGGCGCGACATCGAGCTGGTGATCGGCGGCCTGCTGCACGACACGATCGAGGATACCGGCGCCACCCATGCCGAGGTCGCGGCGATCTTCGGAATCGTCGTCGCCGATCTCGTGGCCGAGGTCACCGACGACAAGTCGCTGCCCAAGGCCGAGCGCAAGCGCCTTCAGGTGGTGCACGCGCCCCACAAGTCGCCGCGCGCCCGCCAGCTCAAGCTGGCCGACAAGACGTCGAACCTGCGGGCGCTGGCGAGCAGCCCGCCAGCCGAGTGGCCGCTGGCGCGCCAGCGCGAATACGTCGACTGGGCGCGCTCGGTCGCCGCCGGCCTGCGCGGCGCCAATGCCTGGCTGGAGGAGCAGTTCGACCGGGCCGCCGCCGAAGCCGAGCGGGCGATCGCGGGGCGTGAATAGAGTCCTTCTCCCCGCGAAGGCGGGGAGAAGGTGCCCGAAGGGCGGATGAGGGGCTTCGCGGTGTCTCGACGATCGGCGATGGCGCCGTTCGACGAGAAGCCCCTCATCCGCCTCGCTGGCGCTCGGCACCTTCTCCCCGCCTTCGCGGGGAGAAGGAACGTTGATCCCTTCCCTCTCTTCCCGCATACGTTCCCTGATGTCCCTGCTCCCCGAGTCCCGCCGTGCCGGGGCGATCCTGACCGTCGATCTCGACGCGGTGGCCGCCAACTGGCGCCTGCTGCGCGATCTCGGGCGCGCCCAGGGCAAGCCGGTGGAATGCGCCGCCGTTCTCAAGGCCGACGCCTACGGCCTGGGTGCCGCCCAGGTCGGCCGCCGGCTATGGGCCGAGGGCTGCCGCTTCTTCTTCGCCGCCCATGTCGAGGAGGGCATCGCGCTGCGCGCCGCGGTCCCCGAGGCGTGGATCTGCGTGCTCAACGGCCTGCTGCCGGGCACCGATGCCGAGCTGGTCGAGCACCGCCTGGTACCCGCGCTCAACGATCTCGGCCAGGTCTCGGCCTGGCGCTCATGCGCCCAGCGCGTCGTGCAGCCGCTCGACGCGGTGATCCATCTCGACACCGGCATGAACCGCCTGGGCCTCAATCCCGACGAGGCGATGCTGCTGGCCAACGACCGCATGCGCCTGCGCGGCCTGCGCTTGGCGCTGCTGATGAGCCACCTGGTCTCATCGGAGCGGCCGGCCGACACGACCAACCGCGCCCAGCTCGAGCGCTTCCGGCAATTCGTCGCCCGCATGCCCGGCGCGCCGGCCTCGCTGGCCAATTCCTCCGGCGTCTTCCTCGGGCCGGACTACCATTTCGACCTGATGCGCCCGGGCGCGGCGCTCTACGGCATCAACCCGACGCCCGACACCGCCAACCCGATGCGGCCGACCGTGGCGCTGATGGCCCGCATCCTGCAGGTCCGGCAAATTGAAGCCATGGCCGGTGTTGGCTATAACCACGACTGGCGGTCGGGACGGCCCACGCGCATCGCCGTCGTGGCCGCCGGATACGCCGACGGCTATATGCGATCGCTGGGCAATCGTGGTGAAGTCGCGATCGAAGGACACAAGGCGAAAGTCGTCGGACGAGTCTCGATGGATCTCCTGACAATCGATGTCACCGACCTGCCCGAGGGGCTCGCGGTCCCCGGCGCCTTCGTCGAGCTGGTCGGGCCCAACCTGCCGCCCGACGCGGTCGCGGTGGCCGCGCGCACCAATGGCTACGAGATCCTGACCAATCTCGGCGACCGCTATCACCGGATCTACAGCGGGGCCGCGTCGTGAACGTCCCCCTGGTCACCGTTCTCGGCCGCATGACGCTGTCGTTCCTCGCGCTCACCGGCGCGGTGACGGCCTTCGCCGCGCGCAGCCTGCTGCATTGCTTCGAGCCGCCGATCTACCGTCGCCAGATCCTCAGGCAGATGCTCGAGATCGGCTACTACTCGCTGCCCGTCGTCGGGCTGACCGCGATCTTCACCGGCATGGTGCTGGCGCTGCAGAGCTATACCGGCTTCGCGCGCTTCTCGGCCGAGAGCGCTATTCCCAGCGTCGTCGTCGTCTCGATCTCCCGCGAGCTGGGCCCGGTGCTGGCCGGCTTGATGGTCGCCGGCCGGGTCGGCGCGGCGATGGCCGCCGAGCTCGGCACCATGCGCGTCACCGAGCAGATCGACGCGCTGACCACCTTGTCGACAGAGCCCTTCAAGTACCTGATCGCGCCGCGCATCATCGCCGCCGTCGTCACCATGCCCCTGCTCGTGCTGGTGGCCGACGCCATCGGCATCCTCGGCGGCTATCTCGTGGGCGTCTACAAGCTCGACTTCAACGAGCAGAGCTATCTGCGCAACACCGTCGAGTTCGTCGAGTTCATGGATGTCGTGTCCGGCCTGGTGAAGGCCTCGGTGTTCGGCTTCCTGATCGCGCTGATGGGCTGCTATCACGGCTACCACTCGCGCGGCGGCGCGCAGGGCGTCGGCGCGGCCACCACCAACGCCGTGGTGTCCGCCTCGATCCTGATCCTGACGTCCAACTACCTCATCACCGAGCTGTTCTTCGCCCGCTGATCCATGGCCGCCCCCCGCATCGTCATCCGCGGACTGCGCAAGTCCTTCGGCCGCAAGAAGGTGCTCGACGGCATCGACGTCGAGGTCGGCGTCGGCGAGTCGCTGGTGGTGATCGGCGGCTCGGGTTCGGGCAAGTCGGTGCTGCTGAAATGCATCCTGGGCCTCATGGAGCCCGATTCCGGCTCGATCCGCATCGACGGCGAGGAGACGGTGGGGCTCTCGCGCGCCGACCGCAGCCGGGTGATGCGCAAGTTCGGCATGCTGTTCCAGGGCGGCGCGCTGTTCGATTCGCTGAAGGTCTGGGAGAACGTCGCCTTCGGCCCGATCCAGAGCGATCACGTGCCCGTCGACGAGGCCAAGGCGATCGCGCTCGCCAAGCTGGGCGCCGTCGGCCTGACACCCGATGTCGGCGAGCTCAAGCCGGCCGAGCTGTCGGGCGGCATGCAGAAGCGCGTGGCGTTGGCGCGCGCCATCGCCCGCGAACCGCAGATCATCTTCTTCGACGAGCCGACCACCGGGCTCGATCCGATCATGTCCGACGTGATCAACGAGCTGATCGTCAGCTGCGTCAGGCAGCTCGGCGCCTCGACCATCTCGATCACCCACGACATGGCCAGCGCGCGCAAGATCGGCGACCGCATCGCCATGCTCTACGAAGGCCGCCTGATCTGGCAGGGCCCGGTCGCCGACATCGACCGCTCCGGCGACGCCCATGTCGACCAATTCATCCACGGCCGCGCCGAAGGCCCGATCCGCATGCAGGTGACGAAGGGCTGATTTTCTACCTTCCCCCGCTGGCGGGGGAAGGTGGCGCGAAGCGCCGGATGGGGGTGGTTGGTGCCACAACTATGCTATCTATAGTTGATAGACTATGTAGATATGCGCGCGCATCATGACGACATGATTCCACGCCACCACAATCTCATGCGCGCCCGCGCTCTGCGGCGCGCTCCTACCCAAGCCGAACAACTCCATTGGAAGCGGCTGCGCCATCGTCAAGTCGATGGCGTGAAGTTCCGCCGTCAGCACCCTATCGGCAACTATATCGCCGACTTCGTCAGCCTTGAGGTGATGCTGGTCATCGAGGTCGATGGCAGTCAGCATGTCGAACACGCGGTCTACGATGAGGCGAGAACGGGGTACTTAAAGGCCGAAGGCTTCGAGGTATTGCGGGTGTGGAACAGCGACGTCGCGATGCGGCCGGATAGCGTGATGGAGGCGGTCTACGCATGCGTCGAGCATCGCCTTCGTCTTCGACAGCCACCCCCATCCGCCCTTCGGGCACCTTCCCCCGCCAGCGGGGGAAGGTAAGGCTTTCGTCCTACCACGTGGGGCGGTAGGAACTGGCAATGGCCAAACCCCTGCGTTCCTTCACCTGCCAGTCCTGCGGCGCCGTTACGGCGAAGTGGGTGGGGAAGTGTGAGTCGTGCGGGGCGTGGAATTCGATCGTCGAGGAGGCGCCGTCGGGTGCCGCCGCCGGTAGTCCGTTGGCACGGGGTGGCGGTGGCAAGGGAAGACGGATCGAGTTCGCGGCGCTGACCGGATCGTCGCCGCAGCCGCCGCGGCACATCACGGGGATCGGGGAATTTGACCGGGTGTGTGGCGGTGGACTGGTCGCGGGATCGGCGTTGCTGATCGGTGGCGATCCGGGGATCGGCAAGTCGACCTTGCTGCTGCAAGCGGCGGCGGCGCTGGCGAAGGGCGGTGTGTCCTGCGCTTATTTCTCCGGCGAGGAGGCGATGGACCAGGTGCGCCTGCGCGCGGCGCGGCTGGGGCTGGCCGAGGCGCCGGTGCTGCTGGCGGCCGCCACCTCGGTGCGCGATATCGTCGCCACCCTGGAGGCGCGCGACGGGCCGCAGGTGGCGGTGATCGATTCGATCCAGACCATGCATCTCGACACGGTCGATTCCAGCCCCGGCACGGTCACCCAGGTGCGTTCCTCGGCGCAGGCGCTGATCGAGCTCGCCAAGCGGCGCGGCGTCACGGTGCTGCTGGTCGGCCACGTCACCAAGGAAGGCGCCATCGCCGGCCCGCGCGTGCTCGAGCACATGGTCGACACCGTGCTGTATTTCGAGGGCGAGCGCGGGCATCAGTTCCGCATCCTGCGCGCGGTGAAGAACCGCTTCGGCCCGACCGACGAGATCGGCGTGTTCGAGATGTCCGATCGCGGCCTGACCGACGTCGCCAATCCCTCCGCCCTGTTTCTCGCCGAGCGCCGCGGCGCGGTGAGCGGCGCCTGCGTCTTCGCCGGCGTCGAAGGCACGCGCCCGCTGCTGGTCGAGATCCAGGCGCTGGTCGCGCCCTCCTCCTTCGCCACGCCCAGGCACGCCGTGGTCGGCTGGGATTCCGGCCGTCTCGCCATGGTGATCGCCGTGCTCGAGGCGCGCTGCGGCGTCTCGGTCGGACCCAACGACGTCTACCTCAACGTCGCCGGCGGCTTGCGCATCAACGAGCCGGCCGCCGACCTGGCCGTCGCCGCCGCGCTCTTGTCGTCGCTGGCCGACGAGCCGGTGCCCTCCAATACCGTGGTATTCGGCGAGATCGGCCTGGGCGGCGAGGTGCGCGCCGTGGGCCAGCGCGAGGCCCGGCTCAAGGAAGCCGCCAAACTGGGCTTCCAGCGCGCCCTGCTGCCGCCCCTGGCGACCACCACGACATCAGGCCGCGCTTCGGGCGAAGCCATCCGCGTTGACGAAATCGGCCATCTGTCGGACCTTGTCGCCCGACTTCGTCCCGGCGGCCATCAGGCGCGGCGGCCACTCCGAAAATCCGAGACCTGATCAGGCATGGAATCGCTAGGCATCACCCCTGTTGATATCGGGGCGCTCGGACTGTTGATCTTCGCCGGCGCCATGGGCCTGTCGAGCGGCTTCGTCCACTCCGTGCTGTTCATCGGCTCCTGGATCCTGGCCGGCACCGGCGCCTGGCGCCTGACGCCCTCCCTGCAGCCGGAGGTGCAGAAATACGTCGCCTCCGAGCAGATCGCCTATTTCACCACCCTTTTGGCGACCTTCGTGGTGCTGCTGATCGTGCTGACCCTGGTGGCCAGCGCCATCGGCCGGCTGGTGCGCGGCAGTTTCATCCGCATCCCCGACAAGGTCATCGGCATGGCCTTCGGCGTGGTCTCCGGCGTGGTCGTGCTGGCCACGGCCTTCCTGCTCTACACCTACATCGTCAAGCCGGCGTCCCTGCCGCCGATCATCGCCGACGCCCGGCTCTTCCCGCTGGTCAAGGAAGCCGCCGAGATGATCGAGCCGCAGTTGCCGGAATCCTTCAAGACCCGGGCCCAGCGCATGACGCCCTCCAAGGCTCCGGACCCCGCCGCCGCCCCGCCCGATCCGGCGACGGCGCCACCGGGAGCCCCCCCATCGGCGCCCGCGAATCCCCCTGGCACCCCCAAGCAATAGGAGTATAAGGACGCACCCTTCTTAACGCCGGTGTAATGCCGGCGGCAGCGCGGAGAATCGATCGTGCAGGTGGGACTTCCCCGCAGTACGAACCCTTTCGACGACGACAAGCTGCGCGAAGAGTGCGCGATATTCGGCATCTACGGCTCGCCGGACGCCTCCGCGCACACGGCGCTCGGACTGCACGCCCTGCAGCATCGCGGCCAGGAAGCCACCGGTATCGTCTGCTACGACGGCCAGCACTTCCACCAGCACCGCGATCTCGGCCTGGTCGGCGAGGTCTTCGACAAGCCCGAGGTGATGCGCAAGCTCAAGGGCTACGCCGCCATCGGCCACAACCGCTACTCGACGACCGGCGATACGGTGCTGCGCAACGTGCAGCCGATCTTCGCCGATTTCGATTTCGGCGGCCTGGCGGTCGCCCACAACGGCAACCTCACCAACGCCTACCTGCTGCGCAAGGAACTCGTGCGCCGCGGCTGCCTGTTCCAGTCGACCATGGACACCGAGGTCATCAACCACCTGATCTCGCGCTCCAACTACTCGACCGTGGTCGATCGGCTGATCGACGCGTTGTCCCAGGTCAAGGGCGCGTATTCGCTGGTGATGCTCACCAATGACGGGCTGATCGGCGTGCGCGATCCGCTGGGCGTGCGCCCGCTGGTGCTGGGCAAGCTCGACGACGCCTGGATCCTCAGCTCCGAGACCTGCGGCCTGGATATCATCGGCGCGCGCTTCGTGCGCGACGTCGAGCCGGGCGAGATCGTGCTCGCCGGCAAGGATGGCTTGAAATCGATCAAGCCCTTCGCCAAGGCCAAGCGCCGCTTCTGCATCTTCGAGCACATCTACTTCGCGCGCCCCGACAGCAGGGTCGAAGGCTTGGGCGTCTACGACGTGCGCAAGCGCATCGGCGTGGAACTGGCCAAGGAAAGCCACGTGCCGGCCGACATCATCGTGCCGGTGCCCGACTCCGGCGTGCCGGCGGCGATGGGCTACGCCCAGCAGGCCGGCATCTCCTTCGAGCTCGGCATCATCCGCAACCACTATGTCGGGCGCACCTTCATCGAGCCGGCCGACCATATCCGCCATCTCGGCGTGCGGCTGAAGCACAACGCCAACCGCGCCACCATCGAGGGCAAGCGCGTCATCCTGGTCGACGATTCGATCGTGCGCGGCACCACCTCGGTGAAGATCGTCGCCATGGTGCGCGCCGCCGGCGCGCGCGAGGTGCATATGCGCATCGCCGCCCCGCCGACGACGGACTCCTGCTACTACGGCGTCGACACGCCGGAGCGCGACAAGCTGCTGGCCGCGCGCCTCGACGTGCAGGGCATGGCCAAGTTCATCGGCGTCGACTCGCTGGCCTTCGTCTCGATGGACGGCCTCTACCGCGCCGTCGGCGAGCCCGGCCGCAACGCCGGCGACCCGCGCTTCTGCGACGCCTGCTTCACCGGCGACTACCCGATCTCCCTCGACGACCGCGACGGCCCGGAAGAACGCCAGCTCTCGCTGCTCACCGAATCGGCGTGAGCGCGGAATGCGGACGATCTGTCATCCCGAGCGCAGCGAGGGATCCAGCCGGTTGTCCTGGATTCCTCGCTCCGCTCGGAATGACAGTCGCGCTACCTTCCCCCGGAGGGGGAAGGTAGCGCGCGCAGCGCGACGGTCAGGGGCCGTGGACGGCCCCGCGGGGGATGCCTCAACGCGCTCGGTGTCCGTCTTCGACATCCCCCTTCCGCCCTTCGGGCACCTTCCCCCTCCGGGGGAAGGTAGATGAGCACCAAACGCCTCGCCGGCCGGCTGGCGCTGGTCACCGGCGCGTCGCGCGGCATCGGCGCGGCGATCGCGCGGCTCTTCGCCCGCGAGGGCGCGCATGTCGTCGCCGTGGCGCGCACCGTGGGCGGGCTCGAGGCGCTCGACGATCAAATCAAGGCCGAAGGCGGCGAGGCCACGCTGGTGCCGCTCGACCTCACCGACGGCGCCGGCATCGACCGCCTGGGCGCCGCCCTGCACGGCAAGTTCGGCAAGCTCGATATCCTGGTCGGCAACGCCGCGATGCTGGGCGTGCTCTCGCCGGTCGGCCACATCGACCCGCCGCTGTTCGAGAAGACGCTGGCGATCAACGTCACCGCCAATTACCGCCTGATCCGCTCGCTCGATCCGCTGCTGCGCCTCTCCGATGCCGGCCGCGCGATCTTCGTGACGTCAGGCGCCGCGAAGCATGCCATCCCCTACTGGAGCCTCTACTGCGCGACCAAGGCGGCGCTGGAGTCGCTGGTGCTGTGCTACGCCGCCGAGGTCGAGAATACCAAGGTGCGCGTCAACCTGGTCAACCCCGGCCCGACCCGCACCAAGATGCGCGCCGAGGCGTTCCCGGGCGAGGATCCGCTGCTTCTGCCGACGGCCGACGCCATCGCCGAGGCGTTCCTGCCGCTGGCGGAAGAGCGCTGCACGCTGCACGGCGCCTGGGTCGCGGCGGACGAGTGGCTTAAGACCCGCACAGCGGCGCGGCACTGATCGCGACAGCATGGACGCGCCCGTTCGATCCTCCACGGACAACGCCGCCGAGTTCGCCGCCCAGCACGACGACGTCTTCGGGCGCATCGCGTCGCGATACGACATGCTGTGCGATCTCTTCAGCTTGGGCATCCATCGCCTGTGGAAGCGGCGCGTGGCCCGTCGCATCGCCGACGAGCCCTGGACCACGCTGCTCGACGGCGCCACCGGAACCGGCCACATCGTCGAGCGCATCCTGGCGCATGCGTCCACCCAAGGCCGGCGCATCGTCGCCTCGGACATCAGCCCCAAGATGCTGGCGATCGCCGAGCGCCGGCTGGCCGGGCAGCGCGAGCGTGTCGAGCTTCGGCTGCTCGACGCCGAGAACATGCCGACGATCGCCGATGCCAGCGTCGATGCCTACTCCATCTCGCTTGGCCTGAAGATCTGCGACCGGCACCGCGCCCTGAACGAGGCCTTTCGCGTGCTGAGGCCCGGCGGGCGGCTGATCGCGCTGGAAGCCTCGACCATCGCCTGGGCGCCGCTGCATCGCGCCTACCTCGCCTACATGTCGCTGTGCATGCCGATGCTGGGCTGGCTGGCGACCGGCGGCGACGCGTCGGCCTACAGATACCTGCTCCAGGGCGTTCGCGAATTTCCATCCGCCGAAGCCTTGGCCCGGGAGATCGCCGGCCACGGCTTCACCGATGTCCGCTTCGAGCGCCTGTCGCTGGGCATCGTGGCGATCCACGTCGGCCGCAAGCCACCGGCAACGCAATAACGCAAGCCTGACACCGAACATGACACGGCAACGGTGTCAGGCTTGCGTTATTGCGTTATTCTCAGCGACGTTCACGCGCCAGACACGATCCATCCCATCTGCGATACAACGCACGCCCGACACCCAACCGCGCGGCGGGTGAACGGCTCGCGATCACCACCGCCGCTCGTCCCTGAAAACCGGCCGAGTCGTGTCGCGTTGGCTACGGCAGCTCGATGTCGTAGCGGACATACCCGGTGAGCCGGGCGATCCGATCGTACAACGCCCGCGCGGTCGCGTTGTCGGTCTCGGTATGCCAGTAGATTCGCCGCCAGCCGCGTTCCCGGCCGCGCACGACCAGCGCGTCGATCAGCCCGCGACCGACCCCGCCGCCGCGCATGGCGGGATCGACCCAGAGATCTTCGAGATAGCAGAGCATTCGATCGCTGAACGTGTGTGGCCTCAACACGTAGTGCGCGAAACCGACCAGCCCGCCTTGGCCCGTGGACACCAGCGCGCTCGCCGCGTGGTTGGTGTCCAGGAGCCGGTGCCACAATCCCAGTGCATCCGCCTCGGGCATCGTCACGCCATAGAACGCGCAATAGCCGGACCACATAGGGCGCCACGCGGCCCAGTCGGACGGCGCCGCGTCACGAATCCCGATCGTCACACGCATCGCCCTCAGTGCGCTGCGGCGTGCCGTCGGCGGGTACGGCCGCGCGGCGCCGGCGGATGGCCGTCGAGGTCGGCGACGATCTCCTCGGCGGTCATGAACGGGAAGCGCGCCCACAGGTTGCTCACGCGCAACCGCGTCGCCCATTCCCCGAAGCGGCCGGGCGGATGGACGCGCGCGCCGCCGGGAAAGCGCACGACGGCGGGGTTGTTGACGCTGTCGCCGAAGACCGGATGGGCGAAGACGACGGCCTCGATATCGGCCAGCGCCGCCTGCAGCGCCTCGGCGAAACCGTTGGCCCGTCCGCAGTCGCAGGCGTAGAGCGCGATGATCACGCCGCGCTGGCTCTTGGCGCGCACCGCCGCGGCGAATTGGGGGATGTCGTGCCGACCGAAGCTGGCCGAGGCCATCGAATTGGGCGAGCCGTGGCCGAAATAGGCGATGGCGTCGAGCATGCCGACGACGGCGTTCATCGCCGCCATGATCTCGCGTCGTCGCAACGGGGCGCGCGCATGGTTGTCGAACTTCAGAGTCGTCACGCGCCCGCCATGGCCGCCGTAAATCTGCCGCCAGGCGTCGAGCCCGTGATGGAACTTGCCGGTGGCGTCGTGGCCGAGCGGATTGTGCACGTCGGGCGGCGAGTCGTGCAGCGGCGCGAAAACGAAGCTGTTGACCGGCCAGTACATGATCCCTCCCCTCGTCGACCGCCGACAATCGTGCTGGGGTGGCCGGAGACGGTCAAGCGGCGCGCGGCGCGGCTGTAGAGAGTCGAGAAGCACAATCGGGTTGACGGGCGCGCGAGACCACGCGTGTGTCGCGGATATCTGCTTGGGAAAGACGGGCTCATCGCTAGGATGGGCTGGCACTCCATGCCGACAAAGCGGCGTGAACAGGAGGTCCCCGCCATGGACCGAGCGACCTATCTCAAGGAAATCGAGACTGCGTACCAGGCCGAGGTGCGCGGCGAAGCCACCTTCTCGACTCTGGCGGACCGCGCGACGACCCCGGACGAGGTCGAGATCTGGCAAACACTCGCACGCCTGGAGGCAACGACGCGCGCGCGCCTGATGCCGCTGATGCGGCGGCATAGGATCGATACGACCCCTGATGAAGAGCAGAGCCGGCGCGGTCGCGAGCGCGGCCAGAAACGCGCCGCCGATGGCTTCTCGGCGACCGTCAAGTCCATGACGGAAACCCTGCTGCCCTATCTGACTCTCTATGCGCGGCTTGAAGCAGAAGGCCCGGCCGAGGATCGACAGGAGCTTGCCTGCCTCAATGCCCACGAGGTCGCGCTCTTTGAGTTCGCGACGCGGGCACACGCTGGGCAAGGCCGACAAGCACTGGAGGCCGTGGAGGCC
This sequence comes from Reyranellaceae bacterium, assembly GCA_022844045.1. Taxonomy (GTDB): domain Bacteria; phylum Pseudomonadota; class Alphaproteobacteria; order Reyranellales; family Reyranellaceae; genus JAFAZJ01. Next base: position 16,163 of record JALHMM010000074.1, on the reverse strand, counting down.
TTCCTCGGCGAATACGGCGTGGCGCGGCCCGACCCATAGAGTCGGCAAGCCCAGCCTTCAATCGCCGCGCACCATGAAGTCGTAGGTAACCGACCAGAGGTAGCGCTGCGCGGACTGCGGCGCGAACACCAGCCGTCCGTCGCGCGCGCAAGCCGCGCGCGCGTTGGCGGGAAAGCGCAGTCGCAGTGTCGGCGCCCAATTCGCAAGCGCCGTTGGAAGACGGTAGGCCATGACGCGGCCGTCGGCGAACTCGATCGCGAGCGTGGCATGACCGGCCCAGGGCAGCCACCAGGCCGACCGCTCGGATCGCACCGCCAGGTCGCGAGCGGAATTGGGCCACGCCCAACTGCCGGTGTCGACGCAGGCGCGGCGCATGGGCTGGCGCACCAGATCAGTCAGCACAACGGACCGAGGCTCCGCCCCATATTCCATCAGCTTCGCGCCGAGCCGTTCTTCAGTGTCGCGCGCCGCGCGTTGTTCGATCCAGTCGGTGAGCGCGGCACGATGCGGCGTGCCCAGCGCGGGAAACAGCAGCCCGGCCCAGTCGTACATCAGGCCGATGGCGAAGACGCAGACGACCGGCCCGGCGACGGCCAGCGCCATGATCAGCGCGAGGCTCCGCGACACGGCGAGCAAGCGGCGCAACATGGCGCCGATCATCCACCGAGCGGCGTGCCTCACGCAATCGGTCCATCGTGGAACGTGTTAGGATCTCGCGCAGTGGTTGACGCGGGGGCATCGTGGGCATTCGGGCGTGGCTGCTCAAATGGGCCGAGCGCGTGGGCGTGGCGTTGGGCGCGACGGTGGGGGTGATCGTTTTCGCCGGCCCTCTCGTGCTGGGGCTCATGTGGGCGGCCGGCGAGGATATGGACCGCCTGCGGGATTGGTGGGAGCAACCAGAGGCGCGCGTCATGGAAAAAGCGCTGCGGCAGGCATTCGAGGCAAAGGACCGCGAGCGCATGGACCGCGCTTTCGCACTGGCCGGGATTGTCGAGCCTCCACTGCGCCACGCCTGCGTCATTCGCTACATGTGGCCGCCCGCCAACAGGAACGATCCCGCCATCGCGCTGGCGGAGCGCGCCGGACGCATCTGGTTCTGGCGGTTTGAGAAAGCCGATGCGAGTCTCGCGTTGGAACTTGCCGACGGCACGGCACACCTGCTCAGGGTCTGGCCGCCGATCGAGCTGCGCTTCGAGCAGAACCGGCAACGCAGCGTCTGCGCGCCAGCCGATCGCCTGACCTTCCTGCCGCTTACCAGCGACAACCGCGCCGTCGTATTTCTGGTGCGTGGCGACTAGATGCGAGCAACGCGCGACAACAGGCTTGGCGTCAATACAACGCAATAGCGCAAGGCTGACACACGCGCTTTTGCGGTACTTCATCTACTTTGGGTCGAGGACCACGACCGCGGCGAAGCGGATTGCCTCCTTGGTGTTGCACGCCGACAGCGGCTCGAGACGCTAGCCGACATTGGCGCGCCGGCGCAGGCCCGCCGCAAGATCTTCACGCTTCTCACGCCTTTTCCCCGCCGGGGGAACGACTATACAATAAAGCCCATGAACGCCATTCTCCTGCGCGAGATCGGCAAGCTCAGCGTCGAGGAACGCCGGGCTTTGATCGACGATCTCTGGGACAGCATCGAGGCCGAGCAGGCCCTGCCGCCGATCGACGCGGCACAGGCCGCGCTGCTCGATGAGCGCCTGAAGGACTCGATCGAACGACCTGACGAGCGGACCTACACGCTGCAGGAGATCGCCGCGCGCCACGGCATCAAGCTTTGACGTTTCCCGTCGTCTACTGACGCGGGGCTTCTGACGACATCGACGAGGCGGTCCGCTGGTTGGGTGAGCGATCTCCGGCAGCTGCTGTCGACTTTCTGAGGGCGATCGCGCGCGCCGAGACACATCTGCGACGTACGCCTCTGATCTATCAGGTGGTCCGAGCCGACATACGGCGGGCTCATCTGAAACCCTTTCGATACGGCCTGTACTTTCGCGTCGTTGAGGATCGTGTGTTGGTGGTCGCCTGTCTTCACGCCAGCCGATCACCCAGCGTGATCAGCAGCGTGTTGAGCGAGCGGCGTTAGGGACTGCCTCGCCCGGCTGTCACGTCACCCCTTCACAAACGGATTCTTCGGCTTCCTCATCACGATCCTAATCGGCGTGCCCGGCAGATCGAAATCCTCGCGCAGCCGGTTCACCAGATACCGCTCGTACGACTCCGGCAGGTCCGCCGGCCGGCTGACGAACAGCGCGAAGGTCGGCGGGCGCGACTTCACCTGCGAGCCGAACTTCAGCTTGATGCGTCGGCCGTCGACCAGCGGCGGCGGGTTGCGCTCGATCGCCTCGCCGAGCCAGCGGTTGAACTGCGGCGTCGGCACGCGGCTGTTCCACGCTCTGTGCAGCTTCACCACGGCGGGCATCAGCTTGTCGATGCCACGGCCGGTGCGCGCCGAGAAGCCGACGATCGGGATGCCCCTGACCTGCGCCAGCGAGGCCTGCAGGCGGTCGGTGAGCTTCTTCCATTGCTCGTTGCGCGCCTTGTCGGTGGCGCCCAGCAGGTCGGTCTTGTTGACCGCCAGCACCAGGCCGCGGCCCTCCTCGATGACGTGGCGCGCGATGGTGAGGTCCTGCTTCTCCATCATCTGCTGCGCGTCGAGCACCAGGACGACGACCTCGGCGAAGCGGATCGCCTCCTCGGTGCTGCGCGCCGACAGCGCCTCGAGCCGATGGCTGACATTGGCGCGCCGGCGCAGGCCCGCGGTGTCGATCAGGCGTATCGGCTTGCCCTCGTGCATCCATTCGACGGCGATGGCGTCGCGCGTCGTGCCCGCCTCCGGCCCGGTCAGCACGCGCTCGTCGCCCAGCAGGCGATTGAGCAAGGTCGACTTGCCGACATTGGGCCGGCCGACGATGGCGAGCTGCACCGGGCGCAGCGGGTCGGCGGGCGGCTCGTCGGGTTCTTCGTCGGCGTCGACATCGACGTCGTCATCATCATCTTCGTCGATCGGCGCGTCGGGCACCGGACCGAGAATGCGCGTCAACGCATCGGCGATGTCGCCGACGCCCATGCCGTGCTCGGCCGAGACGGCGACAGGATCACCGAAGCCCAGGCCATGCGCCTCGGCCAGACCGGCATCCGAGCCCGACGCGCTCTCGCACTTGTTGGCGACGACGATGGTCTTGCGCGCGTGCTTGCGCAGCCAGGCGGCGAAGGCGCGGTCGAGCGGCGTGAGGCCGGCGCGCGCGTCGATCACGAACAGCACCGCGTCGGCCTCGCGCACGGCGCGCTCGCTCTGCTTGCGCATGCCGGCCTCGAGGCGATCGCCCACCGCCTCCTCCCAGCCCGCCGTGTCGGTGATGGTGACCTCGCGGCGACCGATGGTCGCCGGCGCCTCACGCCGATCGCGCGTCGTGCCCGGCTCGTCGGCGACGATCGCCATGCGCCGTCCCGCGAGGCGGTTGAACAAGGTCGACTTGCCGACATTGGGGCGGCCGACCAGGGCGATGCGGGGGCGTTGAATGGCCAATACTGTCATCCCGAGCGCAGCGAGGGATCTACGGACGGCCTGGATCCCTCGCTACGCTCGGGACGACAGACCCACTCTAGCGCAGCGCGACCAGCCGGCCCGAATCGGTCAGCACGTAGATCGTGCGATCGGCGATCACCGGCGCCAGCAGCACCGCCGAGCCGACCGAGACCTTGCCGATGGGCTGGCCGTCATAGGGCGATATCGCCAGCAGCTCGCCACCGCCGCCACCGATCAGCAGGCGGTCGCCGGCCAGCACCGGGCCGACCCAGATGGCGGTGCGCCGCCGCCTCTCGTCGGTGTAGAGCGTCAGCGGCGTGACCCAGCGGATCCTGCCGTCGTCGCGGTCGAGACAGACGATCTCGTTGTTGCCGCTGATGATGAAGATGTGGCGGCCGGCGACCCACGGCGTGCCCGAGCCGGCGATCGGCTTGTCCCACAGCCGCGCGCCGGAGCGCAGGTCGAAGGCGCCGACCTGGCCGGCCGAGCCGATGGCCAGCACCTTGCCGCGATCGATCACCGGGCGGCCGCGGATGTCCGACAGCGCGGCCAGCGACTGCGCGCCGCCGCGGCGCTGGGCGATCAGGCTCTCGTTCCAGACCTGGCGACCGCTGTCGAGGCGCAGCGCCACCAGCTCGCCGGAGCTGAACGGTGCGACGACGAATTCGGCCGAGGCCGAGGGGCTGGGGCCGGAGAGGAAGCCGGCGTTTTCCTGCAGCGCCGCGAACTCCCACAGCTCGGCGCCGTCGACGGCGGCCAAGGCATGCAGCTTGTTGTCGACGCTGATGGCGAAGACGCGGTCGGCGAACACGGTGGGCGCGCCGCGCACCGGGGCGCTCACCGACTTGCGCCAGACCTCGGCGCCGTCGTCGGGGTTGAGCGACATGACCTCGGCGAAGCCCGTGGTGACGAACAGGCGGTTGCCGTAGAAGGCCAGGCCGCCGCCGAACTCGTTGTCGTCGCGGCCGCCCTTGCTCTTCAGCGTGACACGCCAGATCTGCCGACCGGTCGCGGCGTCGTAGGCCGAGACGGTGGCCTGCGCGTCCTTGACGAAGACGCGGCCATTGGCGACCACCGGCGGCGTCAGCAGATGGCGGTCGGAGCCCGAGCCCGAGCCGACATCGACGCTCCACGCCTCCCGCGGCGCGTCGCCGATCTCGAGGTGGTGCATGGCGAAGTTGGCGAAGCCGCCGGATTGCGGCCACGAGTCGTTGACCGCCGGGCGCGGCAGGACGACGTCGCCGGCGGCGTCGGGCTTGAGCTGGCTCTCGTCCTGCAGCACGGCGACGCGCTCGCCGGGCAGCGGCGGCTTTTCCTTGGCGAGGATGTCGCTGATGGTCTCGCAGGCCGTGAGCGAGAGCGACAGCAGCGCGGCGGCGAGGGCGGGAAGCGGTCTCATTTCGCGGCCGGCTCGCCCAGCGCGCTCAACAGCTCGGCGGCGCGCTCGCGCAGCGCCTGGCTGGCCGCCGACTCATCGCGCAGCTCGGCCAGCAGCGCCTTGGCCTTGGCCTCGTCCTTCTGCTTCAGCGCCACCGCCGCCAGCAGCTCCAGCGCCATCGGCCGCCATGGCCGATCCTTGCCCAGCAGTGGCTGCAGCTCGGATGCGAGATCCTCGGGCTTGGCCGTGTCGAACTCCTGCATCGCCTTGAGCAGGATGGCGAGCTCGCGGCCATCGGCGTCGCCCGCCCCGGCAATAGCGGCGCGGTAGGCCGCCGAAGCGCCGTCCTTGTCGCCGGCTTCGGCTTTCAGGTGGGCGATGCGCAGGCGGGCCAGCTCGGCGTAGGGGGCCACGCCCTGGGCGGCGATCTTGTCCAGCGCGGCGATGGCGCCGGGCTTGTCGGTCGCCACCTGGGCCAGGGCCGCGCCGAAGGCGTCGCCGGCCTGGGCGCGCTGGTTGGACTGGTACCAGTTCCAGCCATTATACGCCGCGACCGCCACGACCAGCGCCACGGCGGCGCCGATCACCACGGTGCCCCAGCGCCGCCACCAGTCCTTGGCGCGGTCCTCGCGCAGAGCCTCGTCGACTTCCTGGAAGATATCCGACACGCCGTTACCCGCGTTCTGATGGATCGGGGGCGGGCGTTCTAGCCGCCCGCCGCCCGCGCGGGAAGCCTTTACCACGGCCCGGCTTTTTGCGACATTTTTCGCTGACCGATGGACAATCTCCTGCGATTGCAAGACAGCCGCATCAAGCGGCGTGTCGTCACCTTCGAGCGGCGCGAGCTGCGGCAGCTCCTGGCGCTCTACAGCGCCCGGGTGATCACTGGCGAATGGCGCGACTACGCCATCGATTTCCGGCCCGGCATGGCGCTGTTCTCGATCTTCCGCCACACGGCGGAGCAGCCGCTCTTCGCCATCGCCAAGGTGGCGGGGGCGCGCTGGACGGTGCACGCCGGCCCGCGCCGCCTCGCCCAGGGCGACGACCTGGGCGAGGTGCTGAGCATCTTCGACCGCAAGCTCAGGGTGCTCGCCGGCGGTTGAATTTATCTTGTAAAATCAGCAAGATAGGCGCTGCGACAAAGATCGACGAGCTGGCCCCGACGGCGATGCCGAAGACCATGGCGACGGCGAAGTTGTCGACCGCGCCGCCGCCCGCCAGGGCCATCGGCAGCATCGCCAGGAAAGCCGTCGCCGAGGTGTAAAGGCTGCGCGCCAGGGTGGCGTTGATGCTGAGGTCGATCAGGTCGCGCAGCGGCATGCTCTTGTAGAGCCTGAGGTTCTCGCGCATGCGGTCATAGACCACGACCTTGTCGTTGACCGAGTAACCGACCAGGGTCAGCAGCGCCGCCACCGCCGTCAGGTTGAAGTCCATCCCGGTCAGCGCGAACAGCCCCAGGGTCTTGGTGACGTCGAGCACCAGGGTGACGATCGCCCCCACGGCAAAGGGCCACTCGAAGCGCACCCAGATGTAGGCCAGCATGGCCAGCGCCGCGAGCGCCACCGCCAGCACGCCGGCCTCGACCAGCTCGCCGCTGACCTTCGGCCCCACCACCTCGACCCGCTCGATCGAAGATCCCGGCGCCGCCTCGGCCAGCACCGCCCGGATCCTGTCGGCAGCCGCATGCTCGATGCGGATCAGCACCTGGCGCGACGAGCCGCCCTCCTGCAGCGTCACCTCGCCCAATCCCGATCCGCCCAGCGCGCCGCGCAGCGCGTCGAGCCGCGCCGGTTCCGGCATCTGCAGCTCGACCAGGGTGCCGCCCCTGAAGTCGATGCCATAGTTCAGCCCCGGCGAGACCAGCAGACCCACGGAGCCCAGCGACAGCACGGCCGAAACCGCGATGCCCAGGAAGCGCGCGCGCATGAAACGGAACGACGTCCGGTCGGGAATCAGCGTGATGCCGAACAGCGGCCGGATATCGAGCCTGCGCCCGCCGCCGACCCACAACGCCATGATCATCTTCACGACCGAGACGGCGGTGAACATCGAGATCACGGTGCCCAGCCCCATGGTCACCGCGAAGCCGCGCACCGGTCCCGAGCCGAAGGCGAACAGCAAGGTGGTGGCGATCAACGTCGTGACGTTGGCGTCGACGATCGTGCCATAGGCGCGCCGGAAGCCGGCATCGAGCGCCGCCCGTGCGCCACGCCCGCGCGCGATCTCCTCGCGGATGCGCTCGTTGATCAGCACGTTGGCGTCGACCGCCAGGCCGATGCCGAGCACGATGCCGGCGATGCCCGGCAGGGTCAGCGTCGCGTCGAGCAGGCTGAGCGCGGCGAAGGTCAGCGTGACGTTGAGCGCCAGCGCCAGATTGGCGACCATGCCCCAGGGCCCGTAGAGCACCAGCATGAAGGCGACGACCAGGGCGAAGCCGATCAGCCCGGTGATCACGCCCTGCTCGATCGCGTCGCTGCCGAGATCGGCGCCGACGGTCCGCTCCTCGATCACCGTCATCGGCACCGGCAAGGCACCGGCGCGCAGCAGCACGGCGAGATCGCGCGCGCCCTGCACCGTGAAGTGACCGCTGATCTGCCCGGAGCCGCCCATGATCGGCTCGCGGATCACCGGCGCGCTCAGCACCTTGCCGTCGAGCACGATGGCGAAGGGCTGGCCGACGTTGTCGTGCGTGATCTTGCCGAAGCGCAGCGCGCCGCCGCTGTCGAAGCGGAACTGCACGATCGGCTCGCCGCTGCGCTGATCGAAGCCGGCGCTCGCATCGACCAGGCGTTCGCCCTTGAGCATCACCTCCTCGATGATCCGGATGCGCCCGCCACTGCCCTCGAGCGGCAGCACGACCGTGTCGGGCACGTGCCCGGCGCCCTGCTCCGCAGCGACCAGATGGAAGGTGAGCCGCGCCGTGCTGCCAAGCAGCTGCTTGATGCGCGCCGGATCCTGCACACCCGGCAGCTGCACGAGGATGCGATTAGCGCCTTGGCGCATGACCGTCGGCTCGGCGATGCCAGCCTCGTCGACGCGCCGCCGCACGATCTCCAGGCTCTGTTCGGCCGCGCGGTCGGACCGCGCCGCGATGTCGGCCGCGCTGGGACGCAGGCGCAACACGCCCTCGCGCTCGACCGTGATCTCCAGCGCCGGCGGCCCCTCGCCGAAGCGCGCAGCCACGGGTGCGACCAGCGGTGCCAGCGCGCGCTGGGCATCGCGCGTGCGCGCGGCATCGGCGAGCTCGACGACGACCGACGACGCCGTCGCCTTGGCGGCGCGCGCCTTGATGCCGGCTTCGTGCAGCGCGCTGTCGGCGGAATCGGCAAGGCTGGCGAGCCGGTCCTTGAGCACGGCCTCGCCGTCGATCTCCAGCAGCAGCTGCGAGCCGCCGCGCAGATCGAGGCCCAGCGTGACGCGCTGCTTGGGCAGCCAGCCGGGCAGCTGATCGAGTTGTTCACGGGAGAAGAGATTGGGCAGCGCGACAGCGATGCCGCAGATCAGGATGACGGCGTAGGCCATCACCTTCCACGGAGATTGACGCATGATGGGAGATCCTGAGCATGAGGTGACCGCGCGGAACGCGCGGCGCACCGCCGCTCAGGTCAGCCCATCATTCGTGATGGCTCCCCATGCGTACGGTCGACACCGCCGGTCCGCAGTTCGTGCGCCGGTCGATCAAGAGGTGACGACTGGCCTGAAAGCGGATCTCCCCGCGGTGGATCCCGCGGGCGGTGGGCGACGCGATGCGCATAAGACCGAGCGATCGCGGTGTCCGCCCACGCGCGGCGAACACCATCGACCGTAGCGACATCCACATGATGTCGCGGCGCGGCGATATCGGGAGGTGGCGCGCGATCGAAGCCGGGCTCGATGTGACGCCGCTCGACCGCGATGCGCGGGCCGGCCTGGCCGGATCGAAGGCCATGATCGGCGGCTCGGGAACTGTCGACGAGGGCGCCGTTGAGGTGCGTGGCGATCGCACGCGGCGCGAGAACCTGCGAGGCCGCGCCGAGAATGCTGAGCACCAGCACGGCGCATGACAGCAGGGCCGTGCGCGTCCAGCCCTCGGGGACCCAGCGGCGCATCCAGCCCATCTGGCGACTATGCCCCGGCGCGTCAAGCCGGGCGGCCGTTTCCATCCCTTCTCCCCGCGCAGGTCAGGGGCCGCGGACGGCCCCGAGGGAGAAGGTGCCGAGCGTCAGCGAGGCGGATGAGGGGCTTCTGCGCGCAACGACCAAGTCCGTCGTTGTTGAACTTCAGCGAAGCCCCTCATCCGCCCTTCGGGCACCTTCTCCCTCGGGGCCGTCCGCGGCCCCTGACCTGCGCGGGGAGAAGGAAGACCCTTTGAACCGATATGGGGAACGCTCGCGCCCTATCAGCGGTAGTAGCCGTTGTTGTAGTAGCCGTTGTTGTAATACGGCCGCTGCTGCGGCGTTGTCGCCGCGCCGATCGCGGCGCCGCCCAGGCCGCCCAGGACCAGGCCGGTCATCGGGTTGACGCCGAAGGCCGGACCGGCGAGCGCGCCACCGGCGCCGCCGATCACGCCGCCCGAGACCGCCCGCTGGCCCATCGTGTCGCCGCAGGCCGACAGGCCCAGGATCGACACCAGACCAATGACGATGAGCTTCGACTTCGAGGTCATGACGCGTTCTCCTTTGTGTGGCCGCAAGAAGCGGCTGGACGACAGAAGACCGCGTCGGCGAGCCCGCACTAGGGCCACTCAAGGGCGAAGCTGTGGCCCAGCGTATCGGGCGATGACAAACGGCAACAGGCGGCCAAGCCGCCTGTTTTCACCATGAAATCAATATATTAGGCGCGGATTACTGCTTCTTCTCGGTCGTCGCGGCACCGATTGCGGCGCCGCCGAGGCCGCCGATCAGCGCGCCGCCCCACCAGGAGATGCCCGGCACCAGCAGGCCGAAGATAACGCCAGTGGCCGCGCCGACACCGCCACCCGTAGCCGCGCGCTCCCCCATACTCTCACCACAGGCCGACAACGCCAACGCCGCCGGCAACAGCAGCACGATCAGCCGCCTTGCCATCCCTTGCCTCTTCGACCCATGACAGACTGTAAATTTATAAAAGGGCGGCAAGTACGCACCGCCTAATAAGGGGGGAAAACCGGCCCGGAAGTGCCGGTACTTTTTACTTTCTTCTGCTGCCCGTCGATCTCGTGGGGGAGGGGATCGCGTGCAATTGTGAGATTAACATAGCGGCATAGAATCTTGATTTCAATCGTTTTCTTTTTGAGTCACTAAACCCCTGATCAGACTCGTGTTTTGCCCGATCAGGGTGCCTTCACTGCGTCAAGGCGATGCGCCTGGGCTGCGCGTCCGGGAAGAAAATGGCGACGCAGCGCCCGGTCGTATCTGTCGAGACCCAGGGATGGCCGACGTAGGTGTTGATGGAATAGTCGCCGCCCGGCGGCAGCGTCGCATACGACACCCGCCGGCCGTTGAAATCGAGCCAATGCAGCTGACGCGTCGAGCCCGATTCGTTGCGGAACACGATCGACGTGGGATGATTTGAGTTGGCCGAGCGGAAAGACGCCTCGCCGGGACACTGGCTTTGCGCGGCGGCACCGCCGGCAAAGACCATCAGGGCGAGGCCACAGCCAGCCCAGTACCGTGCTCGAACCATCGCGATCTCCTTGCTTCGCCGGACAGAGGATGATCGCGGGCTGTCGACACGCGACTGTTCCACGCCTCGCATAGCGTTACGATCTCCAGCACCAACCAGCCGATCCGGGTCGGTCAGCATGCCGCCTCTCCCGCGCACCTACTCGTCGAAGCCCACGAACACCGTCGCGTCCTTGACGGACTTCCGCTCCGACACGACCGCGTTCGCCGGGAAGCTCTCGTCCGGCCAGCCCAGCGCGATGGCTTTCATGATGACCTGGTCGTCGGCGATGCCGGCGTGCTCGCGCACCACGGGCGATTGCATGATGCCCTGGCTGTTGATCACCGCGCCCAGCCCGCGCGACCAGGCGGCGTTGACCAGGGCGGTCGCCACCGCGCCGCAATCGAACGGCGCGTCGTCGCTGCCGTGCAGCACGCGGTCGTAGGTGACGATCACGCAGACCGGCGCGTCGAACTGCCGGAAGCCGCGCAGCACCCAGTCCTGACGCCCGTCCTTGTCGTCGCGCGCGATGCCCATGGCGGAAAACAACTGCTTGGCGACGCCGACCTGCCGGTCGCGGTGCTGGCCGGCGAAAGGCTGACCGATGCGGAACTCGCGCGAGTGCGGGATGCCCGACAAATTCCGTTCCACGTTGCCGGCGCGAATCCGATTCAACGGCTCGCCGGTGACGATATAGAAATTCCAGGGCTGGGTGTTCATCGACGACGGCGCGCGCATCGCCAGGCCGATGATCTCCTCGATCAGCGCCCTGGGGACGGGATCGGGCTTGTAGCCGCGGATGCTGCGGCGACCGAGGATGACGTCATCGAATCGCATGGGACCTGGATTCCCCCTGAAGATTGCTGAACAGGCCCGCGTTGTCGCGGTTTCCCGGCCTGCGCGCAAGATGAGCTCGGGCTTGCCAAGTGTGGAGGCGTGTGGTGCGGTGCGGCGACGCCTCGAATCCGTTGGGGAGGCTACCGATGACATCGCCAGCCAAGCCGACAGTCGCTCGACTGGAACAGTCCGAGCCGATCTCGTTTGGACCGCTCTCCCACTATCAGAAGCTGATCGGCGAAGCGCCGCTGCCGCTGTTCACCGGCGTGCAGACCTGCAAGCCCGGCTATCGGACTCCCGACCACTCCCATCCTTATGCCGAGTATCTATTTGTCATCGAGGGCGTGATGGAGGCTTGGCTGGTCGGCCGGGAAGACGACGTGCAGCGGATCAGCGCCGGCGATATCATCGCCTTGCCGCCCGACACGCCGCATGCCTTCCGCAATCCTGGTCCCGGCGAACTGCGGCTGCTCGGGATCCACGCCAATCCCGACCGGATCGTTCACCGACTGGACGCGGTCGCCCAAACCTATTGAGAAAGCAGATCAATGCCCGACACCGCCATTCAGCCCCGCGCACCCGAAACCAAGACCGAGCACTTTGACGTCCTCATCGTCGGCGCCGGCATCTCGGGTATCGGTGGCGCCTATCACCTGACACAGCAATGTCCCGGCACCAGCTTCGTGGTCCTGGAGAGCCAGGAGAGCTTCGGCGGCACCTGGCTGACCCATCGCTATCCCGGCATCCGCTCCGACAGCGACCTCTACACCTTCGGCTACCGCTTCAAGCCGTGGACCGGCAAGCCGATCGCTTTGGCCCATGAGATCCGCGACTACATGGCGGAGGTGATCGCCGACAACGACCTCGACCGCCACATCCGCTACCACCACACCATCACGTCGGCCGCGTGGTCGAGCGCCGACAATCGCTGGACCATCGAGGCGACGCGCGGCGACAACGGCGCGGTGGTGCGCTTCACCGCCAACTTCCTGTGGATGTGCCAAGGCTACTACCGGCACAATGAGGGCTACACGCCACACTGGCCGGGCATGGAGACTTTCAAGGGCCGCATCGTGCATCCGCAGACCTGGCCGGAGGATCTCGACTACACCGGCAAGACGATGCTGGTGATCGGCTCGGGGGCGACGGCGGCGACCTTGATCCCGGCGGTGGCCGACAAGGTCGCCCACGTCACCATGCTGCAGCGCTCGCCGACCTATTTCATCCCGGCGCGCAACGCCAACGATCTGGCCGACACCCTGCGCCAGCTGCAGATCGACGAGACGTGGATCCACGAGATCGTGCGCCGCAAGATCCTGCACGACCAGGCCGTCTTCACGCGCCGCGCCTTCGAGGAACCCGAGACCGTGCGCAAGGAGCTGCTGGCCGGCGTGCGCGCCTATATCGGGCCGGACTACAAGCTCGATCCCGACTTCACGCCGAGCTACCGGCCGTGGCGCCAGCGCATCGCCTTCGTGCCCGACGGCGATCTGTTCAGGGGCATCCGCGCCGGCAAGGCCTCGGTGGTCACCGACGAGATCGAGCGCTTCACCGAGACCGGCATCCTCTTGAAATCGGGCAGGACGCTGGAGGCCGACATCATCGTCACGGCCACCGGCTTCAACATGAACGCGCTGGGCGACATCGCTTTCACCATCGACGGCAAGCCGCTCGATCTCGCGCAGACCGTGACCTATCGCGGCATGATGTTCACCGGCGTTCCCAACATGGTGTGGGTGTTCGGCTATTTCCGCGCCAGCTGGACGTTGCGCGCCGATCTGGTCGCCGACTTCGTCTGCCGCCTGCTCAAGCACATGAAGGCGCGCCAGGCCAAGCGCGTCGCCGTGGCGCTGCGGCCCGAAGACAAGGACATGCCGATCCTGCCATGGATCGATCCCGAGAACTTCAATCCCGGCTACCTGATGCGCGCCATGCACCTGCTGCCCAAGCGCGGCGACAAGCCGGAGTGGCAGCACAACCAGGATTACTGGAACGAGAAGGACCAGTTCCCGGCCATCGACCTCGACGACGCGGCCTTCGTATACGGACCATCGGCCGACGCGACCACCGCCAGCGGCCTGTCGCGCGCGGCGGCGGACTGAGACTGGACATTGTCTTCCTTCTCCCCGCGAAGGCGGGGAGAAGGTGCCCGAAGGGCGGCTGAGGGGCTTCGCCGAGTCTCAACAGCAATCGCATTCGTCGTTGCGCGAGGAAGCCCTTCATCCGCCTCGCTAACGCTCGGTCGCAGTTCCCGTCATGTCACCGACAAACGGGAAGGTGAGCTTCTTGATAACTACGCCAGTCAAGGCATCCTCACTTGAAAGAGAGTCGAGAGATCTCGCCTATGGAATCAGCGCCCTCACCACGGGGATGATCCGCTCAGCGTTTACTGGCCGCTCCGGCCGACCGCCTTCGGCGTACGCGTGCGCAAGTAACGCCAGCTGCGCATAGATTCTGCGGGCATCGTGTAACTCTTGGATGTTGTTAGTCGTCATCCATTCCGATACCGCTTCACGATCGGGTAAAGACAGCAGCGAGTCCATTATGGCTGTTGAAAAGGCAGCGCTTGCAGCTGGGCAGAATGAGTGAGGGTACTTGGCTGCCCCCTCCGCGCGAAGATCCAAAATGCTCGCGTAAGCATGCATTATCCGCGCGGGCTCTTTGGAGAAGAATAATGCCGATCCGGTGACTATCGGCCCTATTGTAGCGGGTACGTCGTTCGTGGCCCTGTAGTAGGTATCCTCAGATACAAGCTCAGCACTCGCGTAGACTTGTCTCAAGTCGAACCCTGGCACTCGCGTCGAGAGCTTCAGAATGATATCGGACCCCGATAGCGACGGCGGAATCCGATAACTCAACCCTTCGACAGGTGACTCTCGAGTAATTGTCGCGAAGGTAACGTCAAGTTTTTTATTGGCGAATGCAGCAATGATCTTTGCTTTATCTGCCAAACTGGCAATACACGACGGCTCGGATACGTCCTGCCACTCTTGTTCGACCACTATCGAAAGCTTGAGCGGCGAATGCCTCCATAGAACTCTACTCGGCCGAGGCTGGACGACAAAACGTTCTATGGATGCCGTGTAATCACCGAGTCGACCGACGTCGAACTTGACTGAATGCTGAGCCATCGAGATCGAACAGCTCAGCATCCACACGCTGGCAATTGCGGCCAGAAACGCCAACGAGCGCTGCATCTTGCTGACCACGCCAGTTCTATGTGGGCTGAGTAACCAGGTTCTAACGTTCACGGATCACCTCCGATCGGTAGCGAAGCAGGGGCGAAAGCACATACCGAAAGTTCCGTGTCAGATTTGCGTTATTTCGTTTGCGTGCTGATCGGCCTGCGCGGTCCAACACTCAGGCCGCCACGGACCCGTTGGCGATCAACGCGTCGATCTCCGCCGCCGCGAAGCCGTGCTCGGCGAGGATTTCGCGGCTGTGCTGACCGACGACAGGCGACGTGCCGCGCGGGGTGCCGTCTTGCGGCGGCGCCATGCCCGGCAGCGCCGGGACCGGCACCTTGACCGGGAAGCCGGCCTGCTCCAGCCAGTGCAGCAGTTCGACGGCCTTGACCTGCGGCTGCTCGACGAACTCGGCGTAGCTGTTCAATCGCTCGTGCATCACCCCGGCCGCGGTGAAGCGGCTGGATAGTCGCGCGCTCGACAGTCGAGCGAGGGTCGGGCGCAGCCAGGCATAGAGCTCGACCGCGTTGGCCAGGCGGTCGGCGCGCGTCGCGTAACGCGCATCGGCGGCATGCTCCGGCGCGGCCAGCGCCTCGCACACCGCCTGCCAGTGCCGGTCCGACGTGGCGACGATCGACATCCAGCCATCGGCGGTCTTGAACACGCCACCCGGCACGCCGCCGGGTTTCATCGCACCGCCCTCGAGCAGGCTCATCATCAGGCGGATCGACTGCAGCGCCGTGGCCGACTGCATCAGGCTCACGTCGATGTAGCGGCCCCGCGTCTCGTCGCGCCGCGCGTAGAGCGCCGCCGACAGCGCCTGAAAGGCGTAGAGCGCGGTCGACATGTCGACCACGATCACCGGCACGCGATGCGGAATGCCGTCCTCGCCGTGGTTCTCCGTCATCAGGCCGGTATAGGCCTGCAGCACCGGGTCCATCGCCGGCCGTTCGGCGAGCGGGCCGGTCTGGCCGAAGCCGGAGATCGAGAGATAGAGAATACGGGGCGCGCGCGCCGAGACGGCGTCGTAATCGAAACCCAGCCGCGCGATGGTGCCGGGCTTGAAGCCTTCGAGGAAGACATCGGCGCCGTCGAGCAGACGCCACAGAACGTTCTTGCCCTGCGGCGATTTTAGGTCCAGCGCGATGCTGCGCTTGCCGAGATTGCCGATCACCGAGAAGGCGCTGTGCTGGCCGTAGCGCTCACCGAGCGCGCGGGCCCAATCGCCCTCGCCCGGCTGCTCGACCTTGATCACGTCGGCGCCATACTGCGCCAGCAACATGGCGCAGTATGGCCCGGCGATTCCCTGGCTGAGATCGACGACCTTGAGGCCGGCGAAGGGGGCGAGATAGCTCATCGGTCCTCACTCCAAGCCCCGCATAGGATCATGTTGTCGCCCTTCAGCCCAGCCTGATCGCCGATGTGACCACCGTTCGGAGCTGATGAGAGCGCTGACCCGATCCGATCCAGGGCTATCGCATAGGGTCGCTTTGCTTTGGTCTTACCTTCCCCCGGAGGGGGAAGGTGCCCGAAGGGCGGATGGGGGATGTCGAAGACGGACATCGAGTTTGCTGAAACATCCCCCATCCGTCGCGCTTCGCGCGCCACCTTC
>JALHMM010000073.1 GCA_022844045.1 Reyranellaceae bacterium | reverse complement strand
GGGGGGGGGTGGGGGGTTTGGGGGGGGGGCGGCAGCAAGTGGCGCACCGCCGTCGTGCGCAACCTGAGACTCCCCCCTCACCCCGACCCTCTCCCCGCGAGCGGGGAGAGGGAGTGAAGTCGGCACCGTAACTCTCCGGCAAATCGCGGCGTATAGTATCGATCGATGGCCGAGCCCAGCCTGTCGTTCCGCCGCCACCTGATCGCCAACGCCGTGGTACTGGCGCCGGCCGTGATCGTGTTGACCGGCATGATGGTCGCGGGCTGGCTGTCGGTCGAGCATGGCCTGATCGCGATGGCGGCGATCGGCTTGTGCACCGCCGTCATCGTGCGGCGCTACCTGCACTCCTTCGTGCGCTTCTCGGGCTATGTCGAGGCGCTGGCGCGCGGTGACGAGCCGGATGTGCCGCGCTTCGTTGTCTCGCCGGCGGCCGAGGAACTGGCCACCAGCGTTTCGGCGCTCGACGGCATGTGGCGGCGCCAGCGCGAAGCGATCGCCGGGCTGGAGGTATCGGCGCAGACCATCGTCGATGGCCTGCCCGATCCGCTGTTCGCTGTCGACCGAAGGCGACGGCTGGTGCGCTGGAATCGCGCGGCGAGCGGCCTCACCGGAACGCTGGCCGCCGAGCGCGACCTGTCGGCGACCTTGCGCCATCCCGCGTTGCTCGACGCCGTCGACGCGGCGCTGGAGGCCCAGGTGCCGAGCGACGCGGGGCCCGACACTGGCGTCGTCGAGCTGTCGCTGGGCGGGCCGCCGGAACGGATCTTCTCGGCGCACGTCAAGCGCCTGCCGCGTGCCACCGCCGACGGCTCGCTGGCGCTGATCGTGCTGCACGACATCAGCGCGCTGCGCCGCGCCGAGCGCATGCGCGCCGACTTCGTCGCCAATGCCAGCCACGAGCTGCGCACGCCGCTGGCCGGCCTGGTCGGCTTCGTCGAGACCCTGCGGGGCCCGGCGCGCGACGATCCCCAGGCGCGGGAGCGTTTCCTCGCCATCATGGCCGAGCAGACCGATCGCATGCGTCGCCTGGTCGAGGATCTGCTGTCGCTGTCGCGCATCGAGCAGCGCGAACACGTGATGCCGACCGCGCTGGTCGATGTCGGTGGCGTGCTGCGCGGCGTGCGCGACCTGATCGACATGAAGGCGCGCCAGCGCGGCGTCACGATCGCCTTCGACATCCCCGACGATCTGCCACCCGTGATCGGCGACGCCGACGAGCTGACGATGGTGTTCCAGAATCTCGCCGACAACGCCGTGAAGTACACCGGCGCCGGCAGCGTCGTCGACGTCGTGGCGCGTCCGTCGGGCGAGCCGGCGACGGCGCTTGAGGTGTCGGTGACCGACCAAGGCGAGGGTATCGCTCCACAGCACGTCGAGCGCCTCACCGAGCGCTTCTATCGCGTCGATACGGCGCGGTCGCGCGAGATGGGCGGCACTGGCCTCGGGCTGGCGCTCGTCAAGCACGCGCTCAACCGCCACCGCGGTCGGCTGGACGTCGTCAGTGAACTCGGACGGGGCTCGACATTCACCGTATCGTTGCCGATAGCGCCGGCGCGCTGAGCCCAAACCCCGGCTTCAACGGCGCTAGGGGCGGGCTGAAGCCCACTGCCGCAACGCTTGTTCCCGCGCATTGTTCGCGCGTAGCGGCGGAAATGGCAGACGATCGTTGTTCGGGTTTACAACGGCTTCAGCTTTTCAACCTGGAGCCCGCCCAATGGCCCGCGATCGCACCCTGCCTTCCGACTTCTGGACCTGGGAGGCCGTCATCGACTGCCCGGCGATGACCCGCCTGCTGTTTCTTGGCCTCTGGAACTTCGCCGACTCCTTCGGCGTGCAGCCGCTGCTGCCGCGCACCATCCGCATGCAAGTGTTTCCCGGAGACCCGATCGACAACGACCACGTGCGCGCCATGATCGACGAGCTGGTGACGCGCGGCCTGCTGCGAATCTACGTGGTCGACGAGATGGACTATCTCGAGATCGTCGACTGGCGCCGGATCCAGCGTGTCGGCAAGCGCGCGCGGCGCCGCTATCCCGGCGATCCATCGCGACCCGACCCGGTGCCCGAGCCTGCGGCCGAGCCGGCACATCAGCCAGTCGCCGCCGCGCCGCCTGACGCGGTGCCCGGTGTGTCGCCTTTGGTGGCTCAATGGCGCAAATCGGTCGGCCGCGCGCTGCGCCATTTCCTGCCCGGCGGACCGCCGGGCGACACCGAGGTGTGGATCGACCGCTGGATCGCCGATGGCTGCGACCTGCGCTGCGACGTGATGCCAGCGATCAGCCTGGCCTGCCGCCCGTCGCCCGACGGCGAGCCGCCGGCGGGACTGGCGGCGGTTGGCGCCTACGCCGAGGCCAACCGCATCCGCCGCCTGGCCTGCGCCGCGGCGGCGGCGTAGCGAGACGGGCTGTCATCGCGAGCACGGCGGAACTGTCGCATATGGCCCGCAAGAAGCCTGGAGTGGCGCCCTGACCAGGCGGTTGGCCGCCAGCGGCGGTGGGAGCATTTCCTGGCCGGCATGCCCTCATCCGACAAGTTATCCACCTGTTGGGCGAATTCATCAAAACGTAACAAATCAGCAATAGAACAGTTGCGCCCCGTTCATAGGACTCCGCGCGACGGCAACAGGCCGTCGCCGGCGCGACCGTTGGGGCCGCCGATCGCTCGAGAAGGAGCCTCCATGAACGCTATCAGACTCGTCGCCGTCGGCGCCTTTTTCGCCGTCGCCACCATCAGCGGCGCCAATGCGCAGCAGGCGCGCGATCAGATCCGCATCGCCGGATCGTCCACCGTCTTTCCGTTCAGCACGCTCGTCGCCGAGAATTTCGGCAAGCTCGGCAAGTTCAAGACGCCGATCGTCGAGAGCGTGGGCACGGGCGGTGGCATCAAGCTGTTCTGCGGCGGTGTCGGCGCCCAGCACCCCGACATCGCGAACGCCTCGCGCCGCATGACCAAGACGGAGTTCGACGACTGCCAGAAGGCCGGCGTGACCGACATCCTCGAGGTCAAGATCGGCTTCGATGGCATCGTGCTCGCGGTCAAGAAGGGCAGCGCCAAGTTCGGCGTCACGCGCGAGCAGATCTGGAAGGCGCTCGCCCGCGAAGTGCCGGTCGATGGCAAGCTGGCGAAGAACCCCTACACCACGTGGAAGCAGGTCGACGCCTCGCTGCCCGACCTGCCGATCGAGGTCATGGGCCCGCCGCCGACGTCCGGCACGCGCGACGCGTTCGTCGAACTCGTGATGGAAGAGGGCTGCAAGAACATCCCCGAGATCAAGGCGATCACCGACAGAGCGGCGCACAAGAAGGTGTGCTCGCAAGTCCGCGAGGACGGCAAGTTCATCGAGGCCGGCGAGAACGACAACCTGATCGTTCAGCGTCTCGCCGCCGGCAAGCCCGGCCTGATCGGCGTCTTCGGCTACAGCTTCCTTGAAGAGAACACCGACAAGCTCGAAGGCATGGCGATCGACAAGGTCGCGCCGGCCTTCGAGGACATCGCCTCGGGCAAGTATCCGGTCGCGCGCTCCATGTTCTTCTACGTCAAGAAGGCGCATATCGGCGTGATCCCCGGCATCCGGGAATTCGTTGCCGAGTTCACCAGCGACAAGGCCATGGGCGACAACGGCTATCTCGAGAAGAAGGGCCTGATCCCGCTGTCGAAGGCGGATCGCGAGAAGGTTCGCACCTCCGCCACGAACCTGGAAAACCTCAAGCTGTAAGACACCGGAGGCCGGGCGGCGACGCCGCCCGGCCTACTTCCGGCCAATCTGGGGGGAGCCGGCCATGCCTATTTCGATGCTCGTAGCCGTGCTTTGCGTCCTGGCGATCGGCGGGTACTTCATGGGCCGCCAGCGCGCCGTCGCAACGGCGGGCGGCGCCTATCGCAGCCTTCATTCGTTGCCGAGCTATCACGGGCTTTACGTCATCGTCTGGTGCGGCCTTCCCGCGCTTGCGCTGGTCGGCATCTGGGCCGTGATGGAAGACTGGATCTTGCGCCAGATCGTCGTCGGCGCCCTGCCGAGCGACGTCCGCAACCTGCCGGCGGACAAACTCTCCCTTGTCGTCACTGATATCCGCAACATCGCCGCCGGTAACACTCCGGCTGACCGGGCATCGCCCGCGGTCGCTGGCGCGGTCGCCCACTACAAGCACCTGATCGGCATCAGCCACGCGGCGTTGTCGGTTCTGGCGCTGCTCTTGGCGATCGGCGGCGCTTGGTACGCCCGGACGCGGATCGCCCCGACGTTGCGCGCGCGCAACCTGGTCGAGAAGGTGACGATGGTCATCCTGATCGCCTGCTCGGTGCTCGCGATCCTCATTACGCTGGGCATTGTCCTCTCGCTGGTCTTCGAAGCGATCGTCTTCTTCACCAAGGTGCCGCCGCACGAGTTTCTGTTCGGCCTCACCTGGAGTCCCCAGACCGCCATACGCGCCGACCAAGTCGGATCCTCCGGCGCGTTTGGCGCCGTGCCGCTGTTCACCGGGACCCTGCTGATCGCCGCCATCGCGATGATCGTCGCCGTCCCGATCGGCCTCATGGCGGCGGTCTACATGTCGGAGTATGCGCCGGACCGGGTCCGCTCGGTCGCAAAGCCGGCCCTCGAAGTTCTCGCCGGCATCCCGACCGTCGTCTACGGCTTCTTCGCAGCGCTCGTGGTCGCCCCGGCGATTCGCAACGCCGGCGATAGCCTCGGCATCGATGTCGCGGCGCAGAGCGCGCTGGCGGCCGGCCTGGTCATGGGAGTCATGATCATCCCCTTCGTCTCGTCTCTATCCGACGACGTGATCAGCGCCGTGCCCCGATCGCTCAGGGAAGGATCCTATGGGCTGGGCGCCACCCAGGCCGAGACGATTCGTCTGGTCCTGCTGCCGGCGGCGCTGCCCGGTATCGCGGCGTCTGTAGTGCTCGCATTCAGCCGGGCGCTGGGCGAAACCATGATCGTGGTGATGGCGGCGGGCCTCGCGGCCAACCTCACGGCCAACCCGCTCCAGGCGGTGACGACCGTGACCGTGCACATCGCCGCTCTGCTCGTCGGTGACCAGGAGTTCGACAGCCCCAAGACGCTGTCGGCCTTCGCTCTGGGACTCGTGCTGTTCGCGGTGACCCTGTCGCTCAACATCTTCGCCCAACGCATGGTCAACAAGTACCGAGAGCGCTATGACTGAAATCACCGCATCAGGTGGCGTGTCCGCAAGCGCCGAGCCCATGCCGTCACGAACCAACGTCCACACGACGGAAGCCGCCAAAGCCAGGCTGCGCGCTCGTTACGCAGCCGAACGTCGGTTCAAGTTCTATGGCATCGCGGCCATCGCCGTGGCGATCGGCTCGCTCGTTCTGTTGCTCAGCAGCATCATTTCAACCGGCTACACCGCCGTGCAGCAGACCTCGCTTCGCCTGGAGGTGTTCTTCGACCCCCAGGTGATCGCGCCGCAGGGACAACCTGATCGAGACGCGATCGACCGGGCCGACTACAACGCGCTGATACGGGGCTCGCTGCAGGCGAAATTCCCCGACGTCACCGACCGGGTCGGCGTGCGGCTGTTGACCGGTCTGGTCAGCACCGGCGCCCAGTATCAGCTTCGCGATATGGTGCGAGCCGATCCCGGCCTGATCGGCCAGCGGCGAACGGTGTCGCTGATCGCCGGAAGCGACGTCGACATGTTCCACAAGGGATATCTCGAGATCGATCCGGCGACCAAGCAAGCCGGCAAGCTGAACGAGCGTCAGCTGGGCTGGCTGGCGAAGCTGGCGGCGGACAAGGTGCTGCACAGCGAATTCAACTCGCGCTTCTTCTCGTCCGCCGACAGCCGCGAGCCCGAGCTCGTCGGCGTATGGGGCGGCGTCGTCGGCTCCTTCTACACGCTGATCATATGCCTGCTGATCGCTTTCCCGGTCGGCGTGGCGGCCGCGGTGTATCTCGAGGAGTTCGCGCCGAAGAATCGCTTCACCGAGATCATCGAGGTCAACATCAACAACCTGGCCGCGGTGCCGTCGATCGTCTACGGCCTGCTGGGCCTGGCGGTGTTCCTCAACGCCTTCGGCATGCCGCGATCGGCCCCCTTGGTCGGCGGCGCGGTGCTGAGCCTGATGAGTCTGCCGATCATCATCATCGCGGCACGCGCGGCCCTGAAATCGGTCCCGCCATCGATCCGGGAAGCGGCGCTGGGCCTTGGCGCGTCGAAGTCGCAGGCGGTCTTCCACCATGTCCTGCCACTCGCCATGCCGGGCATTCTCACCGGAACGATCCTGTCGATGGCGCATGCGCTGGGTGAAACCGCGCCGCTGCTGATGATCGGCATGGTGGCGTTCATCGTCGACATCCCGGCGAGCCCGACGCAGGCGGCCACCGTTCTGCCGGTGCAGATCTTCATGTGGGCGGACAGCCCCGAGCGCGGCTTTGTCGAGAAGACGTCGGCGGCGATCCTTGTGCTGCTGGTCTTCCTTCTGGCGATGAACGCCATCGCGATCTTCCTGCGCAAGAAGTTCGAGAGGAAATGGTAACATGCCGACCGTCGTCAACGCGTCGCCTACGGACATCAAGGTGCGCGGCACTGGCGTGAACGTGCACTACGGTTCCAAGCACGCCATCAAGGATGTTTCCATCGACATCGGCGCGCGCATGGTGACCGCGTTCATCGGTCCGTCCGGTTGCGGCAAGTCGACCTTCTTGCGTTGCCTGAACCGGATGAACGACACCATCGATGGCTGCCGGGTCACCGGTGAGATCCTGCTCGACGGCAACGACGTGTACGACAAGTCGCTCGACGTCGTGCAGCTGCGCGCCCGGGTCGGGATGGTCTTCCAGAAGCCCAATCCGTTTCCCAAGCCGATCTACGACAACGTGGCGTATGGTCCAAAGATTCACGGACTAGCGCGCGACAAGGCGGAACTCGACGGCATCGTCGAGACCAGCCTGCGTGGCGCCGGGCTGTGGAACGAGGTCAAGGACCGCCTGACCGAGTCCGGCACCGCGCTATCCGGCGGACAGCAGCAGCGGCTTTGCATCGCGCGGGCCATCGCCGTCAATCCGGAGGTCATCCTGATGGACGAGCCGTGCTCGGCGCTCGATCCGATCGCGACGGCCACGATCGAGGAGCTGATCGACGAGCTGCGCAAGGAATTCACCATCGTGATGGTCACCCACTCGATGCAGCAGGCGGCGCGCGTCTCGCAGTTCACGGCGTTCTTTCACTTGGGCGACCTCGTCGAGTACGGCGAGACGAAGCAGATTTTCACCACTCCCAAGGAGCAACGGACCCAATCCTATATCACCGGCCGCATCGGCTGAACGGGATCGGCGTTCAGAGGACCCCCTTATGGCTAACGAACATATGTTCAAGCGCTTCGACGAGGAGCTGCAGCGCCTCGATTCGAAGATCAGCGAGATGGGCGGCCTGGCCGAGGCGCAGCTCGCCCGCTCGCTGCAGGCGATTCGCGATCGCGACAGCGCCTTGGCGGAAGCGGTGATCGCCGGCGACGGGCGTATCGACGCGATCGAGAAGGAGGTGCAGGAGCATGTCCTGCAGATGCTGGCGTTGCGCCAGCCGATGGCCGTCGATCTGCGGCAGATCCTGTCTTCGGTGAAGATGGCGACCACGCTCGAGCGCATCGCCGATTACGCCAAGAACAACGCCAAGCGCTCCATCGTGCTGCTGCAGGGCGGGGCGCCGCCGCGGGCGATCACCGGCATCGACCGCATCGGCCGGCTGGTGCAGAGCCTGCTCAAGGACGTGCTCGACGCCTTCGCCAAGGGCGACGCCGAGGTGGCCAAGTCGGTGTGGATGCGCGACGAGGAGATCGACGACGTCTACAACGGCCTGTTTCGCGAGCTGCTGACCTACATGATGGAGGATCCCAGGACGATCACGGCCGGCACCCACCTGATGTTCATGGCCAAGAATATCGAGCGCATCGGCGATCACGTCACCAACATCGCCGAGCTGATCGTCTTCCGAGTCACCGGCGCGCCCTTTGCGATGGACCGGCCCAAGGGCGGCGGTCAGATCTATCGGCCCGCCTGATCAACCCCAGCTCAAGAGCGCGTCACGCACCCATGAACGCGATCCAACCCCATATCCTGCTCGTCGAGGACGAGAAGTCGCTCGTCGAGCTGATGCGCTACAACCTCGAACAGTCGGGCTACCGCGTGACGGTGGCGGTCAACGGCGAGGAGGCGCTGACCTCGGTCGCCGACGACCGGCCCGACCTCGTGCTGCTCGACTGGATGCTGCCGCTGATGTCGGGCCTCGAGGTCTGCCGCCAGTTGCGGCGCCAGCCGACGACCTCGAACATCCCGATCATCATGTTGACGGCGCGCGGCGAGGAGGGCGATCGCATACGCGGCCTCGACGCCGGTGCCGACGACTACGTCTCCAAGCCGTTCTCGCCCAGCGAGCTGGTGGCGCGCATCCGCGCCGTGCTGCGCCGCATCCGGCCGGCGCTGGCCGACGAGGTGCTGGAATACGCCGACATCGCCATGGACCTGGTGCAGCACCGCGTCCTGCGCAACGGCAAGCCGGTGCATCTCGGGCCCACCGAGTTCCGCCTGCTGCGCCACCTCATGGAGCACCCCGGCCGGGTCTTCTCGCGCGAGCAGCTGCTCGACGCGGTGTGGGGGCGCGACGTCTATGTCGAGGCGCGCACCGTCGACGTCCACATCCGCCGGCTGCGGGTGGCGCTGAACGGCGAGGCGCATGCCGACGTCATCCGCACCGTGCGGGCAGCCGGCTACGCGCTCGACGTCCAGCAGGCCTGAGGCTCGTTGCGCCTGGACTCAGTGGATTGCGTCACACAACTGACGCGCTGGCGACACGATCGCGTCACGCGGACCGGGCATGTTGTCGGCGGTATAGGGCGTGTCCGGCGGCTCTTCCCCGTTTTCCGCCGGCCAACGCTACCCTCAGCCCTCTCGTCCCCGCGACGAGGGGGCTTTTTCTGCGCTGGTGTGGCCTATGCGTAGCGTCAGGAAACGGTTAGAAACCCGCCCCACGGGGATCGGGCGTGCCCTGACGGGAAGCGGTCGCAGCCCCAAATCGGACCAGAGGAGACATCCAGGATGAATCGTCGCAAATTCGTCAAGCGGGCCGGCGTTGGGGGCGTTGCCGCGGCGTCCCTCGTCGCGGCACCGGCGATCGCGCAGTCCATGCCCGAGGTGAAGTGGCGCTTGGCGTCGAGCTTCCCCAAGAGCCTCGACACCATCTACGGCTCGGGCGAGTTCTTCGCCAAGCGCGTCGCGGCCCTGACCGACAACAAGTTCCAGATCCGCGTCTTCGCCGCCGGCGAAATCGTGCCCGGCCTGCAGGTGCTGGACGCGGTGCAGAACGAGACCGTCGAGTGCGGCCATACCGCGTCGTACTACTACGTCGGCAAGGATCCGACCTTCGCCTTCGATACCGCCGTGCCGTTCGGCCTCAACACCCGGCAGCACAATTCGTGGGTCTATCACGGCGGCGGGCTCGAGCTGATGCGCGAGTTCTACAAGGACTACAAGGTCACCTCGTTCCTGGTCTCGCACACCGGCGCGCAGATGGGCGGCTGGTTCCGAAAGGAGATCAAGACCGTCGAGGACCTCAAGGGCGTCAAGATGCGCATCGGTGGCTTCGCCGGCCAGGTGTTGACCAAGCTTGGCGTCGTGCCGCAGCAGATCGCCGGCGGCGAGATCTATCCGTCGCTCGAGAAGGGCACGATCGACGCCGCCGAATGGGTCGGCCCCTACGACGACCAGAAGCTGGGCTTCAACAAGGTGGCCCCGCACTACTACTATCCCGGCTGGTGGGAAGGTGGCGCGGCGCTGACTCTGTACGTCGCCAACAAGGCGTTCGACGCCCTGCCGCCGCTGTACAAGGAGGTGATCGCCTCGGCCAGCGCCGAGACGGTCGACTGGTCGGTCGCCAAGTACGACGCGCAGAACCCCAAGGCGCTGCGCGAGCTGGTCGCCGGCGGCACCAAGCTGGCGCCGTATCCGGCGGCGGTGCTCGAGGCCTGCTACAACGCCGCCGTCGAGCTCTACGCCGAGACCTCGGCCAAGAACGCCAAGTTCAAGAAGGTCTTCGACTCGTGGAAGGCGTTCCGCAACGACCAGGTGCTGTGGTTCCGCGTCGCCGAAGGCACGTTCGACAACTTCATGGGCCGCATGTCGGCGCAGAACAAGCTCTGAGCCCGTCTGGCTCAGGCAGGAAGGCCCCGCTTAGGCGGGGCCTTTTTTCTGGGCTCGTGTATCATGCCGCACCGGCGCTGGGGGCGCTTGGGCCCCCGCGTTCGACAAGGCCGGCCAACGGCCCCTGCCAGCACGGGAGACTTTCATCGACAGACGGAGACTCTTGAAGACCGCGGCGATCGGCGCGGCCGCCGGCACGCTCGCCGCGCCGGCGATCGCGCAGGCTCTGCCGGACGTCAAATGGCGCCTGACGTCGAGCTTCCCCAAGTCGCTCGACACGCTCTTTGGCGGCGCCGAGTCCTTCGCCAAGCGGGTGGCGCAGCTCAGCGACAACAAGTTCCAGATCCGCGTCTTCGCGCCGGGCGAGGTGGTGCCGGCGCTACAGGCGCTCGACGCCGTGCAGAACAACACGGTCGAGATGTGCCACACCGCCAGCTACTACTTCGTCGGCAAGGACCTGACCTTCGGCTTCGACGCCGGCGTGCCCTTCGGGCTCACCGCGCGCCAACAGCACGCCTGGATCACCCAGGGCGGCGGCGCCCAGCTGATGCGTGACTTCATGGCCGAGTACAATGTCGTGACGATGCCCGCCGGCAACACCGGCGTGCAGATGGGCGGCTGGTTCCGCAAGGAGCTCAAGACGCTCGACGACGTGAAGGGCTTGAAGATGCGCATACCCGGCATCGGCGGCCAGGTCTGGTCCAAGCTCGGCGCCGTGCCGCAGCAGATCGCCGGCGGCGAAATTTACCCTTCGCTGGAGCGCGGCGCGATCGACGGCGCCGAGTGGGTCGGCCCGCACGACGACGAGAAGCTCGGCTTCCACAAGGTGGCGCCATTCTACTACTACCCGGGCTTCTGGGAGGCCGGCACGCAGATCAGCCTGATGGTCAACAAGGGCCTCTGGGAGGGCTTGCCGCCGATCTACCGCGCCATGATCGAGGCCGCCTCTGCCGAGACCAACGGCGAGATGATGGCGCGCTACGACCACCAGAACCCGCAGGCGCTGCGCCGGCTGGTGGCCGCCGGGGCCCAGCTCAGGCCCTATCCGCGCGAGATCCTGGCGGCGGCCTGGAAGGCGACCCACGAGCTCTATGATGAAACGTCGGCCAAGAACCCGAAGTTCAAGACGGTCTACGAGCCTTGGCGCAAGTTCCGCGACGACCAGTACTTGTGGTTCCGCGTCGCCGAGCTGACCTACGAGAATTTCGCCTTCTCGGCCGCCCAGACCGTTCGTTAGCCGGCTTTGCTATTGCCCGGGCGCGTGGCAAAGTCCGCGCGCCCGGGATTGAAGGACGGATTGAAACGGCTGCCTGGGCAAACTCGCAGAGTTTCTCAGGAGGCACCCAGGCTATGAACAGACGGAAATTCGTGAAACAGGCCGGCGTTGGCGCGACGGCGGTCGCGGCGACCAGCGTAGCGGCGCCGGCGATCGCGCAGTCGATGCCGGAAGTGAAGTGGCGTCTGACGTCCAGTTTCCCCAAGTCGCTCGACACGCTTTACGGCGGCGCCGAGCTCTTCGCCAAGATCATCGGCGAGATGTCGGACAACAAGTTCCAGATCCGCGTCTTCGCCGCCGGCGAGATCGTGCCCGGCCTGCAGGTGGCCGACGCGGTGCAGAACGCGACGGTCGAGATGGGCCAGACCGCAGCCTACTACTACTTCGGCAAGGATCCGAGCTTCGTGTTCGAGACCGGCCTGCCGTTCTCGATGAATCAGCGCCAGTACATCGCATGGCTCACCCACGGCGGCGGAAGCGCGCTGATCAACGAGTTCTACAAGCAGTACAGCATCACCAGCTTTCCCTTCGGTGGCACCGGCTGCCAGATGGGCGGCTGGTTCCGCAAGGAGATCAACTCGCTCGATGATCTCAAGGGCTTGAAGTTCCGCGTCGGTGGCTTCGCCGGCCTGATCCTCACCAACCTCGGCGTCGTGCCGCAGCAGATCGCCGGCGGCGACATCTACCCGGCGCTCGAGAAGGGCACGATCGACGCCTGCGAGTGGGTGGGTCCATACGACGACGAGAAGCTCGGCTTCAACAAGGTCGCCAAGTACTACTACTACCCGGGCTGGTGGGAAGGCGCCTCGGTCGGCTCGATGTACGTCAACAGCAAGGCCATGGAGACGATTCCGCCGGCGTACCGCAAGATGATCGAGGCCGCCTCCGGCCTGGTCACCAGCTGGATGGTGCCGAAGTACGACGCCGGCAATCCGGCGGCGCTGAAGCGGCTGGTCGCCGGCGGCGCGGTCCTCAAGCCGTTCCCGCGCCCGGTGCTCGAGGCCTGCTTCGACGCCGCCTACAAGTACTACGACGAGGTCTCGGCGAAGAACGCCGGCTTCAAGAAGATCTACGACAGCCTCAAGGAGTTCCGCGCCGACCAGAACCTTTGGTTCCGCGTCGCCGAGAACACCTTCGACAACTTCAACTTCTCGATGTCGGCGCGCGGCCGCTGAGCCGCCGACTGACACGAACCTTACGGAGCCCCGCCGTCTCGGCGGGGCTTTTTCTTTTGTCTGCCGGAGCGCCGCGCTTGGTGCCAGAATATCCCTACCCGCAACAAGACGGGGTTCAGGGAGGCTATGGACATGAAACGTCGCAACTTCGTCAGAAGCGGCGCGGTCGGTGCTGCCGCCGTCGCCGCCACATCGGTCGCCGCACCGGCGATCGCCCAATCGATGCCGGAGCTGAAATGGCGCCTGGCGTCGAGCTTTCCCAAGTCGCTCGACACGCTGTACGGCGCTGGCGAGGTGTTCGCCAAGTACATCCAGGAGGCGACCGACAACAAGTTCCAGATCCGCGTCTTCGCCTCGGGTGAGATCGTGCCCGGGCTGCAGGTGCTCGACGCGGTGCAGAACGGCACGGTCGAGATGGGCCATTCGGCCGGCACCTACTATGTCGGCAAGGACATGACCTTCGCCATCGACACGGCGCTGCCCTTCGGCACCAACGCGCGCCAGCAGGACGCGTGGATGCGCTGGGGCGGAGGCCGCGAGCAGATGGCCGACCTCTACAAGGAATACAACATCTACAGCCTGCCGTGCGGCAACACCGGCGCGCAGATGGGCGGCTGGTTCCGCAAGGAGATCAAGTCCGTCGACGACATGAAGGGCCTGAAGTTCCGCATCGCCGGCATCGCTGGCCAGGTCTGCAACAAGCTCGGCGCCGTCGCCCAGCAGATCGCCGGCGGCGAAATCTACCCGGCGCTCGAGAAGGGCGCGATCGACGCCGCCGAATGGGTCGGGCCCTACGACGACCAGAAGCTCGGCTTCCACAAGGTCGCGCCCTACTACTACTACCCCGGCTGGTGGGAAGGCGGGCCGCAGACCTCGGCGATGATCAGCCTCGCGAAGTGGAACGAGCTGCCGAAGTCGTACAAGGCGGTGGTCGAGGCCGCCTCGACGCTGGCCCAGTCCTGGATGCTGTCCAAGTACGACGCCGAGAATCCCAAGGCGCTGCGCGAGCTGGTCGCCGGCGGCACCAAGCTGCTGCCGTACCCGCAGTCGGTGATGGAAGCGGCGTTCACCGCGTCCAACGAGCTCTATGCCGAGCTCTCGGCCAAGAACCCGCGCTTCAAGAAGGTTTATGACGGCTGGCGGCAGTTCCGCAACGAGGAGATCCTGTGGTTCCGCGTCGCCGAAGGCAGCTTCGACAACTTCATGGCCCGCATGTCAGCGGCTGGCAAGCTATAGTCGAGAAAATATCAAGAGATACCACCTGATACGATCGAGCCCCGCCCGTCCGGCGGGGCTTTTTCCGTGGCGGACTTGCGAATAAAGCCATGCGGGTGTCAGAGTCTTTGCACCCCGCGAAGCAAGACGGGTTCACGCATCAGGGAGGATAACGCGCATGAATCGCCGCAAGTTTGTCAGAACCGGCGCCGTCGGCGCCGGTGCCGTCGTAGCCACGTCGCTCGCCGCGCCGGCGATCGCGCAAGGCATGCCGGAAATCAAATGGCGCCTGACGTCGAGCTTCCCCAAGTCGCTCGACACACTCTACGGCGGCGCCGAGAAGTTCTGCACCCGCGTGGGCGAGCTCACCGACGGCAAGTTCAAGATCACGCCGTTCGCCGCCGGCGAGATCGTGCCCGGCCTGCAGGTGCTCGACGCCGTGCAGAACGCCACGGTCGAGATCGGCCAGACAGCGGCGTACTACTACATCGGCAAGGACATCACCTTCACCTTCGACACCGCGGTGCCCTTCGGTCTGAACAGCCGCCAGCACGTCGCGTGGTGGATGCATGGCGGCGGCCGCCAGCTGATGGACGAGTTCTACAAGGACTACGGCGTTGTCGGTCACTTGATGGGCGGCACCGGCGCGCAGATGGGCGGCTGGTACCGCAAGGAGATCAAGACGCCGGACGATCTGAAGGGCCTGAAGTTCCGCGTCGGCGGCTTCGCCGGCCAGATCCTCGCCAAGCTCGGCGTCGTCGCCCAGCAGATCGCCGGCGGCGAAATCTATCCGGCGCTGGAGAAGGGCACGATCGACGCGGCCGAGTGGGTCGGTCCCTATGACGACGAGAAGCTCGGCTTCAACAAGGTCGCGCCCTTCTATTACTACCCGGGCTGGTGGGAAGGCACCGGCATGGGCACGGCCTATATCAACCAGCGGTCCTGGGCCGCGCTGCCGCCGACCTACCAGAAGGCGATCGAGGTCTCGGCCAACGAGATCACCTTGTGGATGCTGGGCAAGTATGACCACGGCAACCCGCCGGCGCTACGCCGCCTGGTGGCCGGCGGCGTCAAGCTCTCGCCGTTCCCGCAACCGGTGCTCGAGGCCTGCTTCAACGCCGCCAACGAGCTCTACAACGAGATCGCCGCCAAGAACCCGAAGTTCAAGAAGATCTACGAGCACTGGAAGCCCTACCGGGCGGATCAGGTGCTGTGGACACGTGTCGCCGAAGGTGGCTTCGACAGCTTCCTCGCGCGCATGTCGGCGGCCGGCAAGCTGGCCTGATCGCATACCGGCAAAGAAGGAGGCCCCGCCTTGCGGCGGGGCCTTCTTCTTTGTCCCGCACCGGCGTCAGTTCTTGGCCGGCGGAATGATGACGATGGGCGGCGGTTCTTCGTCGGATGGCGCCTGCAGCTCGATCTTCACCTTGGCGGGATCGATGCCGTGTGGCTTGTCGAGCGTGATAGTGACGATCTTCGGGAAGAAGATTACCAGGCCGACCATCACCAGCTGCAGCAGCACCCAGGGGATCGAGCCCCA
Organism: Reyranellaceae bacterium; assembly: GCA_022844045.1. Taxonomy (GTDB): domain Bacteria; phylum Pseudomonadota; class Alphaproteobacteria; order Reyranellales; family Reyranellaceae; genus JAFAZJ01. The sequence continues at coordinate 18,951 of JALHMM010000073.1, read as the reverse complement.
ATAGATGTCCGAGCTCTTGACCTCCTTGGGCGCGACGCTGCGCAGGTAGAACAGCGCGAAGCCGAAGGGCGGGTGCATGAACGAGGTCTGCATGTTCACGCACAGGATGACGCCGAACCAGATCAGCGCGGCGTCGGCGCCGACCACCGGGGCGAGCAGCTTCTGCGCCGTCGGCGCCAGCATCGGCACGATGATGAAGGCGATCTCGAAGAAGTCGAGGAAGAACGCCAGGAAGAACACGAAGATGTTGACGACGATCAGGAAACCCCAGACGCCGCCCGGCAGACCTGTCAGCAGCTTCTCGACCCAGTGACCGCCGTCGACGCCGGCGAAGGTGATCGAGAAGCAGGTCGCGCCGACGATGATGAAGGCCACCATCGCGGTGATGCGCATGGTCGCCTGGAAGGCCTGGACGATCAGCTTGTGCAAGTCGCGATCCTGCCAGGCGCGCCAGCACAGCCAGATCACCGCGGCGAACATCACCGTGAAAGCGATCTTGAACGGGATCGACTTGAAGGCGACGAAGCCGATCGCGGTGCCGATCAGGGCGGCGGCGATGCCGCCGCCGAAGGCCAGCTTGTCGAACCTCGTCATCGGCGTGTTGCGCACCACGGCCAGCACGATGGCGCCGATCGTGCCCATGGCGCCGGCCTCGGTCGGTGTCGCCAGGCCCATCATGATGGTGCCGAGCACGAGGAAGATCAGCACGGCGGCGGGGATGATGCCCCACATGCACTTCACGAACAGCGGCCAGCCGTGCAAGGTGCGCGGCACCGGCGGCAGGGCGTTGGGCCGCACCAGCGTCAGGGCCCAGGTGTAGAGCGCGAACAGCGCGATCTGCAGCAGCGAGGGGCCCCAGGCGCCGAGATACATGTCGCCGACCGAGCGGCCGAGCTGGTCGGCCAGCACGATCAGCACCAGCGACGGTGGCACCAGCTGCGTGATGGTACCCGACGCGGCCAGCACGCCCGTGGTGTACCGAATGTCGTATTTGTAGCGCATCATCACAGGCATGGTGATCAGCGCCATGGCGATGACCTGCGCCGCCACGGTGCCGGTGATGGCGCCGAGCACGAAGCCGACGATGATGGTCGAGTAACCCAGGCCGCCCTTGATCGGCCCGAAAAGCTGGCCCATCGATTCGAGCATGTCCTCGGCCAGCCCGCATTTCTCCAGTATGGCGCCCATGAAGGTGAAGAATGGGATCGCCAGCAGCAACTCGTTGGACAGGATGCTGCCGAAAACACGGCCCGGGATCGCCTGCATGAAGTTCAGGTCGAAGTAGCCGAAGTTGATCGACAGGAAGCCGAAGAACAGGCCGACCGCGGCGAGCGAGAAGCTGACGGGATAGCCGATCAGCATGAAGACCACGAGGCCGCCGAACATGAGCGGCGGCATCAAGTCGAGCGGGATCATTGCAGCGGCCTCTCGTACTTGGTCTCGACCTCGACCTTGAGGCCCTCGACGGCGGCGACGCGCTTGATCAACTCCGAGATGCCCTGTAGCGCCACCAGCGCGAAACCCACCGGCAGCACCAGCTTGATCGGCCAGCGCAAGAGCCCGCCGGCGTTACTCGAATGTTCGTAGACGTTGTAGGACTGCATGAAGAACGGCCACGACAGCCAGACCAGCAGCACGCAGGCGGGCAGCAGGAAGAACAGCGTGCCCAGGATGTCGATCCACATCTGGCCGCGTTCCTTGAGGATCACGTAGATGATGTCGACGCGCACATGCTCGTTCTTCTTTAGCGTGTAGGCGGCGCCAAACATCACGATGACGGCGAACATGTACCACTGGATCTCGAGCCAGGCGTTCGAGCTGGTGTCGTAGGCGTAGCGCACCATGGCGTTGCCGGCGCTGACCAGGCAGGCCAGCAGGATCAGCCAGTCGCAGACCTTGCCGATCTGCTCGTTGACCCAGTCGATGACCTCGGCCACGGGCAACAGATAGCGCGCCAGGAAGAACGTGATGATCGCGGTTCCACCGATGATCCAGGCGGTCCAGACCAGCGGGCTCGACGTGCCCATCCGATAGGTCAGGTAGGCGGCGAACAGACACAAGGCGCCGCCGATCACTCGAAGCTGGGTCTCCACCCGGACCTCCCCGCAAGTCGCACATCAAATATTGCTTGGCCGGCGGAGCCTCCCGAGCCCCAGCGGCAGCGCCCGGTTTAGCAGATCGGACTATCGCCGCCAGCGGATTCTCCGGCGCGGGACCTGCGCGATGTGGCGCACCTCGTGCATCAGGCGCCAGTCAGCCGGCTGATCGCAACGCGCCGGACGCCCGCAGCGCCTCGATCTCGGCTTCGGGCAGCCCGGCCTCACGCAGCACCTTCATGGAATCCTCGCCCAAGAGCGGCGCGCCCTTGAGATGCTCGCTGGGTGTCGCCGAGAAGGCGATTGGCGGCGCCAGGGTCGTGATCTCGCCCTCGCTGTGATGCTCGACGGTGCGGAATAAACCGCGCGCGGTGAGGTGAGGGTCCTCGAACAGTTGCTCAAGGGACTTCACCGGCATGCAGGGAATCTCGCGCGCCTGTAGCGCCTCGATCCATTCCGCCACTGTGCGCGCCGGCGTCAGCCGTTCGACCATGGCGTAGATCTCGGCGATATGCAGCGAGCGCTGGCCCATGGTGGCGTAGCGTGCGTCGTCCATCACGGCGGGCTCGCCGGCCACCTCGAAGAAGGCGCGCCAGTGCCGGTCGGTATAGGGCAGGATCGCCAGGTAACCGTCCTTGGCGCGATAGGGCTTGCGCGCGGGCGTCATCAGCCGGCTGTAGCCCAGCGTGCCGTCGGCGGCGAAGGAGCGCTCCCAGAGGTGCTCCAGCATCAGCCAGTTCACCATGGTCTCGAACATCGGCACGTCGACCTTCTGGCCCTGGCCGGTGCGCACCTTGTGCATCAGAGCGACAAGGATGGCGTAGGCCAGGGTCAGGCCGACGGTCTTGTCGGCCATCACGGTCGGCGCATAGCGCGGCGGGCCATCCTTGCCGCCCATCAGCGCCGCGACGCCCGAGACAGCCTGGATGGCGTCGTCGTAAGCCGGCAGATGCCCGTAAGGCCCGTCCTCGTGATAGCCGTAGGCGCCGACGTAGCAGATCTCCGGATTGATCCGGCGCACCGCCTCGTAGGACAGGCCCAGCCTGGCCATCGCCGCCGGCCGGATCGAATAGACCAGCGCGTCGGCGCCCTTGATCACCTTCAGGAGCGCGTCGAGCGCCTCGGGCCGCTTCAGGTCGAGGCACAGCGAGCGTTTGTTGCGGTTCACGAACATATGGTGCGGGCCCATGCCGGGATTGGCCTTCGACGGGCCGACATGGCGCGTGGTGTCGCCCTCCGGTGACTCGACCTTGATCACCTCGGCGCCCTGCTCGGCCAGCATCATGGTGGCGAAGGGCCCCAGCGCGACGACCGTCATGTCGACGATCTTCAATCCTGCCAACGCACCGGCCATCGCACGCTCCCCCAGCCCAACCCCTCGGGCGGCCGGCATCATGGCGAGCCCTTCCAGCTCCGTCGAGGCAACTGAAACTAGTTGCGAGCGCTCATTTTTATTCTAGGATAGAAGCGACCGCTCAATCATCGAGACAGGGGAGAGCCTCATGCGCTGGGTAGGCCTGATCCTGCTGACGAGCCTCGCGGCCTGCGCGGGCACCACGACGGGCGGCAAAGGCGTCCGCGACATCGAAATCGTCGAGGCCGGCATCTATCCGGTGCCCCCAGGCGCGCGCTCCACGCCCGTGGGCCTCTGCGAATCGCTGAGCGAGCCAGATCGCGCCGACGTCAACATCTCCGCCCAGGAGCGCACCACCCGCATTCCGGCGCGGCTGGGCACGATGTTCGGCGTGAAGTTCAGGCCGGTCGGCACGGTACCCGATGGCGTGACCAACTTCCGGGTGCTGTGGCGCGCGCCCGATCCGGGCATCCCCGACGCCGTCACCGGCAAGCCGCGCCGCGACGACGGCTGCGCCTATGCCTACCGGATGGGCGTCACGACCTTCCACGGCTTCCGCTTCGAGCGGCCGGCCGAGCTGGTCCCCGGCGCCTGGGCGCTGGAGATCTGGCACGGCGACCGCAAGCTGCTGGCCTACGGCTTCACGGTCTACAAGCCATAGGGCGCCGCCGCGGCGCGCGTCGTGGTCGGGCCGGCCGTCAAGCCCGGCTTCCGGCTCCGTACCCGCTGAGCACTGGATCGATCTCCAGCTCATGAGCGAGGAAGTCGATCATGGCGCGCACGCGTGGCGGCACGTATCGGCGCGACGCGTAAACCGCGTTGAGTGGCAGGAGCTTCGGCTCATAGGATTTGAGTAGCACTTTGACCGTTCCCGCCGCGATTTCGTCGGAGAACGCGAACGCCGGGATCACGGCGATACCGAGGCCGGCGAGCACGCCCTCGCGCACGGCCTCGGAGTTGTCGACGCGGTAGCGCCCCGAGACGGTCACCGATAGCGGACCGTCCTTGCTCTCGAAGTACCAGCGGTTGCCCGTGGCGAGCCGCGTATAGACGATGCAGTCGTGGCGCTGGAGATCGTCAGGCGTGCGGGGCGTGCCATTGGACTTGAGATAGGCCGGCGAGGCGACCGTGAGCCGCCGTGCCACGCCGATCCTGCGCGCCACCAGGCTCTCGTCGGTGATCTCACCGACACGAATTGCGAGATCGATGCCCTGCTCCACAAGGTCGACAAAGCCGTCGCTCATCGTGAGGTCGATCGAGACATCCGGGTAGCGCGCGAGAAAAGTCGCCAGCCTCGGCACGATGTGACGGCGTCCCAGCACCACGGGCACGGCAAGGCGCAACGTGCCGGTCGGTTTCGCCTGCCGCCGGCCGACGGCGTTCTCCGCTTCTCCAACGGCCTCGAGCGCGCGCAACGCATGCTCATAGAAGGCGCGGCCGTCGTCGGTCAGCGTCAGCGCCCGCGTGGTGCGCGTCAGCAGGCGTGCGCCGAGATGCTCTTCGAGCGCCGCGATCTGCCGGCTGACGGTCGGCTGAGTCGTATTCTGCTCGATCGCGACGGCAGTGAAGCTGCCTGCCTCCACCACGCGCACGAACGCCTTCATCGGAATCAGCAGGTCCATATCATTCATACTCCAGATGTATGAATGATATGAGATCGGCCGGCGTTCTGCAAAGTTTAAGCATGGGCCAATGTGGTCTCAACGGCGCCGGCCAGTCACCCGCGTCGCGACTAAAGGAGGGGCCCGATGACGCCGTTCACATCTCACACCGGCGAGACCGCGCCCGAAGGCTCCAAGACCCAGCTCGCGAACATCGAGAAAACCAGGACGGCTCCGGCCTACTTCGCCCGGTACGCTCACCTCCGCATGAGGCGGGATGAGAGCGGTGTTCTGCTCGTCGAGATGCATACGAACGGCGGACCGATCCGCTTCGATGCCAACGATCACGAGCACTTCGTCGACGCTTTCTACGAGATCGGTCGTGACCGCGGCAACAAGGTCGTCATCCTCACGGGCGTCGGCGACTGGATGTCCGAGATCGAGTTCGCGAGCTTCGGCAATGTTGGCGACGCGAACGTCTGGTCGAAAGTCCACGACGAGGGGACGCAGATCCTCGAGAACATCGCCAATATCCGCGTGCCAGTGATCGCGGCGATCGAAGGCAAGGCGCATATCCACACCGAGTACGCGCTTCTGGCGAACGTGATCGTGGCCGGGCGTGGCGCGACCTTTACCGACCTGCCCCACTTTGCCGGCGGCATCGTGCCTGGCGACGGCATTTTCACCACCTGGTCGTACCGGGCCGGAGCTGGCCGCACCGAGGCATTCCTTCTGAACCCCGCGCCGATCTCGGCTGAAACCGCCGCCGCCTGGGGCGTCGTGAGCTATCTCGCCGACGATGGCGGGGCTGTCGCCGTCGCGCGCCAGCTCGCGGCCGAATACTTGAAGCAGCCCGAGGTCACGCGGCGCAACACGCGCATCCACTTCATCCAGCCGTTGAAGGAACGCATCGTCCGCGAGGTCGGCTACGGGCTCGCGCTGGAAGGCGCCAGCGCCAATGCGCTCGTCCAGCAGATGAGCGCAACGGTCTGACCCCTGGCGAACCGAGTCCATCGAAACGGAGACGTGATCATGACCCTGCAATCCGAGCTCGATGCCTTCAAGGCCAGCTGGCTCGAGCGCGTCGGCGCCGAGACAGCCAAGATGATCGAGGACGACAACCTCGCGCTGAAGGCGCTCGCCGCTCGCGCGCTCAAGGCCGGGGCGATGTTCCCAGCGGTCAACCTGCCCAATCAGAAGGGCGGCATGACCGACCTCGCGGCGCTCGTGGCTGAGCGGCCGGTGGTGGTGACGTTCTATCGCGGCGGCTGGTGCCCGTACTGCAATCTGGAGCTTCGCGCGTTCCAGAAGGCGCTGCCCCAGATCGAAGGCATGGGCGCGTGGCTTGTCGCGATCTCACCGGAGACACCCGACAACTCTCTCTCCACCGCGGAGAAGAACGCCCTCGCCTTCGATGTTCTTTCGGACAGCGAGGGCCGGCTCGCCGACGCGCTCGGCATCCGCTTCGAGCTGTCGGACGCGGTGCGGGCCTACTTCATCAAGGCCGGGCACGACCTGCCGGCGCGTAACGGCGACGACAAGTGGTCGTTGCCGATGCCCGCTACCTACGTGGTCGAGAGGGGCGGGCGAGTCACGCTCGCCCATGTCGATCCCGACTATCGCCAGCGCCTGGATCCGAGCGCGGCGCTCGCCGCACTTCGTGATCTCGCCGGCTCAAAGGCCGCCTGACCGCCACCGGCGGCCCGGCGAGCAAGCACGAGACCCCAGGGAGAAGATCATGACCACCGCCGCGATCCCGGCATCGATCTCGCCGCCACCTCACGCTGCGTCGCCTGCGTCGGATATCAAGGGCATCGGCCTGGGTCTTGTCGCTGCCGCCATCTGGGGGGCGTATCTGGCCATGGCCAAGGCCGGGGTAAGCGCCGGCCTCGAGCCGAGTGACATCGCGTTCGTCCGCTACGCCGTCGCCGGGCTCGTCATGCTGCCGTGGCTGCTCGCCAAGGGGATACGATCGTGCGGTGGCGTCGGCCGGGGTCGGGCCGTCGCCCTTTCTCTGCTCGTCGGTCCGCTGTTCATCCTGATCGGCGTGGGCGGCTACCAGTTCGCGCCGCTCGCGCATGGCGCTGTCATGCAGCCCGCGGCGCTCACGATCGTCAGCTTGGTGCTGGCGGCCATCATCCTCAAGGATCGTCCGACCATCGGACGCGTGCTCGGTATCCTCGGCATGCTCGCGGGCCTGGCCATCATCGCCGGCCCGGGCCTTCTGAAAGGCGGGACCTTGACGCCCGTTGGCGACGCGATGTTCATTGTCGCAGGCGGCATGTGGGCCGTCTTCACGCTGCTGACCAAGCTGTGGAAGATCGGGCCGCTTGCGGCGACGGCCGCCGTATCCGTGCTTTCCGCGGCGGTGTACGTCCCGGGATATCTGGTCACCGTTGGCGTCGATCGACTGCTCAGCACGGCGCCGTCGATGCTCGTGGCGCAGGTGGTTGTTCAAGGCGTCCTGTCGGGCGTCGTGGCGGTGATCGCCTTCACCAAGGCGACCGAGCTCCTCGGCGCGGCGCGTGCCACTCTCTTTCCAGCGATGGTCCCGGCTGTCGCGATCATCCTCGGCGTTCCGCTCGCCGGCGAGATCCCAACGGTTCTGCAGCTCGTCGGTGTTGGCGTCGTGACCGCGGCGCTGCTGGTGGCGTTCGGCATTGTCCGCGCCGATGTCGGCCGCGTGCTGCGACGCGCCGCGACACATCGATAAGTGAAAGTACCATGTTCGACCTCCACTACTGGCCGACACCCAACGGACACAAGATCACGATCTTCCTGGAGGAAGCGGGGCTGCCCTACGAGATCAAGCCGGTCGACATTTCCGCCGGCGATCAGTTCAAGCCCGAGTTCCTCGCCTTCTCACCCAACAACCGCATGCCCGCCATTATCGATCGCGCGCCGGCGGATGGCGGCGCGCCGATCACGGTCTTCGAGTCGGGTGCGATTCTCGTCTACCTGGCCGAAAAGACAGGGCGCTACATCGGCGACGGCCTGCGCCGCCGTAAGACCGCGCTCGAATGGGTGTTCTGGCAGATGGGTGGCCTCGGGCCGATGGCCGGGCAGAATCATCACTTCGTGCAGTACGCGCCGGAGCGCATCCCGTACGCCATCGAGCGTTACGTCAACGAGACAAACCGGCTGTACGGCGTGCTCGACCGTCGCCTCGACGGTCGCGACTGGATCGCTGGCCACTACTCGATCGCCGACATGGCGTCGTATCCTTGGATCGTGCCGTGGAAGCGCCAGCAACAGGATCTCGACCAGTTTCCCAACCTGAAACGCTGGTTCGAGGCCATGCGGGCGCGGCCGGCGGTCGTGCGCGCCTACGAGAAAGGGGCCGCGCTGGCGCAGCGGCCCGCCGTGACCGAGGAGGGCAAGAAGCTGCTCTTTGGCCAGACCGCGACCAGCACAGCGACAAAGTCGGATTGAGCGAGGCTCGTGCCCGCTCGCCCACATGAAAAACCATCATCACGACCCGAAAGAATCAACGCATGATCAAGTTCTACTTCAATGGCTCGCCCAACCCGACCAAGATCGCGCTGGCGCTCGAGGAGATGGGCCTCGCCTACGAGGCAATTCCGGTGGATCCGCGCCGCGGCGAGCAGTTCACACCGGCGTACCTGGCGATCAATCCCAACGCCAAGGTTCCATCCATCGTCGATGACGGGATCGCGATCTTCGACAGCAACGCCATCCTGCTCCACCTCGCCGAGAAGACAGGCAGGTTTGGTCCTCCCACCGGTGCGGCCAATCGCGCCGAGTTGCTCTCCTGGCTGATGTTTGTCGCGACCGGCGTCGGTCCCTTCTGCGGACAGGCCGTGCACTTCAGGCATTTCGCGCCCGAGCGGGTGCCGTATGCCGAGAAGCGCTATCAGTTCGAAGCCAACAGGCATTTCAAGATCCTCGACGATCGCCTGGCGCGGCACCGCTATCTCGTGGCCGACACCTACACCATCGCCGACATGAGCTTCTGGAGCTGGTCGCGCATGGCCACCTTCATCATGGGCGACGACGCCTGGGCGAAGTATCCCAACGTGAAGCGCTTCCACGACGAGATCGCCGCGCGCCCCGCCGCGCAGAAGGCCGCAACCCTCAAGGACCGGCACCCCTTCAAGGCGGAAGTCGACGACGAGACGCGGCGCAACATGTTCCGCCACATCGCGAGCTGAAGCCTGGACTTTCACCAGCGTTTGGCCGGGCCGCCCAAGCGCACGAACTCGAACAACGCCGGCTCGAAAAGTAGGAGTGACGGATGTCCTTAAGCGACAAGCTCGACGCCATACGGGAGGCGTCGTCGAAACGAATCCCGCTTGACCGGCAGGCCATCATGCATCGGGCGACCGCCGATCTGCGGGCCTCGGGCATTCTCGAGCGCATCGTGAAGGTGGGTCAGCCGGCGCCGATCTTCGCGGGCCCGGCCCATGACGGTCGCGCCATCAGCTCGACCGAGCTGCTGGCACGTGGGCCGCTGGTGGTCTCGTTCTTTCGCGGGCACTGGTGACCATACTGTCGCACGGAGCTGGAGGCTCTGCAGGAAATCTACGATGACGTGCGTGCTGTCGGCGGCGAGATCGTCGTCCTGTCGGCCGAGACGTCTGACATCTCGAAGGGTCTGGCGGACAAGCACAAGCTCGCCTATCCGATCGTCGCGGACCGGGGGCTCGCGATCGCCCGCGCGTTCGGGCTCGTCTTCACGCTGCCGGACGATCTCAAGGCCGTTTATCAGGGCTTTGGCATCGATCTGCCGAAGAACACCGGCCACGCGGCGTGGGAGCTGCCGGTTCCGGCACGGTTCGTCATCGATCGGCACGGTGTCGTCCGCGCTGTGGATGCCGATCCTGACTACACGGTGCGCCCCGAGGCGACCGATACGTTGACGAAGCTGAGAAGCATGCCCTGAGAGAAACGCGATCGGCCGTTCCCGGACGTCCGGCCGACCGCGACCTGGGGGATTCGAGGACTTCGGTATCGGAACGGCCGCCGCGCCTCTCGGAGAGTCTGAAGCCGACTCGATCCGGCACGAAGACGTGATGGTCCGCCTTGAGTTTGCGCTGTCACGATCTTTGGAGTCGGAACTTTTTCCCGAGGTGTGGGCGATGCGTAGTCTGTTCGACTTTGTTGGCGGTGAAGCGGGTAAATGGCGGGTGCTGTCGGCCGCGGCGGTGCGAGGGGCGCCGCTCGATCCTGTTGGCTACGTCGATGTCCGGCCGGCCGGCGGTGATGTGCCAGCTACAGGCAATGCATGGTGCCTCAAGGGTCAGATCAGCAATCTGCGCTATGCGACGCGCGCGGAAGTGACGGCGCTGAGATCCAGCCAGGAGTCGCTCGGTCGAACGCAAGCGCGGCGGGCCGCGCTGATACCAATCAGGAAAACGCCGGCATGGTGGGATCTCGCCCAGGACGAGCGGCGCGCGATTTTTGAGGATCAGTCCCATCATACCGAGGTCGGATTGAGGTATCTTCCCGCCATCGCGCGACAGCTCTATCACTGCCGGGATCTGGCGCAGCCATTCGACTTTTTGACATGGTTCGAGTTCGCGCCGGAATCCGCGGACGCGTTCGAGGAACTCGTGGCGACGCTGCGATCCACAACCGAGTGGCAGTACGTCGATCGCGAGGTCGACCTCCGACTCGAGCGGCAGGGATAAGGCCTCCAAGAGAGATTCTCGATCCCAAGGCCGCGCTACGATCCAAAGCTGCTGGCCTGCGGCTTCACGGCCTGCCAGCGACTGGCGCATACTCTCCTCTCCGAAGCAGGTCTCCGGGAGGATCGTCATGGACGTGCGCACGCAGATGCGCAGTGCGGCCGGGTATTACGCCGCGCGCGAGGCCGTGGTCATGGGCGCGCGGCGGCTCAGCTTCGCGCAGGCCTGGGAGCGCGGCGTGCGCATGGCCAACGGCCTGCTGTCGCTCGGGCTGAAGCCGAAGGACCGCGTCGCGGTGCTCGAGGACAACCGGCTGGAATCGTCCGACATCTTCCTCGGCGCCGGCATCGCCAACATGGTGCGCGTGCCGCTCTATCCCCGTAACGCGCCCGACTCGCACGTCCACATGATGGGCCACACCAACTGCCGAGCGCTGGTGGTCGACGAGAAGTATCTGCACGAGATCGAGCCGATCCGCGCGCAGCTGCCCGAGCTTCAGCACCTCATCGTGCGCGATGCCGCTTACGAAACGTGGCTCGCGGCGCAATCCGCGGTCGACCCCGATCCGCCGATCGCCGAGACCGACAACTACATCATCCGCCACACCGGCGGCACGACCGGCCGGCCCAAGGGCGTGGCCTATTCGCACCGCGCCTGGCTCGCCGGCGGTCGCGACTGGTTCTATCTCTTCCCGCCGGTCGCGCCGGGCGACGCCTGCCTGCATATCGGTCCGATCAGCCACGCCTCGGGCTACCAGTTCGTGCCGGTGTGGCTGGGCGGCGGCCGCAACATCATGGTCGACCGCTTCGATCCCGCCGATGTGCTCGACCTGCTGGAGCGCGAGCGCATCGCCTATCTGTTCATGGTGCCCACCATGCTCAACGCGGTGAACCGTCTGCCCGGCCTCGACGGTCGGGACTTCTCGTATCTGAAGTGCATGCTGGTGGCGGCAGCACCGATCGCCGACGACACCGCGCTGACGGCGAAGAAGTACTTCGGTCACGCGATGTATCAGGGCTACGGCCAGACCGAGGTCCTGCCGCTGGCGATGATGGGCCCGAAGCAGTGGTTCGCCACCGATCTGCCGGGCTCGACGCCGCTGCGCTCCTGCGGTCTGCCGCTGCCCTTCATCCAGGTGCGGATCTGGAACGAGGACAACAAGCCGGTGCCGGCGGGCACGGTGGGCGAGATCGTCGGCAAGGCCGACGGCCAGATGACCGGCTTCTGGAACAATCCGGAAGCCACGGCGGAGCGCATGGTCGACGGCTGGGTGAAGACCGGCGATGTCGGCTATCTCGACGCCAACGGCTACCTCTACATGGTCGACCGCGCCGGCGACATGATCGTATCAGGCGGCTTCAACATCTATCCCGCCGAGCTCGAGAACGCGCTCTGCGACCACCCCGACGTGATCGAGGCCGCCGTGTTCGGTATCCCACACGAGCGCTGGGGCGAGACACCCTGCGCGGTGTGCACGGTCCGCCCCAACGCGACGGTGAGCGAGGCCGAGCTGATCGCGCTGTGCGAGGCGAAGCTCGGCAACTACAAGCGCCCGAGCAAGGTCGTGCTGCGCGCCGATCCGCTGCCCAAGACGCCGGTGGGCAAGATCAAGCGCAAGGAATTGCGCGAGCCGTTCTGGGCCGGCCATACGCGGCGCGTGGCGGGAGCCTAGCCAGGCGTAGGCCCGCCACTACGCGGCCCTTTCGGCTCCAGCCCGTGAGTCGATACGATTGAGCGCCGAGTCTGGAGGATTGCATGAGGCGGCGGGAGTTCACCATCGCACTGAGTGGCGCATCGGCGCTGGCGTTCGGCGCGTCCGCCCAGCCCGCCCGAGTGCGGCTGATCGGCCTGCTGGTTTCCCACCGCGAAGGTGATCAGGAAGCGGCGGACCGCATCGCCGCCCTGCGCGAAGGGCTCCAGAAACTGGGTTGGATAGAAGGACGAAACATCCGGATCGAGATGCGTTACGGCGCCGGCAATGTGGAAACGATGCGGGCACACGCCGAGAATCTCGTGCGATTGAAGCCGGACCTGCTCTTCGCCGCCGCGACGTCGTCATTGGCGGCATTGAGCCGGGCGACGAGCGGCATACCCATCGTGTTTGCGCAAGTGACCGATCCGGTTGGCGCGGGTTACGTCGGCAGCCTCGCGCGGCCTGGCGGAAACATCACCGGGTTCACACAGCACGAGTTTTCTGTCGGCAGCAAGTGGGTGGAACTTCTCAAGGAGCTTGCGCCAAGGACCGAGCACATCGCGCTGATCTATGACCCACAGAACCCGGCTACAGGCGGTTATCGATCCGTCATCAAAGACGGGGCGCAGGCGTTCAGAATACGGTTGTCCGAACATGCGGTGCGCGACGCGGCGGAGATTGAGCGCGCCGTTGACCATATCGCGACCGAGTCAAACAGCGGGTTCATCGTATTGCCCGGTCCCGCTCCGACTGCCAGTCGCGATCTGGTCATTGCGCTCGCGCGGCGATATCGACTGCCTGCCGTCTATGCGTTCCGTTATTGGGTCACCGCAGGGGGGCTGGCATCCTATGGGATCGACAATATCGACCTCTACAGACAGGCGGCCAGCTATGCGGACCGCATCCTGAAAGGCGAGCGGCCGGGAGACCTTCCGATTCAGAATGCGACGAAGTTCGAATTCGTCATCAATCTCAAGACCGCCAAAGCGCTCGGACTCAGCCCGCCGAACAGCCTTCTCGCTCGCTCTGACGAGGTGATCGAATGATGTCGTGTTTGGCGCGTGGCTAGTCGACATCGTGGTCAAGCACGTGCGTCTGATGATTCTTGCTCTTCCTGTCGTGCTGGCGCTCGGCACGGGTGCCTTCGCGCAGGTGGAGCACCTCCAGGATCGCTTCGATGGCCGGTTCACGAACTGGATGCGCGAGAACCAGATCGAGAAGGGCGCGCTTGTCGTAAAGCGGGGGCCGAACACCATACTGGAGCGGGGCTATGGCGGACAGGATCCGAAGCAACGCGTGCTGCTGGCCAGCCTCAGTAAGGCCATTACCGGTCAATGCGTTGCCGAGCTGATCGCGTCGGGCCGCCTAGGTTTCGCGACCACATTGGGCGAAGCGCTGCGTCCGTTCTTCGCGGCGCATGGCGAGCCGGCCGATCCACGTATCAAGATGGCGACGGTGGCGCAGCTGCTGGAGCATCGCGCCGGCTTCGCCGCGGCGCCGCGCGATCTGATGACGCCGGCGGCGATGGAGTTGCTGCAGAAGCGCATGTCGCCGGCGACGGCCAGCCTGCAGGAGCTGCTGGCCGCGACCCTGACGGTCCCGCTGCGATCGGCGCCAGGCGAGGTGTCTCGCTACTCCAATGTTGGCTACCTCGCGTTGGGTGCGATCATAGAGACTGCGACCGGTGAGGACTACGAGCGCTTTTGCGGCCGCGTCGTGTTGCAACCCGCTGGCGTCGTCGACGGCATGCTCGATCCTGATTGGCGCGCATTCTCGTCCTTCGGCGGATGGCGGCTGAGCGGCGCGGAATACCTGCGGGCGATGGCGCCGCGTCGCTTCCCGGCCTGCCGCGAATCGCTGGTGAGTGGCCGCGATCCGGCGCCATCGGATACATCCGTCGTGACCGACTGGAACGAGCACGAGCGCTGCGAGCGGCCGATGCTGGGCACTATGCCGCCCGGGCCGGACGATCCGGCGTCGTTCTACTGGCTGGGTCGCAACGCCGCGCTGGTGCGCCGCCACGTCAACGTCACCAGCGACGACGCGCTGCATCTGCGGCGCTGGTATCGCTCCTGGCACGCCGGCTCGTGGGGCGTGGCGCCAGATACCGTCGGCATGATCGCCGTCGAGCACGAGAGTGGGTTGTCGTGGTTCGCCTGGTTCACGCCGCGCCCGCCGCAGGACGCGCGCGATCGGCTGTTCGACACGCTGCTCGACGCTGCGGCCGAGAAGTAGCTCACGCCAGCGAGCGCATCTCCTGCGCCGCCACGGTCAGCATGGCGACATCGACGGCGGCTTGTGCCTTCAGATCGGCGACCAGCCGTGCGGCGCGGTCCAGCGGCTCGCGGCGGGCGGCGGCCCAGGTGTCGAGCAGGGCGTTGGCGTCGAGTGGGCCGCCGGCGCTGGCATGCAGCGCCGAGGCGGTGAGCGCGCGTTGCGCGGCGGCGAGGTCGTCGATCAGCGCGGCGCCGGCCATGATGGTCCAGTGGTTGTCGCGCGGCAGGCGCTCGGCGGCACCGCGCAGCCAGTCGAGGCCCAGCCTCGCGGCCAGCGCGAAGTAGACCCGCGCCACGTCGGTGACCGGCGCGCCGCCGTTGTCAGCGAGATGGGCCAGGTCGCCGGTGGCGGCCAGCGTGTCGAGCCGCGCGACCTTCATCGCCAGGGCATCGGGCGCACCCAGCCGTGTGAAGGAGTCGGCGCGCGCCTTGAGCTGCTGGCTCTCGCCCTCGGGCAGCAGGCTTTCGAGGTTGGCGTCGAGCGCGGCGACCGCCGTACGCCAGCGTGTCACCGCAGCCGTCATGTCGACGGGCCGCGCCAGGTTGCGCAGGCACCACACCGTGCCGCGCTCGGTCAGGCGCTGGCTGGCGATCAGCATCGCGGTCTGCGCTTCGGCCACGAGCTTGGGATCGAGCGCTTCGATCTCGCCCCAGATGTCGCGCAGCGCGAAGCTGTCGCGCACGATGGCGAAGCAGCGCGCGATGTCGGCGCCGCCGGCGCCGGTGCGTTCGCGGATGTCGTGCACGAAGGTGCCGCCGACGCGGTTGACCATCGAGTTCACCACCTGCAGCGTGATGATCTCGCGCCGCAGCCGGTGACGGCGGATCGCCTCGATGTAGTGCTGCTGCATCGCTGGCGGAAAGTAGCGCAGCAACTCGGCCTCGAGCAGCGGATCATCAGGCAGATCCGATTCGAGGATCTCGTCGTTGGCCGCGAGCTTGCCATAGGCCAGGAGCACGCAGAGCTCGGGTCGGCTGAGCGGCTGGCCCGATGTAGCGCGCCGTTTCATCGAATCGTTGTCGGGCAGGAACTCGACGGCGCGGTCGAGCCGGCCGTTGCGCTCCAGCGCGCGCATCATGCGGGCGTGCCGCTCGTGCATCGCGCCGGCCTGCGCGGCGGCGACGGTGATCGCCTGGCTCTGCTGGTAGTTGTGACGCAGCACCAGCGCCGCGACATCGTCGGTCATCGACGCCAGCACGCGATCGCGCTCCTCGACGGTCAGCGTGCCACGGCGTACCACGTCGCCCAGCGCGATCTTGATGTTGACCTCGTGGTCCGAGGTGTCGACGCCGGCGGAGTTGTCGAGCGCGTCGGTATTGAGCTTCACGCCGTGCTGGCCCGCCTCGATGCGGCCGCGCTGGGTCACGCCGAGATTGGCGCCCTCGCCGATCACGCGCGCGCGCAACTCGGCGCCGTCGATGCGCAGGGCGTCGTTGGCGCGGTCGCCGGCCTCGGCGTGGCTCTCGCTCGCCGCCTTCACGTAGTTGCCGATGCCGCCGAAGAACAGCAGGTCGACCGGCGCCTTGAGGATAGCGCGCATCAGCTCGACCGGCGTGAGGCGCTCGGCCGAGATTCCGAGCGCCGCCTGAGCCTGCGCCGTCATGGCGACGGATTTGGCGCCGCGCTCGACGACGAAGCCGCCTGGCGAGAGCAGCGTCTTGTCGTAGTCGGCCCACGACGAACGCGTCAGGTCGAACAGGCGCTGGCGTTCGGCGAAGCTCGCCGCCGGATCGGGCGACGGATCGACGAAGATGTGGCGGTGGTCGAAGGCGGCCAGCAGCCTGGTGTGCTTGCTGCGCAGCATGCCGTTGCCGAACACGTCGCCCGACATGTCGCCGACGCCCGCGGCGGTGAAGTCGGTCTCCTGGATGTCGGTGCCGAGCTCGCGGAAGTGGCGCTTGACGTTCTCCCACGCGCCACGCGCGGTGATGCCCATCTTCTTGTGGTCGTAGCCGGCCGAGCCACCTGACGCGAAAGCGTCGCCCAGCCAGAAGTCGTATTCGGCCGACACGCTGTTGGCGATGTCGGAGAAGGTGGCGGTGCCCTTGTCGGCGGCGACCACGAGATAGGGATCGTCGCCGTCGTGACGCACGACGTCGGGCGGCGGTTCGACCGCGCCATCGGCATCGAGATTGTCGGTGATGTCGAGCATGCCGCGGATCAGCGTCTTGTAGCACTCCACGCCTTCGGCCTGGATCTGCTCGCGCGTGGCGCCCGCGGGCACGCGCTTGCAGTAGAAGCCGCCCTTGGAGCCGACCGGCACGATGACGGCGTTCTTCACCATCTGCGCCTTCATCAGGCCGAGGATCTCGGTGCGGAAATCCTCGCGTCGGTCCGACCAGCGGATGCCGCCGCGCGCCACGCGGCCGCCGCGCAGGTGTGTGCCCTCGACGCGCGGGCTATAGACGAAGATCTCGACCAGCGGCCGCGGCGCCGGCAGCTCGTCGAGCGCGCGGCTGTCGATCTTCAGTGACAGGAAGGGTTTCGGCCCGCCGTCGTCGGCGGCGCGCCAGAAGTTGGTGCGAAGCGTGGCGTTCACCGCGCTCAGCAGGCGGCGCAGGATGCGGTCCTCGTCGAGGCTGGTGACGCGCTCGAGGGCCGCGGCGATCGCCTCGCGCACCGCGCCGACCGCGGCGACCCGCTTGGGCGCGTCGGCGTCGCCCATGTCAGGGTCGAGACGGGCATGGAACAGGCGCACCAGATCGCCCGCGATGTCGGGATGCGCGGCCAGCGCGCGCTCCATGTAGTCCTGACTGAAGGCGATGCCAGCCTGGCGCAGGAAGCGAGCGTAGGCGCGCAGGACGGTCACGTCGCGCGCGTCGAGCCCGGCGCGCAGCACAAGGCGATTCATGCCGTCGCTTTCCATCGCGCCGGTCCAGATCTCGCCCAGCGCCGTCTCGAAGCGGTCGCTGGCCTCGGCGGGATCGATCTCGCGGCCCTCGGTGACATCCAGGTCGAAATCGTGCAGCCAGACCTCGCCGCCATCCTCGCCCGGCACGGCGATGCGATAGGGCGTCTCGCTCAGCGCGCGCAGATCCATGTTCTCGAGCATCGGCAGCACGTCGGACAACGGGATCGGCGCGCCCGTGTTGAACAGCTTCAGGCCCAGCGCGCCCTTCTGCCGATCGCCACGGCGATAAAGCTCGATGCCCAGCGGCTTCTCGCTCAGCGCCGCGGAGACGTGCACCAGGTCGCGCGCACCCGCCGCGCCGTCGAAGGCGTCGCGATAGGCGACCGGGAAGGCGCCGCCGAAGCGTCGCGCCAGCTTGCGCGCCTCGATCTCCCCGTAACGTTCCGTGAGCGAATCGCGCAACCGGTCGGCCCATGTGCGCGCCACGTCGGCGAGCTGGCGTTCGACCGTCTCGTCGTCGGGCCGCGGCGCCTCGGCATGGCGCGGCCGCACGGTGAACAGCACGCGCGCCAGCACCGACTCATCGCCCATCGCCACCGAGTAGCCGGTGACCGCGCCGTCATAGGCGCGTTCCAAGGTCGCCATGAAGCGCCGCCGCAGATCGCTGTCGTAGCGGTCGCGCGGCGCGTAGACGAGGCACGACAGAAAGCGCGCCGCCGAGTCTCGGCGGGTGAACAGCGCCACGCGCTGGCGCTCCTGCAATTGCAGGACGCCTGACGCGATCGAGTACAGCGTGTCGTCGTCGCTCTGGAACATCTCGTCGCGCGGATGCGTCTCGAGGATGTTGAGCAGGGCCTTGCCGTCGTGGCTGGCGGGCGCGAAGCCGGCGCGCGCCACGACGTGCGCCACCTTGCGGCGCAACAGCGGGATGTCGCGCGGCGAGGCGTGATAGGCCGAGGAGGTGAACAGGCCACAGAAGCGGCGCTCGCCCCTGACCCGGCCGTCGTCGCCGTAGCTCTTGACGACGATCACATCCATCGCGCCGCCGCGATGCACATGCGAGGGCCGGTCGCTCTTGAGCAGCAGGATGGGCGCCGTCGAGCGGGCGAAGGCGGTCATCGCCTCGCTCCCGGCGGGATGCGGATCGAACATGCGCACGGCGCGATCGCGCAGGATGCCCAGCCCCGTGCCCTCGACCAGCGCGCGCGTGCCGTCGCTCTCGTAGCGATAGCGGCGGTGGCCGAGGAAGGTGAAATGATTGTGCTCGGCCCAGCGCAGGAAAGCCGCGGCCTCCTCGAGCGCCTGCGGCTCGCCGCCGCCGCGGTCCGAGGCGGTGCCGAGCTCGAGCGCCGCCTCGAGCGCCGCCGCGCGCATCGCGCGCCAGTCACCCACCGCGAGACGCACCTCGCCCAGCGCCACGCGCAGCCCTTC
>JALHMM010000072.1 GCA_022844045.1 Reyranellaceae bacterium | reverse complement strand
TGTCGGCGGCGTAGACGCAGGCGGAGGAGGAGAAGAAGTAGCGCTCGACGCCGAACTGGTGCGCGGCCATCAGCAGATGGGTGTTGATCAGCACCGTGAGCATGCACTCGGCTTTATGGGTCTCGATGAACCCCATGCCGCCCATGTCGGCGGCGAGGTTATAGACCTGGTGCGCGCCCTTCACGGCTGCGAAGGCCGCCTCGCGCTTGCTCATGTCGAGCTGCAGGTTCTCAACCCCGTCGTGCCGCTGATACCACTCTTCGAGGGGCTTGATGTCGACGGCGCGAATCCGGCTCACGCCACAGGCCGAGCGCAGATGCTCGACCAAGTGGCCGCCGATGAAACCGCCGGCGCCGGCTACCAGGACTAAGGGTGCGGAATCCTTGGACATTCAGCTCGGTCTCGTTCGCTACGTTGCAGGCCTATACTAACTCAGTGGCTACCGGTCCACAGAACTCTCGCCGGCCAAACGTGGGTTGATCCAGGTCTGGACGCCGTCATTGAACTCGATCCAGCCGAACTCGGTTCGGTTCCAGCGCAGGCATGGATAGGCGCGCAGGCAGCGCCATCCGGCGGCACCAAGCACGCGCGGCAGGCTCGCGTCGATCTCCCGGCTGTGCGTGCCGATATGCAACCGCCTGACCTTGCGAGTCAGGATGTCGACCGAGGCTTCGATGACCTTGCCTTCCACGCCCTGAATGTCGAAGTCGGCGAGGTCGACGACGTCAAAAGGACGCAGCACCTCTTCAAGAGGAACGATCTCCACCTCGACGCCGCCCCACTGGTCCGGCAGTTCCAGCAGCGGCTTGCCGTAATACATGCGCTGCGGCTTGTCCGACTCCAGTGGATTGTCCCAGGCTAGAGCCTGACCGTACCAATCCTTTGGATTGTTGCCGGGTCGATCGGGCGGCATATCAACCACGAAGACCGTCCGGCCGCGCGTCGTGCCAACCGCCACTTCGAAGAACATCGCATCCGCGGCCGGCACCTTATTGAACGCGAGATGGGACTTCGCCCACACCATGTGCTGTGGATCGGCTTCCACGATGCCAAGGCGCACATCCAGGCCACGGCGGCACGCCGCGGCCCAGCCACGAACGGCCCAGCGTGCATACCCAGCTCCGACCTCAAGCATCGTGAACGTCCCGCGCGCCTCGCTAACTGACTCCAGAATATCGATCCACTCGAAGTATTCCTCGTCGAAGCGCGGCGGCGGCGGCTGATCGGAGAAGACAGGCGAGACCCAATGGGGCGGCAGCATGTGACTCTGGGTCATCACCCCCAGATAATCCGTATCGATGGACAGGCCCGACGCTGGCGTCGGCGCAAAGTTCGCAAAGATAGGATGGTGCTCCGGCCGCTGCCAGGGTGGCAGCAACCCACGCGCGGCACTCCAGTTCACTGCCGTCTCGGCGAAACTCCTCAAGCTAGCCACTTGAACCCCGCCGCCAGCACCGTCGCCGGTCATCGTTTCGTTTGAAGATATGCATAGGCCCTAGTCTCGTTAGTGCGAACCCGTACCACAACTGCCGCAACCTGACGGTGCCAAAAACGCCGGTCCGGTGCGCATCGGGCAGCGACGCATTGACGATCAGCAGCACCGGTCGGCCATCCCTTTTCGCTCGTACTCCCTGCGCGTATTCGGCGCAGTGTCGCCCGACCGGTTGTGCGATCGACGTCATGCGCAAGCGATTTGGGGGAACTAGAGTTCAAGAATGTCGGCCGGCAGTCGGACTGCGAGAAGAAGTTCATCGCCATAGGCCAACAGCGCGCGGTCTGCCCGTCTTCCTTCAAGCTGGCGCCCGCCGGCGGCGGTACGTCGAGATGCGCCGCACGTTCGAAGAGCGTGTCCACCGCCCAGCAGGCCGATGGTAGATTGAGGCTTCAAAGCCTAGCGCATTCTGCGCAGCTGTACCACTCCCGCGACCAGTTGCTACTTGGCCCAGTTTCTCCACGCTAGTCGGGCGGCAACATGAAAACGTGGCACTTGTAGGCGACGAAGGCGGCCGCGTATCGGAAACCGGCGGCCGCACATCGTTCAGTCGCCGGATCTGGTCAATCAAGGGAGGCGAAACCGACGCCGGCAAGATGTTTGCCGAATGGAACCGCAAAGCATCGATGCCCCTACATCCGACCTCGATGCTTACAAGTAGAGTGGCTACCAGATCTGGCCTAAAGAACAACGCAAACAGGTGCGGCGCGGCGGGTTTTATGGGGCTGCCATCGCCAGAATATAGGTGCGCTTACCTTTCCGCTCCAAGAAACCGTCGCCCAGTCCTCAATGGTCTTCATGTACTCGGTCAGCGCGACATCACCTTTAGTACACTAAACGAAGATATCTTGCCTTTCCAACTCAAGTCGATCTGCTGCTCGACTTGAGCCGCGAGTTCAATGCTCGCGATGGCTTCCATTGCCAACGGTATCGCATCCGGCGCCGATGACAACACGATGATGCGCATTCCCGGCTCGATGATGGACTTTCCGCCAAATGGATGGCGAGTGGACGGAAAGCTATTACTAATCAACCGGTAACCGTACAAATTCGCCGAGGTGAGCGCCCGGCCGAACACTCCAACCTCTGCGTCGGAATGATTATACCAAAACTGGAGGTCGAAGTTCGGGTTCGCATCCCGGACCAAACGTATGCCGCGGACCACATCGAGATACTGGCGTTGGGCGGCGCCCTTGCTGGACCACTGGAAGACGTCCGGGTGAAAGGAAACGGCGAACACGATCGACAAGCACCCCAAGACCAGCGCGCATCCTGTGACCTTCCACTTGAGCCATGTCGCACCCTTCATGATGGGCCGCAGAATCCCTGTTGCCGCGACCACAAGCGCAAGAACGAGCGCGGCTTGGAAGCCACCAGCCATGGTGCTGAACCCCAAACAGGCGCTGGGAGAGCACGCCCCTCCAGCCAGCTTCACGTGATTGAGGGTCTCCCACAGCGTCGCCACGACACCAGCCAGGATCAGCGCTGGCGCCCAAGCGTGCGCCGACGAGTTCGTGGCTTCCTCGTCCACGCCGTGAAACCACAGGGCAATGAGGAGAACGATCGAGGTCGAGTTTAGATACACGGCAGCGAAGTGCCACTGGAGCGGCGCCGAGCCGGACCACTCGAAAGCCACGAACGTCAGGGCAGCAACCAGCTGAGCGAGACAGAGCCAGAGCAACCGGGCATCGCGTCTCGGCGCCTCCGTGCCGGCCAGACGGCGTATGAGGACTCGCAGCGCAAATATACCGGCGGATACGGTGGCGGCGGCGGGGAGCAACAACCAGCTTGCTTCGGCGACCCAGTCATAGGTCGCCGCTTTCCATGCCCCCCTGGCGGCGTAGACGGCAAAGGCCGCGTCGACCAGTGGTGCAAAGTAAAAGAACCTGCCGCCCATCATGATCGAAACAACGCACGTGAGCGCGACTCCGACAGCGAAGCCGGCAATCACCGCGAGTGCAAGGCGGAGCAGCGCTTTCGGAATTATGGGAGTTCCGGCGGCGATCCCGATCAATAGAACGGCCGGCGCGAGCGTCGCTACGAGCAAGTGGGTAGACACCGCCAGCGCATAGAATGCACCGGCCAGGCCGGCGATGACGTATGATCGACGCGCAGCAGCGACGCTTATCGCGCCCAAGGACGCAAGAAGGTACGCCAGCGCCGCTCCGTCCACATAGTCCCAGCCAATCGCCCACAAGACATATGGGTTGACCAGGGCGAGCACGATTGCCGTCCTGGGTGCAGCTTTGCCGGGCACAAAGACTCGAACCGCCGAGGCGACTCCAAGCGCAAGCACAAGCCCGTAGAAAAATCGAAGCACGACGGTGGCCAGCAACGGATCTGTAATCACCGAACGCATGAACCAGCCGGGCGCGATCGCGGGAATCCGAGTGGTATAGTAAAGGTCCTTGAATACACTGATTTGGTGGGAGCCGTTGATCGTGTAGCCCAAGTATATGTATGGATCAATCCCGTCAGGGGTAGAGATGAAAAGCCACGAGGAATTCAGCGAATACAGAACGCCAAGTAATACCAGGCAAATAGTCACAAACTCCGCGAAAGCACCCCACTTGATGGAAGGCATTGCCCTTCTTCCTCATACATTGGCAGGCAAATCTCGCTCCGCGGATCGCCAATCCGTTGTCGCACAGCTCGGGCGATGATGCGTCGCTCACGGCGGCGGCAGCCTGCGCCTCACCGATACTCTTCAAGCTTGCCACCCGGACCTCGGCGCCAGTCACCGACTCGTCCGAGAACCGGCATAGGCTCTTGCTTCGTCGGCCCGAACCCGTACCACAACGGTCGCAACTAGTCGGCTATTGATTCGGCTATGGATCATGTCCGCCCGATTCACTGCGACAAGAGCTCGTCGGTGATCGTCGGCAGCGGACGAAGATCGGCCGCCCTGCGCAGGCGCTGCCGACAGGCGGCGCGAACGCCTCGATTGGTTTCCCCATCGGCGCCAAACGCGCGCAAATCGAAAGGCCGTGCGGCGGCGCTGGCGTTGACGCTCGTTCAAGCGCTGATCGATGATGTCGATCTGGTATGGGGCTGCCGGCAACCCTGCGCTGGGTATATCATTGTTGGCGCGCGCCCCGATACGCCAGATGCAACCAGTTGTGGTCGCCGGATGAGTTCAAGATCTTAAGCCGGCAACAGAATGGAGCTAAGCGCGAGGACACCCAAATCGCGGTTAGCGAAAAAGCAGCCCTCTACAGGAGACGGCCTCCAAACGAAGCTGTGGACCCTCGTGAAAGCTCCGCAGGCCGAAGGACTCGATCGCGAAGCACGCGCAGTAGCCCTTGGCCACGCCGGTGATGCCGCCATGAGCGCGAGGGAAATCGCCGAGTTGCATCCGATCGTGCACTCGCGGCATTGGATCGCCACCCAGCAGCGTCGAGCGCCAAGGCGCAGAACGCCTGATGAACCTGATTCGTCCGACTCAAGCTGGAAACCGGGCCAACTTGGTTAGAAATCGAGACGATCGATCACTAAGCCCTTGAAAAGGAATGGTGCCCAGGGGCGGAATTGAACCACCGACACTGCGATTTTCAGTCGCATGCTCTACCAACTGAGCTACCTGGGCCCACGCGCGGCGATGACGGGCATCGACGCCGGAGGGCAAACGGCCGGGGGCCATCCGCCTTGGTTCGCGGCTTATAGGAAACCGGTTCCAGCTTGTCCAGCGCACCCTTGAGGCGGCCGGATTGAGGGGGTGTCGGGGCCCGCCTATAGTTCGATGCGCTGGACCGGGGGGGACGGCATGTGGTTCCTCAAACATTTGCCGATGCTGACGACGGTAGCGCTGACCCTCCTGCTCACCCTTGTCCTGCCGCAAATCATGCGTCGCTTCCGGGTGCCCGGCGTGGTCGGCAGGATCCTGGCCGGCATCCTGCTCGGCCCGCATCTCAGCGGCGTGCTGCGCGTCGAAGGGGAGTTCGTGGCCATCTTCGCGGAGATCGGCAAGCTGATGCTGATGTTCTTCGCCGGGTTCGAGATCGATTTCCGCGAGTTCAACCGCACCAAGCGGCAGTCGGCGATCTTCGGCGCCTTGACCTTCTCGCTGCCGTTCCTGGGCCGGCGCGGCCGTGGCACTGACCGCGGGCTATGGCTGGAACACCTGCCTGGTCGTGGGCGCGATCCTCGCCTCCGCATACGCGTCTGGGCCTGCCAATCTTCAAGGATGCCGGGCTGATGGGCCGCGAGGCCGTGGTCGTGGCAGTGGGCGCTAGGGTCTTCACCGACACGCTCTCGATCCTCATGCTGGCGATCTGCCTGCCGATCCATCTCGCCGGCCTTTCGGCCGCCCGCCTATGCGGCGCGATCGTCGGTTATCCGGCCGCCGACCGGGGCGCGATGTGCGCGCTGCCGGTGCCGCAGGTCGCCGCCACCCTGGCGGTGGCCCTGGTAGCCTACGGCGCCAGAAACACCACCGGAGAGCACCTCATCGACCAGGCGATTGCGAACGCCGCCATCGTCCTGGCGGTGGTGACGTCGTTGGGTGGCCTGCTGCCGGCCGGCCGGGCGGCGGCGGCGATGAGTGGCCCGCAGCCCGCAGCGCCCAAGACGCCGACCACTGGTCAGATGGCCATGTGGCCGCTGCGCCGCCACGTCGTTCCTGATATGGAGTTGCCATGACCCTGCAGCGCGCGGCCCTCTGGACGATCGTCATCGCCGCCACTGTCTACCTACTGATCGTCGGTCGCAGCCTGTTGCTGCCCTTCGTCCTGGCGCTGGTGCTCTGGTACATGGTCGACGCGCTGGCCGACGTCATTGAGCGGCCGGGGAAGCTCAAGATCAGGATCCCGCGCCTGATCGCCCTGCCCGCCGCCATCCTGGCGATGGGTGGGCTGCTCTGGGTGCTAGGTCGCACGATCACCACAAACGTCACCGCCGTGATCGCCGCGGCGCCCAACTACCAGGTGCGGCTGCAGAAGCTGATCGGCCAGGCGTGGAGCCTCGCCACCGACGAGCCGGCGCCCACCCTGGCCGAGTTGTTCAGCCGTGTCAGCCTCGCCGACACGCTGGGCGATGTGGCCACGGCAGTGGCGGCCCTGGTCAGCGTCGCCGGCATCGTGCTGGTCTACACCGGCTTCCTGTTCGTCGAAGCGGGCCATTTCCGGCGCAAGCTCACCCTGATGTTCACCGACCCGGCGCAGGAGGCGCGCATGCTGTCGGTGCTCGATCGCATCAGCCGGGACATCCGCGTCTACATCCGCATCAAGACCACGCTGGCCGCCTTCACCTCGGCCGTCGCCTATGTCCTGATGGCCGCCGTCGGCGTCGACTTCGCGGGCTTCTGGGCGGTGATGATGTTCTTCTTCTATTTCATCCCCACCATCGGCTCGATCCTGGCGATCATCGCGCCGACCCTGCTCACCCTGGTCCAGTTCGACAGCCTCACCCCGTTCCTGATCGTGCTGTTCACCGTCGGGCCGCTGCAGATCATCATGGCCAATGTCGTCGAGCCGGCGATGCTCGGCCGCTCGCTGAACCTCTCGGCCCTGGTGGTGATCATCTCCCTGATGGTCTGGGGCACGATCTGGGGCGTGGTCGGCATGTTCCTGTGCGTGCCGATCATGGTGGTGATGTTGATCGTGCTGTCGAACTTCGAGAGCACGCGCCCCGTGGCGGTGCTGCTGTCGGCCGACGGACGGCTGCCCTCCGAACACGCCTGATATGTCCGTATCGCGGTCCGGGCGGGTTTACAGCCCGCCCTGAACGGGCGGATCATCCCATCAACAGCAAGCGAATACCGAGGAAGCGTCATGACCAAGCGGCCGATCTCCGCCGATTCGCACATCACCGAACCGCCCAATTGTTACATCGACTTCATCGACCCGGCGTTTCGCGACCGCGCGCCGCATTTGCAGCGCGGCACCGAGAAGGGCGACGTGTTCATGATCCCCGGCATGGGCACGCCGATGCCGGTGTCGTTGGCCTCCGGCGCCGGCGTGCCGCCCGAGGAGCTGAGCATGATCGGCGCCGATTTCGACAAGCTGCATCGCGGCGGCTGGGATCCCATGGCGCGTCTGGTCGACATGGATCGCGACGGCGTCGCCGCCGAGATGATCTATCCCTCGGTCGGCATGGTGCTCTGCAACCACAAGGACCTCGACTACAAGCGCGCCTGCATGGAGGCCTATAACCGGTGGCTGCAGACCTACTGCGCCGGCGCGCCGGATCGCATCTATGGCCTGGGCCAGACGGCGATGCGCACGGTCGAGGAAGGTATCGAGGATCTGCGACGCATGAAGGCGATGGGCTTCAAGGGCGCCATGCTGCCCGGCGATCCCGGCGTCGAGGACTACGACAGCCGCATCTACGACCCGTTCTGGGAAGCGGCTATCGACATGAAGATGCCGCTGTCGTTCCACATCCTCACGTCACGCAGCGACGGCATCAAGAAGCACCGCGGACCACGCGTGAACTCGTTCATGTCGATCATCCGCGGCAACCAGGACATCATGGGGATGCTGGTATTCTCCGGCGTCTTCGACCGGCATCCCAAGCTGAAGATCGTCTGCGTCGAGGCCGATGCCGGCTGGGCGCCGCATTTCATGTACCGCATGGACCACGCCTACAAGCGGCACCGGCACTGGATGCGCGGCAGCGAGTTGCCCAGGATGCCCAGCGAGTACTTCCGCGAGAACATCTACATGACGTTCCAGGACGACTGGACCGCGTTCAAGTTCGCCGGCGACATGAACCACCATCGCCTGATGTGGGCCAGCGACTTCCCGCACAGCGATTCGACTTGGCCCAACAGCCAGCGGGTGATCGCCGAGCAGACCGCGCATATGAGCGCCGACATGCGCGACGCGATCCTGCATGACAACGTCGCAGAGCTCTATGGGCTTGCCGTAGCCTAGGTTCGATCAACGCCGCGCGGATCGCCCATGGCTGGTTTGCCAACCATGGGCGAATGGGTTAAGGCTGCCCGCATGGCAGGCTCGGTAGACCCGTCGCTTGGGCAGGCGATGCATGACACCAACGGAAGTGCCGTCGTAGCCGCGCAACATGGTTTTTTCGCCGCAGGCCGGCAGCACCCGCGCTGCACGTCGCCGTTGAAGAGCCTGTCCGTCGTCATACCCTGCTACAACGAGGCTGACAGCCTCCCGGAGATGCTGCGACGGACCTCGGCCGCCTGCCGCCGCGTCGTGGGCGACGACTACGAGATCGTGATCGTCAACGATGGCTCTACCGACCGTACATGGGACGCGATCGTCGAGCTCTCGCAGCAATACCCGATGATCGTCGGCATCGACCTCGCCCGCAATCATGGCCACCAGCTCGCCCTGACGGCGGGATTCTCGATGGCGAGGGGACATCGCATCTTCGTCATCGACGCCGATCTCCAGGATCCCCCCGAGCTCCTGCCGGACATGATGGCGATCATCGACGCCGGCGCCGATGTCGCCTACGGCCAACGGCTGCAGCGAGCCGGCGAGACCTGGTTCAAGAGAAGCACGGCGGCGCTTTTCTACCGCGTTCTCCAGCGCCTCACGGATGCTCCTATCCCGGCTGATACAGGCGACTTTCGCCTGATGACCCGTCGCGTTCTCGAGGTGATCCTGAGCATGCCCGAACAGCACCGTTTCGTGCGCGGCATGGTCGCCTGGGTCGGGTTTCGTCAGGTTGCGGTCCCCTATCAACGGCAGCCGCGATTCGCCGGCGCGACGAAGTACCCGCTGAAGAAAATGATCAAGTTCGCGGCCGATGCGATCACGGGCTTCTCCATCGCACCCCTGCGAATCAGCCTCTACCTGGGGCTGGGCTCAGTGCTCGCCGCGATCGCACTTACCGCCTTCACCCTGTGGTCTTGGCTCGCCCGGGACGCCACCGTGGGCTGGACCAGCACGGCGATTTTCGTGCTCGCCTTCGGCGGCATGCAGATGTTTTGCCTGGCGATCATGGGCGAGTATATCGGCAGGATCTACATCCAGGCCAAGCAACGCCCGCTGTTCATCATCCGATCGATCCACGAACGGCCGACCACGTGAACGACGTCCCGGAATACCATCGATGACCGCGTCCAGCCCGGCCTATAGCGATCGATTCTTCGACTACATCTCCGCAGGCTCCACGCGCTCCGCCGCGGTCGTCGTGCCGCTGGTTCTCCAGCACTTTCCGGTCACGTCGCTTGCCGACATCGGTTGCGGCCGCGGCGCGTGGCTGGCGCAATGGAAACTATCCGGCGTCACCGACTACGTCGGCGTCGACGGCAACTACGTCGATCGCGCGACTCTCCTGATTCCAAGCGACAGGTTCATCGAGCGCGACCTGTCGAAGCCCTTCGATCTGGATCGACGCTTCGACTTGATCGTTTCACTGGAAGTTGCCGAGCACATCCGACCCGATGCCGCCGAGGTGTTTGTCGACAATCTGTGTCGGCATGCCGATGCCATCCTCTTCTCCGCGGCGACGCCTGGACAGGGCGGCCTGCACCACGTCAATGAACGCGACTACGGGTTCTGGCGGGACCGGTTCGCGGCACGGGGATATCGACTGTTCGACTTCGTTCGCCCGGCGATCGTCGGCATGACCGAGGTCGAGCCGTGGTACCGATACAACAGCCTCTTCTTTGCACGAGGCGACGCGGTCACGCGGCTCAGCGGCATCGCCGCCGGGACGGAGATCGGTACCCACGAGAGCGTTCCCCACTGCTCGCCGTTGAACTGGCGATTGCGCAACGCGCTCCTGGACAAGATGCCGGCAAGCTGGGTTCAGGGGTTGGTCGGCCTGAAGCACTGGTACACGACGATGCGCAGCCGCTGACGGGCCATAGCGATGCCAAGACTGGTCCTTGCCGCCCTGATCGCCGGCTCGATATGCGCATCGGCTGGAACCGTCATGCTCAAGATCGGCGCCACCGGCCGACTGACGCTTTGGGCATTCCTCAATGTCTGGATTGTCGTCGGCCTGGCGCTGTACGGGCTGGGCGCGGCGTTCTGGATCTACGGCATGTCCAAGCTGGACCTGATCGCGGTCTATCCCTTCACGGTCCTCAGCTTCGTGCTCGTGTACTGCGCCGGGATCTTCCTGCTGGGAGAAACTCCGACCAAGACCGCCCTCGCCGGCGTGGTCCTCGTGCTGCTCGGCCTCTACCTTGTCGCCCGCGGCAGCGCGTGACGGTGAACCGATGCTGAGCTTGGCCAAGCGCGTCCTCAGCGTGCCCGCGCTTTTCGACAGCTACCAGTCCTTGATCGGCGCGCCGCGCTGCCACGAGCGCTTCATCATCGAAATGCTGAACCCCGCGCCGGGCACGCGGGTTCTCGACATCGGCTGCGGCGTCGGCGCGAGCGTGGGATACGTCCCGCCCTCGGTCCGCTACACCGGCATCGACATCAGCGAGGCCTATATCGAGGAAGCCCGCAAGCGATACGGCGTACGCGGCGACTTTCACTGTCTGAGCGTCTCCGACGCCGACGCCGCAAAGCTCGGACGGTTCGAAAACATCTTCGCATTCGGCGTTCTGCATCACCTGCCGGATGAGACCATTCGCGAAACGGTCGAACTCGTCCGTCGCGTCGCGGTCCGCGGGGCGCGGTTCGTCACGATCGATCCCTGTTATGTGCCGGGACAGCACTGGTTAGCCCGACTGCTGATCAAGAACGACCGCGGCCAGCACGTCCGCGATGTCGAGGGCTTTCGTCGCCTGCTATCGCCGCTTGGCGATGTCGAGTCGGTCGTCCATCACGATTTGCTGCGAGTTCCCTACACGCAGCTGGTGATGTCGGTGCGTGTTCTCTAGAGCGTGCCCGGTGGCTTTCTCCATCTTCGGCGGTCGCCGCTACCAGAAAAAAATGACCGAGACGAAACAAAGTAAAATTCCTTCCGTCAAATGGAGCCCATTTGCGGACTGTGTAGCCGCCAGCACTCTTTTACTTGTTGTTCTGTACTGTGTGAATTCTTCGTGGCTATTCCTTGCGCCCGGACCCTGGATCGATCCATTCATATACACGGGCTACATGATCTACGGCCCCCTCCATGTCCATGCATTCAAGGATCTCTACTACACCAGCCGGATTCCGGCGATAGCCCTCGGCTGGTTCGCGCATTCGGCGGCTTCGGATCCGTCGATGGCCTCTATCATGCTCCGATTCACGTACGGACTCGTGCTCGCGCTTGGCGCGGCCGCGGGAGCTCGGGCCTTTTCGGCCAGTAGAGCCGCGCCCAAGATGGCAATCGCCCTTGCGCTGCTCAATCCATATGTCCTGTGGGCGATCGGCTGGGATTATGTCGACGGCGCAGCGCTGGCGTATCTCTCCGCGACGCTGGGCGCGGCGAGTCTCGCCGCCGCACGCCGCTCCTGGATCATCGCCAGCGTAGCCGGTGCGTGCTACGCGCTCGCGGTATCCACCTACTTCATGCTGGTGCTGTTCGCACCCATTCTTGTGCTGATCGGGATATCCGCTGGACTTCCTTTCAGCCTGAGATCAGCGCTTCGCATTGGACTTGCGGCAACGGGCGGTTTTGCCCTGGCGATCGCGCTCACGGGCGTCCTGTCGAGCCTGATGGGCGGCAGGTTTCTCTATGTCTTGCCGCAGATCAATGCGGCTTTCAGCATCAGCGCCAATAGGGCAGCGTGGAAGGCGCCAACCTATGACTGGATCGAGCATGCAAGCTGGCTATTGATCCCGGGTGCCGCCACACTCGCCGCTGGCATATTTGCGCTGTATGCCTTGGTACGCCTTCTGTCCCGCACCCGGGACATTCAGTTGCTCTTGCTCTGCGTCGGCCAACTGCTTGTCGCCTCGATGTTCCTCGCCTTCGAGCTGTCCGGCTATTGGCTGCTCCAGTTCAGCTACAACGCGGTGTATCTGAATGCGATCTCGGTCGTATCGCTGATCGCGCTGTGGTCTCGTGACGCGGAGGAGGATGGTGCGGCCCCCCATGCCCGTACTTGGCTGCCTATGTTGGTCTTCGTCGGCGTCATCCTGGCAACATGGGGAGCCGTCGATCATGCCAACCGGATGGGAGGAGCGTGCTCTCCGTCTTCCTGCCTGTGGTTCAGCACCAGGGCGGGCGGCTACCAGGCCGCGCTCGTTCTTGCGCTCGTGGTTGCGGCGGTGGGGATTCTGCGGCCTGTCACAAGAGGCCTGGTGCGGCTCTGGTGGAAGGCCGCCGCATCGGCGCTCGTCTTGGGATGCTTGTCGATCGTGTTCGCGCTTTCCTTTCCTTCAACCATCTTCCAGTGGCCAAATACTGGCGCCTACCAACGCCAGTACCTCGATCTGGTTCACGCCGTGCGCGTGATCCGGGACGTGAACCCCAACCTCGATCTCTATTTCTGGTACAACGACTCCGACGCAGAGCTTGGAGGCTTCGGCCGGGCGCTCGCGTCGGCGCATGTGTATGGCGACAGGCTGATCAGCAGCAACTTTCCGTCCACGCGTCATCCGTGGGTTGAAAAGTTAATGATCCAGCCAGGAACACGCATCATCGTGTTGTCGCAAGCTCCGGACGCCATGCGGCTTGCGAACGAAGCCATCGCCAGCCTCAACCTCGCCGCTCAAGTCGAGCGGCAAGTTGGTTTGCCATGGAAAGGCAAGACCATCCCGTTCAGCGTGGTGCGGGTGATATCGCGCTAACCGCTGCCCTCGGGCGAGCGAGACATGCCGGCCAACGCTGCGGTTTCATCCTGCACGACAACGTCGCCGAACTCTATTCATTGACCGTTCAGAAGATCGCGCCGATCCTGTCAACCGCCCGTCATCGTCGAACGGGCATAATCCCCGGGGCGCACCGCTTCCGGTGCCGCTGTCTTTTCCTGGAGGTCGTCCATGCGCATTCGTCTTGTCGCCGCCTCGCTCGCGGTTTCGCTGCTATCCTTGCCCGCGCTGGCGCAGGACAAGGTCGGCGTCGCCGCCTGCGACGACTTCCTCGAGAAGTACGAGGCCTGCGTGGCGAAGATGCCGGCGGCGTCGCAACAGGCGGTGAAGGACTCGATCGTGCAGATGCGCACGGCCTGGAAGGCCTCGGCCACCGACGCCAACAGCCGGACGGCCTTGGAGTCGGCCTGCAAGAGCACAGCGACGTCGATGAACCAGTCGATGTCCGCCTACGGCTGCAAGTTCTGAGGCTGTTGAAAAAATGAGCGTGCGCTCGCTCAAGAAATAATGCATAGTGCGGGTTGCCCACGATGGGAGCCCGCCATGCGCTGCCTCGCCGCTGTCGCTGTCGCGATCATGATCGCCACGTTCCCTGCCGCCGCGCAGGACCGCACGGGCATTCGCGACTGCGACGATTTCATGGTCTGGTTCGCGTCCTGCATGCGGGCGGCCGCCGTGCCGCCTGAGATGATGCCGGTGCTGCAAGCGGCGCTCGACCAGATGCGGTCGGGCTGGCGGTCGATGGCCGACAGCGGCGACGGCCGGGCAGCGCTGGCCCGCTCCTGCCGCGACTATGGCGGGCAGATGCGCCAGCAGCTCGCCGGCTTCGGCTGCCACCCCTGACCTACCGCTCCTCCGGATCGCGCTCGCCGGGCGCCTCGTCGGTCTTGACGCGATAGTCCTCCTTGAACCAGCGGCCGAGGTCGATATCGGCGCAGCGCTTGGAACAGAAGGGCTGGTACTTGGCGTCAGCCGGCTTGCCGCAGATCGTGCAGACGGCATTGGCGCCGACAACGCGCAGGCGCGGCCGTTCGCGGCTCATCGTCCTTCCCCCTCGAGCATGCCGGCCTCGGCCAGCGCCCGCGCGAGCGGCGCCCCGCGCCGCGCCCGCGTGATCTCCATCAGCCCCAGGCGCGTCATGCCCACCACTTGGGTCGGCACGGGGTCCTCGGCGAGCCGCGCCGCCATCGCGCCCTGCAGCTGGTTGCGATCGTGCGGCCCGCGCATGTCGATGAAATCGACGATGACGATGCCGCCGATATTGCGCAGCCGCAGCTGGCGCGCGATCTCGTCGACCGCCTCGAGATTGGCCTGCAGCGGCGAGCGCGGCCCCTGCCCCTGCCGTGTTCCCGCCGCGCCGGTGTCGACATCGATGGCGCACAGCGTCTGGCCCGGCTCAAACAGCAGCTCGACGCCCGAAGCCAGCGCGATACGCGGCGCCAGCGCCGTCTCGATCTGGCCGGCGATGTCGAAGGAATCGAGCACCGCGCCGTCGGCGCCGTCGACGACACGCAGGCTGGTGCGGTCGCCGGCGGAATCGATCGCCTGACGCAGGCGCAGGCCGAGATTGCGATCGTCGACGACGATCTCGGCCAGGCTGCTGCCATGGTCGCGCTGCACACGCAACAGGGGATGAGGCTCCGCGTGCAGGGTCGCCGGCGGCGTCGAGGCTAGTGCCCGCGCGCGCAGCGACTCCCAGCGCGCCGTCAGCCCCTGTGCCTCCCGAGCCACCGCCTCGGGCGCAACCGTCGCAGCCACGGTCCGCACCGTGAAGCCACCCTCTTCGCCGGCGCCGGCTGCGGTCATCGCCGCTGCGAGCCGACCGCGCACGTCGGGATCCTCGATACGCCGCGAAAAGCTAACCTCCTGCTCGTGCGGCTTGAAGACGACGTAGCGGCCGACCAGGCCCAGGTTCATCGTCAGTCGGGCGCCCTTATCGACGGTAGGATCGCGCGAGACCTGGACCAGCAGCGGCATTCCCGCCGGCGGCGCGCGACCGTCCTCGAAGCCCACCATGTCGAGCCGGCGAAGGAAGCCGCCGCGCGCCTGGCCGACGTCTATGAAGGCTGCGTCGAGCTCGGGCGAGAAGCGTTCGACTCGTCCCAGGATGATCGTGCCTTCGAAATCCTGATGACCGCGCGGCCGCACGCTTACGTCGAGCAAGCGGGCGCCGGACAGCGAGGCGATGATGGTCGCCGCCTCGCTCTCATGGCAGACCACGCGGTCGATCCCGCTCATCTCAGCCACCCACCGGCGCGCAGCATCTGCGTGACCTCGAACAGCGGCAAGCCAACGACGTTGCTGTAGGAACCCGACAGAAACGACACGAAACCCGCCGCGCGTCCCTGGATGGCGTAGCCGCCGGCCTTGCCGTTCCATTCATTCGATGACAGGTAGGCCTCGATCTCCGCCGCGTCCAGCCGCTTGAAGCGCACCACGCTCACCACCAGCCGCTCGCGCCGCGCGCCATCCGCACCGACGATACACACCGCGCCCAGCACGCGATGGCGGCGACCCGACAGCAGGTCGAGACAGGCGCGCGCCTCCGCGACCGTGCCGGCCTTGGGCAGAATGCGCCGGCCGCAGGCGACCACGGTATCGGCGGCCAGCACGATATCGCCCCGGCTCGCGACCGCCGCCGCCTTGGCCCGCGCCATGCGACGCGCATAGGCGATCGCCAACTCGCGCTTCGCCGGCGTCTCATCGATATCGGCCGGCGCGACGCGCGCGGGCTCGATGCCGATCTGGCGCAGCAGGTCGAGGCGACGCGGCGAGGCGGACGCCAGCACCAGGGGACAGGACAAAGACATGCGCGCCATCCCTACAGCGCGCCGGCCTCACTTGAAACGGAAAACGATCCGGCCCCTGGTAAGATCGTAGGGGGTCATCTCGACCTGAACGCGATCGCCCGTGAGCACACGGATGCGGTTCTTGCGCATCTTGCCCGAGGTATGGGCAAGGATCTCATGGTCGTTGTCGAGCTTCACGCGAAACGTCGCGTTAGGCAGCAGCTCGCTCACCGTGCCGGCGAATTCGATCAGGTCTTCCTTGGCCATTCAGTAGTCCGGGCAAGCAATCGATCGCGCGAAAAATTGCAACCTCGATGGCGCCAAGTCAAGACGGTGAAGGCTAGACCTCAACGCCGCCGGTGGCACCGAAGCGGGCGCGCATGCGCAGCATCAGGGCGTCGCGCATGGCGCGATAGGCGTGCAACCTGGTCTCGCGGCCACCCTCGACCGCGCTGGGGTCCGGCGTCGGCCAGTACTCGACCGCCGTGGCGACATCGCGGGTCAGCTCGAGCGCGGCGTGATGCGCTTCGGGCGACAGCGTGATGATCAGGTCGAACTCCCCCGGGTCGACGTCCTCCAGGACCTTGACCCGGTGGCGGTGCAGGTCGACGCCCATCTCGTCGAGAACCGCCAGCACGAACGAATCGACCTCGCCGGCGTTCACCCCGGCCGAGTCGAAATAGGCCCTCGTCCCGTAGAGCCGCTTGGCCAGCGCCTCGGCCATCGGCGAACGCACGGCGTTGTGGGTACAAGCGAAGAGCACGCTGTCGGGAAGCTCGCCCCTCATCATCCGCGGCCTCAGGCCCTGACGTGCAGCGCGCAGATCAACGTGAACAGCCGGCGCGCCGTATCATGATCAACGTCGATCTTGCCGGCGAGGCGGTCACGCAGCAGCTCGGAACCCTCGTTGTGCAAGCCGCGCCGCCCCATATCGAGCGCCTCGATCTGCGAAGGGCTGAGCCGCTTGATGGCGTCGTAGTAGCTCTCGCAGATCATGAAGTAGTCCTTCATGACCTTGCGGAACGGTGTCAGCGATAGGACGATGTCGCGCAGCTTGCCGCTGTCCTTCGCGGCGCGCACGTCGAGCAGCAGACGATTTTCGTGAATCGCCAAACGCAAGCGATAGGGGCCATCGGCGCCGACGAGCCGGAACGTATTGTCCTCCAGCAGGTCGAAGATCGCGACCTTGCGCTCGTGCTCGGCCTCGGCGGAGCGGTACTGGATCGACTCGTCGTCGAGCTCGACGTCGACGACCAGGTCGGTACGCGAGTCGCTCACTATGCACCCCGTCGTCCTGAGCGCAGCGAAGGACCTCGCGGTATCGCGGCCATGTCCTGCACTGTATCTGATCGCACCACCGCAAGGTCCTTCGCTGCGCTCAGGACGACGAGGAGCGGTTGGTGCGGATCGACACCGACCGACCATGCGCGGGCAAGCCCTCGGCCTCAGCCAGGGTTATCGCCGCCGGCGCAAGACGCGCGAGCGACGCCGCGTCGCACGAAACGATCGAGGTGCGCTTGAGGAAGTCCGATACGCCCAGGCCGGACGAGAAGCGCGCCGTGCGCGAGGTCGGCAGAACGTGGTTGGTGCCGGCGACGTAATCGCCAATGGCCTCCGGCGTATGACGACCCACAAAGATCGCGCCGGCATGGCGAATGCGCTTCAGCAGCGCGGCCGCCGCATCGGGTTCTACGCAGAGCTCGATGTGCTCGGCCGCGATGCGGTCGGCCAGAGGCGCGCTGTCGAGCAACGAAGGCACGAGAATGATGGCGCCGTTACCGGTCCAGCTGGCGCGCGCGCGCGAAGCCGTAGCCAGCGACTTCAGCTCGCTCTCGACGGCACGGCACACCGCCTCGGCGAAGGCGGCATCGTCGGTGATCAGGATCGACTGCGCCGCCTCGTCGTGCTCGGCCTGCGACAGCAGGTCGGCGGCGATCCAGCCCGGATCGTTCTGGCCATCGGCGATCACCAGGATCTCCGACGGACCGGCGATCAGATCGATGCCGACCTTGCCGAAGACCTGCCGCTTGGCCGCCGCGACATAGGCATTACCGGGGCCGACGATCTTGTCGACCGGCGCGATGCTCGCCGTGCCCCAGGCCAGCGCCGCCACTGCCTGCGCGCCGCCAACACGGTAGATTTCGTCGATGCCCGCGGCCTCGGCGGCGCACAGCACCAGCGGGTCGATCGCGCCGTCGGGCGTCGGCACGACCATGGCGATGCGCGGTACGCCCGCGACCTTGGCCGGCACGGCGTTCATCAGCACCGACGAGGGATAGGCCGCCTTGCCGCCCGGTACATAGAGGCCAACCGCGTCGATCGACGTGAAGCGCGCGCCCAGCCGCACGCCGGCCTCATCGACGAAGTCGATATCCTCAGGCAGCAGCTTGCGGTGATAGGCCTCGATGCGCTTGGCCGCGAAGGTGATCGCCTCGCGCCGCGCCGCCGGCACACCCTTCACCGCTTGCGCGATCTCCTGCGCGGAGAAACGCAGGGTCCGCGGCGTCAAGGTCAGACGATCGAAGCGCTGAGTGTACTCGATCACCGCCTGATCGCCGCGACGGCGCACATCGGCGATGATGTCGCGTACGACGCCGTCGACATCGGCGCCACTGTCGCGGTCCTTGGCGAGGAAGGCGGCGAAGGCGGTCTCGAAGTCCGCCGCCCGCGCGTCGAGCCGCAGCGGGCCCGCCGCCTCAGGCCGCGACGGCGACATCGCGGAAGCGCTCGATCCAGTGGCTGACGCGCTCCGGCCGCGTCTTCAGCGCGGCGCGGTTGACGACGAAGCGCGAGGTGACGTCGGCGATGTGCTCGATCTCGACCAGGCCGTTGTCGCGCAGGGTCTTGCCGCTGGCGACCAAGTCGACGATGCGGTGGCTGAGTCCGAGGCTCGGCGCCAGCTCCATCGCACCGCTGAGCTTGATGCATTCCGCTTGCACGCCGCGCGCCGCGAAGTGGCGCTGGGTCACCTCGGGATACTTGGTGGCGATGCGGATATGGCTCCATCTCCTGGGATCGTCCGAGCCGGCCATCTCCACCGGCTCGGCGACGGCCAGCCGGCACTTGCCGATACCGAGGTCGACGGGCGCGTAGATCTCCGGGAAGTCGAACTCCATCAGCACATCCGATCCGCAGATGCCCAGATGCGCCGCGCCGAAGGCGACGAAGGTCGCGACGTCGAAGCTGCGCACCCGGATGACGTCGAGATCGTCGATATTCGTGGTGAAACGGAGCAGGCGCGACTCGGGGTCGTCGAAGGCGGGCTCGGGATGGATGCCGGCGGCACGCAGCAAGGGAGCCGCCTCGCCGAGGATGCGTCCCTTCGGCAAGGCCAGGATCAGCTTGTCATTGGCGGGGGCGGCAAAGCTCCCGGTCTGCGTGTCCACGTCCGAACTCCTTGGCGGCCGGGCGGTTTCGCACATGCGAAGGGCGCCGACAAGGGTGGGACCGACGCCCCTCCTTCCCCCGGAGGGGGAAGGTGCCCGAAGGGCGGAAGGGGGATGTCGAAAACAGACGAAGGAGTTGTTGAGATATCCCCCATCCGTCAGCGCTACGCGCTGCCACCTTCCCCCTCCGGGGGAAGGTAAACGCCGGTTACGGCGCCGAATCGGCTAACGGGTGATCCGGTCGGAACCGCGTCGGCCACGGCTCGCCGACATCCTCGATGTGGCAGAGCAGGCGCGGCGCTTCGAGGCGGATCATGCGGCCGTCGGCGAAGCGCAGGCGAACGATGACGCCGCCGCCTTCAGCCTCCTCGCTCTCGATCGCCAGCAGGCCAAGGATGCGGTCGGGCTCGGAGAGCGGCATGTCCGCGTGGCGCACGGCGGCGACCTCGGCGAAACCCAGGACGCTGTGGCAGCGCGACCAGGCGCCGTTCTTGTCAGGCGGTGTCTCCCAGCGGAAGCGGTTGGCGACCAGGAGGAATCGCTTCTCCTCGGCCACCCAGGCGATGTCGCGTATCGCCACGAGCGAGTCCTGCAGGGCGGCGGAGATGACCTGGAGATCCTCGCTGTCGAGCGCCTTGAGCTTGAGTCGGGTCATTTCACACGCTCGATGTCGGCGCCGCAAGCGGCGAGCTTCTCCTCGAGCCGCTCATAGCCGCGGTCGAGGTGGTAGACGCGGTGCAGCACCGTGTCACCGGTGGCCGACAGCGCGGCGATGGCGAGGGAAACCGAGGCGCGCAGGTCGGTGGCCATGACTTCCGCGCCGCGCAGCTTGGACACGCCACGCACCATGGCCGAGGCGCCATGGATGTTGATGTTGGCGCCCATGCGGGTGAGCTCGGGCACGTGCATGAAACGGTTCTCAAAGATCGTCTCGGTGATCATCGAGGCGCCTTCGCCGCGTGTCATGAGCGCCATGAACTGGGCCTGGAGGTCGGTGGGAAAGCCGGGATAGGGTTCTGTCATCACGTCGACACCATGCAACGCCCCATTGCACCGCGCGACCCTGAATCCGCTTGCCGTTTGCGTGAACTCGATCCCGGCCTCGCGCAGCTTGGCCACCGCGCTGTCGAGCAGGTCGATTCGGCCGTTGATCAGCTCCACATCGCCCGCCGTCACCGCCACGGCCATGGCGTAGGTGCCGGTCTCGATGCGATCGGGGATCACCGAATGCTCGGCGGGGCGCAGACGGTCGACGCCCTCGATACGCAGGGTCTCGGTGCCGATACCAGTGATGTTCGCGCCCATCGCCGCCAGGCACTCGGCGAGGTCGGTGATCTCGGGCTCGCGCGCGGCGTTGTCGAGGGTGGTGACGCCCTTGGCCAGGCACGCGGCCATCAGCAGGTTCTCGGTCGCGCCGACCGAGACTTTGGGGAACACGTATTTGGCGCCGCGCAGGCCGTTGGGGGCGCGGGCGACGATGTAGCCGCCATCGAGCTCGATGGTGGCACCCATCGCCTGCAGGCCGGCGATGTGCAGGTCGACCGGCCGCGTGCCGATGGCGCAGCCGCCCGGCAACGAGACCCGCGCCTCGCCGCAGCGCGCGACCAGCGGGCCGAGCACGAGGACCGAGGCGCGCATCTTGCGCACGATGTCGTAGGGCGCCGTGGTCGAGGCGATATCACGCGTGGTGAGCTTGAGCGTCGTCGAACGGCTGTGGCCGTTCTCGCCTGGCGCGCAGCTCACCTCGGTGCCGTGCTGCTCCAGGAGCTTGATCATCGTGTCGATGTCGGCCAGCCGCGGGACGTTCTTGAGCGTCAGCGGCTGGTCGGTCAGCAGCGAGGCGACCATCAGCGGCAACGAGGCGTTCTTCGAGCCGGAGACGCGGATGCTGCCCTTGAGCTGGGCGCCGCCACGGATGCGGATGCGGTCCATATCTGCCTCCGCCTCAGATGCGCGGCAGGGTCACGCCGCGCTGGCCCTGGTACTTGCCGGCGCGATCGCGATAGGAGGTCTCGCAGGGCTCGTTGCCCTGCAGGAAGAGGAACTGCGCCGCGCCCTCGTTGGCGTAGATGCGCGCCGGCAGCGGCGTGGTGTTGGAGAACTCCAGCGTCACATGGCCCTCCCACTCCGGCTCCAGCGGCGTGACGTTGACGATGATGCCGCAGCGCGCATAGGTCGACTTGCCGACACAGATCACCAGCGTGTCTCTGGGGATGCGGAAGTACTCCACCGTGCGCGCCAGGGCGAAGGAGTTGGGCGGGATGACACAGATGTCGGTCGTGCGATCGACGAAGCTGGCGTCGCTGAACTCCTTCGGATCGACCACCGCGGAGTTGACGTTGGTGAAGATCTTGAACTCGGGCCC
The DNA here is from genome assembly GCA_022844045.1 of Reyranellaceae bacterium. GTDB lineage: Bacteria > Pseudomonadota > Alphaproteobacteria > Reyranellales > Reyranellaceae > JAFAZJ01. The sequence goes on along the minus strand of JALHMM010000072.1, from coordinate 13,318 downwards.
GACGCGCGCGTCGTAGCCGTAGGACGACAGCCCGAAGGAGATCACGCCGGCGCGCTTCTGCGAGTCGACGAACGGCTCGATCATGCCGTGCTCGGTCGCCATGCGGCGGATCCACCGATCCGACATGATCGCCATGTCACACTCCGTTTGACCGTGCGGGAGGGGTTCGCCCGGTGGGGGCGTTCTAACCTACCTTCCCCCGGAGGGGGAAGGTGCCCGGAGGGCGGATGGGGGATGTCTCAACGACACCGCCGTCCGTCTTCAACATCCCCCTTCCGTCGCTGCGCGCCACCTTCCCCCTCCGGGGGAAGGTAAGGGTTACGTCTTCGGCTTCTCCGCCGGTGGCTCGGCCGTCGCCTCTTCCCGCGCCCGGGCCTGCGCTTTGCGCCGCCTGAGGTTCTGGCGCAGGGCGTCGGCCAGGCGCTTATCGCGCTCGCTGCGCTCCGTGGACTTCACCGGCGGTTTGGCCATAGTGGCCTGACTTGTAAGCGCTTTCTGGCTGAGGAACCACATGCAAGCCGCCCTGCGTACGCCCGATGCCCGCTTCGCCAACCTGCCCGGCTATGCCTTCACGCCGCGCTACCTCGAGATCGACGGCTTGCGCCTGCACTACCTCGACGAAGGCCCGCGCGACGCCGCCACCACCTTCCTCTGCCTGCACGGCCAGCCGAGCTGGAGCTACCTCTATCGCCGAATGATCCCTGTCTTCGCCGCCGCCGGCCATCGCGTCGTGGGACCCGACCTGTTCGGCTTCGGTCGCTCCGACAAGCCGACCGACGAGGCGACCTACACCTTCAGCTTCCACCGCGCCTCGCTGGCGGCCTTCATCGAGCGCCTCGATCTCCGAAACCTGGTGCTGGTCTGCCAGGACTGGGGTGGCCTGTTGGGCCTTACCCTGCCGCCCGACATGCCCCAGCGCTTCACCCGGTTGTTGGCCATGAACACCATGCTGGCGACCGGCGACGAGCCACTGCCCCAGGCGTTCCTCGACTGGCGCGCCTTCAACAACAGCCGACCGGATATGGCCATCGGCGCCTTGTTCAAGCGCGGCTGCCCGCATCTCAGCGACACCGAGGCGGCCGCCTACGACGCGCCCTTCCCCGATGCGACCTACAAGGCCGGCGTGCGGCGCTTCCCCAATCTGGTCTGCGACCGCCCCGACGCGGACGGCGCGGCCCTCTCGCGCCGGGCCAGGCAGTGGTGGTCGACCGAGTGGGCCGGCGAGACGTTCATGGCCGTGGGCATGAAGGACCCGGTGCTGGGTCCCGCGGTCATGGCCAAGCTGCGCCAGTCGATCCGCTTCTGCCCGCCGCCGATGGAGGTCGCCGAGGGCGGCCATTTCGTCCAGGAGTGGGGGGAATCGATCGCTACGGCGGCGCTCAAGGCGTTCAGGCTCGCGTAGAACACGAAGTTGCGGCAAACTGCACGCATGCTGCACTACATCAACAAGCCCCCCGAACCGCCCCGCAAGAGCCGCGTCGTCGAGGTCGGCTGGCTGCTCAAGGCGCAGCAGGCCGGCTTCATTTGGGAAGAGCCGCGCCAGTTTCGCCGCGCCGACAACCAGGACCCGCGCACCGCCAAGGCGGTGCAGAACTGCCCGGCCGTCGTCGACTACGAGAGCCGGCACTTCGTCGTGCCCTGTCCGATCGACCTGTCGATCCGCCTTGTGCGCGACAAGGAGGGCAAGCCGGCGCTGCAGAACCTCGACGGCCCGCAAAGCGCCATCACCGGCCAGCACTTGTCCAAGCTGGTGCACCTGAACGGTGCCGGCCAGTGGCGCCACCCGCAGCGCCCGCTGATCCAGATCTCGACGCCCTACTACTTCGTGGCCGACGAGGTGTGCTGGATGAACCAGCTGCCGCCCTACCTCACCTACCGCGACCCGCCGATCCCCGGCGTCTTCATCGGCGGGCGGCTCCCGATCCATATCTGGCCGCGCGTGATGATGTGGGCCTTCGAGTGGTGGGACACGACCAAGCCGCTGATCCTCAAGCGCGGCGAGCCGTGGTTCATGCTGCGTTTCGAGACCGACGATCCGACGCGGCCCGTGCGACTGGTCGAGGCGGAATGGACGCCCGAACTCAACGCGTTCGCCAACGGCGCCGAAGCGGTCACCAACTACGTCCGCCGCACCTTCTCGCTGTTCAAGACGGCGGAGAAGCGTCGGCCCGAGAAGCTGATCAAGCGCGTCGAGCGCAAGGCCGTCGCCCGCGAGAGCGAGGGCGTCTGATCGAACGCCGGTCTGCGTCCCCCGCTCCGCTTGCGGAGCGAGCGAGCGAGCAAACGGCACGGAAATCGCTTGGGGTGCGGCGGGAGGATCTGATGGCCGAATACGATCTTGTTATCCGCAACACCACCATCGCCACCGCGGCCGATGTCGTGAAGGGTGACATCGGCGTTGTCGCCGGCCGTATCGTGGCGCTGGGCGAGCGGCTCGACAAAGGCAAGCGCGAGATCGACGCGACCGGCCTGATCGCGGTCCCCGGCGGCATCGACGCCCATGTCCATTTCGACCAGGACACCGCCGACGGCTCTGTTTTTTGCGACAATTTCGAAAGTGGCAGCCGCGCGGCGGCGGCCGGCGGCACGACGACGATCATTCCTTTCGCCTATCAAAACAAGGGCCAGTCGCTGCGGGACGCGGTTGACAAGTATCATAAGCGCGCCAACGGCCAGTCGCTGATCGACTACGCCTTCCACGTCATCCTGTCCGATCCGGCGGTGAAGACGATGGGGCAGGATTTCCCGGCGCTCGTGGCCGATGGCTACACCTCGTACAAGATCTACATGACCTATGACGACGTGAAGCTCACGGATCGTCAGATGCTCGATGCGCTCGCCGCCGCGCGCCGCGAGCAGGCGATGCTGATGATCCACGCGGAGAATTCCGACTGCATCGGCTGGCTCACCGAGCGGCTCGAGCTCAAGGGCATGACCGCCGCGAAGTTCCACGCCACCTCGCGGCCCTTCGTGGTCGAGCGCGAAGCGACGCACCGCGCCATCTCGCTCGCCGAGATGCTCGATGTGCCGATGCTGCTGGTGCACGTCTCGGCCAAGGAGGCGATGCACGAGATCCAGCGCGCCCAGGCGCGCGGCCTGCGCGTCTATGGCGAGACCTGCCCGCAATACCTGTTCCTGAGCGAGGAGGATTTCGAGAAGCCGGGCGACGAGGGCAGCAAATGCGTGTGCTCGCCGCCGCCGCGCGGCACCGACAACCAGGAGCATATCTGGACCGGCCTGTCGGCCAACACCTTCCAGGTCCTGTCGTCGGATCACGCCGCCTTCAAGTACGACGACATCCGCGGCAAGAAGCTTCCGGGCGCCGCGCAGAGCTTCCGCAAGATCCCCAACGGCGTGCCCGGCGTCGAGACGCGCCTGCCGCTGCTATTCTCCGAGGGCGTCAACAAGGGGCGCATCACCTTGCAGCAATTCGTGGCGCTGTCCTCGACCAACGCCGCCAAGATCTACGGCCTGCATCCGCGCAAGGGCACAATCGCCGTCGGCGCCGATGCCGACATCGTGCTGTGGGACCCCACGCGCAAGGTCAGCCTGACCAACGCCATCCTCCATCACAATTGCGACTACACGCCCTACGAGGGCCGCGAGCTCACGGGCTATCCCGTGCTGACCCTGTCGCGCGGCGAAGTGGTGATGGAAGAAGGCCGCATGAGCGGCTCCGCCGGCCGCGGACTCTTCCAGCGCTGCGACCGCCCCGAACCGGCGCGGCCACGCGGCAAGCCGCTGATCGATCCGTCGATCTTCAACTAGAGTCAGTTCACCGGCTGGTACTGCTCCAGATACGCCAGCACCTCGACGACCGGCAGCACGTCGGCGTATTTCAGGCTGAGATCGTAGAGGTTCGCGAAGTGCGGGCTCTCGTGCTTGTCGGCGACGCATTCCTGCGGAACGATCGTGCGGAAGCTGCGGGACAGGCTGTCGACGGCGGTGGCGCGCACGCAGCCCGAGGTCGAGCCGCCGGTCACGATCACCGTGTCGATGCGGTGATAGGTCAGCAACGAGGCGAGGTTGGTCTCGAAGAAGGCCGAAGCCATCCGCTTGTGGATCACGATGTCGCGCGCGCGGTCGACCTCGCAGCGATCGTCGAGCGCGGCGCGGCGCGAGTTCGCCTTGATGTTCTGCAGCGAGTCCGGCGTGTCGGTGCGCGTGCCCCACACCCCGCAATCCTCGCCCGAGTCGAGATAGGACACGTAGGTCCACACCACCGGCAGGCCGTGACGCCGGCACAGCCGGGCCAGCGCATTCACGTGTTCGATCTGGCGCGGATCGGTTTCGTAGGCGGTGACGAACTCCGCCGGCCGCGTATAGGCGTTCTGCAGGTCGACGTTGATCAGCACCGGCTTGCGACCAAAGCCGAACAGGCGGCGCTTGGGATCGGCCTGCACCTCGGCGAACAGCTCGCGTGCCGACTTGTTCGACAGTTCCATGCTCAGCTCCGGAGGGCGCGGTCGAGGAAGTCCAGCAGGATGCTATTGAAAAGCTCAGGCTGCGTCACGTTGACCGCATGCGCGCCCCACGGCGCGACATGCAGCGCCGAGCCGGCGATCGCCGTCGCCAATTGCACCGACGTCGCACTGGGCACCAGCACGTCGTCGCGCGCCGCGAAGAGCAGGCTGGGCGTACGCAGGACGGAAAGCCACGCCGTGGCGTCGAAGGCGAGCAGCGCCGCGATGCGCCGCCGCAGCGTGTCGGCGCCTTGGAAGGCCTGCAGTCCATGCGCTTCCTCACGCTCCATGCGCGGCGCGTTTTGCGCCAGCCAATCGGCGGGATAGAGGAAGATCGGTTGCGCGCGCACATATGCCTGCGGCCCGCCATGAGCCAGCAGCATCAGCCGCGCCTCGAAGCAGCGGCGGGTATGCGCGTGCGCCGCCGCCCAGCCGTTCACCACGGTCAACGACAGCAAGCGATCGGCATGCCGCGCGGCGAGGTCCAGGCCCACCAGCCCGCCCAGCGCATGGCCGACGAAATGACACGCGCCTGTCGCGCTCGCGTCGAGCACGGCGAGCGCCTCATCGGCCATGGTGGCGATGCTGTAGTCGGCCGGCAGCTTGTGCTTGTCACGGCCCGTGCCCGCCTGGTCGTAGGCCACCACGCGATAGCGGGTACGCAGCGCGGCGAGTTGCGGCGCCCAATAGCCCGCCGCGCCGCCCAGCCCGGCCGACAGCAGCACCGTCTCGGCCTCGGCCCGCGGGCCGTCGAGCACGTCGAAGTACATGATGTGAGGCGGCGATCAGGCCTTGCGGCCGACATGCGCGATGGTGGCGATCTCGACCAGCGCCTCCTTTTTCACCAGGCCGCACTGGATGCAGTAGCGCGCCGGCTTGTCGCCCGGGAAGTACTTCGCGTAGACGCTGTTGATCGCCGCGTAGTGCGCCCAGTCGGTGAGAAAGATCTGGTTGAAGGTGACATCGGCCATGGTGCCGCCGGCGGTCTCGATCACCGACTGGATGGTCTTCAGCACGTAGTCGGTCTGCGCCGCCGCGTCGCCGACATGCACGACATTGGTGTCGGCATCGAGCGCCAGGGTGCCCGCGACATAGACGACGCCATCGGCCATAGCGCCAGGCGAGTACGGCGCCAGGGTCTTGCCGGTACCCGGCGGAATGATCGGGATCATCGGCATCAGGCATCTCCCTTGTTTGTTGGCGGATGGGGCGCCAGCGGATTGGCATTGGCCTTGAGCGCTTTGGTGAATTCCTCGGTCGACGAGACCCAGCCGAAGAAACTCTCGATGTTGTAGAGCGAGGCCTTCTGGATGAAGTCGGGCCCGGCGTGGTGCGTGGCGTCGTGCAGCACGACACCGAAATACTCGAGAAAGAAGCCGTCGCGCAGCGTCGACTCGACGCAGACATTGGTGGCGACGCCGGTGAAGACCAGCGTGCGGATGCCGCGGGCGCGCAGGATGCTGTCGAGGTTGGTGTTGAAGAAGGCGCTGTAGCGCGGCTTAGGCACGACAATGTCGCCGGGCTGCGGCGGCAGCGCCTCGACCAGCTCGTAATCCCAGCCGCCCTTGGCCAGCAGCTTGCCCATCAGCTCCGGCCGTTTGCGCATGGTCTTCAGCGCGTTCGACTTGTGCCAGTTGGGCGAGCCCGGCCCGCCGGCCTCGACATAGTCCTTGTCCCAGCCGTTCTGGAAGAAGATCACCGGCATGCCGACCGCGCGCGCCGCCTTGGCCGCCTCGTCGATCCTTTCGATCGCCGGCGCGGCGCCGGAGATGTCGAAGCCGGCGAGGTCGAGATAGCCGCCCGGCGAGGCATAGGCGTTCTGCATGTCGACGATGATCAGGGCCGTTTCGGCCGGGCGGATCATCATCGGCTCCGGCTTCGCCTGCAGCAGGCGCGCCGCGGGATCCTCGGGCGGGAAATAGCTGACGGGATTGGTCATTCGGCGGCCTGTGCGAAAGGTGTGACGTGGCGGCGGCATTGCATCAGCGGCTGGATGCGCTCGCCGAAGATCCGCGTACCGCTGATGAACTCGTCGAAGGTCAGCAGCACGCCGGCCAGGCCGGGAATGGTCGCGACCTCGTCGAGCAACCGCGCGACCTTGGCGTGCGAGCCCAGCAACAGGCCGATGTTGAGGTTTACCATCGACTTCGGATCGACGACGTGTCGTACGTTGCTGCCACCGGCCGGGTTCTTGTCGGCGGTCGCCTGCTCGACCAACCAGGACAGCGCCTGCAGATCGGCGCCGTCGCGATAGAGCCGCCACTTGGCTTCGGCTTCCTCGTCGGTCTCACCCGTGATCACCATGAAGAGCGCGTAGCTCGCCACCGTGCGGCCGGCCTTGCCGGCGAAGGACTGCATGCGCTCGACAAGGTCAGTGCACGCCGTGGGCGTGTTGATGCCCTTGCCGAAGCAGAAATTGTAATCGGCGTACCTCGCCGTGAACTCCATACCGGGATCGCTGGTGCCGGCGCAGATCACCTTCATGTCGGCTTTGGGCCGCGGGCTCAGCTTACAGTCGCGCATGGTGAAGAATTCACCCCGCAGATCCGACACGCCGCGCTCCCACAAGTCGCGCAACACCTGCACATATTCGGCCGCGTAGCGGTAGCGGTGCGCAAAGTAGTCGTCGCCCGGCCACAAGCCCATCTGCGAATACTCCGGCCGTTGCCAGCCCGTAATCACGTTCAGCCCGAACCGACCGTTGGAAATCGAATCGATGGTCGAGGCCATTCTGGCGGCGATTGCCGGCGGAACAGCCAGAGTCGGCACCGTTGCATACAAACGAATGCGTGACGTCACGGCGGCGAGGCCGGCCATCAGCGTGAACGAGTCGAGATTGTGATCCCAAAATTCACTCGTGCCGCCAAAACCGCGCAGCTTGATCATCGACAGCACAAAATCGAGGCCATAGCGCTCCGCGCTGAGCGTCACATCGCGGTTCAGCTCGAAGCTGGGCCTGTATCGCGGCGACGTCGTCGAGATCAGCCAGCCGTTGCTGCCGATGGGAATGAAGACGCCGATCTCCATGGACACCGACTCCTGCAACACGAGCGCTGTGGGCCCATGTGCAAGTCCTGGACCACGACACACGGAAGTTGCTGGCACGGATCTTGCGGAAACAGCCACGACCCAACGCGGGATCGACGTTGAATGGAGGTGGCAGATGACTCGTGGCGCTTCTGAAGCCGGCAAGTTCTCCGGCACCAACAACAAGCTCGGCCGACGAACCCTTCTCAAGGGCGCCGCGGCAGGCGGCGCCGCTGCCGCGACGGTCTCGATGGGCTTTCCCACGGTGTGGGCGCAGAACATCAAGGACATCACGCTCATCCACGCCGGCGGCTCGTACGCCGCGATCAAGGAGATCGCCGAGCAAGCGAGCAAGGATCTCGGTTTCAAGATCACGATGCAGGCGATCACTGACGACGTGCAGCTCAACCGGTCGCTGACCCAACCGAACACGATCGACATCAACAACATCGACAGCACTAAGCTGCCCTATCTCGTGGGCAAGGGCGTGCTGGCGCCGATCCCGGTGGCGAAATACAAGCTGTGGGGCGAGACCGTGCCGCTCTTCACCAAGGGCAGCTATCCCAACGGCAAGATGGCCACCACGCAGGGCCTCGCGCCGATCGAGGCGATGTTCTACGAGGCGGCGGACGGCAAGAAGCTCGCGTCCAAGCCGACCGAGTTCCTGACGATGCTGCCGACGATCTACAACGCCGACACGCTCGGCATCCGGCCGGACCTCGTGGGCGGTCGCGACAAGGTCACGAGCTGGAAGGACCTGCTCGATCCCAAGTACAAAGGCAAGACGGCGCTGGTCGACTTCGGGCCGGTCGGCGTGATGGACGTCGCCATGGCGCTCGAAGCGCGCGGCGACTTCAAGTACGCCGACAAGGGCAACATGACCAAGGACGAGATCGACAGGACGATCAAGATCATGATCGATCTCAAGAAGGGCGGCCATTTCCGCTCGTTCTGGAGCACCTTTGACCAGTCGGTGAACCTGATGGCCTCGGGCGAGGTGGTCATACAGTCGATGTGGTCGCCGGCGGTGACGGCGGTGCGCTCGCGCGGCATCGACTGCTACTACGTGCCGCTCAAGGAAGGCTATCGCGGCTGGTTCGTCGGCCTGGCGCCAATGGCGCATCTCAGCGGCCTGAAGCTCGACTGCGCCTATGAGTACATGAACTGGTACAACGCGGGCTGGCAGGGCGGCTTCATCGCCAAGCAGGGCTACTACTCGGCGGTGCCATCGACCGCCAAGAAATTCCTCACGCCGGAGGAATGGGACTACTGGTACGACGGCAAGCCCGCCGCGGTCGACATCAAAGATCCCTACGGTGCGTTGATGGAGAAGAAGGGCACCGTGCGCGACGGCGGCGCGATCTGGGACCGCATGGGCAACATCGCGTGCTGGAACACCGTGATGGACGAGGACCGTCACCTGACGCGACGCTGGAACGAGTTCGTCTCGTCCTGAGCATCATGCCGTCGCGACATGGCCATTCTTGATCCGGCGGCGGGCGGGCTGAACGGCTCGGCCGCCACCGCTGCGGCAGCGGCGGGCGACGACAGCGGCGAGCGCGCCTCCTGGTTCCAGGTGGCGCCGATGGTCATCGTGCTGGCGCTGTTCTTCGGCCTGCCGATGCTGGTGGTGGTCGCGGTCAGCTTCTTCGATTACAGCCGCGCCGACATCATCCCCGCCTTCATCTTCGACAACTACGCCGAGCTGTTCCGCTCGGAAGTCACGCTGCGGCTCTACGCCAGCTCGATCAAGTTCGCCGTCATCGTCTGGGCCATCACGTTCCTGCTCGGCTTCAACGTCGCCTATTTCCTGGTCTTCCATGTGCGCGGCACGCTGTGGCAGGTGGCGCTCTTTCTGCTCTGCACCGTGCCGTTCCTGACCTCGAACATCATCCGCATGATCTCGTGGATCCCGTTCCTCGGTCGCAACGGCATCTTCAACCAGATGCTGATCAATTCCGGCGCGACCTCGGAGCCGCTCGAGTTCCTGCTGTTCTCCGACTTCGCGGTGATCGTCGCCTACGTGCACCTGTTCACGCTGTTCATGGTGGTGCCGATCTTCAACTCCATGGCGCGCATCGACAGAAGCCTGCTCGAAGCCGCCCACGACGCCGGCGCCAGCCGCTGGCGGGTGATGACCGAGGTCGTGCTGCCGCTGAGCAAGAGCGGCATCGCGCTGGGCTCGATCTTCGTCGTCACCCTGGTCATGGGCGACTCCTTCGTCGTGCGCACGCTCAGCGGCGGCCAGAGCGCCTCCGTCGTCTCGGCGCTGCAAAACGAAGTCGCGGCCCTGCAGTATCCGCCGGCGGCGGCCAGCGCCGTCATCATGGTCATCATCGTCACCCTGATGGTGGCGGGCATCCTGCGCCTGGTCGATGTGCGCAAGGAACTGGCGCGCTAGGGAGGCACCATGCAGACCGCCGACAGCCGCCGCCCCTGGACCTTCTACGCCTACGCGGCCTTCTTCACGCTGTTCGTCGTCTTCCTCTATGGGCCGATGACGGTGATCTACATCCTGTCGTTCCAGGGCCCCAGCGGCGGCATGACGTTTCCGATGAACGGCGTCTCGCTGCACTGGTTCGACGCGCTGTTCTCGCAGAAGCGGGTCGGCGACATCGCCGGCTCGTTCACGCGCTCGATCGGGCTCGCCGCGATTGTCGCCGTCATCACCGTCGTGCTGTCGGTGGTCGCGGGATTAGGCTTCCGCCGGCGCTTCCGCGGCTCGGCCACCGCCTTCTACCTGGTGATCGCCAGCCTGATCATGCCGGGACTCTTCGTCGGCCTGGGCATCGCGCTGACCTTCCGCCTGCTCGGGCTGCAGACCAACTGGCTGACCTCGGGCCTCGGCGCGCAGCTCACCTGGACGCTGCCCTTCGGCCTGCTGATCATGTTCGCCGTGCTGGGCCGCTTCAACCGCTCCTACGAGGAGGCCGCGACCGACCTTGGCGCGACCAACTGGCAGCGGCTCAAGGAAGTGACGATCCCGATGCTGCTGCCCGGCATCATCGGCGTCGCGCTGTTCGGCTTCACGCTGTCTTACGACGAGATCGCCCGCACATCGATCACGGCAGGCAGCCAGAACACCTTGCCGCTCGAAATCTGGGCAATGACGACCAACGTGACCTCGCCGGCGCTCTACGCCGTCGGCGCCGTCACCACGATCGTATCGTTCGTCGTGATCGTCCTCGCCCTGGCGTCGATCGCGGCGATCCAGCGACGGCGGGCGCGCGGCGCCCGCCAGGCCACCATGACAGCGGCGGAGTAGTTTCATGGCGGAGTCCGATCGCAGCGGCGAAGTGGAAGTCGTCGGAGTCACCAAGCGCTTTGGCGAGACCACGGCGATCCGCGACCTCAGTCTGACGATCCCCCATGGCTCCTATTGCTGCCTTCTGGGGCCCAGCGGCTGCGGCAAGACCACGATCCTGCGCATGATCGCGGGCCACGAGACCCCGACATCGGGCGACGTCCGTATCGGCGGCGAGTCGGTGATCGGGCTGCCGCAGATCCGGCGCGGCACGGCGATGATGTTCCAGAGCTACGCCCTGTTCCCGCACCGAAGCGTGCTCGACAACGTGGCCTTCGCGCTCAAGATGCGCGGAGTCGGCCAGTCGGAACGCCACGCCAAGGCACGGGAGCTGCTGGCGAAAGTACAGCTCGAGACGTTCGCCGACCGGCTGCCGGCCCAGCTCTCCGGCGGCCAGCAGCAGCGCGTCGCGCTGGCCCGCGCGCTGATCACCAATCCGCGCGTGCTGCTGCTCGACGAGCCGCTGTCGGCGCTCGACGAGTATCTGCGCCTGCGCATGCGTGGCGAGCTGCGCCGCGTGCAGCGGGAACTCGGCATCACCTTCGTGCACGTCACGCACACCCAGCTCGAGGCGATCGCCGTGGCCGACACGGTCGTAGTGATGGCGCAGGGCCGCATCGAGCAGGCGGCCAGCGCGCGGGATATCTTCGTCGCGCCGCGCAACGCCTACGTCGCCCGCTTCGTCGGTGGGCAGAATGTGCTCAGCGGCACGGTCGAAAGCGTGCTGAACGGCACCGCCGCCGTCGTCGCCGAGAGTGGCGCGCGTTTCGCGATCCCGGTCGGCGATATCCGGCCAGCGCGGGGCGCCAAGCTCTGGGGCTCCATCCGTCGCGACCGGATCACCATCGAGAAAGTGCCGCCAGGCACCAAGCCGACGGTCGGCCTCAACGCGGTGCTGAGCGAGGTGCATACCCTGGAGAACCAGGGCTCCTACGTGAAGGTCACGCTCGAGTCGGCTGATGGTGAGGAATTCGTCGCCAACATCCTGGACGAGTACTTCTTCGCCGATCCGATCGACATCGGCGATAAAGTAGTCGCGCGCTGGTCGGCGTCCGAGGTCAAGCTGCTGGACGACGGAGCCGGTGCGCGCGAGGCGCAGCCGGCTCTCGCCGCTGTCGGCTGAAGACCGTCAGGCGACGGCCTTCAGCTTCTCCTGGCGGGTTTTCATCAGCGGCTGGATGCGTTGGCCGAACTGCTCCAGGCCGATCAGGAAATCGTCGAAGGTCAGCATGATGCCCTTGGTCGCGACGACCGTCGCGCACTCGTCGAGCATGCGCGCCACGGAGGCATAGGAGCCGACCAGGGTGCCCATGTTGAAGTTGATCGCCCCCTCCGGCGCGGAGATCGCCTTGGCCGTACCGCCCTCGGGCGCGTTGGGATCGGAATTGGCCTGACCCGACATCCACGCCAGGGCGCCCATATCTGCGCCCTCATTGTAGTGCCGCCACTTGGCCATGGCGGCTTCGTCGGTCTCGTCGGCGATGACCATCATCAGCACATAGTTGCCGACATCGCGGCCGGTCTTGGCCGCCGCCTGCCCCATCGCCTCGTTCAGCGGGGCGTGCGCCGTAGGCGTGTTCACGCCCTTGCCCAGCGTGAAGTTGTAATTGCAGTAGGTGGCACCGAACTCCATGCCGCGCGGGCTTTGGCCGGCGCAGACGATCTTCATGTCCGCCTTAGGCTGCGGGCTGAGCTTGCAATCCGTCATCTGGAAGTAGGTGCCCTTGAAGTCGGAGCTGCCTTTCTCCCAGAGGTCGCGCAGGACCGTGACGTACTCCGTGCTGTAGTCGTAGCGGATACCGAAATACTTCTCGCCCGGCCACAACCCCATCTGCTCGTACTCGTCCTTGGCCCAACCCGACACGATATTGATGCCGAAGCGGCCGCCCGAGATCGAATCGATCGTCGAGGCCATGCGCGCGACGATCGCTGGTGGGATGGTCAGTACCGCGACCGAGGCATAGAGCTGGATGCGGGTGGTCACCGCGGCTAGCCCGGCCATGAGCGTGAACGATTCGAGATTGTGATCCCAGAATTCGCTCTTGCCGCCGAATCCGCGCAGCTTGATCATCGACAGCGCAAAATCCAGGCCGTAGCGCTCGGCTTTCTGGACGATCTGCTTGTTCAGCTCGAACGTCGGCATGTATTGCGGCGACGCCGTCGAGATCAACCAGCCATTGTTGCCGATCGGAATGAACACGCCGATATCCATGAGGCCTCCATTGAACGCGAGACGAGCGTTTGCCGGAAGCCGGAGCAAGCAACGTGCCAGCGTGGCGCTACCCTTCCGGGCTTACCTTCCCCCGGAGGGGGAAGGTGGCGCGCGAAGCGCGACGGATGGGGGATGTTTCAGCACACTCGGTGTCCGTCTTCGACATCCCCCTTCCGCCCTCCGGGGGAAGGTAATACCAACCCACCTAAAGACTGACGCATGCCCATGATCGATGACCGATGGATCGGATGCGCAGGGGATCGTCGGTGAGAAAGCGCCATGCGATGGAGCAGGCCTCGACGATGTCCTCGT
>JALHMM010000071.1 GCA_022844045.1 Reyranellaceae bacterium | reverse complement strand
CTCTGCTCCCGCGTCTGGGACACCTACGAGGACATCGTCGAGGCCTGCTCCATCGCCTGGCGCTTTCTCACCGACGATCCCCTGCGCATCCGATCCATCGGTCATCGATCATGGGCATGCGTCAGTCTTTAGGTGGGTTGGTATTAGCCCTGATGACGTAGTCGTCTTAGACCAGCCGCACCGCCCTCCGCTCCGCATCCCGGAACGACGCGGTGCCAACGCTTGCCGCTCAAGAGCTGGAGGGCAAGATGCGGCTCATTCATCGCCATCCGCTCCAGGACCGCCGCTCATGAAAGTCTCCGACGCCATCCTCTCGCGCCGCTCGATGCGCGTCTTCAAGCCCGACCCGGTGCCGGAGGAGAAGATCCGCCGCATCATCGAAGTGTCGAAGCGCGCCGCGTCGAACGTCAACCTGCAGCCATGGCGGCTCTACGTGACCATGGGCGAAGCGCGCAAGCGGCTGAGCGCGGCGGTGCTGGCCTCGCTCGAGGCGGGCGAGTCGCCGGGGCCGGAATACAGCGTCTACAAGCGGCCGATCCCCGAGCCCTATCGCAGCCGGCAGGTCGCGGTCGGCAAGGCGCTCTACGGCATGCTGAACATTCCCAAGGGCGATGCCGAGGGCATGTCGCGCCAGCACAAGCGCAACTACGTGTTCTTCGACGCGCCGGTCGGCCTGATCATGACCGTCGATCGCGCCCATGGTCACGGCCAGTGGCTCGACTGCGGCGCCTTCCTCGCCAACCTGATGCTGATGGCGCGCGAGGAGGGCCTGCACACCTGCCCGCAGGCCGCCTTCGCCAATCATCACCCCACGATCCGCCGCGAGCTGAAGATCCCCGACAACGAGATCGTGATCTGCGGCCTCGCCATCGGCCATGCCGACGAGAACGACGTGCCCAACAATCTGATCACCGAGCGCGCACCGCTGGAGGATTTCGTCGCCTGGCACCGCGCCTAGGCGCGCACGACCTTGGCCGCGTAGCAGCCGGGTGCGGCGAAATGGATGTGCAGGTAGGCGGCGCGTTCGTCGCCAAGCAGCCGTTCGATCGACTGCTCGACGGTGGCGCCCTTGGTCAGCTCGAAGGCCACCATCATGCCCACGGCGTCGAAGGCGCGAACCGCGAGCATGCGGCCACGCAGCTGCTCGGGCACCGTGTCGACCTGGTCGAATGTCGTCTCGCCGGCGCGCACGAAGATCGCGAAGCGCATGCGATAGGGTGAGTCGACGGGGTGGTGCTCGTAGTTCACCAGGATCACCTCCTCGCCCGGCGTCGCGTCGGTGAGACTCACGCGGCATGGGCTGCCATCGTCGGCGACACGCCGCACGGCGCCAGCCGCCGCCAGCTCGGCGTCGGACATGGTGAAGAGATGGCTGAAGCGCTCGGCCGGCAGGCCCTGGATACGGAAGCTCATGGTGTCACCTCGTGGTCGATGGCGCGAGCATGGGGCTTGCCGCGGATGCGCGATATCCGTGTCGCCGCAGCGAATTCATGAGGCATGATGGCGGCATGAAGGAGCGTCCATGACCCGCCTGACCCGTTCTGATCTGCGCGGCAAGGTCCAGACCGTGCTGGGGCCGATCGAACCCGAAAAGCTCGGCCGCACGTTGATGCACGAGCACGTGCTGTGCGACATCCGCCCGCCTTCGACGCGCACCGAGAACGATCTCGGGCCGGAGATCACGCTGGAGAATGTCTGGCAGATCAATCACGGCCACGGCGTCGCGCGCGCCGGTCGCAAGTACATGCTCGACCTCGAGAGCGTGGCGGTGCGCGAGGTCGAGATGATGAAGCGCGAAGGCGGCGACGCCATCGTCGAGCTGACCTGCGGCGGGTTGAGCCCCGATCCGAAGGGCCTGGCGCGTATCGCAGCCGGCACCGGCGTCACCATCGTCATGGGCTGCGGCTACTACGTGAACGACTACCAGGACCCGCGCAATCACGGCCGTACGGTCGACGATTTCACACGGGAGATCGTCGACCAGGTGCAGGTTGGCGCCTGGGGCACCGAGGTGCGCGCTGGCATGATCGGCGAGATCGGCTGCCAGTCGCCATGGACCGATCTGGAGAAGCGCGTGATGACGGCAGCGCTGATCGCGCAGAAGGAGACCGGCGCGTCGATCAACGTGCATCCCGGCCGCCACGAGGATCAGCCGCAGGAGGTCGCCGACTTCGTCGTCGCGAATGGCGGCGATCCGACGCGTGTCGTCATCAGCCACATCGATCGCACGGTGTTCGACGTCGAGCGGCTGCTGAAACTGGCCGATACCGGCGTCACCATCGAGTTCGACCTGTTCGGCCAGGAGGCCTCGTATTACGGCCTGTCGGACATCGACATGCCCAACGACGCCACACGCCTGAAGCTGATCCGCGCCCTGATCGAGCGCGGCCACCTGGAGCGCGTCGTGATCAGCCACGACATCTGCTACCGCACGCGGCTCACCACCTTCGGCGGCCACGGCTACGGCCACATCTTCCGCAACGTCGTGCCGATGATGCGCCTACGCGGCTACGCCGACGCCGAGATCGACATGATCCTGGTCGGCAACCCGCGCCGGCTACTGACATTCATGTAGGGTGACGCGATGGCTGTGGTGAGCCCGACCTTCGATCCCGGCGCCGTATCGCGCCTGCCCGATCCGCTGCCGGCGCTGCGCGATCTGCAGGAGCACGACCGCATCCACTGGTCGCCGCGCTACAAGGCCTGGCTGGTGACGCGCTACGACGACGTGCGCGCCGGGCTGCACGATCCGCGCATGACGCCGGGTCGCGCCATGCCTGATCCCAATGTGTTCGAGCCCGGCTTCCGCGAGGTCTTCGCCGACTATCGCCGCCTGCTCGACCCCTTCATGCTGTTTCGCGACCCGCCCGATCACACGCGCCTGCGCGGCCTGGTCAATCGCGGCTTCACGCCCAGCGCCATCGAAGGCCTGCGCCCACGCGTCGCCGCCTTCGTCGAGGAGCTGCTGGCGGCGATGCCGAAGTCCGGCACCTTCGATTTCGTGCCGGCCTTCGCCTATCCGCTGCCGGCGCGGGTGATCGCCGAGCTGATCGGCGTGCCCGAAAGCATCCTCGAAGACCTCAAGCGCTGGTCCGACGGCTTCGCCACCTCGACCGCCGGTACCGGCGAGGACCTGTTCCGCCGCGCCGCGATCGCGACCAGCGAGATGGGTGCCTACCTCCACGACTTCATCGCCAATCGTCGCAAAAATCCGGGTCAAGCCATCATCGACACCCTGATCGACGCCCGCGACGGTCAGGACCGGCTGAGCACCGACGAGATCGCGGCCAACCTGATCCTATTCCTGGTCGCCGGCCACGAGACCACGACCAACCTGCTGTCCAACGGCCTGCGCACCATGCTGCGCAATCCCGCCGTGCTCGAGGATCTGCGCGCCAACCTCGACGATCAGGCGCTGGTGCGCAACACGGTCGACGAGATGCTGCGCTACGATGGCGCGCTGTTCATGAGCATGCGCGTGGCGCTGCAATCCTTCGACTGGCATGGCCGCTCGATCGAGGCTGGCCAGCGCGTGTTCCTCTATCACCTCTCGGCCAATCGCGATCCACGCCAGTTCGAGGAACCCGATCGCTTCGACATAAGGCGCAAGGACGCCTCACGCCATATCGCCTTCGGCTACGGCATCCATTTCTGCCTTGGCGCGCCGCTGGCGCGGCTCGAGGTCGAGGTCGCGTTGCCGGCGCTGCTGCGGCGCTACCCCGACCTCGCGCTGGTCGATGAGGCGGTGGCGTGGAAGACCAACTTCGTGCTGCGCGGCCCGACCTCGCTGATGCTCCGCGCATGACGGCGACCGCCGCTATCTACTATCGCGCCGATGAGTTCGATCCCTACAAGCGGATGATGGGGCGCCAGGTCGCCAGCGACGCCTTCCTGCGCGCGCTGGCGCGGCATGACCCCTCGACGTCATTCTCGATCTACGCCGCGCGCCAGGAGGACGTCGACAGCTTCCGTACGTTAGTCGAGGCCGAGGCGCCCGCTGTTGCAGGCCGCTCCTATCGCCTGATCCGTCAGGGTGACTCCCAAGGGCTGGCGCAGGCCGGCTGCCTGTTCCGGCCCGATCCTGTGCTGCACGATGAGGCCTGGACGCGCCGCTTCGGCGACCCGCGCGCCTATTCGCTGAGCGGCGTGACGCACACGCTGTCGTCCGTCGGCGCGCAACGCGCATTGGCCTATTACGTCACCGCGCCCTACGAGGAGTGGGACGCGGTGATCTGCACCTCGCACGCCGTGCGCCGCGTGGTCGGTCGCATCATCGAGGAGAAAGCCGCGTATCTCTCGGAGCGCTTCGGCGTCACGGTGCCGGCGAACGCCCGTCTGCAATTGCCGGTGATTCCGCTGGGCGTGCACACCGACGCCTTCGACACGACGACGCCAGCCATGCGCCAGGCACGCGCACGTCGCCGCCGCGAGATCGGCGCCGGCGACGACGACATCGTGGCGCTGTTCGTCGGGAGGTTGGCGTTCCATGCCAAAGCCAATCCGCTGCCGATGTATACGGCGCTGGAAGCGGCGGCGAAACGTACCGGCAAGCGCATCCACCTTGTGCAGGCTGGCTGGTTCGGCACCGACTACATCGAGCGCGGCTTCAAGGACGGCGCGGCGACGCTATGCCCCTCGGTGCGCTGCCACTTCCTCGAGGGTCGCGACCCCAGGGTGCGCGCCGACATCTGGGCGGTCGGCGATTTCTTCACCTCGCTGGTCGACAACATTCAGGAGACCTTTGGCCTGGCGCCGATCGAGGCGATGGCCGCTGGCCTGCCGGTCGTGGTCGCCGACTGGGACGGCTATCGCGAGACGGTGCGCGACGGCGTCGACGGCTTCCTGGTGCCCACGACCATGACCCCACCCGGCTTCGGCGCCACCATGGCCTATCGCCATTTCGGCGGACTCGACAGCTACGACGCCTATGTCAGCGCCGCCGCGCTCAACGTCGCCGTCGACGCCACCAAGGCCGAGGAAGCCTATGTCGCGCTGATCGAGAACGCCGATCTGCGCCGCCGCATGGGCGAGGACGGCAAGCGCCGTGCGCACGAGACCTTCGCCTGGTCGCGAATTTATGGTCTCTATCGCGCGCTGTGGGGCGAACTGGCCGATCGTCGCACCAAGGCGCCTGCGGCCGCGCGCGGCCCCAACCCGCTGCACCCCGAACCCTTCAGGCTGTTCGCGCACTACCCGACCTATGTCTTCGGCGCGCGCTCCCGCATCCGCGCGGTCTCGACCGATGCCGAGACATGGCGCCGCACCCTGGCCTCGCCGCTGCTGTCGGGCACCGGCGTGCATTTCCTTCCAGCGACCGAGATCGAGCGCTTGCGCACGGCGATCACGACATCGCCTGGCGCGTCCGTCGCAGAGCTGCTCGAGGCCGTCGAACGCGGCCGCCGCGATGGCGCCATCCGCACGCTTTCGCTGCTCGCCAAGGCCGGCCTGATCGTCATCGACGACCGTATCGCCGTGCCGGATCGGCCCAAGCCGCTCGACTGAGGCTCGCGAGGCCGGAGCGTCACCGGTATAATCGGCCGTTTTCGCCCCTCTGCCCAACGGACAAGACAATCCAATGACAGCTTCCGCCGCCTACGACGTGCTGGGCATCGGCAATGCCATCGTCGACGTGCTCGCGACGACCGACGACGAGTTCCTGAACCTCAACAAGCTGGCCAAGGGCGCGATGTCGTTGATCGACGCCTCGCGCGCCGAGGCGCTCTACGCCGCGATGCGCGACGCGGTCGAGATCTCCGGCGGCTCCTGCGGCAACACCGTCGCCGGCATCGCCTCGCTCGGCGGCACGGCCGCCTATATCGGCAAGGTGCGCGATGACGCGCTCGGCTGGACCTTCCGCCACGACATTCGCGAGGCCGGCGTGAGCTTCGACACGCCGCCGTCGACCGAAGGCCCGCCCACCGCGCGCTGTCTGATCTTCGTCACGCCGGACGCGCAGCGCACGATGAACACCTATCTCGGCGCCTGCGTCACCTTGGGGCCGGAGGATATCGACGAGGCGCGCGTCGCCGCGGCCAAGGTCACCTATGTCGAGGGCTACCTGTGGGACCCGCCGCGCGCCAAGGAGGCGGTGCGCAAAGCCTTCGCCGCCGCGCACGCCGCCGGCCGCGAGGTGTCGATCACGCTCTCGGACTCATTCTGCGTCGACCGCTGGCGCGACGAGTTCAACGCGCTGATCCGCGATCAGATCGACATCCTGTTCGCCAATGAGAGCGAGATCTTCTCGCTCTACCAAGTGAAGACCTTCGACGAGGCGCTGCAGCGCGCCCGCGCCACCGGCAAGATCGTGGCGTTGACCCGCGGCGCCAAGGGTTCGGTGATCGTCAAGGGCGACGAGATCCACGTCGTCGACGCGGCCAAGGTCGCCAAGGTGGTCGACACCACCGGCGCCGGCGATCTCTACGCCGCCGGCTTTCTCTATGGCTATACGCGCGGCATGCCTCTGGCCGAATGCGCGCGCATCGGCGGCTTCGCCGCCGGGGAGGTGATCAGCCATGTCGGTGCGCGTCCACTGGTGCCCCTGAAAACCCTGATCTGACGGCCGCCGCCGATGGCCGATGAAACCGCTACAGCGCGCCGGCCGGGGTGGATCGAAGCGATCCTGTCGTATCGCCACGGCAGCGTGCGCGCGGCGCTGTTTCTCGGCTTCTCCAGCGGCCTGCCGCTGCTGCTGGTGTTCGGCACGCTGTCGGCGCGGCTGCGCGAGACCGGCGTCGATCGCACGACGATCGGATTCATCTCGTGGGTGGCGCTGGCCTACGCCTTCAAGTTCGCCTGGGCGCCGCTGGTCGATCGCCTGGCGCTACCGCCGCTGACCACGCTCCTGGGCCGACGGCGGGGCTGGATGCTGCTGGCGCAGGCCGTCATCGTCGGCGGCGTGATCGCCATGGCACAGTTCGATCCCCGCACCGACCTACGGCCGCTGGTGATCGCCGCGGTGATCGTGGCCTTCGCCTCGGCGACGCAGGATATCGCCGTCGACGCCTGGCGCATCGAGGCCACCGGTCCCGACCTGCAGGGGCCGACCGCCGGCGCCTATCAGCTTGGCTACCGCATCGCCATCCTCTCGGCCGGCGCTGGTGCGCTCTACGCCGCCGAGATCTACGACTGGACCATCGCCTATCTCGCGATGGCCGCGCTGGGCATGGTGGGCATCGTCACGACCCTGCTGATCCGCGAATCGCCACGGCCGGTGGCGACGGCGGAAAAGCCTCTGCTCGATGCACCAGGTGATCCGCTGTCACGCATTGGCGCCTGGCTGATGACAGCGGTGGTCGGCCCCTTCGTCGATTACTTCCAGCGCATGGGCTGGCTGGGCCTGGCGATCCTCGCCTTCATCGCGTTGTTCCGCATCAGCGATATCACCCTGGGCGTGATGGCCAACCCGTTCTACATCGACATGGGCTTCTCGAAATCCGACATCGCTTCGGTCACCAAGCTCTACGGCTTCTGGCTGTCGGTGGCCGGCGCACTGGCCGGCGGCGTGATCGTGGCCCGCTATGGCGTGCGCGCGCCGCTGATCTGGATGGCCTTGCTGCTGCCGCTGACCAACCTGCTCTTCGCACTGCTCGCCGCGCGTGGCGCGCCCGATCTGTGGCTGCTGGCGGCGACGATCTCGGCCGACAACTTCGTGACGGGCATCTCCGGCTCGGTGTTCATCGCCTATCTCTCAGGCCTGACCAACACCGCCTATACGGCCACCCAATACGCCCTGTTCACCTCGCTGATGCTGCTGCCCGGCAAATTCCTCGGCGGCTGGTCGGGCGCTATCGTCGACTGGGCGGAAGCCAACAGCCGCAAGATGCCGCTGATCGGCGATCTGCTGATGGTGCTGTCGGTGACGCCCAAGCACGAGGGCTATGTCGTGTTCTTCATTTACACGACGCTGGTCGGCCTGCCGGCCGTGATCCTGTCGATCTGGCTGGCGCGCCGCACGATGGCGACGCCAGGGACGGCGGGATGACCATCCGCAACTTCGAGGCCCTGTTCCGGCCGACATCCATCGCCGTGATCGGCGCCAGCTCCCGCCCCGGCGCCGTCGGCGCGCTGATCGCGCGCAACCTGCAGGCCGGTGGCTTCAACGGCCCGATCTGGCTGGTCAACCGCAACCGCCGGCCGTGTGGCGGTCAGCCGACGCTCCGCAGCATCGGCGACCTGCCGGCCACACCCGATCTCGCGATCCTGAGTGTGCCCGTCGATCAGGTCGCCGCCTCGATCGCAGCCCTCGCCAAGCGCGGCACGCGCGCCGCCGTCGTCATCACCGACGGCCTCGACGAGGCGCAGCGTGCGGCCGTGCTGAACGCCGCGCGGTCGAACACCATGCGCGTCGTCGGGCCGAACTGCCTGGGCGTCATGATGCCGTCGCTGGGCGTGAACGCGACCTTCGCTCATCGCATGGCGCTCAAGGGCGGCCTGGGTTTCGTCAGCCAGTCCGGCGCGGTGATCACCGCGGCGGTTGATTGGGCGAGCGCGCGCAACATCGGCTTCAGCCACGTGGTGTCGCTCGGCGAGATGAGCGACGTCGATTTCGGCGACATGCTCGACTGGCTGGCGCTCGACCAGGCGACCACGGCGATCCTGCTGCATGTCGAATCGATCACCAACGCGCGCAAGTTCATGTCGGCGGCGCGTGCCGCGGCGCGGTCCAAGCCGGTGATCGTGCTGAAGGCTGGCCGCAGCGAGGCCGCGGCGCGCGCCGCGCATGCCCATGTCGGCGCGCTGGCCGGCGCCGACGCGGTCTACGACGCCGCCTTCCGGCGCGCCGGCATGTTGCGTGTCGAGGACCTCGACGGACTGTTCGAGGCCACGGCTAGCCTGGCCTCGAGCCGACCGCTGTTCGGCGACCGGCTGGCGATCCTCACCAATGGCGGCGGCCTGGGCGTGCTGGCGGCCGACGCGCTGATCGAGGCCAAGGGCCGCCTCGCCGAGTTCACGCCGGAAACACTGGCGAAGCTCGATGTGCGCCTGCCATCGACCTGGTCGCGCGGCAATCCCGTCGACATCCTGGGCGACGCGCCGGCGGAGCGCTACGAACACGCGCTGGAAACGTTGCTCGCAGATACCGGCGTCGACGCCGCGCTGGTGTTGAACTGCCCGACAGCGGTGACGCCAGGCGAGGACTCGGCGCGCGCCGTCGTCGCCGCGGCCTCACGGACGCGCAAGCCGGTGCTGACAAGCTGGGTGGGCGCCGAGGCGCAGGTCGAGGCGCGCAAGGTGCTACTCGCGGCCAACCTGCCGGGCTACGAGACGCCACGCCAGGCGGTGCGCGGTTTCATGGATCTGGTGACCTGGCGACGCAACCGCGTGGCGCTGATGGAGACGCCGCCGTCGCAGCCCGAGGCGTTCGCGCTCGACATCGCCGCGGCGCGTGCCGTCATCGCCGCCGCACGCGCGCAGGGACGCGATGAGCTGAGCGAGGCCGAGGCCAAGGAGGTACTCGACGCCTGCGCCATTCCGGTGGTCGACACCGTTGTCGCGCGCAGCCCCGAGGACGCGGTCGGCGCGGCCGCGCGAATCGGCTCACCGGTGGCGCTGAAGATTCTGTCGCCCGACATCGCCCGCAGAACCGATGTCGGCGGCGTGGCGCTCGACCTGCGCAATGAGGGCGAAGTGCTGCGGGCCGCGTCGGACATGCTGGCGCGCGTCGCGCGCCTGCGGCCGGAGGCGCGTATCGAGGGTTTCGCCGTGCAGCGCATGGTCGAGCGGCGCGATGCCTGGGAGCTGATCGTCGGCCTGACCGAGGATCGAACCTTCGGGCCGGTGGTTCTGTTCGGCCATGGTGGGGCCGCGGTCGAGCGCCTGGCGGACCACGCGCTCGGCCTGCCGCCACTCAACATGAAGCTGGCGCGCGACATGATCGGGGACACGCGTGTCTGGCGCTTGTTGCAGGGTTATGACGGACGGGCGCCCGCGGCGATCGACGTCGTCGCGCTCACCCTGATCAAGGTGGCGCAGATCGCCGCCGAGCTGCCGGAGATCGCCGGGCTGGAGATCAATCCGCTGCTGGCCGATTCGCAGGGCGTCGTGGCGCTGGACGCGCGCATCCGCCTGCGCGCCAGGGATGCGCCGGCCCGCGCGCTCGCCATCCGCCCCTATCCGCGCGGGCTGGAACGCCAGGAGAGGCTGCGCGACGGCCGGGCCTTCACCCTGCGGCCGATACGGCCGGAGGACGAGGACGCGTTGCGCACCATGGGCGAACGGCTTGAGCGCGAGGACATCCGCATGCGCTTCTTCGCGCCGCTGGCGCACCTGACGCACGAGCTCGCCGCGCGCCTGACGCAGATCGACTACGACCGACAGATGGCCTTCGTCGCGCTGAACAGCGAGGGTGAGATCTGGGGCGTGGTGCGGCTGTCGGCCGATCCCGACAATGTCGGCGCCGAGTTCGCTATCATCGTGCGCAGCGATCTCAAGGGCGCCGGGTTGGGCCGCCTGCTGATGGCGCGCATCATCGGCTATGCGCGCCAAAGAGGCCTGGCGCGGCTCGAGGGGCTTGTCCTGCGCGAGAACGAGACCATGCTGGATTTCAGCCGGCACCTGGGCTTCGTCATCACCGGCGTGCCTGATGATCCCACCCTGGTGTGCGTCGTGCTCGAGCTCGGCGGATCAGTGCCGGGCGGCGAGCCCGCCATCGACGGTGAAGACGACGCCGCTGGTGTAGGCTGAGCGATCCGAGGCGAGGAACACCGCGAGATCGGCGATCTCCTGCGGCTCGCAAGGCCGGCCCATCGGCAGGTGCTTTGTCAGTTCCGGCCAGCGATCGGGGTTGCCGAACTCCTTCTGGGCCTGCGAGCGCATCAGCGTCACCAGACGGTCGGTGCGCGTCGCAGGCGGGTTGATCGCCACCACGCGCACGCCGCTCTCGATGCTGCGCGAGCCCACCGTGCGGGTGAACATCATCAGCGAGGCGTTGCCCATGCTGCCGGCGGCGTAGTCGTAGTTCGGCATCTCGCCGGCCAGGCCGATGACGTTGACGATCACGCCGCGCTTGCGCGCCTTCATCTCGGTCAGCATGGCGCGCGTCATGTTGATGTAGCCGAAGACCTTGAGGTTCCAGACCTCGCGCCATTTGGCCTCGTCGATGGTCTCGACGTCGCCGCGCGGGATCGCGCCGGCGTTGTTGACCAGGATGTCGACATCCGAACAGGCCTTCACCAGTCCGCGCGCCGCATCGCCGTCGGCGAGGTCGACGGCGTGCAGGTCGACCGAGACATTGAAGCGTTGGCGCAACCTGTTGCGTGCCTCCTCGAGGTTCTGCTGGCTGCGCGCCGCCAGGTGCACGTTGCAGCCTTCAGCGGCGAAGGATTCGGCACAGGCGTAGCCGATGCCCTTCGACCCGCCCGTGATCAGGACCGATTTGCCGGTCAACCTGAGATCCATGATGTCCTCCCCATAGCAGGCGGCCATGATCGAGGACGTGCGCGAAACGATCAACCCGTGCCCAAACGGCACGCAGTCATGCATTTGAAACATATATCATGATGAAAACGCATTGCTGCGATGCAGCATTCCGACTGATCAGACAACTACCCTGACCCATATACTGCAGCTTACCGGCCAAAGACGCCGGAGTTCCCGGGAGGGGCGCTCTAACCCGTATGGAGGTTAGCATGCACCCTGACAAATCCTTCGCCGAGATCCAGGCCCAGATCGACAACGGCACGCTGCGGTATTCGCCCGAAGTGATCGGCGCCATCCAGGCCCATGCCCGCTTGATGCGGACGCTGGAAATGAGCCGGCTGATCGGCCGCGCGCTGAGCGGCTTGGGTGCTCGCCTCGCGGCGGCCGCGACGGCCTTTACCAAGACACCCCGTCCGTCCGCGCGCTGACGCCGGATTTCGAGAAAGGATCAGCACAATGGCAGCCACCACCGACTCATTCCTTGGCACCGCTGTCGCGCGGCGGGCCGCGGCCTCGCCGCTCAGCGGCATCATCGGCACCCTGCGCCTGTGGCGCCGGCGCTCGATCGAACGCGCGATGCTGGCGCGCATGACCCAGCGCGACATCGCCGACATCGGCATGACCGAAGCCGATGTCCTGTACGAGATGGACAAGCCGTTCTGGCGTTCATGACGCCCGGCTCTTTCCAACCTGACACCGCAAGACGCGCGGCAGCGATGCCGCGCGTCCGTCTGTCTTTCGCGTCCCGAAGCCGTTAAACCCCCGGTCCCGATCATGCCGCGAGACAGCGATTTGCCCGCGCCTTCCGCACAGACTGTCGACCGTCGGCTGACCCCGGGGCTGATCGCGGTGCTGGCGATGCTGACGGCGTTCACGCCGATGTCGATCGACATGTACCTGCCGGCGTTCCCGACCATCCGCGGCGACTTCCAAGCCAGCGCTTCGCAGATCCAGCTCAGCCTCTCCGCCTTCATGCTGGCCTTCGGTTTCGGCCAGATCTTCTACGGCCCACTCGGCGACTATTTCGGCCGCAAGCCGGTGCTGATCGCCGGCGTCGTGCTCTATATCGGCTCCAGCGCCTTGTGCGCGCTGGCCGACAACGCCAACCAGCTGGTGGCGCTGCGCATCGTCCAGGGCCTGAGCGCCGGCGCTGCGCCCGTGATGGCGCGCACCATGGTGCGCGACCTCGCCGAGCGCGATCGCGCGGCGCAGGTGATGTCGATCCTGATGGCCTCGGTCAGCATGGCGCCGATGCTGGCGCCGCTGATCGGCAGCGTGGTGATGGACCTGTTCGGCTGGCGCGCGATCTTCCTGACGCTGGCGCTGTTCGGCGCGCTGGCGCTCATCGCCGCCAGCCTGAAGCTCGAGGAGACGCTGCGGCCGGAGCTGCGCGGTCCGCTGAACCTTGGCGGCATCCTGAAGCGCTTCGGCGAGTTGCTGAGCACGCGCACCTATATGGGCTATGCGCTGACCACCGGCTTCCTGTTCGGCGCCATGTTCTCGTTCATCTCGGTGTCGTCCTTCGTGCTGATCGAGATCTACAAGCTCGGGCCGACGACCTACGCGCTGGTGTTCGGCGCCTCGGTGCTGGCGATGACCATAGCGGCCACCATCAACAGCCGCATCACGCGCCGCATCGGTGCCGACGTCGCGCTGCGCCGCGCCTGCTGGCTGCCGGCCATCGCCGGCGTGCTGCTGATCATCTACGGCGTGATCGAGTCGCGCACCGGTGCGCTGGGCTGGGTGCCGATCCCGCTGCTGTCGATGTGCATGATCTCGGGCATGGCCTTCGTCGCGCCCAACGCCACCGCCTGCGCGCTGCAGCGCTACCCGCACATGGCCGGCGCCGCCGCTTCGCTGCTGGGCGTGGTGCAGTTCGGCTGCGGCTCGCTGTTCGGCGCGCTGGTCGGTCTGCTGATGAACGGCAGCGTGCTGCCCATGACGGTCTTCATGGGTCTGGGCGGCCTGCTCTGCTTCGCCGCGCATCGGTTGCTCGTACGCGCGTGACGGCGTGATACTCCCGGCGATCGACCGGGAGCATCGCATGACCTTCTCCATCCTCGCCCGCTGCCCGCGGACGCGCATGCTGGGCATCGCAACCGCCACACGCTCCTTCGCCGTCGGCAGCCGCGTGCCCTTCGCCGCCGCGCGGCTGGGCGTGGTCGCGATCATGGCCAAGGCCGATGCGCGGCTCGGCCAATTCGCGATGAGCCGGCTCACCGCCGGCTACAAAGCGCAGGCGGCGCTCGACGCCGTGGTGGGCAACGACTCCTGGCCTGAGTACCGCCAGCTCGCGATCATCGACGACGACGGCGCCATCGCCGTGCGCACGGGCGGCGACGCGGTCGCCTGGGCCGGCCACGACGTCAGCGACAATCTCGTCGTGCTGGGCAACGTGCTGCCCGGCCGCCAGACCATCGATGCGATGAAGGCGCGCTTCCGCGCGACGACGGACCAGCCGTTCGAGGACCGCCTGCTGATGGCGCTGGAGGCCGGCCGCGACGCCGGCGGCCAGATCGGCGGCCAGGTATCGTCGGCGATCCTCGTCTACGACCAGGACCGCTTCGCGCGCATCGACCTGCGCGTCGATCAGCACGAGGAGCCGGTCGGCGAGCTGCGCCGCGTCTTCGAGGCATATCGGCCCTACATCCCTTACTACGTCCAGCGCCAGCGCGATCCACGCGTGCCACCGTGGCACGAGTGGAAGCCGTAGGCTTCGTCAGCGGAACGCCATCCACAACAGCGAGACACCGGCGACCAGCATCACGCCATCGATCAGCAGGCGGAAGGTTTCGGGCTTCATGCCCGATACGAAACGCTTGGCGACAAACGCGCCGATCATCAGCGACCCGCCGACAATCAGCCCATTGATGATCGCCTCCATCGGCAGCGCGCCGGAGGCCCGGAAGGTCACCACCTTGCTGAGAAAGACGAAGATCGAGGTCGCGGCCTCGGTGGCAAGGAAGGCGCCCTTGACCAGGCCATAGGCGGAGATCGCCGCGACATTGAGCGGACCGGTCGAGGCGACGATGCCGGTGAGGAAGCCGATCGCCGCGCCGACGATCGCCAGATTCCAGAGGCCGAGCTTGACGTTGCGCGAAGCCAGCCAGCGCCGCGCCGGGATCATCAGGATGAAGAACGCGCCCAGCGCCACGTCGACGATCTGCGCCGGTAGCGCCAGCAAGGTGCGCGCGCCCAGCGCCGCGGCGGGAATGCCGGTCAGCGCATAGACGGCGGTGGCCTTCCAATCGGTCTCGCGCCACCACGCCATGACCTTGGCGGCGTTTCCCAGCAGCGAGGCGACGGCCATGATCGGCACCGCCTGTTGCGGGCCATACTGCGCCACCAGGATCGGGATCAGGATGATCGAGGCGCCGGTGCCGACGATGCCGCTGACCGTGCCGGCGACCAGCCCGACCGCCAGCACGAAGAGCAGCTCCAGCACGGGGCCGACCATTCAGCGCCGCAGATCGATCATCTCGACGACACCTTGATCGGTCCCTACCGCGAGGCTCCAGCCGCCCGGCGACCACGCCAGCGCGCTGACCTGGCCGTCGCCGGCCAGCTTGATCACCGCGCTGCGCTTGGTCTTGCAGTCACCGAGCTGCACCTCGCCGGTGTCGAAGCCGGCGGCGATGAAGGAATCGGCGGGGTGGCTAGCGATCGCCGTCATGATGCCGGCCCCCTCGTCGCCAAACTGGATCGGCGGCTTGCCTTCCGGCCCCTTGCCAGCGAAGGGCCAGCCGGTGAACAGGCTGGTCGCGGTGCCGAACAGGAAGCGCGCGTCTTGCGACCAGGCGAGCTGCTTCACCTTCACCGGGTAGCCCGACATCTGCATGTCCTTGCCCGTCGCCAGGCGCCAGACATGCAGCGCGTTGTCCTGCGTGCCGGTGGCGATGAACTTCGCGTCCGGGCTATAGCTGACCGTGACGTGCGAGCCCTTCCATTCCAGCGTGCGCGGCGCCGCATCGGCCGGCTTCAACACATGGATGGTGACGCCGCCATAATGCGCCGCCACGAGGCGCGAGCCGTCGGGGCTGAAGTCGATGTCGGCGACGGTGCTGGGATGCGGCCCCAGCACGCGGCGACCGCTCGGGCCGTGCACGACGATCTCCTTGCCGGCGACCACGGCGAAGGTGCCGGATTTCGCGTGCGACGCCAGTCGCTCAAGCCAACGCCCCTTGAAGGTCTCGATCTCCCCTACCGCATCGCCGTGGCGCAACAACCGGCCGTCGTCGCCGCCGCTGATGAAACCGTCGCCCGCGGGATCGGCGACGATCGCCAGCGCCACGCCTTGATGCGCCGGCGCCGGCGGTGACGGCAGCGCATCGTTGGTCGCGTCGATGCGCCAGACGCGGCCGTCGCCGCCGGCTACGCCCAGCGTTCGGCCGGTACGGTCGTAGGTCAGCCCGCTGACCCAGGCGCCGGTCTCGATACGTCGGCGCGGCGGCAGTTGCTGCGCGAAGCTCGGTGCGCTCATCGCGTGACGCAGGCCGCGAAGCCGCGCTGGAGCTGCTCCGCATCGAGCTTGCGGCCGATGAAGACCAGCTTGCTCATGCGCTTCTCGCCATCCTTCCAGGGGTTGCCCCAGTCGCCGTCCATCATCATGTGCACGCCCTGAAAGACGTACTTCTTGGGCTCGCCGGAGATATCGAGGATGCCCTTGCTGCGAAAGATGTCGGCGCCGAACTCGCGCAGGATGGTCGAGATCCAGCGCTGGAATTTCTGATCGTCGATCGGCTTGTCGCTGGTCAGCGAGATGCTGCCGATGTTCTCGAGATGATGATGGTGGTCATGGTGATGATCGTGGGTGGGATCATCGCAATGCTCATGGTCGTGATCGTGGTCATGGTGGTGGTGACCCGCCTCGAGGAAGTCCGGCTCGATCTCGAGGATGCGCTTCAGGTCGAAGGCACGGCGGTCGAGGATCTCGGCCAGCGCCACCGCGCTCTTCTGCGTGCGGTGCAGCCGGGCGTAAGGGTTGATCTGCCGCAGCCGCGCCTCGACCCTGGCCAGCTCCTCCGGCGTCACGAGGTCGGTCTTGTTGAGCAGGATCACGTCAGCGAAGGCCGCTTGCTCGCGCGCTTCGACGCCGTCGTCGACATGCAGCAGGAAATGGCGCGCGTCGACCACGGTGACGATGGCGTCGAGCCGCGCGCGCGTGCGCACCTCGTCGTCCTGGAAGAAGGTCTGCGCCACCGGACCGGGATCGGCCAGGCCGGTGGTCTCGACGATGATGCCGTCGAGCGTGCCCGGCCGCTTCATCAGCCCGCCGATAACGCGGATCAGATCGCCGCGCACGGTGCAGCAGATGCAGCCGTTGTTCATCTCGAAGATTTCCTCGTCGGTGCCGACGACGATGTCGTTGTCGATGCCCAGCTCGCCGAACTCGTTGATCACCACGGCGTATTTGCGCCCGTGGTTCTCGGTGAGGATGCGGTTCAGCAGCGTGGTCTTGCCGGCGCCGAGATAGCCGGTCAGCACGGTCACGGGGACTTGGGACATCGGGAACTCTCCTGCAGGCCGATCACGGGAATAGCGTCGGCCGGCGGTTCAGTCCAGTTTCGGACTCAGACCGAGGGGTAGGGCTATCGCATCTGGCGGCCACACACTCTTACCTTCCCCCGCTGGCGGGGGAAGGTGGCAGCGCGAAGCGCTGACGGATGGGGGTGGCTCGCGCGGCCAGACAAGATCTGTCCTGAGACATCTCGTACGTCTTCGACAGCCACCCCCATCCGCCCTTCGGGCACCTTCCCCCGCCAGCGGGGGAAGGTATGATTCTTGCCGGATGCGATCGTCCAACCTTTCACCGACAAGGGTGATTCAGGGTAAGGTGCCCGCCGAGGGGATAGGAGTCACCGCGGCCAAGGCATGGACAGCAACCTCTTCAAGTATGTCTGGCGCAACAGCAGGCCCGAGCAGCTCGTCATCCTGGGCCTGGTCGTGCTGGCGCAGGTGTTTTATTTCGCCTCGCTGAACATCCCCAAGACCATCGTCAACGACGGCATCGAAGGCAAGGCGTTCAGGAACGCCCAGACGGTGTCGTTCCTGCGTATCGACCTGCCGGTGCCGGCTTTCATCTCGGATGTCGGCTCGATCCGCCTCTTCGACGGCCTGTCGCTGGCGCAATGGCCCTACCTGGTGGGCATGAGCTGCCTGTTCCTGGTGATGGTCACCATCAACGGGCTGTTCAAGAAGACCATCAACACCCAGAAGGGCCGCATGGGCGAGCGCATGCTGCGCCGCCTGCGCTTTCAGCTCTACGACCGCATCCTGCTGTTCCCGCCGGCCCACTTCCGCAAGGTCAAGCAGGCCGAGCTGGCGGGCATGATCAACAACGAGATCGAGCCGCTCGGCGGCTTCATCGGTGACGCCTATATCCAGCCCGCCTTCCTCGGCGGCCAGGCGATCACGGCGCTCTTGTTCATCATGCTCCAGAACATCTGGCTGGGCCTGATCGTGATCGCCGTGCTGGCGGTGCAGGCCTTCATCATCCCGAAGCTGCGGCGCAAGATCGTCGCGCTGGGCAAGCAGCGCCAGATCACCGCCCGGCAATTCTCCGGCCGCGTCGCCGAGACGGTCGACGGCGTGCAGGAAGTGCACGTCCACGCCGCCTCGAACTACGAACGCGCGGACATCGTCGGCAGATTGGGCCGGATCTTCCACATCCGCTTCGAGCTCTTCCAGCGCAAGTTCACCGCCAAGTTCCTCAACAACCTCCTGGCGCAGACGACGCCGTTCCTGATCTACCTGATCGGCGGCTATTTCGTGTTGTTCGGCGACATGCAGGTGGGCGCCGTGGTCGGTGTGTTGCTCGCCTACAAGGACCTGCCCGGCCCGGTGAAGGAGCTGATCGACTGGGACCAGCAGCGCCAGGACATGCAGCAGCGCTACGAGCAGGTGATCGAGCAGTTCGAGCCCGACGGCATGCTGGCGCCCGAGCTGCAGGCGATCCCCGCCGCCGCCGCGCCGCCGCTGAGCGGCGAGGTCCAGCTCAACGGCGTGGCCCTGGCCGAGGAAGGCGGCACGCCTGTGCTCGACGCCGTCACGCTCAGCTTCCCGATCGGCCGCAAGGTAGCCGTGGTCGGCGCCGCCGGCGGCGGCAAGGAGGCGCTTGCGCAGGTCGTCGCCCGGGTGGCGCATCCGACCGGCGGCGGCGTGGCGATCGGCGGCAAGACCCTGGCGGACCTGCCCGAAGCGGTGACCGGCGCGCGCCTGTCCTATGTCGGCCAGGACGTCTACCTGCTGCCGGTGACGATCCGGGAGAACATCCTCTACGGCCTGAAGTTCCGGCCGCGCGGACCTGCGGCCTACGACGGCGCCGCCCTGAAGCAACGCGAGACCGAGGAGCGCGAAGCCCGGCGCGCCGGCAACCCGGTACTTGATGTCGCCGCCGACTGGGTCGACTACGAGGCCGCCGGCGCCACCGGCCCGCACGACATCGATCAGCGCATCATCGAGGCGCTGCGCGTCGTCGAGCTCGAGGCCGATGTTTATCGCTACGGCCTGCGCGGCACCATCGATCCCGCGCAGCGCCCCGCGGTGGCCGACTCGATCCTCAAGGCGCGCGCCGAGCTGCACAGCCGGCTCGCCGATCCGGCCTTCGCCGGCCTGGTCGAGCCCTTCAACCGAGACCGCTACAACCGCAACATGTCGGTGGCCGAGAACGTGCTGTTCGGCACGCCGGTGGGCCGCACCTTCGATCCCGAGAATATCACCGCCAACCCCTACATGCGCCGAGTGCTGAACGAGCTGGAACTCGCCACGCCACTGGCCGAGATGGGCGTCGAGATCGCCCGCACCATGGTCGAGCTGTTCGCCGACCTGCCCGCCGGCCATCCCTTCTTCGAGCAATTCAGCTTCATCACCGCCGAGGAGCTGCCGGATTACCGCGCCCTGCTCACCCGGCTGAGCGGTCGAACCGTCGCAGATCTCTCGTCCGAGGAGCGCGCGCGCTTGCGGGCGCTGCCCTTCCGCTACATCGAGGCGCGCCATCGCCTGGGCCTGATCGACGAGGCGATGGAGCAGCGCCTGCTGACCGCGCGGCACGCCTTCGCCAACGGCCTGCCGCCGGAATACGCAGCGGACATCGAGTTCTACGACGCCGCGCGCTACAACGGCGCCGCCACCCTGCAGGACAACATCCTGTTCGGCCGTCTCATCTATGGCCAGGCGCAGGGCGCCGACCGGGTGGGCGATTTGATCGCCGAGGTGCTCGACGGCTTGGGCGTGCGTGCCGCCGTGGTCCAGGTCGGGCTCGACTACAATGTCGGCGTCGCCGGCAAACGCCTGTCGGCCGGCCAACGCCAGAAAGTCGGCATCGCCCGCGCCCTGGTCAAGCGGCCGGACCTGCTGGTGCTCAACGAGCCCACCGCGGTGCTCGATGCCGCGACGCAACAGCGCCTGCTCGACAAGATTCTGGCGGCGCGCGGCGCGCTGGGCGTGCTGTGGACGCTCAGCCGCACCGCGCAAGCGGAACGCTTCGACGAGGTGATCGTCATGCAAGGCGGGCGGATGACGGCGCGCGGCGCGCCGTCGGAGCTGTCGAGCGACAAGACCTACACCGACCTTTTGGCGGCCGGGTGATTGCACAGGGGACCAACCATGAGCATCCACGAGGAAGTCGAACTGCTGAAGGGCGTGCCGCTGTTCGCCAAGCTGGAGCCCAACAAGCTGAAGCTGCTGGCCTTCACCAGCGAGCGCCTGACCTTCGCGCCCGGCCAGGAGCTCTGCCACCAGGGCGATATCGGCGATGCGATGTATGTCGTGCTGGGCGGCGCGGCCGACATCATCATCGACACACCGTCGGGCCCGCTCAAGGTCGCCGAGCTGAAGAAGAACGGCTTCGTCGGCGAGATCGCCATATTGTGCGACGTGCCCCGCACCGCCACGGTGACGGTGCGCGAGACGCTGACGGCGCTGAAGATCACCAAGGAGCTGTTCTTCCGCATGGTCACCGAGTTCCCGACCATGGCGGTCGAGATCATGCGCGAGCTCGCCCACCGTCTCGACGACACCAACCGCCAGCTCAGCGCGATGAGAGCCAGGGCCGCCTGATTTTCACCCGATGAGCCGCCTCGACTCCTTCATTCGCCGCATGCAGGCGCAGCGCGATTGCCTCAACCATGTGGCGCCGCTGGTGCGCGCGATGCCGGGCCCGATCCTCGAGGTCGGCCTGGGCAACGGCCGCACCTACGATCATCTGCGCGAGCTTTTCCCCGGCCGCGCCATCCACGTCTTCGAGCGCGAGGTGCACGCCCATCCTGATTGCGTGCCGCCCGACCGGTTCCTGTTTCTCGGCGATGCGCGCGAGACCACGGCTAGCGCTTGCCGCCAGTTGGAAGGCGCCGCGGCGCTGATCCACTCCGATCTCGGCACCGGCGATCACGCCGCCAACACGGAGATGGGCCGGTGGCTGGGGCCGGCGCTCGACCGGCTGCTGGCGCCCGGCGGCTATGTCGTGGCCAACCAGCCGCTCGACGTCGCGCGCTGGGTCGCCCTGCCGGAGCCCGACGGCGTGCCGCGCGGCCGCTACTTCCTCTACCGCGCCGGCTAGCGCCGGATCAGGCGCAACAGCACCAGCAGCACGATGGCGCCCAGCACGGCGCCGAAGAAGCCCGCCGTCTGGCCGGGCTGGTAGATGCCCAGCGCCTGGCCGCCATAAGTGGCGAGGATCGAGCCGACGACGCCCACGACGGTCGTGGCGAGAAAGCCGCTGACATCGCGGCCGGGCAACAGAAACTTCGCGATCAGGCCAACGAAGAAGCCGATGACGATCGTGAGCAGAAGCGTACCGATATCCATTCTTTTCCCTCCGGTCGGGCCAGCCGACCATCCATCCTATCATCCGCGCCCCGTGCATCGCTTCCGTGACAGGATCGCCGAGCACGGCGGCCGCCGGCTTGGCTACAGTCGCCGCCCAAGGAAACAATCGCCGGGGAGTACAACGCCGTGACCGACGAAGCGCTGCCGCTGCAGGGCATCCGGGTGCTCGATGTCAGCTCCTTCATCGCCGCGCCGGCCGCCGCCGTGGTGCTGGGCGACTGGGGCGCCGACGTCATCAAGATCGAACCGCCGGGCGCCGGCGATCCGCACCGTCAGAGCTGGCGCAACGCCAGCTATCCGCAGGCCAACGTCAACTTCACCTGGCAGCTCGACGCCCGCAACAAGCGATCGCTGGCGCTCGACCTGAAAGCGCCCGAAGGCCACGCCGCGCTGTTGCGCCTGATCGCCCAGGCCGACGTCATGATCATCAATTTCCCGCCGCCGGTACGCGAGCGGCTGAAGCTCAGCTGGGAGGATATCGAGCCGGTCAACCCGCGCCTGATCTACTTCTCGCTCACCGGCTATGGCGAGAGCGGTCCCGACCGCGACCGGCCGGGCTTCGACGTCACCGCCTTCTTCGCCCGCTCCGGCATCCTCGACGCGGCGCGCTACGAAGGCCAGCCGCCGCATTTCTCGCTGCCGGCGCAGGGCGACCGCGCCACCGCCATGACCATCGTCTCGGCGATCATGATCGGCCTGTTCCGCCGCGAGCGCACCGGCAAGGGCGGCTGGACCGGCACCTCGCTCTACGCCAACGGCGCCTGGTCCAACGGCACGCTCACCCAGGCTGCGATGCTGGGCGCCACCCTGCCGCCACGCCCGCCGCGCGAGCGCGCGCGCTCGGCGCTGGGCCAGCAATACGTGACCAGGGACGGCCGCTGGTTCCTGCTGATCGCCAATCCCGAGGAGAAGCACTGGCCCAACATCGCCCGCGGGCTCGGCCACGCGGCGTGGATCGACGACCCACGCTTCCTCGACCGCAACGCGCGGCGCATCCACGCGGTCACGTTGATGCAGCTGATCGATGCGGAGATCGCCCGCCACGACTGGGCACACTGGTCCGAGGTGCTGACCCGCATCGGCGTGCCGTTCGGCGAGATCGGCCGGGTGATCGACGTCCCCGACGACGAGCAGGCCCTGCACGCCGGCATCGTCGTGCCCTGCGACGGCGAGGGCATCGCGCGTACGCTCAACAACCCGATCCGCCTGGGCTTCGCGCAACCACGCCGCGCCGGCAAGCCGCCTGATGTGGGCGAGCACAGCGAGGCGATTCTCAAGGAGGCGGGCTACGCCGACGCCGAGATCGCGGCGATGAAGGCCAAAGGCGTCGTCGGCTGACCAGTTGACCCGTGCCGGTCCGGCGCGGGAGGGTGACCGCCGCGAGGAACGCCAGAGGACACAATGCCCAACCTGCCAACCTACGAAGTGCACGCCTGCAAATACGCCCATCTGCCGCGCAAGGCGCACGAGGTGCAGATCATGGCCGATCCGCACGACGGCGATCATCCCATGGACTATTTCGTCTGGGTGGCGATCCCGCTGGGCGAGGACGGCAAGCGGCTGGTCGGCGGCCAGCCGATCGTCATCGACACCGGCTTCAGCGAGGCGGTGGGCGCCCAGCGCGGCCGCAAGATGCTGCGCTCGCCTGACCTGACCCTGCGCGACATCGGCGTCGAGCCCGACGACGTGCGCGACGTGATCATCACCCACCTGCACTACGACCATGTCGGCGGCTGGGCGATGTTTCCCAAGGCGCGCTATCACGTGCAGGACACGGAAATGCAGTTCGCCACTGGCCGGCACATGACCAAGAAGCCGTTCCGCCACGCCTACGAGGTCGAGGAAGTGGTGGCGATGGTGCGCCATCTCTACGGCGATCGCGTCGTCTTCCACGACGGCGACGGCGAGATCGCGCCCGGGCTGACGGTGCACCACATCGGCGGCCACACCATGGGCATCCAGTCGGTGCGGGTGTGGACGCGCAACGGCTGGCTCGTGCTGGCTTCCGACGCGGCGCACTACTACTGGGGCATCGAGGACGACAAGCTGTTCGCCATCGTCTTCAACGTCGCCGACATGCTGTCCGGCTATGACAGGCTGAAGAAACTCGCCGACGGCCGCCAGGACATGGTCGTGCCCGGCCACGACGCGCGCGTGATGGACCGCTACCCACCCTCGAGCGCGGCGCTAAAGGGCTGGGCGGTCAGGCTGGATTAGAAACCGCGCGCAACGCCGCCCAGCTCGCCAGCTTGACACGCGGCCGGCCTTCGCGCGCGCCGGTCTCGCTCTCCGCCTTGTCGATACGCAGCCAGCCGGCGGTGTCGATGGTGGCGACACCGCGCGTGGCCAGCAGCGCGTCGAGACCACCGGGCCCGGGCTTCGACGACGGCGCGAGATCGGCTACCAGGCGCTCGGCGACGGCGAAGGAATCGGCGCGACTGGTGGGGATCGTGCCGCTCGGGCCGCGACGCGCCCAGCCGACGACGTAGACATCCGGCAGGCCGCGCACGCGTCCCTCGTCGTTGGCGATCCGGCCACGCTCGGCCGGCAGGCCCTCGGGCACAATCGCGTCGTAGCCGATGCAGGTGATCGCCAGGTCAGCCGGCGCGTAGAAGCCGTCAGCGAAGTTGATGCCGATGATGCGGCCATTCTCGCCGCTGAATGTCAGCGGTGCGTGGTGGAAGCGGAAGGCCAGGGCGATCGGCTTGGCGCCGGGCGCATTGGCGGAGAAGCCGCGCAGCGTCTCGATGTTCTTCTGCTTGCGCACGCGCTCGGGCGTCGGATCGCCATCGGGCGCCGCAGCGTTCGCGACATCGGCGGGGTCGACCAGCGCCACCGCGCGCGCCAATCGGCCCATCTCGTTGAGCTCGTTGATGGTGAAGCTCGCCTCGGCCGGCCCGCGCCGGCCGTAGAGCGTCACCGTCTCCAGCGGCATCGCGGCGATCGCCGCCTGCGCGCGCGGATCGATGTCGGACTTCGCCATCTCCTCGGCGGTCTTGGCGAAGACGCGCGCGACGTCGATGGCGACATTGCCGTTGCCGATCACCGCGACGTGACGCGCCTGCGCGATCGTCTCGGTCAGGTCGACGGCATCGGGATGCGCGTTGAACCAGTCGACGAAGCGCATCGAGCCCATCACACCGTCGAGATCCTCGCCGGAAATGCCGAGCCGGCGATCGCGGCCGCAGCCGGTGGCGATGAGAACCGCGTCGTAGGCCGCGCGCAATTCGTCGAGCGACACGTCGCGGCCCAGCTCCACGCCGCCGACGAAACGCACACCGGGCTTGGCCAGCAGCCGGTCGAACTGGCGCGTCACGCCCTTGGTGCCCTGGTGGTCGGGCGCCACGCCGTGGCGCACCAGGCCAAATGGCGTCGGCAAACGATCGATGATGTCGATGCGCGCGTCGGGCCGCGCGCGGCTGAGCGCGTCGACGGCGTAGAAGCCCGATGGACCGGCGCCGACGACGGCGATGGAAGCGGAGGACTGGGTCATGGCGATCGCCGCGACCTTGGCCGAGGCGCCGGTTGACGGCAAGTAATGTCGCTGTCTTGAGTGGCCCGGCTTTCGAGGGAGCGGACGATGGCATTCGAGCTTTGGCTGGCATTCTGCGCCGCGGCGACGCTGGTGCTGATCATTCCCGGGCCGACCGTGGCGCTGGTGATCGGCTACGCGTTGGGTGAAGGCCGACGCGCGGCATTGGCGATCGTCGCCGGCGTGGCGCTGGGCGATCTGACGGCGATGACCTTGTCGCTGCTGGGCGTCGGCGCCTTGCTCGCCGCTTCGGCCGAGCTGTTCACGGTGTTGAAGTGGATCGGCGCGGCCTATCTGGTGTGGCTCGGCATCAAGCTGTGGCGCGCGCCGGTGAGTGCGGAAGCTGACGCGGCGATCGAGCGGCGACCGGCCTGGACCATGCTGGCGCACGCCTATGCGGTCACCGCGCTCAACCCCAAGAGCATCCTGTTCTTCGTTGCCTTCGTGCCGCAGTTCATGGACGCCGCGGCACCGATCGCGCCGCAGGCGGCGTTGCTCGTAGCCACCTTCGTGACGCTCGCGGCACTCAACGCCGGCCTCTATGCCCTGCTCGCCGGCCGCGCCCGCGGCGCGATCCGCAGGCCCGCGGTGCGTCGCGTGGTGAACCGCGTCGGCGGCGGCGTGCTGATCGGCGCCGGCGTGATGACGGCGATGATCCGCCGCGCGTGAGTCGATCCCCTGTCATCCCGAGCGAAGCGAGGGATCCAGGGTCGGCCTGGATCCCTCGCTCCGCTCGGGGATGACAGCCCGCCAATGAAAAAGGGGCGCCGTGAGGCGCCCCTGAGTTGGCCGGCTAGATCCCGGCATCTCCCGCGAGACGGGAGAAAACTCTCGGCAATCAGACGCGCTCGATCACCATGGCGATGCCCTGGCCGACGCCGATGCACATGGTGCACAGCGCATAGCGGCCGCCGGTGTCCTCGAGCTGGTTGAGCGCGGTCATGATCAGCCGCGCGCCGCTGGCGCCCAGCGGATGGCCGATGGCGATCGCGCCGCCATTGGGATTCACGTGACAGGCGTCGTCGGGCAGACCGAGCTGGCGCATGACGGCCAAGCCCTGCGCGGCGAAGGCCTCGTTGAGCTCGACGACATCCATGTCGGTGATCTTCAGCCCGGCGAGCTGCAGCGCCTTGCGCGACGCGGGCACCGGGCCGATGCCCATGACACGCGGCGGCACACCGGCCGAGGCAGTGGCGAGGATGCGGCCGCGCGGCTTCAGGCCGTTCTCTTTCGCCGCCTTCTCGGAGGCGACGATGATCGCGGCGGCGGCGTCGTTGATGCCCGAGGAATTGCCGGCGGTCACCGAGCCGCCGTCACGGAACGCGGCCGGCAGCTTGCTCAGGCCTTCCATGGTGGTGTCGAAGCGCGGATGCTCGTCGGTGTCGAAGACCTTCTCGGCCTTGCCCACCTTCACCGTCACCGGGATCAGCTCCTTCTTGAAGAAGCCCTTCTCCGTCGCCTTCTTGCAGCGTTGCTGGCTGCGATAGGCGAAGGCGTCCTGGTCGACGCGGCTGACCTGGTGTTCCTGCGCGACATTCTCGGCCGTCTGACCCATGGCGTCGACGCCGTAGCGCTTGGCCATCGCCGGGTTGACGAAGCGCCAGCCCAGCACGGTGTCTTCCATCTTCATGCCGCGGTCGAAGGCCGCTTGCGGCTTGCCCAGCACATAGGGCGAGCGGGTCATGCCCTCGACGCCGCCGGCGATCATCACCTGCGCCTCGCCAAGACGAATCGCGCGCGCCGCCATCCCGGTGGCTTCCATGCCCGAGCCGCACAGCCGATTGACGGTGGCGCCCGCGACCTCGACCGGCAGACCGGCCAGCAGGCCGGCCATGCGCGCGACGTTGCGGTTGTCCTCGCCGGCCTGGTTCACGCAGCCATAGATCACGTCGTCGACGGCGCCCCAGTCGACATCCGTGTTGCGCTCCATCAGCGCCTTGATCGGCAGCGCGGCAAGATCGTCGACGCGCACGGAGGACAGCGCCCCGTTGTAACGGCCGATGGGGGTGCGAACGGCGTCGCAGATGAAAGCGTCTGTCATGATCTCGCTCCCGGTGGTCCGGCTTTGATGCGATACCGCCCGGATATCACCGGCTTCCGCCGGAGTCGAAGGCGTTTTGGCGGCGGTTTCGCGAGGGCCGCCATGCAGCGGTGTGGCGCGCATCTTGCCAAGCCCGGGCGCCCGCCCACATCGTATTGTCGTCATGCGGCGGCCATAGTGCGGCGGCAGCCTCGGCCGGCTGGCGCAGGAGGGATGAACCCCATGGCTCTCACCGGTCTCGTCGATCGTGCCCTGGATCGGGTCTCGCGCACCTTCAGGGGCGTCGCGACGGGCGCGCGCGAAGCGGTGGGCGCGCCGCTGCGACCGGACCTGCCCGATGACGACCTGCCCCGGCTGAAGGCGCGCATCGAAGCCTGCCTGTCCGGCCGCGGCGGCGAGACCGCGGCACGGGCGCGCGCCGCTGAATTGGGCGGCGTCTATCTTGCTTTGTCACAAGAAGGCCGGCGGCGGTTCCTGCTGACCTTGGCGCGCGACTACGCGCTCGACCGCGACGCGCTGGCCGCCACCGTGGCGCGCTGGCAGGCGGCGACGGACGACAGAGCGCGGGCCAAAGCCGAGACGGAGCTGCGCGACGCGCTGGAGACGCCGGCGACGCGGCTGCTGGCGCTGTTCAACGGATTGCCCGAGGGTGTGAAGTTCATCGTCGATCTGCGCGCCGAGCTCCTCAAGCTGGGCAGGGGCGATCCCGCCGTGGCGCGGCTGGCCGACGACCTGCGCCGCCTGCTGGCGATCTGGTTCGATGTCGGCTTCCTCGATCTGCGTCGCATCGATTGGCGCACGCCGGCCGCGCTGCTGGAGAAGCTGATCGCCTACGAGGCGGTGCACGCCATCCATTCCTGGAGCGACCTGAAGAACCGGCTCGATTCCGACCGGCGCTGCTTCGCCTTCTTCCACCCCCGCATGCCCGACGAACCGCTGATCTTCGTCGAGGTCGCGCTGGTCGACGGCATGGCCGGCGATGTCCACCGCCTGCTCGACGAGAAGGCGCCGACGCGCGATCCCGGCGAGGCGAACACGGCGATCTTCTATTCGATCTCCAACTGCCAGGAGGGGCTGGCCGGCGTCAGCTTCGGCAACTTCCTGATCAAGCGCGTCGCCGCCGAGCTCATGCGCGACCTGCCCAAGATCAAGAACTTCGCCACGCTCTCGCCGATCCCCGGCTTCCGCTCCTGGCTACTCAAGACCTTGGCGGCCGAGGGCGACGCCGGGCTGTCGGCCGAGGAGATCGACCATCTCGCCTCGGTCTCCCCGCCGCCCGCCGACGCCGCCGACCAGCCGCGCGGCGCTGGCGCGATCACGCGGCTGGTGAATGGCGGCGATTGGACCAAGCAGCCCGCCGCCGAGATCGCGCTCAAGCCGGTGCTGATCCGCTTCTGCGCCCGCTATCTGCTGGGCAGCCATGATGGCCGCGCGCTCGATCGCGTGGCGCATTTCCATCTCAGCAACGGTGCACGCGTCGAGCGCATCAACTGGCTGGGCGACGCCTCGCCCAACGGCCTGCGCCAGAGCTGCGGCCTGATGGTGAACTACCGCTATCGGTTGGAAGACGTCGACGCCAACCACGAAGCCTACGCCGACGGCGCCATCATCGCGTCGGGCGAGGTGAAGAGATTGGCGAAGGGGTAGAGAGCGGGACGATCGCATGGGGCATTCTTTCCTTCTCCCCGCGCAGGCGGGGAGAAGGTGCCG
Source organism: Reyranellaceae bacterium (assembly GCA_022844045.1). GTDB lineage: Bacteria > Pseudomonadota > Alphaproteobacteria > Reyranellales > Reyranellaceae > JAFAZJ01. The sequence goes on along the minus strand of JALHMM010000071.1, from coordinate 6,884 downwards.
AGCGTTAGCGAGGCGGATGAGGGGCTTCCTTGCGCAACGACCAGCACCGTCGCTATTGAGGGGCCGCGAAGCCGCTCATCCGCCCTTCGGGCACCTTCTCCCGCCTTCGCGGGGAGAAGAAAGATCTTTCGAACACTGCGTGCGATGGCATTCCGGTCACCATTTAGGGAACGCCATGAACATTCGACCCATCCGCAATCGCCGCGACCACGCCAGGGCCCTCGATGAGATCGAGCGGCTGATGGGATCGCGCAAGGGCTCGCCGGCGGCCGAGAGGCTCGAGGTTCTCGCCGCATTGGCCGCGGCCTGGGAAGATCGACACGACGCGATTGAAGCGCCCGACCCGATCGCAGCGATTCGTGCCCACATGACCGATAGCGGCCTGGGTCAAGCCGAATTCGCCCGCCTGCTGGGCGCCCGATCGCTTGCTTCCGACATCCTCAATCGCCGGCGCGCGTTGTCGCTGGGTGCGATCCGTAAGATCAGCACCGCCTGGAACATTCCGGCCGACGTGTTGATCCGGCCCTACAAGCTGACCAAGGCGCGCGCCGCAGCCTGAAGCAAGTCAGGCCGGCACGCCGATCGCCACCCGCGTCCAGGTCGTGACATCGAGGCGCTTCGACAGATTGGCCTTCGCCTCCGGCGCGCCGATGTCGCCGCCGCTGTGCAGGGTGCGCAGGCGTGACTTTTCCCACACCGCCATTGACGGGTAGTTGGTCAGCAGCAGCATGCGGCGCTTCGGCGGTGCCACGGCGAGATTGCGAAACAGACCATAGACGCGCGCGTCGTAGGTCGGCTCGAAAGTCGGCCAGACGCCCAGTGACAGGTCGCGGAAGCTTGGCCAGTCCCCCTCCGCCAGCTCGAAGGTGCGGAAGGCATAGACGCCCGGCCGGTCCGGTGGCGTCGACTCCGTCGGCCGCACCGTTGGCTCGAGCAGGTCGAGCGTGGTTTCCGTGATGTCGGCGCAGCCGGCCAGCGCTTTGCCGGCGTCGCGCGTCGCGGTGTTGGCGTCGAGCCAGGCCGTCATCACCATGCCCTGCGTCGAGGCCAGACCGATGAGGCCCCACCACACGCCGTAGAAGACGCCGCCGGCCTCGCGCACGGCGGCGGCGCCTTCGCTCTTCGATACACGCGCCACCTCGGGCCAGCGCCTGGGCGCCGCCGTCACGGTATGCAGCGCGTAGATCATGTCAGGGACGGTTGAGGTGCTTGAGCGGATGGCCGGCGCGCGGCCATTCGAACGACACCAGCTTGCCGCTCAACGACAGCGTGGCGTAGGCGGTGCGCAGATCCTTGCCGCCAAAGCAGACATTGGTGACCATCGCATCGGCGAGCTTGTACTGATCGACGCGGCTGCCGTCGGGCCAGATGTCGGACACGGCGCCGGTGATCAAGGTGGCGACGCAGATGTGGCCGGCGCTGTCGACCGCCAGCGAATCGAACATCTGGTAGCCGCCCAGGCCGACGACGACGCGGCCCTTCTCGCCGCGATAGGGGCCGTTGGCCGATTCGATCTCGCCCGGGCCGGAGAGCTTGAACGACCAGCAGCGCGCCGTCGGCGTCTCGACGACGTAGAGCGTCTTGTCGTCAGGTGACAGGCCACAGCCATTGGGCCGCTCGAGCGGGAAGATCTTCTGCTCGATCTTCGAGCCATCGGCCTTGGCGTAGTAGACGGCGCCGCGATCGTTGTCGTATTCGCGCGTCTTGCCGAGATCGGTGAACCAGAAGCCACCCGAGCTGTCGAAGACGAGGTCGTTGGGACCGTTGAGCTTCCGCCCGTCGCAGGAATCGTAGAGCGTCTCGAACTTGCCGCTCGCGGGATCGACGACCTGGATATAGCCGCCCTTGTAGTCGGGAGGCTGCAGGCCCGGGAACATGCGGCCGTCGGGCCGTTCGATCCAGTTGAAGCCGCCATTGTTGGTCACATAGATCTTGCCGTTGGGCCCCATCGCCGCGCCGTTCGGGCCGCCGCCGAGTTCGGCCACGATGCTGACCTTGCCGTCGGGCGCCACGCGCGTCAGCGTCTTGCGCGCGATCTCGACCAGGATCACCGACCCATCCGGCATCGCGATCGGGCCTTCGGGGAACTTCAGGCCGGAAGCCAGCTCCTTGAACTTCGGCTCGATGGTGTTGATCTGCATGATGTCGTTTCCCCCACTCCACTTGTGACTAGCGGCCGGCGAATCTCGGCGCGCGCTTCTCGCGGAAGGCGGTGACGCCTTCGATGTGATCCTCGCTCGCCGCACAGCGGCGCTGCAGGTCGCGCTCGGCGTCGAGCTGCTGGTCGAGCGAGTTGGCCGCCGACTGCTCATAGGCGCGCTTGATCGCGGCGTAGGTGCCGGTCGGGCCGGCCGCCAGCTTTAGCGCCAGCTTGCGCGCCTCGTCCATCAGCGACGCGTCGTCGTAGACCTTCCACACCATACCCATGCGCTCCGCGTCCTCGGCCATGACGGGCTCGCCCAGCATGGCCAGCGCCTTGGCCTTTCCTTCGCCGACAAGGCGCGGCAGGAACCAGGTGCAGCCCATGTCGGGGACCAGCGCGATGCGTACGAAGGCCTGGTCGAAGCGCGCCGAGCGCGCCGCCAGGATGATGTCGCAGGCCATCGCCAGCCCGGCGCCACCGCCGGCCGCGACGCCGTTGATCGCGCCGATCACCGGCTTCTGCAGGCGGCGCACGGAGCGGATCAGCGGGTTGAACAGGCGGTCCATGCCCGGTCCGGGATCCGGCCGCTTCTGCGCGCTGCCGGCCAGCACGCCATCCTTGCTGGGCGCGATGTCGGCGCCGGCGCAGAAGCCGCGCCCTGCCCCGGTCATGATTACCGCGCGCACGTCGGGGTCGGCGCCGGCCGCGCCCAGCGCGGCGATCAGCTCCTCGACCAGCTTGGGATTGAGCGCGTTGAGGCGCTCCGGGCGGTTCAGAGTGATGGTGGCGACGCCGTCGGCGAGCGCATAGGTCAGGGTTTCGTAGGCCATGGGATTCTCCTCCGCGCGGCGGAGAGTGGCATGGCCGGCGCGAGGGGTGAAACCATCGGTTCCGCGCTGCGACCGCGTACCCCCTTGCGCCGGACGCGGGTCTTGGTTAATTCGGCATTAAGATACCGAATTAGATGACCATGTCGAATATCCTGATCCTGATCGGCACCGAGTCGGGCAATGCGCAGATGGTGGCGGAGGCGATCGAGCCCGAGCTGGCCGGCGCCGGCCATGGCGTGAAGATCACCGACAAGGCCGTGACCGCCGCCGACTTTGACGGCCACGACACGCTGCTCTTCGTCTGCGCCACGCACGGCTCGGGCGATATCCCCAGCAACATGTTTCCGCTGCACGAGGCGCTGGGCCACGACAAGCCGGACCTGTCGTCGCTGCGCTACGGCGTCATCGCGCTGGGCGACATGACCTACCAGGACACGTTCTGCGGCGGCGGCAAGCAGATGGACAAGCGTCTGGCCGAACTCGGCGCACAGCGCATCGGCGAGCGACTCGAGGTTGACGCCTCGACGCAACCGCTGCCCGACGAGGATGCGGTCACCTGGGTGAAGGACTGGGTGAAGCTGGTTTAGCGCACCCTGTCATCCCGAGCCGGAGCGAGGGATCTAGAGCTGGCCTGGATTCCTCGCTGCACTCGGAATGACAGGGATCGTCACTCAAACCACTTCGTGAAATCGCCGATCGGCGCGCGTTCGGCGATCAGGTTGTTGGGCGGCTCGTTCTCGTCGGCGTAGCCCAGCGCCAGGCCGCACAGCACGATCTGATCCTCGGGAATGCCGAGCTCGCGGCGCACGACGGCCTGGTAGCGGCCGAAGGCGGCCTGCGGGCAGGTGTGCAGGCCCTTCTCGCGCGCCAGCAGCATCAGCTGGTCGAGGAAGATGCCGCAGTCGAGCCACTGGCCGTCGCCCATGTCGCGCTCGATGCACAGGATCATGCCGACCGGCGCGTCGAAGAAATCGTAGTTCCTGCGGAACTGCTTCTCCATGCCCGCCGTGTCGCCACGCGCCACGTTGAGCAGGGTGTAGAGCTGCTTGCCCACGGTCTTGCGCCGCGCGTCGTAGACCGGGCGGAAGACGCGGGGATAGACGTCGTACTCGCGCGTATCGGGCTCCTGGGCGTCGATCGCCGTCTGGATCGCCGCCGACAACCGCTTGCGCGCCACGCCCGAGGTCACGTAGAGCTTCCAGGGCTGCAGGTTGCCGTTGGACGCCGCGCGGTTCGCGGTTTCGATGATCCATTCGACGGTGGCGCGCGGCACTTCGTCAGGCTTGAACACGCGCATCGACCGGCGCGAGAGAACCGCTTCGGAAACCTTCATCAAAACACCCCATTCTTACCGTCGGCGAAGATACACAGCGCCCCAGCCGCGTGCAGTAGTCGCGTACAGTGGCGCTTGCGCTTCGCCACAGCGCTTGGAATGCTGAGCCATGAACGCGACGCCCGCGCAGGGCCGCCTGACAGCGGTGCTGGGCCCCACCAACACCGGCAAGACCCACCTCGCCATGGAACGCCTGCTCGGTCACGAGTCGGGCATGATCGGCTTTCCGCTGCGCCTGCTGGCGCGCGAGAACTACGACCGGGCGATCAAGCGCGTCGGCGCCGGCAAGGTGGCGCTGATCACCGGCGAGGAGAAGATCCAGCCGCCCAACGCCAAATATTTCATCAGCACCGTCGAATCGATGCCGGTCGAGCGGCCGGTGCAGTTCCTCGCCATCGACGAGATCCAGATGGCCGCCGACCCCGAGCGCGGCCATGTCTTCACCGAGCGGCTGCTGCATGCGCGCGGCCTGTCGGAGACCATGGTGCTGGGCTCCGACACCATGCGGCCGCTGCTGCAGCGGCTGATCCCCTCGATCGAGGTCATCGCCCGGCCGCGCTTCTCCAAACTGTCATACGCCGGCACCAAGAAGCTCAGCCGCATCCCGCGCCGCTCCGCCGTGGTCGGCTTCTCGATCAGCGAGGTCTATGCCATCGCCGAGACGGTGCGCCGCCAGCGCGGCGGCACCGCCGTGGTGATGGGCGCGATGAGCCCGCGCACGCGCAACGCCCAGGTCGGCATGTTCGAGGCCGGCGAGGTCGAGTACCTCGTCGCGACCGACGCCATCGGCATGGGCCTGAACCTCGATGTCGGCCACGTCTGGTTCGCCGGCCTGCGCAAGTTCGATGGCCGCCAGCTGCGCGCCTTGCGCACCGACGAGCTGGCGCAGATCGCCGGCCGCGCCGGCCGTCACATGAGCGACGGTGGCTTCGGCACCACCGGCGAGGTCGGCCCGCTCGATGGCGAGATCGTCGAGGCGATCGAGAACCACCGCTTCGATCCGGTGCGCGCCATCAACTGGCGCAACAGCGATCTCGACTTCCGCTCGCTGCAGTCGCTGCTGGCCTCGCTCAACGCGCGTCCCGGCCATGTCGTGCTGCAGCAGGCACGCGAAGGCGAGGATCACATCGCGCTGCAGAACCTGGCCGACAAGCGCGACATCGCCGAGGCGGCGCGCTCGGTGCAACGCGTGCGCCTGCTGTGGGAAGTCTGCCAGATCCCCGACTTCCGCAAGACGATGAGCGAGGAGCACGCGACCCTGCTGACGCAGATCTTCACGCATCTGACGTCGCCGGCGGAACGCTTGCCCGAGGACTGGATCGAAAGCCACGTCAAGCGCCTCGAACGCTTCGACGGCGACATCGACACGTTGATGGCGCGCATCGCGCACACGCGGACCTGGACCTACATTTCGCACCGCGCCGGCTGGCTCGATCGCGCCCAGCACTGGCAGGAGCGCGCCGCGGCGATCGAGGAAAGATTGTCGGATGCGCTGCATCAGCGGCTCACTCAACGCTTTGTCGACCGGCGCACCGCTTTGCTGGTAAAGAGGCTGAATGTGTCGGAGGAGTTTATGACGGGGGTGTCGGAGAACGGCGAGGTCACGGTCGAGGGCGAACTGCTCGGCCGCCTCGAGGGATTCCGTTTCGCTCCCGAGGCCGCCAAGGACGAGGCCGAGCGCAACGCCGTGCTGACCACGGCGATGCGCGCGCTGCGCGACGTGATCCCGGCGCGCGTCGAGAGATTCTCGACCGCGCCCGACCAGGAGATCTCGATCGATCAGCAGCTGCGCCTTGTCTGGGCCGGCGGTCCCGTGGCGCGCCTGATGGCGGGCCCCGATCCGCTGTCGCCCAAGGTCGAGCCGGTCGCCAGCGACCTGCTCGATGGTCCGCAGCGCGAGGCGGTGCGCCTGCGCTGCGCCAGTTGGATCGAGGCGCGCATCCGCGCCACCCTGCCCGACCTGATGGCGGCGCGCGACGCGGAGCTTTCCGGCCCGGCGCGCGGCTTGGTGTTTCAGCTCAGCGAGAAGCTCGGCGCCATGGCACGCGAGCCGGCCGAGGAGCAGATCGCGGCGGTGAGCGACGAGGACCGCAAGGCGCTGGCCCGTGTCGGCGTGCGCGTCGGCGTCTATACCGTCTATATCCCGACCATGCTGAAGCCCGCGGCGATCCGCATGCGCGGCCTGTTGTGGGCGATCGCCAACGGCCACGAGGTGACTCCGTCGCTGCCCGGCGAGGGCCGCACCTCGATCGTCATGACGCCTGAGATGGATCGCGGCTTCCTCGCCGCCGTCGGCTACATGCCGCTGGGCGAGCGCGCGATCCGCGCCGACATCGTCGAGCGTCTGGCCTGGTCGGCGCGCCAGGCGGTACGCGCCTCGCGCGAGGGTCCGCGCAAGGATCGCGAGCCGCCTCAAGCCAAGCAGCAGCAGAAGCAGCGCGGCAAGCGCGACAGCGCTGGCGACGCCGCCGTGGTCACCGAGTGGATGATCGCCGCCGCGGCGCTGGGCGAGGATCCCGGCATGGCCGCGCCCGCGCCACCGGCCGCCGCCGAGCCGGAACCCGCGCCCGCGCCGGAG
>JALHMM010000070.1 GCA_022844045.1 Reyranellaceae bacterium | reverse complement strand
GTGGCGCAATGGCGCAAGTCGATCGGCCGCGCGCTGCAGCACTTCCTGCCCGGCGGGCCGCCGGCCGACGTCGAGGCGTGGATCGACCAGTGGATCGCCGATGGCTGCGACCTGCGCTGCGACGTGCTGCCGGCGATCAGCCTGGCCTGCCGCCCGTCACCCTATGGCGAGCCGCCGGCGGGGCTGGCGGCGGTCGGCGCCTATGCCGAGGCCAATCGCCTGCGGCGCCTGGCCGTCGCCCACGCCAGTCTGGCGGCATGATCGCCAGCGACGGCACGAGGACGCAGATGCGATAGCCCTATCCGCCACGGAACAGTAAGATGACGCGTGGTGCGCTTCTTGCTTATTTTTCCATCTCGCCATAGAGGGCAGCGCCCGCTGAGAGCTGAGTCGGACCGATGAGCATCCACGTCGCGCTGCACCACCGCACGACCTACCGCTATGACCGCACGATCGCCGTCGGTCCGCAGGTCGTCCGGCTGCGTCCGGCGCCACACTGCCGCACGCCGATCCTGTCGTATTCGCTGAAAATCGAGCCGGCCGACCACTTCATCAACTGGCAGCAGGATCCGCAGGGCAACTGGCTGGCGCGGCTGGTCTTTCCGGAAAAGACCGACCGCTTCGAGGTCAGCGTCGATCTCGTCGCCGACATGGCGGTGGTCAATCCGTTCGACTTCTTCCTCGAGCCCGAGGCCGAGCACTATCCCTTCACCTACGAAGCGGCGCTCTCGGAAGACCTCGCGCCCTTCCGCAAGACCACGCCGCCCGGCCCGCTACTGGCCGCCTGGCTGGCCAAGGTCGATCGCGGCGGCAAGCCGCGCACGGTCGATTTTCTCGTCGGCCTCAACCAGCGACTGCAGGACGACATCGGCTACGTGATCCGCATGGAGCCGGGCGTGCAGACCTTCGATCAGACGCTCGGCCTGGCCAAGGGCTCGTGCCGCGACAGTGGCTGGCTGCTGGTCAATATCCTCCGTCATCTCGGCTTCGCCGCGCGCTTTGTCTCGGGATACCTGATCCAGCTGATGCCCGACGAGAAGCCGCTCGACGGGCCGGAAGGCCCGACGCGCGATTTCACCGACCTGCACGCCTGGTGCGAGGTCTACCTGCCGGGCGCCGGCTGGATCGGCTTCGATCCGACCTCCGGCCTGATGGCCGGCGAGGGCCATATTCCGCTGGCCTGCACGCCCGAGCCGCAAAGCGCCGCGCCGATCGAGGGCCTGGTCGAGAAGGCCGAGGTCGACTTCGCGTTCGACATGGCGGTGACGCGGGTGCGCGAGACGCCGCGCACCACCAAGCCTTACGCCGACGAGACCTGGCAGCGGATCGTGGCGCTGGGCGAGACCATCGACAGCCGCCTGAAACGCGGCGACGTGCGTCTGTCGATGGGCGGCGAGCCGACCTTCGTGTCGATCGACGACATGGATGGCGAGGAGTGGAACACCGCGGCGCTCGGTACCGACAAAAGGCGCCTCGCCGGCCGCCTGTTCCGCCGCCTGGCGTCGCGCTTCGCCAAGGGTCCGCTGCTGCATTACGGCCAGGGCAAATGGTATCCGGGCGAGCAATTGCCGCGCTGGGCGCTGGGCTGCCACTGGCGGCGCGACGGCGAGCCGATCTGGCGCGAGCCGCGTCTGATCGCGCACGAGGAGAAGCCGATCGGCGCCACCGAGGCACTCGCGGGCCGCTTCGGCCGCGCCTTCGCCGAGCGTCTGCAGATCGATCCCGGCTACCTGCTGCCGGCCTTCGAGGACACCTGGTACTACCTGTGGCGCGAGCGCCGGCTGCCGGTGAACGTCGATCCCGCCGATTCGCGGCTCGACGACGAACTGGAGCGCGCGCGGCTGGCGCGTATCTTCGAGCAGGGGCTGGAGAGCGTGATCGGCCATGTGCTGCCGATCCAGCGTGTCTATGGCAACGGCGCACGCTGGCGCAGCGGACCGTGGTTCGTGCGGCCGGAGAAGATGTACCTCGTGCCCGGCGATTCGCCGATCGGCTTCCGCCTGCCGCTCGACTCGCTGCCGTGGGCGGCGCCGGGCGAGCGCGCGCAGTTCTACGACTCCGATCCGACAGCGCCGCGCGCGCCGCTGCCGCCGCTCGACGCCATGCGCCGCGCCGCGACGGTGACGATGCAGAGCGTGGTCGATCGGTCTCGACACGAGCACGCCGCCGGCAACGGTTACGGCAATGGTAATGGTAATGGTACCGCTCGGCGCAATCCCGCCGCGCTCGATGCGATACCCGGCAAGGGCGCCTCGGCGCACTGGCTGGTGCGCACCGCGATCTCCTTCGAGCCGCGCGACGGTCATCTCTTCGTCTTCATGCCGCCGGCCGAAACCGCCGAGGACTATCTCGACCTGGTCGCCGCGGTCGAGGACACCGCCGAGGAGCTCGACACGCCGGTCTTCGTCGAGGGCTACGCGCCGCCGCACGATCCGCGCCTGAACCATTTCTCCGTCACGCCCGATCCCGGCGTGATCGAGGTCAATATCCATCCCTCGCTGGGCTGGCGCGAGCTGGTCGACAAGACCGAGATCATCTACGAGGAAGCGCGCGCCACGCGGCTGGGCGCGCAGAAGTTCATGCTCGATGGCCGCCACACCGGCACCGGCGGCGGCAACCACATCGTCGTCGGCGGCGCCACGCCGGCCGACTCGCCGCTGCTGCGGCGGCCCGACCTGCTCAAGAGCCTGGTCGGCTACTGGCACAATCATCCGTCGCTCAGCTACCTGTTCTCCGGCCTGTTCATCGGCCCGACCAGCCAGCATCCGCGCGTCGACGAGGCGCGCAACGACCAGCTCTTCGAGCTCGAGATCGCCTTCAAGCAGATCGTCGCCGGCCGCGAGGCGCCGCCCTGGCTGGTCGACCGGCTGTTCCGCAATATCCTGGTCGACAGCACCGGCAACACGCACCGCTCCGAGTTCTGCATCGACAAGCTCTACTCGCCCGACGGCGCCGGTGGCCGGCGTGGCCTCTTGGAGCTGCGCGCCTTCGAGATGCCGCCGCATCAGCGCATGAGCATGGCGCAGCAATTGCTGCTGCGCGGCCTGCTGGCGCATTTCTGGGACACGCCCTACGAGCGGCCGCTGACGCGCTGGGGCACGCGGCTGCACGACGATTTCATGCTGCCGCACTTCGTCTGGCAGGACTTCACCGACGTCGTCGACGATCTGAAGCGCTACGGCCTCGACGTGTCGGCCGACTGGTTCCTGCCGCACTTCGAATTCCGTTTCCCCGAGATCGGCGCCATCGCGCAGCGCGGCGTCGAGATGGAGCTGCGTCATGCGCTCGAGCCCTGGCACGTGCTGGGCGAGGAGGCCGGTGCCGGCGGCACGGCGCGTTATGTCGATAGCTCGCTGGAGCGCCTGCAGGTCAAGGCGCAGGGGCTGAACGATGCGCGCCATGCGATCGTCTGCAACGGCTACGCCGTGCCGATGCGCGCCACGGGCGTGCCCGGCGAGTTCGTCGCCGGCGTGCGCTTCCGCGCCTGGCAGCCGCCCAACGCGCTGCATCCGACCATCGGCGTGCACACGCCGCTGGTCTTCGACATCCACGACAGCTGGAGCGGCCGCTCGATCGGCGGCTGCACCTATCGCGTCTCGCATCCCGGCGGACGCAACTACGACCGCTTCCCGGTCAACGCCAACGAGGCCGAGGCGCGCCGCCGCGCGCGCTACGCCCCGATGGGCCACAGCCAGGGCGACATGAAGCCGCCCCGGCGCCTCGACAATCCTGACCACCCGCTGACGCTCGATCTGCGGCGGGCGTGAGGCCGGGCCCGCCGCAGTAGACCGTCGGCGGGCTCTGTGTCACGATTCGGTCCCCTCTAGGAAAGCCAAACCCGAAGCGATGGAATCGCTGCGCCAATCGGGTCAAACGGCCGCGCCGGCTCCCTATGACGAGCTGGTCACCGGCCGCCATCAGATCCGCTACCACTGGCAGGGCCTGCTCGGCACCATGCGTGCGATGCCCGAGGAGGCGTTGCGCGACCGCGTCGAGCGCGCCCGGCGCCAGCTCGCCGAAGGCGGTGGCACGCGCGCCGTGGCGCCCGACGGCTCGGCCACCGAATGGATCTTCGAGCCGCTGCCGCTGATCATCACGCCGCCGGAATGGGAGAACCTGTCGGCCGGGCTGATCCAGCGCGCCCGTCTGATCGACGCGATCCTGGCCGATATCTACGGTCCTCAACGTTTACTCGCCGAGCATCGGCTGCCGCCCGTGCTGCTGCATGGCGACCCGCGCTTCATGCGGCCGTGCCGGCGCATGGATGGCAGCGGCCCGAAGCACCGGCTGGTGACCTACGCCGCCGACGTCGTGCGCGGGTCCGACGGCTCGTGGTCGGTGCTGGCCGACCACACCGGCGCGCCGACCGGCGCCGGCTACGCGCTCTTCCTGCGCCGTGCCCTGGCGCGCGCCCTGCCCGAGGCCTTCCGCTCGATCCCGGTGCGCGAGATCGCGCCGTTCTTCGATCATTGGCAGGCCGCGTTGCGCGACTGCGCGCCGGCGGGCGTCGGCAATCCGCGTGTCGCGCTGCTCACGTCAGGCGCCCTCGCCCACACCTATTTCGAGCAGGTCTTCCTCGCCCGGACGCTGGGCATCACGCTGGTCGAAGGCGGCGACCTGACGGTGCGGGCCGATGGCGTGGCGCTGAAGACGCTGGAGGGGCTGAAGCAGGTCGACGTGCTGCTGCGCCGCCTCGATGGCGCCTGGTGCGATCCGCTCGAGCTGCGCGCCGACTCCACCCTGGGCGTCAGCGGGCTGGCCGGCGCGGAGCGCACGGGCACCGTCGCCATCGCCAACGCGCTGGGCAGCATGGTGGGCCAGTCGGCGGCGCTCTCGCCGTTCCTGCCGGCGCTCGCGCCGCATGTGCTGGGCGAGGCGCTCCGCCTGCCGGCGCTCGACGTGTGGTGGCTGGGCGAGGAACCGGCACGACGCGAGGTGCTGGCGCGTTTCGACACGATGGTCGTGCGCAACGTGATGGACGAGAACCGCGATCCGGTGATGGTGCGCGAGTTGGCCGGCGATCGGCGCACCGCGTTGATGGCGCAGATCAACAAGCGCCCTTGGGCCTATGTCGCGCAGCGGCCGGTGAACGCCTCGGTGGCGCCGTCATGGTCACCCGACGGGTTGCGGCCCGATCCCGTGGTGGTGCGCGTGTTCCTCGTCGCCGACGGCGAGGGCTACCGCGTGATGCCCGGCGGCCTGGGGCGCACCGCGCCCGGCTCACCGCTGGCGCGGCTGGGGCGCATCGACGGCCGCCTGCGCGATGTCTGGGTGCTGGCCGAGGACGACTCGGAGGTGGTGATCCCCTCGACGGCGCGCTTCCGCGGCGTGCCGATCCAGCGCGGCGGCGACGTGCAGAGCCGTGTCGCCGACAATCTCTTCTGGCTCGGCCGCTACACCGAGCGGCTCGACAACTCGGCGCGCCTGATCCGCGGCGCGCTTTCGCGCCTGGCGCGCCAGCCGCTGGGCGCGCGCGATCTGGTCGAGGTGCGCCTGCTGGCGCTGGCCTCGGCCGAGGCGCGCCTGATCTCCGCGCAGGACGCGATGTCGCCGCCCGACAGCGTCGCCCTGCTGCGCGGCCTGACCCGCTTCGCCGGCGACGATCGCGCCTTCGGCGCCGCGCTGCGCGCCATCAGCCGGCTGGTGATGACCTCGCGCGATCGTCTGTCGGCCGACATGAGCGCGACGCTCGATACGCTGCTGGGCTCGATGTCGCGCCGGCTGGCCTCCTCGACCGGCAACGTCGACGTGCTGCTGGCGCTGCTCGACGACACCATCCGCATGGTCGCCACCGTCGCCGGCCTGTCGCAGGAGAACATGACGCGCGGCGCCGGCTGGCGCTTCCTCGATCTCGGCCGACGCCTGGAGCGCGCCCATTACATCTGTGGCGGCGCGCACTTCGCCTTCACGCAGACGCCGGTGATCTGGGACTCGGCGATGCGGCTGGCGCTCGAGCTCTGCGATTCGACCATCACCTATCGCGGTCGCTACCTCGGCGCGCTCGAGCCGGCGCCGATCCTTGACCTGACGTTGCTCGACGAAAGCAATCCGCGCTCGCTGGCCTTCCAGGTCCACGCCATCAACCGCCACCTCGACGCGCTGGCGCGCACCACGGGTTCGCGCGTCGCCTTCGACCACAACGCCCTGCTGGCCGACATGGGCGCCGTCGTCGCCCTGTTCCAGACCGACGAGCGGGCGTGGCGCCACCAGGGCCTGGCGCTCACCCGCCTGCGCGACACGCTGACCGACACGGTCGAGGTGTTTGTCCGGCTGTCGGATGAGCTGACGCGCGCGCATTTCTCGCTGGTGCCCGCGGCGCGCCGGCTCGGCGCGCCGGCGGAGTGAGCCATGCGCTACCGCGTCTCGCATCGCACGACCTACCGCTACTCCAGTTCCGTGGACCTGGCGCAGCACCTCGCCCATCTGCGGCCGCGCGCCCTGCCCGGGCAGACCGTCGCGCGCTGCGACGTCATGGTCGAGCCGACGGCCGACGCGCGCACCACGCATGTCGACCATTTCGGCAACACCGTCGACAGCTTCCGCATCGACACCGCGCATGACGAGCTGATGGTCGAGATGCGCGCCGAGGTCGATGTCGCGCTGCCCGCGCCACCGCCGGAAGAAGCGACGCCGCCCTGGACCGACCTGCGCGATGCGCTGGCCGTGCCGTTTCCCGCCGAGATCGAGGCGGTGGAATTCGCGCACGCCTCGCCGCTGGTGACGCCCGACGGCGAGGCGCTGGCCTATGCGCGGCCATCGTTCCCCGAGGGCGCCACGATCCTGCAAGGCGCGCGCGACCTGACGCGCCGCATCCACGCCGATTTCACCTACACGCCCGGCGCCACCGACATCTCGACGCCGCTGGCCGAGGTCTTCGCGCGACGCGTCGGGGTGTGCCAGGACTTCGCCCATGTGCAGATCGCCGCGCTGCGCTCGCTCGGCCTGCCGGCGGCCTATGTCTCGGGCTACATCCGCACCTATCGCGACCCTGGCGAGGCCGCGCTGCGCGGCGCCGATGCCAGCCACGCCTGGGTCGCCGTGTGGTGCGGCGCCGAAGCGGGCTGGGTGCATCTCGACCCCACCAACGACCTCGTCGCCCATGAGGAGCACGTGATCGTCGCCTGGGGTCGCGACTTCGCCGATGTCAGTCCGGTGCGCGGCATCATCCTCGGTGGCGGCCACCACACCTACGGCGTCGAGGTCGAGCTTGTGCCGCTCGATTGAACGCGGCTCAGCACTCGTCGACGACGGTCTTCACGCCGCTCAGCCGGCGCCGGCAGACGCGCTTGCCGGCCTCCTCCTGGCGCTGGAAGACGTAGCGGTCGTAGGGATCGAGATAGCCGTCGACCCGCGTGCCCGGCCAGACGCGCCGCAGCAGGTCGAGCAGCCGGCGGTCGGTGCCGCTCTCCGTGCAGTGCACGGTCACCGCCGCGCCCGGCGCGAAGAACGCCGCCAGCCGGGCGAGCAGCGGCTGCCAGCGCGTGGCGCCGACATGCGAGACCCAGTCCTTGCCGACCCAGATGCCGTCGGCCTTGCCGTGGCAGACGAGGTTGAGGCGGGCGATGCCAGCGCGCTGGCTCTCGCAGACTCCCTCGACGAAGCGCACCAGCTCCTCGAGGCCGCCGATCGGCCGATCGTCGCGCAGCGGGATCAGCCAGGCGGGATTGGCGTCGTAGCTGCGCGAGCCGTCGAGGCCGTGCTGCTCGATGAAGTGGAACAGGATGGGCGGGGCCGCGGCGATTGTCATGGGACTCTCCTCTGGGTCGCGATCAGTAGACGTACCAGGTGCGCCAATCGTCGGGGATAGTCTTGCCGTCGCCGATCGTGTAGTTGGCTCCGCCGTCCTTCAGGCCGAGCTCCTCCACGGCCCATTGGCCAACGGTCGACCAGATGTCGGGGCCGGGGCAGTTGCCGCGGCTGGCGCTCGCCTGGCGGTGCGCGAAGATGTGGGTGATGAAGAGGTCGCCCATCAGGTGCTCGGCGAGCGCGCGGCCGGCCTCGATCTGGGCATCCTCGAGCTGGTCGCTGCCGAACTTCTCGGGCTTGTACCATTTGCCCTGCGTGCTCGGCATGTTGCCGATGAACTCGACCGCGACGCTGCGCTTGTTGAAGCCGTTCGACGACCACAGCAGCTGATTGGCCGGGTGGTACATCAGGATGCGGCCACTGCGGGTGATGACGTAGTGCGACTTGACCTTGCGATAGTCTTCCGGGCCGTCATTGGTGCGCTTGAAGCCGGCTTGATGCAGGACCAGGGCGTCGACCGGGCCGAGGTCGCGCAGCTTCTTGCGGTGGTCGGCCCAGCCGATATCGGTGTAGTCCTCGACGGGGATCTTCTTCGCCTTTGGCATCGCATCACCTCCCGGACAGCTTGTGCCCGGGAGGGTGCGCGAGGCGTGTATCGTCGCGATTTCGCGGCGCGCGCGACGTGTATCGTCCGTATCGCCTACTTCGAGACCGCGATGTCCTGCAGCTTGCCGGTCATGCCCTTGACGGCGCCGACCGAGGTCGCTTTGCCGCTGGCGATGTCGATCGTATAGAGCGTGCCGCCGGCGATCATCCAGGCGGTGTTCTTGTCGCCGTCGGTGGCGATGTCGACCACGGCGTCGGCGAGGTTGGCGACGCCCAGCGCGCCGCGCGTCTTGAGGATGCCGTCATTGGGCGGGCTCTGCAGCACCCAGGCGCCGGTCGCGCCGTCGACGTGGAACAGCTCGGTCGCCTTGGCGCCGGCCACCGAGTTGGTATAGGCGCCGGCGACCACGGCCGGCTTCTTCGCGGCGCTGGCGTCGGCGGCGTCGAAGCTCAGCGGCTTGTCGACGATCGTGGCGCCGGTCTCGACGTTGATGCGCAGGCTCACGCCGCCGGCGGCGATCACGCGCAGGCGGTCGGCCGCCGGGTTGAAGTCGACGACCGGGCGGTCGCCCAAGGTGACCTTCTCCGAGATCATGCTGACCTTGGTGGTCGCGCCGGTCTTCGGATCGATGGTGACGATCTGGCCGTCGGCCGCGACGCCATAGAGCTTGCCGTCGGCCGGGCGCACGTCGATGCCCACCAGCTTGTCGCCGCTGACCGCCACAGGCGCCGCGGCGGTCATGGTCGCGGTATCGATGCTCACCAGCTTGCCGTCGGCGGTCAGGCCCACGAGGTTGGCGGCCTGCGCCGAAGCCATGCCGGCGATCAGCGCCAGCAGCGAGACGCCCGCCAGGCGGGCCAACGAGATCTTGATGGTCATGTCTAATCCCCTCCAGCGGCGCTTGCCGCGCTCCGGATAAACGCGCACGGTAATGTCGCTGGATGACGCGCTCACCGTCTGGTGAGCCGACGTGATCGGCATGGTTCTTGCGGCATAGGACAACCGGGATCACGCAGGAGGGGGACCATGCGTTTCGTACGCGCCTTGACGACGGCCGCTCTGGCCGCCTTTTCAATCGCCACGTTTCTCGGCCAGCCGGCCGCCGCCCAGGAAAAGGTCCTGAAGGTGGTCAAGCACTCGGATCTCAAGATCCTCGATCCGCACTGGACCACGGCCTACACCGTGCGCAACCACGGCTACATGATCTACGACACGCTGTTCGGCATGGACGCCCAGTTCAAGATCCAGCCGCAGATGCTGGAGAGCTGGAAGGTATCCGACGACACGCTGATCTACACCTTCACACTGCGCGAGGGCCTGAAATTCCACGACGGCGCGGCGGTGACCAGCGAGGACGTGATCGCCTCGCTCAAGCGCTGGGGCTCGCGCGACTCGATGGGCCAGAAGCTGATGAGCTTCACCAAGAGCCTCGACGCAATCGACGCCAAGACCTTCACGCTGACCCTGAAGGAGCCCTATGGCCTGGTGATCCAATCGCTGGGCAAGCCCAGCTCGATTGTGCCCTTCATCATGCCCGCGCGCATCGCCGCGACGCCGGCCACGCAGCAGATCTCGGAGTTCATCGGGTCGGGCCCCTTCGTCTTCCGCCGCGACCTGTGGCGGCCCGGCGCCATCGCCGTCTATGAGAAATTCAAGGACTACAAGCCGCGCAATGAGCCACCTTCGTCGGTCGCCGGCGGCAAGGTGGTCAAGGTCGACCGCCTCGAGTGGATCGCCATGCCCGATTCGCAAACCACGGCGAACGCGCTGCTGGCCGGCGAGATCGACATGATCGAACAGCCCTCGATGGAGCTGCTGCCACTGCTGGAGCGGGATCCGAACATCGTCATCTCCGACTTCAACAAGCTCGGCAGCCAGTACAATTTGCGCTTCAATGTGCTGCACAAGCCCTTCGACAATCCCAAGATTCGCCAGGCCGTGCTCTACGCGCTGAACCAGAAGGACTTCCTGGTCGCCGGCATCGGCGATGAGCGCTACATCCATCCCTGCAAGGCGATGTTCATCTGCGGCACGCCGCTGGCCACCGACGCCGGCTTCAAGGACAAGCTCGAATCGGACTTCGCCAAGTCCAAGGCGATCCTGAAGGAAGCCGGCTACGACGGCACGCCGATCGTGCTGCTGTTCGCCACCGACACCAACACCGGCCGCCTGACGCCGATCGTGAAGTCACTGCTCGAGAAGGGCGGCTTCACCATCGACATGCAGGCGATGGACTGGCAGACGGTGATCTCGCGCCGCGCCAAGCGCGATCCGCCGACATCGGGCGGCTGGCACGCCTTCATGACCTCCTGGGTCTCGGCCGACCTGCTCGATCCGATCATGACGGCGTTCGTCAGCGCCAATTGCGACAAGGCGATCTTCGGCTGGCCCTGCGACGAGACCTTGGAGAAGCTGCGCGACGAGTATGCGCGGTCCGCCGATCCGGCGCGCCAGAAGGCGCTGGCCGAAGCCATCCAGATCCGCGTCTCGGAGTATCCGACGCACGTGCATCTCGGCCAGTACAACCTGCCCATGGCGCGACGGAAGAACATTTCCGAGCTGCTCGATTCGCCGGTGCCGCTGTTCTGGAACGTCGAGAAGAAGTAGTTCAGATGTCATCCTGAGCGCAGCGAAGGATCTCGCGGTATCGCGGTCACATAGCTGCGTCGTGTCTGATCGCACGACCGCGAGGTCCTTCGCTGCGCTCAGGACGACGGTGAGTCTAGAGGAGCATCCATGCGTATCGTCATCGCGCAGATGAAGCACGAGACCAACACCTTCTCGCCGGTGCCGACGCCGATCGGCCGCTTCGCGCGCGGGCGGCCGCTGCCGCCGGAGGGCAAGGACGCCTACGAGGCGTTCAAGAACACCGGCACCGGCATGGGCGCCTTCATCGAGCTGGCCGAGGGCATCGGCGCGGCGATCGTCACGCCGATCGCCGCCGCCGCGCCACCCAGCGGCGCGGTCGAGGACGTCGCCTTCGAGTATATCAGCGAGCGCATCTGCGACGCCGTCGCCCAGGGCTGCGACGCCATCCTGCTCGACTTGCACGGCGCGATGGTGACTGAGAGCCGGGAGGACGGCGAAGGCGAGCTGCTGCGCCGCGTGCGCAAGCTGGCGCCCAAGACGCCGATCGGCGTGTCGCTCGACATGCACACCAATCTGTATCCCGCGATGGTCGAGAATTGCGACGTGATCGCCGGCTACCAGACCTATCCGCATATCGATCTCTACGAGACCGGCATGCGCGCAGGCAAACCGATCCTCAAGATGCTCGAGGGCAAGGCGCGGCCGGTGATGGCCTGGGGCAACAAGCCGATGCTGCCGCATGTCATGCGCCAGGGCAGCGACGACGAGCCCAACAAATGGCTGCAGCAGCGCTGCCGCGCGATGGAGAGCGAGGGCGCGCTGGCCGCCAGCCTGTTCGTCGGCTTCCCGCACGCCGATATCCGCGAGGCCGGCCTGTCCTCCGTGGTCGTCGCCGACGCCGACAAAATGAAAGCCGAGGGCTGGCGCGACGAGCTGCTCGACCACGCCTGGAAGAACCGCGAGGCCTTCGTCTACAAGATCGAGCCGCTGCAGGAGTCGCTGGCGCGCGGCAAGTCGATGACCGGCGCCGGCAAGCCCATCGTGCTGCTCGACCACTACGACAACTCGGCCTCGGGCGGCACCATGGACACCATGGCGGTGCTCGGCGGCGTGCTCGACGCCGGCCTCGACAACGTCGCGGTCTTCGCCATTCACGACCCGCAGGCCGTGCAGGAGATGATCAAGGCGGGTATCGGCGCCACGGTAACCATCAAGCTCGGCGGCAAGTACGACCTGCCTTCGATCAAACGTAGGGGCGAGTCGCGGATGGTCACCGGCACGGTGAAGCTGATCAGCAACGGCCAGTACCGCAACAAGGGGCCGATGTCGAAGGGCGTGCTGATGGACATGGGCCCGACCGTCGTGCTCGACACCGGCAAGGTCGAGATCGTCGTGATCTCGCGCCACCAGGAGCCCAACGACCTGGAATGCTTCCGCTCCGTCGGCATCGATCCGACCGCGAAGAAGTACCTGGTGCTGAAGAGCCGTGTGCACTGGCGCGCCGCCTTCCGACCGATCATCGGCGGCGAGGTCGAGTGCGCCGGGGTCGGCGTCTGCACCTCGGACTATTCGATGCTCGATTTCCGCAACGTGCGCCGGCCGGTCTACCCGCTCGACCGCATCAACACGCCGTGAGCGCGGCTTCCCTGTCATCCCGAGCGAAGCGAGGGATCTAGGCTGCCACTAGATCCCTCGCTTCGCTCGGGATGACACGGGGGGACAAAGCCGCCCCGCGAAAACGGTAGGTCGGCAATCCCGGCCGCAGCAGGTAAACTCCCGTTCATAACCCGGAGGAACCCATGGCGCGCGATCCCAGCCTGATCATCCGCAACGGCACCGTCGTCGACGGCACCGGCGCCAAGCCCTTCGAGGCCGATGTCGCCATCGAAGGCGGCAAGATCGTCGCCGTGGAGCGCAAGATCGCCGCGCGCGGCGTCGAGGAGATCGACGCCAAGGGCCAGATGGTGGCGCCCGGGCTGGTCGATATCCACACCCATTACGACGGCCAGGTGACCTGGAGCGGCGAGGTCACGCCCTCCTCGCAGCTCGGCGTCACCACAGTGCTGATGGGCAATTGCGGCGTCGGCTTCGCGCCGGTGCGCAAGGACGACCACGGCCTGCTGATCAAGTTGATGGAAGGCGTCGAGGACATTCCCGAGCCAGTGCTGAGCGCCGGCCTGCCGTGGAACTGGGAGAGCTTCGGCGACTATCTCGACGCGCTGGATGCGCGCCACTACGACGCCGACATCGCCACCCAGCTGCCGCACGCCGCCCTGCGCGTCTATGTCATGGGCGAGCGCGGCGTCGATCGCGAGCCGGCGACTGACGCTGATTGCGCCGAAATGCGCCGGCTGTCGGCCGAGGCGATGCGCCAGGGCGCGCTGGGCTTCGGCACCTCGCGCACCATCAACCACAAGGCCAGCGACGGCCGCCACATTCCCACGCTGACTGCCGAGGAGTCGGAGCTCACCGCCATCGCCATGGGCATGAAGGATGCCGGCACCGGCGTGATGCAGATCGTCTCCGACCTGCGCGACATCGACGCCGAGATCGCCATGCTCCGGCGCATCATGGAGAAGTCGGGGCGCCCGCTGTCGATCTCGCTGGCGCAGAACGACCGCGCACCCGATCGCTGGCGCCAGACCCTGGGCCTGATCTCGCAGGCCGTCGATGACGGGCTTGAGATGAAGGCGCAGGTCTGCGGCCGCGCCATCGGCCTGATGCTCGGCCTGGAGCTGACGCGCAATCCGTTCTTCACCCACCCGACCTACAAGAAGATCGCCCACCTGCCGCTGAAGCAGCGCGTCGCCGAGATGCGCAAGCCCGAGGTGCGCGCGGCGATCCTGTCGGAACAGCCGCTGAACCACCGCGACGTGCTGGAGCGCATCGCCAACTTCGACAAGATCTTCGTGCTGGGCGATCCACCGGACTACGAGCAGGCCCCCGAGCAGAGCCTCGCCGGCCTTGCGCGCCGCACCGGCAAGCGCGCCGAGGAGATCGCCTACGACGTGCTGCTGGAGCGCGAGGGCAGCGGCATGCTCTACGTGCCGATCCTGAACTACGTCACCGGTAACCTCGACACGACGCGCGAGATGCTGACCCATCGCGACACGCTGCCCGGTCTCGGCGACGGCGGCGCGCATGTCGGCATCATCTGCGACGCCAGCACGCCCACCTTCCTGCTGACCCATTGGGCACGCGACCGCAAGCGGGGCGCCAAGCTGCCGATCGAGACCGTGATCTCGCGCCAGGCGCGCGAGACCGCCGCCGCCGTCGGGCTCAACGACCGCGGCGTGATCGCCGCTGGCTACAAGGCCGACATCAACGTCATCGACTTCGACCGCCTGACCCTGCGCGCGCCGGAAGTCGCCTACGACCTGCCGACCGGCGGCCGCCGCCTGATGCAGCGCGCCGATGGCTATGTCGCGACCATCGTCTCCGGCGCCGTGGTGCGCCGCGAAGGCGTCGACACCGGCGCGCGGCCGGGCCGGCTGGTGCGCGGCGCACAGCGCGCCCAGGCGTGAGCCCCGCGCACATCACCGTCGAGCATGACGGAGCGGTGGCGGTTCTGACCTTCAACCGCCCCGCCGTGCTCAACGCCTTCAACAACGAGCTGATGCGCGAGACGCTCGACGCCGTCGCCGCGCTCAACGCCAGCGACGCCACGCGCGTCATCGTCGTGCGCGGCGCCGGCCGCGCCTTCTCCGCCGGCTTCGATCTGAAGGCCGGCGGCGACCGCGTGATGGAAGACGTCTCGGACTGGGAGAAGCAGATGAAGCTCCAGTTCGATTTCATCATGCAATTCTGGCACAGCCCGAAACCGACGATCGCCGTGGCGCATGGCTTCTGCCTCGCCGGCGCCTTCGAGCTGATGCTGGCCTGCGACGTCACCGTCGCCGCCGAGGGCACGCGCTTCGGCGAGCCGGAGGTGCGTTTCGGCACCGGCATCGTCGCCATGCTGCTGCCGTGGATCACCGGGCCGAAGCAGGCCAAGGAATTGCTGCTGACCGGTGACGATCGCGTCGACGCCGCCGACGCGCTGCGCATGGGCATCGTCAACCACGTCGTGCCGGCCGATCAGGCGTTCGAGAAGGGCATGGCCATCGCACGCACGATGGCCAAGGCGGCCGAACGCTCGGTGCGCATGACCAAGCGCGCGATCAACGCGCAGTACGAGGCGATGGGATTGTCGGGAGCGCTGAGCACGGCGCTCGACATGGACGTGCTGCTGAACGCCGGCTCGAGCCCGGAGAAGCGCGAGTTCGCGCGCATCCGCAAGGAACAGGGCGTCAAGGCCGCCCTGGCCTGGCGCGACGCAAGGTTCAAGTAGCGCGGTTTCCCTTCCCCCGGAGGGGGAAGGTGCCCGAAGGGCGGAAGGGGGATGTCGAAGACGGACACCTTGTTCGTTGAAACATCCCCCATCCGGCGCTTCGCACCACCTTCCCCCTCCGGGGGAAGGTAACGCTTAAGCAAATCAGGCCGGCAGACCCTCGGCGGCGAAAGTGCGCTGCACCGCTGGACGCGCCTTCATGCGATCGAAGTGCGCCTGCAGGTTGGCGGGCAGCGGGATCTTCACGCGGCCGGCCCAGAACTCGATGTAAAACAGCGCCGCGTCGGCGATCGAGAACTGGCTGCCCAGCACGTAGTCCTTGCCGGCCATCTTGCTATCGAGCAGCGCCAGGCCGTTCTCGAAGATCTCCTTGCCGCGCGCCTTGACCGCGTCGTGGTCGGTCTTCGACGGCGCGTAGTTCTCCGGACGGAACATGCGCGAGAAGCCCTGCATGTGGATGGTGGAGACGCAGTAGTCCATCACCTCCAGCGCCTTGGCCATGTCGTCGGCGTTCGCCGGCAACAGCTTCTTGTCCGGGTTGGTCATCGCCAGATAGGTGGCGATCGCCGGGAACTCGGTGATCACCGAGCCGTCGTCCTTCTCGAGCGTCGGCACCTTCGACTTCGGATTCTTCTTCACGAAGGCGTCGCCGTACTGCTCGCGCTCCATGAAGTTCATCTTGTGCGCTTCGAACGGCTTGCCGATTTCCTGCATCAGCACATGGATGCCGATCGAGCACGCGCCAGGGGCGAAATAGAGCTTCATCGGAAAGTCCCTCCAAGGGTTGTTTTGCGGGCCGGACTGTCTCAGGCCGCCACCGCCTTGTCGAGTTCCGCGGCGCCCGCTCGCAATCTTGGGATCAGCTCGCGACCGAAATCGATCGCGTCGTTGTACGGATCGAAGCCACGAATCAGGAAAGAATGCACGCCCAGCCGATAGTATTGCAGCAGTGCGTTACTCACTTGCTCCGGCGTGCCCACGAGACACGTGGTGTTGCCCACCGCGCCGCTGGCCTCGGCGATCGGCATCCACAGCCGCTCGTCATGGATCTCGCCCTGGGCGGCGAACTCCAGAATGCGTCGCGCCGAGTGATCGAGCGGCGCCTTCTTGGAGCCGCCCAGGCCCGACGGATCGCTCTGCCCCTGGATCGCCGCGAGGTACTTGCGCGCCTTGTCCCACGCCGCGCCTTCAGTGCCGGCGATGATCGGCCGGAACGACATGTTGAAGGTCGGCGTGCGGCCATGCTTCGCCGCGCGCGCGCGAAACTCCGCGATGCGCTGCCTGGTCGGCGCGAGCGGCTCGCCGAACATGGCGAACACATCGCAATGCTTCGCACCCATCGCCAGCGCGCCCTCCGACGAGCCGCCGAAGAACAACTGAGGATGCGGCTTCTGCAGCGGGCGTAGATCGGAGCGCGCACCGCGCAGGCGATAGAACTTGCCGAAATAGTCGAAGCGCTCCTCCTTGGTCCAGGCGAGCTTCATCACCTCGATGTACTCGGCGGCGCGGCGGTAGCGCTGTTCCTTGGTCGCGAAGTCGCCATCGCCATGCTGCTCCGCGTCGCTGGCGCCGGCGATGATGTGGATCGCGACGCGCCCCTGGCAGAGACAATCGAAAGTCGCGATCTTGCGCGCAGCCAGCGTCGGCGCGACGAAGCCCGGCCGATGCGCGATCAGGAAGCCCAGCCGCTTGGTGAACGCGGCCGCATGCTGGGCGACGAGGAAACCCTCGGCCGACGACGCGGTATAGCCGACCAAAGCCAGATCGAAGTCGGCGTCGTCATGCGCCCGCGCGAAGTCGCGCAGATAGGCCGGTGAGATCCCGCCCTTGATCACATGCAACGACGCGCTGCCACCCGGCGGCGTCACACCGATCATGCCGATCACGCGTACGGGCACGGCTGGCTCCTCAGGAAATCGCGCTGCCGAGCAGTGTACGGCGTTTCCACCTCGCCTCGTAGGGGTTCCAGCCTTGCGATAATCACGAGGCTGGCCTATATTCTTTCCCCAAGAGGAAAGAATATGGTCGATACTCCCTTCACCCCCGGCGAGGTCGCCT
This sequence comes from Reyranellaceae bacterium, assembly GCA_022844045.1. GTDB lineage: Bacteria > Pseudomonadota > Alphaproteobacteria > Reyranellales > Reyranellaceae > JAFAZJ01. Next base: position 18,612 of record JALHMM010000070.1, on the reverse strand, counting down.
TGCTGTCGGGCACCAAGGCCCGGACCGTCGAGAAGGGCATTGAGCAGGGCGTCCTGGGCACAAGGCTGGGACGCGTGCTGCCGGGCGATCGTCGACGTCGGCGCATGATGACATCGGCGGCTGTCGGGTGCGCCGCACTGTTCGACCGGCTGGACCTCGATCTTCCTGTGACGCGCAAGCGCCAGATTGCGCGCCGGCTCGCCTCGCTGCCACCCACCAAATGGCGGACCGCGCGGATCGAGCTCGCACCGGCCGTCGAGCTCGATGTCGGCCGCCTCGTTGGCGACATCATGCGCGACGCGGAGCACTACCGGACCAATCGGGATGCGCACATCACGATCGATCCGGAGATCCTCGGGGGGACGCCTGTGATCCGCGGCACCCGGCTATCGGTGCATGCCGTGCTCGGTCGCCTCGACGGCGGTGATTCGCTCGACGAGCTACTCGCCGACTACCCGCACGTTCCACGTGCCGCCATCGAGGCCGCGGCGATGTATGCGCGCGCGCATCCGCTCGTTGGCCGCCCGGGCGGCCGCCCCTGGCTCAAGGCGGCATGAGGCTGTTTGTCGACGAGAGTCTATCGCCGCGACTCGCGATCCGGCTCAACGAATCCGGTCATCACGATGCCACCCATCCGTTGCTATCCGGTGGGCTGGGCGAGCCCGATCATCGCGTCCTGGCCCGCTGTCTCACCGAAGATCGTGTCCTCGTCACCCAGAACGCACGTGACTTCCGCAAGCTGGTTCGCGGAACAGACCTGCACCCGGGTCTGGTGATCCTGCCGTCGGGTTCTCGCGATCAATCCATCCAATGGCTGGATCAAGCCATTGCCTATCTCGAAGCGCGCGGCGAGCCGATGCCTGAGATGGTCAATAGCGTCCTTGAGATCACCGCCGATGGCGGGATCTCGATCAGCGCCCTGCCCTGACTACTCCGCCGCCAACTTCCGCGCCCGGGGATCGCGGCTGAGCATGCCGTCGGCGAGGTCGCGGTCGAGCATGTGGGCGGGGCGGTCGCGCGGATCGCCGTAGCCGCCGCCGCCGCCGACGAAGATCTCGACCACGTCGCCCTTCTTAAGGTCGACGGCGGCTTTGGAGCGCAGCTCCTCGACTGTGCCGTCGGCGTGATGGACGCGGCAGTACCCCATTTTGCCCGGCTCGCCGCCGAACAGGCCATCGGGCGCGCGGCGGAAGCGGTCGGAGTAGATCGCGAGCTGCACGTCGTCTTGCGTGATTTCGTAGCGGCGGCCGAAGCCAGCGCCGCCGCGGCGCGCGCCCATGCCGAAGGAGTCGGGATCGAGGGCGTAAGCGGCGACGCGGAAGAAGTCGTAGTCAAGATCGAGCGATTCGACCGGTGCGTTGCTGCAATTGCTGAGCGGCCCGTCGACCGCGTCGCAGCCATCGGCCTCCTTCGATCCGCCATAGCCGCCGCCGAAGATCTCGAGGTAGACGCTGTAGCCCTTCTCGCCCAGGCGCGAGAGGCAGAAGGCGGTGGTCGTGTCGTAGCCGCAGGCGATGACGCGATCGGGCAGCGCCTGGGCCAGCGCCTTCATCACGGCGTTGTAGGCGCGGAAGGCCGGCACCATGCGCGCGCGCACCGGCGCGGGCGGGCGCGGGTTCATCAGGCTGCCATAGGGCACCTTCACCGTGATCGGCCGCGCCATGCCCTCGTTGTAGGGAATGTCGGGGCTGGTCAGCACCGACTTCACGCAGCTGAGCACCGCCGACAGCGTCGAGGAGTACGGGCAGTTGAGGTTGCGCTTCACCTGGGCGCAGGTGCCCTCGAAGTCGACCTCGACGCCGTCGTCGGAGATCGTGACCTTGGTCTTGATCACCAGCGGCGTGTCGGTGAGGCCGTCGTCGTCGACCGCGTCCTCGCCGTAGTAGACGCCCTTGGGCGCCTGGGCGATCGCGGCACGCACGCGGCGCTCCGAGTAGTCCTGCATCTCGGCCATCACCGCCATCACCGCCTCGGCGCCGTAGCGCGCCGAGAGCTCGCGCACGCGGCCCGCGCCGATGGCGTTGGCGGCGAACTGGGCGTTGAAGTCGCCGATGGTGAGATCGGGCACACGCACATTGGCGGTCACGAGGCGCTCGAAGCTGCCGCCGCACCAGTCGCGCTCGTAGCTGTAGCGCGAGGGCGGGATGCGCAGGCCTTCCTGGTAGACGTCGGAGGCGTGGATGTTCAGGCCGGGCGCGCCGCCGCCGAGGTCGAGGTGATGCGCCACCGAAGCACCGAAGCCCACGACCAGTCCGTCGACGAAGATCGGCGTGAAGATGAAGACGTCGGGGATGTGCTGGCCGCCCTCGAACGGGTCGTTGTTGATCAGGAAGTCACCTTCCTTGAGCGTCTCGATCGGATGGCGCTTGAGGCAGGCGCGCAAGGTCATGCCGATCGGCCCGAGCTGCATCGGGATCAGCTCGGCCTGCGCCACCGTGTTGCCGTGGCGGTCCATCAGGCCGGCCGAACCATCGCGCGCCTCGCGCAGGATGGTCGAATAGGCCGAGCGGATCAGCTTGGCGCCCATCTCGCGCGCCGCCGCGATCAACGCCTGGCTGATCACCGCATAGTCGATCGGATTCACGCTCATCGACATCGACTCCTTCTTTGGGACCGCCGGCTTCATGAGGCCAACCACAGAGACACAGAGACACAGAGGAAGACGAAGAGAGGGGAAAACGCGCGCGCAGCGCGCAGTCGTGGTCTTCTCGTCATTGTCTTCCTCTGTGTCTCTGTGCCTCTGTGGTTCGTCTTCTTTCAGATGCCGGCGAGACGCTGGCGGTCCCAGTTAACTCCGTCGCAGCACCATATTGTCCGCCGCATCGATGGCCGCCGTCCAGCCCGGCGGCACGTAGGTCGTGGCGGTATAGCCCTCGATCACGGCCGGGCCGTGGATCGCCTGGCCCTCGGGGATCGCCTCGGCGGCGTGGCGGGCGCAGTCGATCCAGGCACCGCCCTCGTGGATACGGGCCTGCTCGGCCGCGCGCGGCGCCACGCGCTCGCGCTCCAGCTTGGGCAGCGAGTCGATCGGCAGGGTGGCGCCGACCCGCAGCGAGACGATCTCGACCGCGCGGTCGAGATTGGCGCCGTGCAGGAACATGCGGTGATGCGCCTCGCCGAAGCGCTCCGCCAGATAGGCGGCGTCGAGCGCGGCGACGCGGTCTTCGGGCACCTCGACCGGCACCTCGAAGGCCTGGCCGACGAAGCGCATCTCGAGTGTGTGGGTGAAGGTCAGCGCGCCCGTCAGCCCCATGCCGTCGAACTGCGCCGAGAGCCGCGCGCGCATCTCGGCGAAACGTGCCGTGGCGTCCTTGGCCGCGGCATCGTCGAGCCGCATCTTGCGCGTGATGCTGTCGAACTTGGTGTAGTCGGACGCCAGCAGGCCATAGGCCGAAATCACGCCGGGATTGGGCGGCACGACGATGGTGTTGATGCCCAAGTCCTCGGCCACCTTCGCCGCGTGCAGCGGGCCGGCGCCGCCGAAGGGCACCAGCACGTAGTCGCGCGGATCGCGGCCGCGCTCGGTCGAGACCAGCTGGATGGCGCGCATGATGTTGGCGTTGGCCAGGCGCAGCGCGCTGGCCGCCGCCTCCTCGACCGACATGTCGAAACGCTGGGCCAATGGCTCGAACGCCTTGCGTGCCGCCACCGCCTCCAGGGTCATGCGCCCACCGAGGAACGAGCCGGGCCGGATGGTGCCGATCACCACATGCGCATCGGTGGTCGTGGGTTGTGTCCCGCCCTTGCCGTAGCAGGCCGGGCCGGGATCGGCGCCGGCGCTTTGCGGACCGACGCGCAGCATGCCGCCATCGTCGACCCAGGCGATGCTGCCGCCGCCGGCACCGACCGAGACGATATCCAGGACCGGCGTACGGATCGGCAGGCCGTCGATCTCGGTCTCCGAGGCCAGCGACGGCCGGCCGTTCTCGACCAGGCAGACATCGGTGCTGGTGCCGCCCATGTCGAAAGTCACCAGATCGCCGAAGCCCGAGCGCGCCACCTGGCGCAACGCGCCGACCACGCCGGCGGCGGGACCGGAGTACAGCGCGGTGATCGCGCTCCTGCGCATCGCGTCGGCCGGCAGCCGCCCGCCATTGGACTGCATCACCGTGAAGCGGCCCTTGAAGCCATCGCCGCGCAACGTGTCTTCGAAGCGCCGGAGGTAGCCGTCGATCACCGGCTGAACATAGGCCGACAGCACCGTGGTCGAGGCGCGCTCGAACTCGCGGAACTCGCGGACGACCTCGTGCGAGCACTGCACCAGCACGCCGGGCAGCGCCGATCGCAGCAGCTCGGCGAGCTTCAGCTCGTGCGCGGGATTGGCGTAGGCGTTGAGCAGGCAGATCGCCACGGCGCCATGGCCGCCGGCCTTGAGCGCCGGCACCAGCAACTCGCGCACCGCCTTCTCGTCGAGTTGCGTCATGACGGAGCCGTCGGCCGACATGCGCTCCATCGCCTCGAAGCAATCGGCGCGATGCACCGGCGGCCGCGGCTTGCGGTAGGCGAGGTCGTAGATATTGCGACGGTCGTGGCGCTGCAGGAACAGCATGTCGCGGAAGCCCGCGGTGGCGACGAACGCCACCTTGGCGCCCTTGCGCTCCAGCACCGCGTTGGTGGCGACGGTCGAGCCGTGGCCGAGATCCTCGATATCCGCGATGACGAGGCCGGAGGCGCGCAGCGCGTCGAGCGCGCCGATATCGGGGCTGCGCGGCGTGCTGGGTACCTTGGTGACCACGACCTTGCCGCCGGCCACCGCCACCAGGTCCGTGAACGTGCCGCCGACCTCTACGCCTACCCGCATGCACCCACCCTTTGCCTAAGTCTCGGAAATATAATCTGTTTTTGTCTTTTCTCAACGTCGCCATTTTTGCTGTTGCGACTTACTCTCATATTGACCACATTGCTACCACCTGTCGGGAGCAAACGTCCGCCGTGTACGTGTGCATCTGCAATGCCCTGAACGAGGGCCGCGTCCGGGAAGTCGTCGCCAATGGTTGCGAGACCGTCGGCGAAGTGTATCGGGCCTGCGGTGCCTACCCGCAATGCGGCAAGTGTAGCTGCACCATCGTCGACATGCTGCGCGCCCATCGGGGCGGCAACGAACCAGCGGCACTCGCCGCGGATTGATCCGCGTTCGCAGTCGCAACAACGAATCAATGATTGGCGCCGCTCGCGCGCTATAACGACTCATGAACCCCACCTGTCGGAGGCGGCCATGAAGGGCGATGCCAAGATCATCCAGCATCTCAACAAGGTGCTGCGCAACGAGCTGACCGCGATCAACCAGTACTTCCTTCATGCGCGCATGTGGAAGAACTGGGGCTTCGAATCGCTGGCCAAGAAGGAATACGAGGAGTCGATCGGCGAGATGAAGCACGCCGACAAGCTCATCGAACGTATCCTCATGCTCGAGGGCCTGCCCAATCTGCAGGACCTCGGCCGCCTGGCCATCGGCGAGAACGTGCCGGAGTGCCTGAAGGCCGACCTCGCGATGGAGCGCCAGGGTCGACAGGACCTGATCGCCGCGATCGCCACCTGCGAGAGCGCGCCCGACTATGTCTCGCGCCATCTCTTGCGCGAGATCCTGGAGGAGACAGAGGAGCACATCGATTGGCTCGAGACCCAGCTCGACCTGATCGACAAGGTCGGCGTGCAGAACTACCTGCAGAGCGCGATGTAGCCTGGCTGTCATCCCGAGCATAGCGAGGGATCAGCACAGCCTGGATCCCTCGCGATGCTCGGGATGACAGAGTAATCGGGCTGCCCGGATTGGGCCCTAGGCCCGCTGCCACGCCGTGACGTAGGCTCGCCCGCGCAACGAGGGAGCGGGTTGATGGCGGACAGGATCGACAAGGCGCTGGCCGACGCGGTGGCCAGTGGCAACGTGCACGGCATCGTCGCCGCGGCGGCGACCGACAAGGGCGTGATCTATCAGGGCGCCCACGGCGTGCGAGCGCTGGGTGACGCGCAGCCGATGACGCTCGACACGGTCATGCGCCTGTTCTCGATGACCAAGGCGATCACCGCGACGGCCGCCATGCAGCAGGTCGAGCGCGGCAGGCTCTCGCTCGACGGGCCGATCGCCGACGTGCTGCCGCAGCTCGCGCGACCGCAGGTGCTCGAGGGCTTCGACGCGTCAGACAAACCGATCCTGCGGCCGGCCAAGGGCCCGATCACCCTGCGCCAGCTGCTCACCCACACCGCCGGCTTCGGCTACGAGAACTGGAACGGCGATATCCAGAAATACATGCGGGTCACCGGCCTGCCGGGCCTGCCGACCGGTAAGCTCGAGGCGCTGAACGCGCCGCTGACCTTCGATCCCGGCACGCGCTGGCAGTACAGCATCTCGATCGACTGGGCCGGCCGCGCTGTCGAGGCGGTGACCGGGCAGGACCTCGAGGCCTATTTCCGGCAACACATCTTCGCGCCGCTGGGCATGAAGGACACCAGCTTCCGCTTGCGCCCAGACCAGCAGGCGCGCCGCGCCACGCCGCACGCGCGCCAGCCCGACGGCACGTTGCGGACCATGACGCTGGTGCGCGCGGAAGAGCCGGAGTTCCTCGGTGGCGGCGGCGGGCTGTTCGGCACGGTGCCCGACTACCTCGCCTTCGTGCGCGCGCTGCTGGCCAACGGCGGCGGGCTAGTGAAGCCCGAGACCTTCGCCGAGATGGCGCGCAACAACATGGGCGACCTCTTTGTCGAGACGCTGAAGACCTTCGTGCCTGACATGTCGGTGGACGCCAACCTCTTCCCCGACATCCCGCAGAAATGGGGCCTGAGCTTCTCGATCAACACGCGCGCCACGCAAGAGGGCCGCGCCGCCGGCGGCCTCGCCTGGGCCGGGCTGGGCAATCTCTATTTCTGGATCGATCCAACGAAACGGGTCGCCGGCGTCTGGGGCACGCAGATCCTGCCGTTCTGTGACGCCCCGTCGGTCCAGGCGTTCAAGGCGTTCGAGACGGCGGTCTACGACTCCCTCTGAGACTTACACTCTGACCTCATGCTGAGGAGGCCGCGCTTGCGGCCGTCTCGAAGCATGGGCCACAGGCACCGAGCGGATTGCCCACCCTTCGAGACGCGCCGCTCCTCAGGGTGAGGTCGGCGCCATACACGACAGCCCTCCCTCCGAGGCGCGGTCCGTCGTAGGCTCGCCCCGCCGGGAAGGGTCCCGGTGGAGGACAACGCCATGCCTGACATCGACGACGTGCTGAGACAGGGCATCGAAAGCGGCGCCGCCGCCGGAGTCGCGGCCGCCGCCACCAGCGATTCGGGGACGATCTACGAAGGTGCCTTCGGCGTGCGCGAGCTCGGCAAGCCGGCTTCGATGACGCCGGACACCGTGGTGTGGATCGCCTCGATGACCAAGGCGATCACCGGCACGGCCGCGATGCAGCTGGTCGAACGCGGCAAGCTCTCGCTCGACGAGCCGATCGGCAAGCTCTTGCCACAGATCGCCAACCCGCAGGTCTTCGAGGGTTTTGATTCGGCCGGCAAGCCGAAGCTGCGGCCGGCCAAAGGCGCCATCACGCTCCGCCAGCTGCTGACCCACACCGCCGGCTTCTCCTACGACATCTGGAATCCCGACCTGGGCAAATACATGGAGATGGCCGGCATCCCGGGCATCACCACCTGCCAGAACGCCTCGCTCGGCACGCCGTTGACCTTCGATCCCGGCACGCGCTGGGACTATGGCATCAACATCGACTGGGTCGGCAAGGCGGTCGAGGCGGTCAGCGGCGAGACGCTCGAGGTCTATCTGCACAAGTATATCTTCGAGCCCTTGGGCATGGACTCGACCTCCTTCAAGCTCGGCGCGGCGCAGCGCGAGCGGCTGTCGGGCATGCACGCGCGCGGCGAGGACGGCAATCTCGTCGCCATGCCGTTCGAGATTCCGCAGGAGCCGGAGTTCCACATGGGCGGCGGCGGGCTCTACGGCACGGTGCAGGACTACCTGAAATACGTGCGCTGCCTGCTCAACGAGGGCGCACCGCTGGTGAGCCGCAAGACCTTCGCCGAGATGGCGCGCAACAATATCGGCGACATCGACGTCGTGGCGCTGAAGACGGCGATCCCGCCCTATTCCGCCGACGCCGATTTCTTCCCGGGCATGAAGTGCAAATGGGGCCTGAGCTTCCTGATCAACACCGCCACCACGCCGCAGGGCCGTTCACCCGGCAGCCTTGCCTGGGCGGGCTTGGCCAACACGTACTTCTGGGCCGATCCGGTGAAGAAGATCGGCGGCGTCTTCGCTACGCAGACGCTGCCGTTCTTCGACCCCAAGGCCATTGGCCTGTTCCGCGACTACGAGGCCGCGGTGTATCGTTCGCTATGAGGTCTTTATGAGTACCGGTGCCGCGCTGCCGGTGAGCGCGCAGGTCGTCATCATCGGCGGCGGCATCGTCGGCCTGAGTGTCGCCTATCACCTGACCAAGCATGGCTGGCACGACGTCGTGCTGCTGGAACGCCAGAAGCTGACCAGCGGCACGACGTGGCATGCCGCTGGCCTCGTCGGCCAGCTGCGCGCCACGCACAATCTGACCCGACTCGCCAAGTACACCGCCGAGCTGTTCTCGATCCTGGAGCTGGAGACCGGCGTCGCCACCGGCTTCAAGCAGCGCGGCTCGCTCGCCATCGCCGCCACCGAGGGACGCTGGGAGGAGCTGCGCCGTGGCGCCTCGATGGCGCGCCACTTCGGCCTCGACGCGCACCTGCTGACGCCCAGCGAAGCACGCGACCGCTGGCCGCTGCTCAACATCGACGACGTGGTCGGTGGCCTGTTCATCCCCAAGGACGGCCAGACCAATCCCGTCGACACCGCCATGGCGCTGGCGCGCAGTGCGCGCAGCGGTGGCACGCGCATCCACGAGGGCGTCACCGTCACCGGCATCCTGAAGAAGAACGGCCGCGCCGCGGGCGTGCGCACGGAGCACGGCGACATCGCGACCGAGATCGTCGTGAACTGCGCCGGGCTGTGGGGTCACCAGGTCGGCGAGATGGCCGGCGTCGCGGTGCCGCTGCACGCCGCCGAGCATTTCTACGTCGTCACCGAACCGATCGCCGGCCTGTCGCCGGACACGCCGGTGCTGCGCGATCCCGACGGCGCGAACTACTTCAAGGAGGACGCCGGCAAGCTGCTGGTCGGCTGGTTCGAGCCGGTCTCGCGGCCGTGGGACCATCGCGCCGCGCCTGGCGATTTCGCCTTCGGCACCCTGCCGGTCGACATGGACCACATCGCGCCACAGCTCGAGAAGGCGGCGCACCGCGTGCCGCGCTTCGGCGAGGCCGGCATCCGCACCTTCTTCAACGGGCCCGAGAGCTTCACGCCAGACGACCGCTATCTGCTGGGCGAAGCACCGGAGCTGCCCGGCTTCTTCGTCGCGTCGGGCTTCAACTCCATCGGCATCCAGTCCTCGGGCGGCGCCGGCAAGGTGCTGGCGGATTGGATCGTGCACGGTCATCCGCCGATGGATTTGTGGGATGTCGACATCCGCCGCGTCATGCCGTTCCAGCGCAACCGCGCCTATCTGCGGGAGCGCACGGTCGAGACCTTGGGCCTGCTCTACGCCATGCACTGGCCCTATCGCCAGGTCGAGACGGCGCGCGGCGCGCGGCGCTCGCCGCTGCATGATCGTCTCGCGGTGATGGGCGCCTGCTTCGGCGAGACCGCGGGCTGGGAGCGCGCCAACTGGTTCGCGCCACCCGACATGGTGCCGGAATACGCCTACAGCTACGGCAGGCAGAACTGGTTCGGCCCCTCGGGCGCGGAGCACCGCGCGGCGCGCGAGGGTGTGGCGCTGTTCGACCAGACCTCGTTCGGCAAGTTCCTGGTGCAGGGCGTCGACGCCGAGACGGCGCTGAACCGTATCTGCGCCAACGACATCTCCGTCGAGCCGGGCCGCGTCGTCTATACGCAATGGCTCAACGAGCGCGGCGGCATCGAAGCCGACGTCACGGTCACGCGCCTGTCGACGATGGAGTTCCTGGTCGTCACATCGGCAGCGTGCCAGACGCGCGACCTGGTGTGGCTGCGCCGCCATGTTCCCGATGGTTCGCGTTGCACCGTCACCGACATCACCTCGGGCCAGGTCGTGCTGGGCGTGATGGGGCCGCGCTCGCGCGACCTGATGGCGGCGCTATCGCCTGATGAGGATTTCAGCGCCACGGGCTTCGGCTTCATGACCTCGCGCGATATCGACATCGCCTTCGCGCGGGTGCGCGCGTCGCGTCTGACCTATGTCGGCGCGCTGGGCTGGGAGCTCTACATTCCCGCCGAGTTCGCCGCCGGGGTGTTCGACGCCGTGCTGGAAGCGGGCGAGCGCTTCGGGCTGAAGCTGGCCGGCTATCACGCGATGAATTCGCTGAGGCTCGAATGCGGCTATCGCCATTTCGGCCACGACATCACCGACGAGACCTCGCCGCTCGAGGCGGGGCTGGGCTTCGCGGTGGCGTGGGACAAGCCCGGCGGCTTCATCGGCCGCGAGGCGTTGCTGCCGGCGCGTCGACAGCGGTTGAAGCGCCGGCTGGTGTCGCTGGTGCTCGAGGATCCGGCGCCGCTGCTGCTGCACGACGAGCCGATCTGGCGAGATGGCGTACGCGCCGGGATCGTCGCCTCAGGGATGTTCGGTCACACCATCGGCCGCAGCGTCGGGCTGGGCTATGTCAGCCACGACAGCGGCGTCGATGCCGCCTGGCTCAACGCGGGCAATTGGGAGGTCGAGATCGCCTGCGAGCGCTTCCCCTGTCGGGTGTCGCTCGCGGCGCCAGTCGATACGAAGGCCCTACGTGCCTAGCGCCGTACGAAATTGCGCCGACGCGGGGCGGCGCCGATGGAGCCGGGACGCTCGTCCTTGTGGCGGTAGATGACGCGGCCCTTGGTCAGGTCGTACGGCGTCATCTCCACGGTCACACGATCGCCGGCCAGGGCGCGGATGCGGTTCTTCTTCATGCGGCCGGCGGTATAGGCGATGATTTCCGACCCCGACTCCAGGGTGACGCGGAAACGACCGTCGGGCAGTGCCTCGGCGATCGTGCCCTGGAACTCGATCAGATCTTCTTTCGCCATTTGTCCTCGCTGGTGAGGCGGTTGATTTGCGACTGCCTACTCGGCCTTCAGGTTCGTCGCGGCCGGCTTGCCGCGCTCCATCGAGACGTCGAACGACACGGTCTGGCCCTCGTTGAGGCCATCGAGGCCGGCGCGCTGGACGGCCGAGATATGGACGAAAACGTCCTTCGAGCCATCGCTCGGCTGGATGAAGCCGTAGCCCTTGGTCTGGTTGAAGAATTTGACGGTACCCTTGGCCATGGACGTTTCCTCTGCGGTCGGCACGGGACGCGTCGGACTTCGGTCGCAACGCGCAGGCTCGATCGCCTGGGAGTCTCGACGCTAGGCGCGCTGGAAACGCGCCGCGAGCAGAATGCGGCCAAGAGGTCGAACGTTCGGCCAATACGCATGTTCACAGCCGTTAGACAAGTCCATTCCCGGAACGCCCCGCCAAACATGCGGCGAGCAGAGCCGAGAAATCACTTTACTTGCGCGTAAATTTGCCGTCCCAAGATTAGGCCCTCGCCAGATTGGTCGAAACATGAGCCTATGCCGTCATCACCGGCAGGGCAGATTCGGCGCCGGTGGCTGAGAGACGACGTGCTCCCGCCTGCAATGGAAGGGGGCCCATGCGCTCGATAGTCAGGGCGGATTCCGCCGGCACGCAGATGCGCGCAGCCTTGAACACCCCGCCGGGCCATCGGCGATGCGTCGGCCGCGGCGCGGCCCTCTTGCGCGAGTCCCAAGGAGGGCCGGCATGAAGGAACACAAGTTCAAGGTCGGCCAGTTCGTCCGCGTCGCGGCGCCGAAGTTCCTCGGCACGCCGCAAGGCCGTTACGAGGTGCTGCGCCTGATGCCCCCGGCCGGCAACCAGAACCAGTACCGCGTGCGATCCGTCGAGAACGGCGTCGAGCGGATGGTCAAGGAAGAGGACCTGTCCTGAACGCGACCAGCGCTGCCATACGAGGTGTCGATGCCTCCTTCCACCGCATTGAGCGACACCGATAGCGCCGCGCTGCGCGGCGTGCTCAGCGCCCATCAGGCGGCACAGCCGTTGCGCGCGATCCTGCAGATCGCCTCGACGTTCCTGCCTTTCCTCGCGCTGCTCGCCGCGATGTACCTCACGGCGCACATCTCGTTCTGGTTGACCCTGGCGCTCGCCGTGCCCACCGCGGCCTTCGTCGTGCGCATCTTTATCCTGCAGCACGATTGCGGCCACGGCGCGCTGTTCCGCTCGAAGCGCGTCAACGACTGGATCGGCCGGTTGTGCAGCCTCGCGACCTTGACCCCATACCAGCACTGGCGCCGCCAACATGCCGGGCACCACGCCAACTGGAACAATCTCGACCGCCGGGAAAGCGGCACGGACATCTACTCGACGTGCCTGACGATCGCGGAGTATCGCCGCCTGTCGCGCCGTGAGCGCGCGGTGTACCGGATCGTCCGCCATCCGCTGATCGCGCACCTGCTGCTGCCGCCGCTGGTCTTCGTGCTGCTCTATCGCCTGCCCTTCGACACGCCCGACGGCTGGCGACGCGAACGCCGCTCGGTGCACGCCACCAACCTCTCGCTGGTGACGCTATTTGCCCTCATCGGCCTGTTGGTCGGCTTCGGCACCATGGCGCGCGTCCAGCTGCCGATCATCACGCTGGCCGCGATCGCCGGCGTCTGGCTGTTCTCGGTGCAGCATCGCTTCGAAGCCGCCGCGTGGCTGCGCCGCGTCGACTGGACGCCGATCGCCGCCTCGTTGCGCGGCACGTCCTACCTTCGATTGCCGCAGCCGCTGCGATGGTTCACGGGCGACATCGGCTTTCACCATGTCCACCATCTCAATCCGAAGATTCCCAACTATCGGCTGGCCAAATGCCATGCCGGCAACGCCACGCTGCGATCGGTCACGACGCTTAGCCTGCTCGACGGGCTGCGCGCGCCGCGCTGCTGGCTATGGGACGAGGCGCGTGGGCGGATGGTGTCGTTCGCCGAAGCCGGACGCCGGACCAACCGCTAGGGAGTTCAACCGCGCCGGCCCCTGGGAGAGGGCTGGGACCGGCGCGGCGCGACGCCTCTTTGGTTCTCTTGGTTGTCCTGAGGGGGCGTCGGAACTGAACTCACGCTTGCCCGACCGTCTCGAGGATCGAGGCGGCCAAGGCTTCGCTGGGCGTCTTGCCGGCCCAGACGACATACTGGAACGCGGGATAGAACCGTTCGCTCTCGCCGATCGCGACCTCCATGAGATCCTCGAGCTGCTCGACCGTCAGCCCGCGCGTGCCGCGCAGCAGGATCGAGTGGCGGAACATCGGCAGGCCCTCTTCCGACCATAGGTCGAAGTGGCCGAGCCACAATTTCTCGTTGATCTGGGCCAGCAGGCCGTGCACTTCGCGGTGCTTCTCGCTGGGGATGCGCGCATCGAAGGCGCAAGTGAAGTGCAGCGCGCTGACGTCCTCGCGCCAGGCGAAGAACATCCGGTAGTCGCACCAGCGGCCGGCGACCTCGACGGCGATCTCCTGATCGCTGGTTCGATCGAAGGGCCATTCGTTTTCCGTCACGACCCGCTCGACCAGCTCAAGCGGATTGGGCGCCCGTCGCTCGCTATGCTCCCGTTGCATCAGCGCCATCGCCCACCCCACGAATCCCATATGCGCCCGCCACGCCCCGAAAGGGCTGTACGGCAGGCGCAGACCACTACGACATCCGGTACGTTTCCAAATCTTGTGGGCGTGTTCTAGGCGCCCACTACCCATAGCCTGCCACGTCAGGACTCCCGGCGCAAGAATCCAGCATGTGGATTCCGCGAATTTAATCCGGAACCCCGTCCACGGCCGCCTCAGCTGGCCGGCGGGGCGAGCTTGGCCAGCCGTGCCTCAAGCTCGACAATGCGGGCTTTCAGCGCCTCGTTCTCCTCGCGCGCCGCCACCGCCATGGCGCGCACGACATCGAATTCCTCGCGGTTGGGCAGGTTCATGCCGTCGAGGATCTTGGCCAGCTGGTCGCGGATCCGCGCCTCGACCTCGTCGCGCACACCGCTCAGCGCACCGGCGGCGCCGGCCGCCACCTTGGCCAGGTCATCGAGAAGGGGATTGCGTGTCTGCATGAGATCCTCCGGCTAGTCCCAGCGATATAGGTGCCACGGCCCATACGCGCCAGCGCCGCGGTCGCGCTATAACGCCGGCATGATCGTGGTTACCGGCGGCGCCGGCTTCATCGGCTCCTGTCTGGTCGCGGCCCTGGAGCGCGCCGGCCTGGGCGATATCGTCGTCGTCGACCGCGTCGATCACGAGGCGAAGCGGCGCAACCTCGCCAAACGGCGCAACCTCGCGGCCTTTGTGCCGCCCGAGGCCCTCGACGGCTTCCTCGAGCGCGAGGGTCACCGAGTCGAGGCGATATTCCATCTCGGCGCCATCAGCTCGACCACCGAGACCGACCTTGGCCTGCTGGAGCGCGTCAACGTCGCGCTGCCGCTCGGCCTGTGGCGCTTCTGCGCCCGGCGCGGAATCCCTTTCCTGTATGCCTCGTCGGCGGCGACCTATGGCGACGGCGCGGAGGGCTTCGACGATGCCTTCGACGGCCAGGCCTTGCGTCGGCTGGAGCCGCTCAACCCCTATGGTGCCAGCAAGCAACGCTTCGACCTCGAGGTGCTGCGCATGGTCTCGGCGGGCGAGCCCGCGCCGCCATCCTGGGCGGGGCTGAAGTTCTTCAACGTCTATGGCCCCAACGAGTACCACAAGGGCGGCCAGCGCAGCGTCGCGCTGGCGCTGTTCGAGCAGGTGCGCGACAGCGGCCGCGCCCGGCTGTTCCGCTCGCACCATCCCGACTACGCCGATGGCGGCCAGCTGCGCGACTTCGTCTGGGTCGATGACTGCGTCGCGGCCATGCTGGCGCTGTGGCGCCAGCCAAGGCTGTCCGGCCTGTTCAACATCGGCACCGGCCAGGCCCGCAGCTTCCTCGATCTCGCGTACGCCGTTTTCGCGGCGATGGACCGCCCCGTCGCCATCGACTGGATCGACACGCCCGAAGCGATCCGGGACCGCTATCAGTACTTCACCGAGGCACGAGTCGAGCGCTTGCGCGCGGCGGGCTTCGCCGCACCGTTCACCACGCTTGAACAGGGCGTGCGTCGCTACATCGGGGACCATCTGTCGGCGGACGACCCCTATCGCTGAATTGGCAGCGGCAACGCCTCAGGTGACAGCCGGCCGCGTGACCGCTACACCCGCGCCCATGCTGCCCGCGGTCATCCCCTATCCCGATATCGATCCCGTCGTGATCGCCATCGGCCCGCTCGCCATCCGCTGGTACGCGCTGGCTTATATCGCGGGCCTCGTCGTCGCCTGGCTGATGGCCCGGCGCATCGTCGAGCAGTCGCCCAGGGTGATGAGCCCCAAGGCGCTCGACGACTTCCTGTTCTGGGCGGCGCTGGGCGTGATCCTCGGCGGCCGGCTGGGCTATGTGCTGTTCTACAAGCCCGGCTTCTATCTCGATAATCCGCTCAAGATCTTCACCGTGTGGGAAGGCGGCATGTCCTTCCATGGCGGCCTGCTGGGCGTCACGATCGCGATCATCCTCTATGCCCGCAAGCAGAAGGCCGATCTGTTCGCCTTCGCCGATGTCATCGGCATCGTGGCGCCGCAGGGTCTGTTCTTCGGCCGCATGGCCAATTTCATCAACGGCGAGCTGTGGGGCCGGCCGACCGACGTGGCGTGGGCGATGATCTTCCCGCGCGACCCGCTGTTGACGCCGCGCCATCCCAGCCAGCTCTATCAGGCCTGTCTCGAAGGCCTGATCCTGTTCGCGATCACCGTCGTACTGTGGCGGGTCTACGGCATGCGCCGCCGGCCCGGCTTCATCTGCGGCGTGTTTTGGGCCGGTTATGGCCTGGCGCGCATCATCGGCGAGCTGTGGCGCGAGCCCGACGCGCATCTCGGCTACCTCGCCGGCAATTGGTTGACCATGGGCATGATCCTGTCGCTGCCCCTGGTCGCGTTCGGTGTTTGGCTGATCATGCGCGCGCTCGGCCGGCCGGCGCTGCCCGCCTAGGCATGACGGAACTCGCCGAAATCCTGCGCCGGCGCATCGCGCTCGCCGGCCCGATCACCGTCGCCGAGTTCATGACCGAGGCGCTGAACCACCCGGCGCTTGGCTACTACCGCAGCGGCAAGCCGTTGGGCGCCAGCGGCGACTTCGTTACCGCGCCCGAGATCAGCCAGATGTTCGGCGAGCTGCTGGGCGCCTGGCTGGCCGAACGCTGGCTGGTGCTGGGCTCACCCCAACGCGTCCACCTGGTCGAGCTTGGCCCGGGACGCGGTACGCTGCTGCGCGACGCCTTGCGCGCCACCCGCGCGGTGCCCGGCTTCCACGAGGCGCTCGAGTTGCACCTCGTCGAGATCCACGCCGGTCTACGAGATGTGCAGCGCGAGGTGCTGGCCGACTACGCCACGCCGCATTGGCACGAGCGCTTCGCGGAGGTGCCGTCGGACGCACCTTTGCTGCTGGTCGCCAACGAATTCCTCGACGCGCTGCCGATCCGCCAGCTCGTACGCCAACCCTGGGGCTGGGCAGAACGCCAGGTCGGGCTGGTCCACGGCCGCGCGAAGTTCGCCTTCGCGTCGGCACCCGGCAAATCGCCGCTGGCCACGCTGCTGTCCGAGCCGGTGCGCACGATCGACCGGTTCGGCTCCATCGCCGAGCTATCGCCGGCCGTCACATCCCTGACATCGGAGATCGCGCGCCGAATCGCGGCCAGCCGTGGTGCCGCGCTGTTCATCGACTACGGTTACGACTCCGGTACCAACGGCGACACCTTGCAGGCCCTGCGCGCGCACAAGGCCGCCGACGTGTTCGAGGCCATCGGCGAGGCGGACCTGACGGCCCATGTGGATTTCGGAGCCGTTGCCCGCGCCGCACGGCAGGCGGGCGCAGCGATCGACGGCCCCACGGCGCAGGGCGACTTCCTGCGCGATCTAGGCATCGAGACCCGCGCCGCGCTGCTGCGTCCGTTGGCGACGCCGGCGCAGGCCGCGGACATCGACGCGGCGATGCGGCGCTTGATCGACCCCGGCCAAATGGGCACCTTGTTTCGCGCGATCGCGTTGCGTGACCCGTCGTTGCCCCCGGCGGCGGGCTTCATCTGACTCGGCTCGCCGCCCCCATCCGCGACGAACGGCGACCGCACGTGCTCACGCTTCCCAGCCTCGCCCGCCTGCCGCACGTACGGCACGCCTTCTTCACGCGCGAAGGCGGCGTCAGCCAGGGCATCTACGCCTCGCTCAATTGCGGCTACGGTTCGACCGACGATCCCGCCAATGTCGCGGAAAACCGCGCCCGCGCCGCCGGTCGGCTGGGCCTGGCGCCGGAGCGCTTGCTGACCGTCCATCAGATCCATTCGACGACGGTTCTCCGGGTCGACGATACGAAGCTGTGGACCTCGCCCGGCGCGCCCAAGGCGGACGCGATGGTGACGGACCGGCCGGGCGTCGCGCTGGGCGTGCTGTCCGCGGACTGCGCGCCGGTGCTGTTGGCCGACGCCTCGGCGGGCGTGATCGGCGCGGCGCATGCCGGCTGGAAAGGCGCGCTGGCCGGCGTCGTCGACACGACGCTGTCGGCGATGGAGAAACTGGGGGCGCGACGCACGCACGTGCACGCCGCGATCGGCCCCTGCATCGCGCGCGAATCCTATGAGGTCGGCCCCGAGTTCCCGGCACCGTTCATCGACCAGGATACGACCAACGCCGCGTTCTTCTCCGCCTCGCGCCGCGCCGGTCACTACATGTTCGACCTGCCCGGCTATCTGCTGCGTCGGTTGCGACTGCTGGGCGTCGCCACCGTCGAGGACAGCGGCCATGACACGCTGGGCAACGAGCGGCAATTCTTCAGCTACCGGCGCAACACGCTGCAGGGCGTGAAGGATTACGGCCGCGGCCTGTCCGCGATCATGCTGGTCGACTGAGCCGATGCCCTATCTGGTGATGTTCGCCATGCTCTGCATGCTGGGCCTGCTGGTGACCTGTGTCGCGATCGTGGTGTGAGAGTCCGCTGCGGGCCATCCTCGCGCTGTGCCTGCTCATGCTGGCGGCCTGCGGCGAGACGCCCCGCCCGTTCCGGCCGGACGTCAAGGACGGCGACGCACGCGGCGGCCCGACGATCGAGACGGCGGAGTTCGTCATCCTGCCGCCCAAGGGCGTTACCGAGGCCATGGCCGAGCGCCTGCCCGTCGCCATCGTGCTGGCATTGCGCCAGCAGGGCATCGTCGCCGCCACCAACGGCAACGGCGCGCCTCGCACCATCGAGGTGTCTGGAACGCCTCGGCTGGTGAACGATGAGCTTCGTGTCACCTGGGTCTGGACCGTGCGCGACGCCAAAGGCGGGCTCATCGGTCGACATGAACAGGTGGTCAGCGCCAAGCCGGATGAATGGCTCGATGGCGGCGACCGACTGATCTCGCGCGTCGCCGCGCGCGGCGCCTACAGCGTCGCCGACATGATCGGCCGCGCGGATCCCGCCAACGCGCCGGCCGGCGCGCAGACCACCGTGCTGCCGCCGACCGAGGTGCCACCGCCGGGCACCGCGACACCGGC
>JALHMM010000069.1 GCA_022844045.1 Reyranellaceae bacterium | reverse complement strand
GCCACTCCAGTGGCGCGTCATGAATGACGCGCCACTGGAGTGGCGCGCCCCCAGCCCATGACCCTGTGGCGCCGCCTCACCTCGGACATGCCGATACGCGGGCAGGTCACGCTCGCAGTGTTCGCGGCGCTGCTGCTCGCCGCGCCGGCATTCATCGGCTCGTATCCGCTGTCGATCCTGATCCTGGTCATCTACTTCGCCTATATCGGCCAGGCGTGGAACGTGATGATGGGCTTCGCCGGCCAGCTCTCGCTGGGTCACGCGCTCTATCTTGGCCTGGGTGGCTACACGGCCGCCGCGCTCGCCTTCCACTTCGGCATCTCGCCGTGGATCGGCATGATCGCCGGCGTGGCTGTAGCCATGCTGGCCGGCGGCATCGTCGGCTTCCTCGGCTTCCGCTTCTCGCTCGCCGGCGTCTACTTCGCGCTGCTGACCATCGCCTTCGCCGAGTTCACGCGCATCCTGTTCGACCATTTCAAGTGGGTCGGCGGTTCGGCCGGTCTGTTCCTCAAGGTCTCCGGCGATCCCGGTGTATGGCACCTGCGCGGCGGGCCGGTGATGTTCTACTACGTCATCCTCGCCATGGCGGCGCTGGCGCTGGTCGCCTGCCGCCTGCTGCTGACCAGCCGTCTCGGCTACTACTGGCTGGCGATCCGCGAGGATCCCGAGGCGGCGCAGGCCAGCGGCGTCGATGTCTTCCGCGGCAAGATGATCGCCGTGCTGATCTCCTCGGGCATGGCGGCGATCGGCGGCGCCTGGGCGGCGTTCTACTACAAGAACCTCTTCCCCGAGACCGCCTTCGCCATGGGCCGCTCGATCGAGGTGATCCTGGCGCCGATCATCGGCGGCCTCGGCACGCTGATCGGGCCCTTCGTCGGCGCCGCCCTGCTCGTCAGCCTGGGCGACGTCTTCACCATCGCCGCCGAGAAGATCGGCGAGGTCTTCGGCGTGAAGACCGCCGGGCTGAAGCAGATCTTCTATGGCCTGGCCCTGCTGGCCATCGTCGCCTTCCGCCGCGACGGCGTCTGGCCGTGGCTCGCGCGCAAGCTGGGCTTCGTGCGATGAGCCGCTCCGCTCATACCTTCCCCCTCCGGGACAGGGCTATCGCATATGGCCCGTTTGACTTCGTCTTACCTTCCCCCGGAGGGGGAAGGTGCCCGGAGGGCGGATGGGGGATGTCGAATACGGACACCGAATTCGTTGAAACATCCCCCATCCGTCGCGCTTCGCGCGCCACCTTCCCCCTCCGGGGGAAGGTAAGGCCGGACTCCATCTGCGAACGCCCTGCCCATCCGGGGGAAGAAACATGAGTGTCGGTGGCGCTCATCTCAGCGTACGCGGGCTGGGCAAAAGCTTCCGCGGCCTGCGCGCGGTGCATGATGTCGGCTTCGACGTGCCGGCGGGCGCGATCCACGCGCTGATCGGCCCCAACGGCGCCGGCAAGACCACGACCTTCAACATGATCGCCGGCGTCTTTCCACCCAGCGCCGGCACCGTGCAGCTCGATGGCCGCACGATCACCGGACTCAGGCCCGATCGCATCTGCGACGCCGGCATCGGCCGCACCTTCCAGATCGTCAAGCCCTTCCCCGGCCTATCCGTGCTCGACAACGTGCTGATCGGCGCGCTCAAGCGCGAGCCCGATGTCGGGCGCGCGCGCGACAAGGCGCTGACCGTGCTCAGCGAGCTCGGGCTGCACGACAAGCGCGCCATGACCGCGTCGAACCTCACCCTGCCCGACCGCAAGCGGCTTGAGGTAGCGCGCGCGCTCGCCACCCAGCCACGCCTGCTGCTGCTCGACGAGGTGATGGCCGGCCTGCGGCCCACCGAGACCGACCAGATGGTGGCTTTCCTGCGCGCGCTCAACGCGCGCACCGGGCTCACCATCCTGCTGATCGAGCACGTCATGCGCGCCGTCATGGCGCTGTCGCAGCACATCGTCGTGCTGAACTACGGGGAGAAGATCGCCGAGGGTCCGCCCGAGGCGATCGCGCGCGACCAGCGCGTGCTCGACGTCTATCTCGGGCAGGACGCGCATTGATGATGCTGGCCGTCGACAAACTCGACCTGTTCTACGGCGACGCCCAGGCGCTCGACGGCGTGTCGCTCGCCGCCGGCCAGGGCGAGATCGTCGCCATCGTCGGCGCCAATGGCGCGGGCAAGAGCTCGCTGATCCGCTCGATCCACGGCATGCAGGCGCCGTCGGCCGGGCGCGTGACGTTCAAGGGTGCCGACATCACCGGCTGGTCCAGCCATCGCGTCTGCGAGCTGGGTGTCGGCCATGTCGCCGAGGGTCGCCAGATCTTCCCCAATCTCTCGGTCCTCGAGAACCTGGAGATGGGCGCCACGCTCAAGCGCGCCCGGGGCGCGATGGCGGCGACGCTGAAGCGGGTGCTGCAGCTGTTCCCGCGCCTCGACGAGCGCCGCCGCCAGGCCGCCGGCACACTGTCGGGCGGCGAGCAGCAGATGCTGGCGATCGGCCGCTGCCTGATGGGCCAGCCCGAGATGATCATGTTCGACGAGCCGTCGCTCGGCCTGTCGCCGACCATGACGCAGGAGGTCTTCCGCGTCATCCGCACCCTGCACGAGGAGGGGTTGACCATCCTGCTGGTCGAGCAGAACGTCATGGCCTCGCTGAAGCTGGCACAGCGCGGCTACGTGCTGGAGAACGGCCGCGTCGTCCTGGAAAGCACCGGCCAGTCTCTGCTGGACAGCGATCGCGTGCGTCAAGCGTATCTTGGGCTGTGATTGAATACCTTCCCCCGCAAGGCGAGTGAAGGTAAGCATGGCGCCGTGACCGATCGCGCCCTACCGCTCGATGACGAGGCGCGCCGGGTAATCCGGCGCTATTACCTCGCCATGTCGCTGATCTTCTTCGTCGACACGGTGATCAGCTTCATCTTCTGTTGGATAAACGACGCCTTCCGCCTGTTCGCGCTCAACCTCGCTGTCGATGTCGTCGTGCTGCTGGGCGTCAACCTCTACGGTGCATCCCGCATCTTCAGGCCGGTGCGCGCCTTCATCGCCTCGGGCGAGAACTTCGCCGGCATCGAGCGCACCTTGACGCAGTTGCCGCTGCGCTCCGCCTACTGGGTCGCCATCCTGTTCATGGTGATCATGAGCGAGCGGCTGTTCCTGCCGCGCATCCTGGGCGCCACCGCTTCACAGGTGCCGCTATCGACATGGGGCGACACCATCGCGACCATCGTCGTGCAGACGGCGCTGGGCTTCGTGCTGGCCTACTTCATCGTCAGCGGCTATCTCGAAGGCCTGTGCCACTTCCTGTTCCGCCGCCACGGCGTGAACCTCAGTCTGTTCTTCGGCAGCTTCAGCCTGAAGATCGGCGTGGCGCTGGGCTTCACCGCGATCGCGCCGCTGCTGCTGATCTCTGTCGAGATGTTGAGCTACGCCGGCGACCGGCTGGTGCAGGAGATCCTGATCGACCTGCTGGCCGCCGCCTTCGTGCTGCCGATCGTGCTCTACTGGGTGTCGCGCTCGCTGACCAATCCTCTGCGCCGCCTCGACAAGGGGATGGAGAAAGTCGCCGGCGGCGACCTCTCGGTACGCCTGCCGGTGACGTCCAACGAGGAGGTCGGCGAGCTCACCCAGCGCTTCAACCAGATGGCCGTGGGTTTGCGCGAGCGCGACAAGCTACGGGAGACCTTCGGCAAGTATGTCAGCGAGAGCGTCGCCAGCCAGTTGCTGCAGGAATCGCCCGATGGCCGGATCACCGGCCAGACGCGCGAGGCGACGCTGATGTTCACCGACATCGACGGATTCACTACGCTCTCGGAACGCGCCGACCCGGACGCGCTGATCGCCGCGCTCGACGAGTATCTCGCCGTCGTGCTGCCGCCGATCCAGCGCAACGGCGGCGTGGTCAACACCTTCATCGGCGACGGGCTGTTCGCCAGCTTCAACCTGCCGCTGGCCAACGACGACCACGCCGCCGCGGCCGTGGCCGCGGCGCTGGAGATCGTCGAGGCCACGCAGGATCGCGTGTTCTCTGGCGGCCTGCGTCTGCCTACGCGCATCGGCATCAACACGGGCCTGGTGATCGGCGGCACGATCGGTGCCGGCGACCGGCTGAGCTACACCCTGCTGGGCGACGCGGTGAACACGGCGTCGCGCCTGCAGGAGCTCAACAAGAAGCACGGCACGCGCATCCTGGTGGCGCAGACCAGCCAGCTGCGGGCCGGTCCGCGATTCCTGTACACCGCGCTGGGCGACATGGAGATCAGGGGCCGCAGCGAGCGGCTGCCGATCCATCGCGTCGACGGCCTCTGCCTGGAGAAAGTCGGATGAGCATCGCACTCGACGCGTCACAGACCGCGCTGCGGGCCAAGGCCCGCGAGCTCGCCAACGGCCCGGTAAGCGCGCGCGCCGCCGAGGTCGATCGCAGCGAACAATACCCGTGGGACAATGTCGCGCTGCTCAAGGACGCGAAGCTGCTGGGCATGACCATCCCGACCGCCTATGGCGGCCAGGGACGCGGATGGCTCGATGCGGTGGTGGTGATCGAGGCGCTGTCGGCGGCCTGCTCGGTCACCGGCCGCATCGCCGTCGAGACCAACATGGGTGCGATCAGCGCCATCATGGCCTACGGCTCGGAGGACCAGAAGAAGATGGCCGCCGCGATGGTGCTCGACGGCGACAAGCCGGCGATCTGCATCACCGAGCCGGAAGCCGGCTCCGACGCCAGCGGCATGACCACCCGCGCCGACCGCAGGGGCAACCGCTTCGTGGTCAATGGCAAGAAGCACTGGATCACCGGCGGCGGCGTGTCGCGCCTGCACCTGATCTTCGCCAAGGTCTTCGACGAGAAGGGCAACGAGGAAGGCGTCGGCGGCTTTCTCGCCATCCGCGACGAGACGGCGGGCCTGAAGATCGTCAAGCGCGAGCCGACCATGGGCCTGCGCGGCATCCCCGAGGCCGAGATCGCCTTCGAGGACATGGACCTGCCGCCCTCGGCGCTGGTGATCCCGCCGCGCGGCCTGCGCAAGGGCTTCGCCGATTTGATGAACGCCTACAACAGCCAGCGCGTCGGAGCGGCGACTGTGGCGCTGGGCATCGCCGATGGCGCCTACCAGCTGGCTTTGGACTGGTCGGAGACGCGCGAGCAGTTCGGCCGGCCGATCAACGAGTTCCAGGGCCTGCAATGGAAGCTCGCGGACATGTCGATCAAGCTCGCCGCGGCGCGCGCGCTCGTCTATGGCGCGGCACGCAGCGGCGAAGGCGGCTTCCCCGACATGCTGCTCGCGGCGCAAGCCAAGGTGTTCACCTCGGAGAGCGCCATATCGGTCGTCAACGACGCGCTGCAATTCTTCGGCGCGCGGGGTTACTCGCGAAATCTTCCGTTGGAACGCATGGCGCGCGACGTGCGCATGTTCACCATCGGCGGCGGCACGGCCGAAGTGCTGCGCAACGTCGTCGCCGGCGCGATCCTGAAGAAGAAACTGCCGCAGACTCGCGACGGCTGGCTGAAGTCGGCCGACTGAGGAGACCATGGCCATCGAGATCGCGCCGCTGACGCCGGTCTTCGCCGGCCGTATGACGGGCATCGACGTGCGCCGCCGGCAAACGCCCGAGGAAGTCGCGGCGGTCGATGCCGGCATGGCCGAGCACGCTGTGCTGGTGCTGCCCGGCCAGGACATCACCGACGAGCAGCAGCTCGAGTTCACCCGCAACTTCGGCCCGCTGCAGGACGGCGCCAACGCCACCGAGCGCCGCCACGAATTGCGGCTCGATCCCGCCTTCGCCGATGTCTCCAACCTCGGCAAGGATGGCCGCATGCTGGCGCGCGACGATCGCCGCCGCATGGCCTCGCTCGGCAACCGTCTCTGGCATTCCGATGCCAGCTTCCGCGTCGTACCGGCGCGCTATTCGCTGCTGAGCGGCCGCGTCGTCGTGACATCGGGCGGCAACACCGAGTTCGCGGACATGCGCGCCGCCTACGACGCGCTCGACCGGACGACCAAGGGCGATATCGAGGATATGATCTGCGAGCACTCCCAGATCTTCTCCCGCGAGCAGCTGGGCTTCACCGGGTTCCTGCCCGAGGAGCGCGCCAAGATGAAGCCGGTGCGCCATCGCCTGGTGCGCACGCATCCGCTGTCGGGGCGCAAGTCGATCTTCCTGTCGGCGCATATCGGCGGCATCATCGGCTGGCCGATGCCCGAAGCGCGCGCCTTCATCCGCGACCTGATGGAGCACGCCACGCAGCCCAGGTTCGTCTATTCGCATCGCTGGACGCGGCACGACCTGGTGATCTGGGACAATCGCAGCACCATGCACCGCGTGCGTCGCTACGACGATCTCACGATGGTCCGCGACCTGCGGCGAACCACGACCAAGTGCGACGGCCCCACCGCCGCGCAGGAAGCCGCGTGAGGCGGACTACGGCGCGCGAATCGTGAAGCCCGGCACCGGACGGGGCTCGACGTAGTCCGGGTGGTACATGTCCATGAACACCATGCGCTTGGTGCCGGCGCAGTCGACGTCGTAGCCGTCGATGATCGTGCCGTACGGGCCGATCCCGAACGAGCCGACTCGATTGAAAGCTGGTGCGCCGCCGCCGGTGCAGACGAGCCGCGAGAGGTAGGCGCGCTGGCCCGGCGGCGTGTGGACCCGCACCGGGTTGCCCTTGTCGCCCAGCGGCAGCGCATTGATCGCCTGCCAGTTCGGCGTGATGGTCTTGCGGCCCTCGAACGTCTGCACCTCGATGCTGCCTGAGGTCTGTTGCGCGGCGGCGGGCAAGGCCAGCAGCGCGGCAGCAAGAGCGAGGACGAAGCGCATGCTCGGATCTCCTCATCGGATCACGGAAAGAAGCCGTCGATCGGCCGACGCACAAGGTGCCCCGAAACTTGGACCATATCGAGGCGCCCGCGCGTCACTGTGTTGACACGCGGGCGACGAGGACGAGACGGATCACCGTGCCCCCTTTTGGCGCGCGTGCTTGAGCAGCGTCTCCAAAGTGACCGAGCGCAGCGTGGCCTCGGCGATCTCGTCGACCTCCGACAGCACGCGGCCCAGCGCGCGGCCGATATCGGTGCCGTCGCCCGGCTCCGAAGCGCGATCGCCCGGCATCTCCTCGAACAGCGCGACGATGTCCATCAAGGTCGTGCGCCGGGGATTGCCGCAGAAGCGATAGCCGCCGCCTGCGCCGCGCTCGGCTTCGACCAGGCCGGCGCGGCCCAGCTCGCGCAACACCTTGGCGAGATGGTTGGTCGAGACGGCGAAGCGTTCCGACAGGTCGGTAGCCGAGAGCTGACGCGCCGGATCACGCGCCAGCTCGAGCGCCGCGTAGAGGCCGAGCCGCGTCGCCATCTGCAGCTTCACGGCTCGAGCTCCATCTCCAGTTCCAGCGATGGGCCGGCGGTCAGCCCCTGGGTGCGGAAGAAGGACAGGATCAGGTGGTCGCGGCGATTGACCATGGTGCGCACGAGGCCGATTCCGGCGGTTCGGAAGCGCGCGCAGAGCCCGTCGAACAGCGCCGTGCCGACGCCGGCCTGTCGCAGATCGGGGTCGACCTGGATGGCGAAAATCCAGCCCACCGGCGGCGAGCCGAATTCCCAGGCACGGATCTCGCCGATGGCGAAGCCGGCGAAGCCACCATTCGCGCTCTCGGCGACGAGGAAGAAGCGGTCCGGCTGTGGCGCGACGCCGGCCTTCCAGTACGCCGGCTTGGCCTCGCCGGTCAGGCGGCGATCGAGATCGATGATCTCCGGCAGATCGGCGGTGGCCACGTCGCGCAGGCGGATCGTGGCGCCCTCGCGCGGCTGGGCCGGAGCCGGCGCTGGCTTGCGCCGCGGCGTCGGCCGTCGGTCCCGATCCCGCTTTTCCACAGCCACCGAAGCCCCCTTTTTCGTGCGTTGACAGCGTGTCTGAGGGGGCGCAAACTGTAAATACGCATTTGAGTACCGAATTACGAATTAACACTCACGAGGCACCATGGACGCCGCGTCCGAGCCCTTCGTCGACTTCCGCACCGCGCCGGAGCGCTACCGGCACTGGAAGCTCAAGCTCGACGGCGACGTGGCGATCCTCGCCATGGACATCGCCGAGGAAGCGACGCTCAAGCCGGGCTACCGGCTTAAGCTGAACTCCTACGATCTGGGCGTCGACATCGAGCTGGCCGACGCCGTGCAGCGCCTGCGCTTCGAGCATCCCGAGGTCGGCGCCGTGGTGCTCACCTCGGCCAAGGACCGCGTGTTCTGCTCGGGCGCCAACATCAACATGCTCGGTGTGTCGAGCCATGACCACAAGGTGAACTTCTGCAAGTTCACCAACGAGACGCGCAACGGCATCGAGGACGCCTCGACCTTCTCCGGCCAGACCTATCTCTGCTCGATCAACGGCACCGCGGCGGGCGGCGGCTACGAGCTGGCGCTGGCCTGCGAGAGCATCATCCTGGCCGACGACGGCAGCTCCGCGGTGTCGCTGCCCGAGTTGCCGCTGCTCGCCGTGCTGCCCGGCACCGGCGGGCTGACGCGGCTGGTCGACAAACGCAAGGTCCGGCGCGACCACGCCGATTTCTTCTGCACCGTCAGCGAGGGCATGCGCGGCAAGCGCGCCGTCGACTGGCGCCTGGTCGACGAGATCGTGCCGCGGTCGAAGCTCGACGAGGCGACCATGGCGCGCGCCCGCGCCATCGCCGCGAAGTCCGACCGGCCCAAGAGCGCCAAGGGCGTCGCGCTGACGCCGCTGTCGCGCCGCATCGAGGACGATCGCGTCACCTACACGCATCTCACCGTCGAGATCGATCGCGAGCTGCGGGCGGCGCATTTCCACATCAAGGGGCCCGAGGCCGCGCCGCCGAAGGACATCGCCGGCATCGAGGCTGAGGGCGCGACGTTCTGGCCGCTGGCCTTCGCGCGCGATCTCGACGACGCGATCCTCCATCTGCGGCTGAACGAGGGTGACATCGGCACCTGGGTGTTCCACAGCAGCGGCGATGGCGAGCTGGTCACCGCCTATGACGATCTGCTGCTGGCCAACCAGTCGCACTGGCTGGCGCGCGAGATCACGCTGTTCCTCAAGCGCACGCTCAAGCGCGTCGATGTCTCCTCGCGCAGCCTGATCGCGCTGGTCGAGCAGGGCTCGTGCTTTGCCGGCTCGCTGCTGGAACTCGTGCTCGCCGCCGACCGCTCCTACATGCTGATCGGCAAGCTCGAGGGCGGCAACCTGCCCGAGGCGTCGCTGCGGCTGAGCGGCCTGAATTTCGGGAAGCTGCCGATGGGCAACGGGCTGAGCCGGCTGGAGAGCCGCTTCCTCGCCGAGCCGGCGCGCGTCGAGGCGCTGAAGGCGGAGATCGGCAAGGCGCTCGACGCCGAAACCGCCGACTCGCTGGGGCTGGTGACCTTCACGCCCGACGACATCGACTGGCAGGACGAGGTGCGACTGGCGATCGAGGAGCGCGCCAGCTTCTCGCCCGACGGGCTCACCGGCATGGAGGCCAATCTGCGCTTCGCCGGGCCCGAGACGATGGAGACCAAGATCTTCTCGCGCCTCACGGCGTGGCAGAACTGGATCTTCCAGCGCCCCAACGCCGTCGGTGCCGACGGCGCGCTCAAGCTCTACGGGTCGGGCCGCAAGCCGGTCTACGACCGCCGTCGCGTTTAGACTGATCCGTCATTCCGAGCGCAGCGAGGAATCTCCCGCGACGCGCTCGGCACGACGATTGAACGGAGGACAGCATGTCCATCAACTACAGCGAACGCATTCCCAACAACGTCGACCTGTCGAGCGACCGCCGTCTGCAGCGCGCGCTGGAGGCGTGGCAGCCGAACTACCTGCAATGGTGGAAGGACATGGGTCCCGACGGCAGCCTCGACTTCGACGTCTACCTGCGCACGGCGATCTCGACCGACGCCAATGGCTGGGCGAATTTCGGCTACGTGAAGATGCCGGAGTATCGCTGGGGCATCTTCCTCGCCGACCGCGAGGCCGACCGCCGCATCGCCTTCGGCGACGAGAAGGGCAAGCCGGCCTGGCAGGAAGTGCCTGGTGAGCATCGCTCGACCTTGCGTCGTCTGATCGTCACCCAGGGCGACACCGAGCCGGCCTCGGTCGAGCAGCAACGCCTGCTCGGCAAGACCGCGCCCTCGCTTTACGACCTGCGCAACCTGTTCCAGATCAACGTCGAGGAAGGCCGCCATCTGTGGGCGATGGTCTATCTGCTGCACGCCTATTTCGGCCGCGACGGCCGCGAGGAAGCCGAGGAGATGCTGCAGCGCCATTCCGGCGATCCCGACAAGCCGCGCATCCTCGGCGCCTTCAACGAGAAGACACCGGACTGGCTCAGCTTCTTCATGTTCACGTACTTCACCGATAGAGACGGCAAGTACCAGCTCGCCTCGCTGGCCGAGTCGGGCTTCGATCCGCTGGCGCGCTCCTGCCGCTTCATGCTGACCGAGGAAGCGCACCACATGTTCGTCGGCGAGACCGGCGTCGGCCGCGTCATCCAGCGCACCTGCGAGGTGATGAAGGAGCGCAAGTCCGACGACGTGCGCGCCTTCGGCTGCGTCGACCTGCCGACGATCCAGAAGTACCTCAACTTCCACTTCTCGGTGTCGCTCGACCTGTTCGGCCAGGAGGCCTCGACCAACGCCGCGAACTACTACACCGCGGGCCTGAAGGGCCGCTATCTCGAGACGCGCATCGACGACGATCATCAGCTCGCCAGCGCGCAATACGCCATCCTGGGCCTCGACGGCGGCGCGGTGGTCGAGCGCCAGGTGCCGGCGCTGACCGCGCTCAACGAGCGCCTGCGCCAGGACTACATCGACGACTGCGCCAAGGGCGTGCTGCGCTGGAACAAGATCATCGAGCGCGCCGGCATCGACTTCGAGATGAAGCTGCCGCATCGCGGCTTCAACCGCCGCATCGGCGGCTTCGCCGGCGCGCGCGTGGCGCCCGATGGCCGCGTGGTCGACGAGGCGACGTGGAAGGCCAACGAGGGCAAGTGGCTGCCGAGCGACGAGGACCGCGCCTATGTGACCTCGCTGATGGGGCGCGCCGTCACCGAACCCGGCAAGTTCGCCAACTGGATCGCCCCGCCGGCGCGCGGCATCAATAACCAGCCCGCCGATTTCGAGTATGTGAGGTTCAACTGATCGGGCCCGACGCGCTATACTGCGGCGTTATCGGAGGACAAGCATGGACATCCGATCGCTCGACATCTCGCAGCTTACCCGCCAGGAGCAACTCGACCTGATCGAGCGGCTGTGGGACGCGATCGACGCCGCTAGCGACGAACCACCGCCTGGCGAGGGACGTTGGCCGCAGGAGCCCGAGGCCTTCCTCGACGCGTTGAAGCGCGAGGTAGAATAACACGAACGTGATCCCGACTCGTCCCTGCTGTGGGAAGACGTCTACGCGGAATTGCGAGCGCGTCGGAAGACGTGATGGCGCTCAGGCTTCAACCTGTCCTACACGCCCGGGTTAGGGCCGACATTCGCCACGCGCGACCTACGTCGAACTCTTCGGCAACAGGAGCGACCTAATGCCATCGGGCGGCATCTCTATCCATGTTTTCGACGTCTCGCGCGGCATCGCCGCGGCGGGGCTGCGGGTCGAGCTGCGCGGCCCCGATGGCGGGCTGTTGGCCGACGGCGCGGTCGGCGCCAGCGGCGCGTTCGATCATCCGACTATACGCGGCGAGGGCATCGTCGCGACCGGCATCTATGAGGCGCTGTTCCATGTCGGCGACTGGTACCGCGCGCAGGGCGTCGCCCTGCCCCGGCCAGCCTTCCTCGAGATCGTGCCCTATCGCTTCGGCATCGCCGACCTGGCGCAGCACTATCATCTGCCGCTGAAGATGACGCCCTGGGGATTCTCGCTGTTCCGCGGCGGCGCCTAACAGCCGGCACGGCCATTGCTTGTCCCCTGCCGACTGTCCGTTTCGGGAGGATTTCATGATTGCGCGCAGGCACGTGTTGGGCATGGCGGCGGCCGCGACCCTCCTCGGCAAGGCGGCTTCGGCGCAGGCGGCATGGCCCAGCCGGTCGGTGAAACTGGTCGTCACCTTCCCGCCGGGCGGCGCGTCGGACGCCGCCGCGCGGGTGATCTCCGGGCCGCTGTCGGAGAAGCTCGGCCAGACCATCATCGTCGACAACAAGCCCGGCGGCGGCACGACCATCGGCGCCAACGCCGTGCTGCAGGCCAAGGACGAGTTCCACACGCTGATGCTCAGCAACAGCGCGCCGATCTCGATCGCGCCCTATCTGTTCGACAAGCCGCCTTACGATCCGATCAAGGACTTCGCGCACGTCGTCTATATCGGCTCGGTCGCCAACGCCTTCGTCGTGCGCCCGGCCGTGCCGGCCAAGACGATGCCGGAGCTGATCGCCTGGATCAAAGGCCAGGGCAAGGCGGTGCCGTTCGGCTCGGGTGGCCAGGGTTCGATCGGCCACATCATCGGCGAGATGTTCAAGGCCGAGCTCGGCCTGAGCATGGAGCATATCGGCTATCGTGGCGCCGCGCCGATGTTCCAGGACATGATGGCCGGTCAGCTCGACTTCGCCGTCGTCACGCTCACCGAAGTGCTGCCGCTGGCCAAGGACGGCAAGCTGCGGATGATCGCGCTGACCTCGACGCAGAAGGCGCCGAGCGCGCCCGACGTGCCGACCGTGGTCGAGCTAGGCTATCCCAAGCTGGTGGCCGAGAACTTCGTCGGTATCTCCGCGCCGGCGGGATTCCCGGCCGCGGCGCAGGCGAAGCTGCACAAGGCGATGAGCGAGGTGCTGGCGGATGCCAAGCTGATCGAGCGGCTGGGCGATCTCGGCTTCGTCACCAAGCCGATGACGCCGGCGGAGTTCACCGCCTTCGTCGCCGCCCAGGTACAAACTTTCCAGGCCCCGGTGAAGGCGTCTGGCGCTAAACTGTAGGAGACCCTGCGGAGGAGGCATGGCTATCACCACCATCGATATCTCCCGCCTGACGGTGGCCGAGAAACTGGATCTGATCGATCGGCTGTGGGACAGCATCGAAGCGGAACATGGTTCGCCGCACGCGGAACCAGTGGAGTCGCCCGAGCTCATCGCTGAGCTGAAGCGGCGCCTCGAAGCCCATGAGCGCGATCCTTCGTCAGCCATTCCAGCGGAAGAGGTCTTCCGCAAGCTGAATGCGGAAATTGACAGCCATCGCAAATGACCCGCCACGTGCGCTTCGTCGCTGAAGCCGAAGTAGACGTGGTGGAGGCCGCGCGCTGGTACGCCGCACGTGATGTCGCCACCGCAGGAAGATTTCACGACGCGCTTCAGGCAACTGTCAGGCGGGTGGCGGAAAATCCTCTGGCGTACGCGCCGCGCACCACCACCATCCGACGGGCGCGGCTTCGCGGCTTTCCTTACAGACTGTTTTTTCGACTCTACGATGATTCGCGTGTCGTTATCCTTGGCGTGATTCACGATCGACGCGACCCGGCGGTCCTATCGACGCGTTCAGGCTTACACGAAGCCGCCGGAACCTTTGAGGGGCTTTGCAATAAGGAAGTCGGTATGCCGCCGGATCGTTTCGTTGCCGATGTTAGTCAAGCCACCCCCGCAGCGATGCCGTTCCCGGCGGCCTTCAACGTCGCCGTCCCCTTCATCGATCGCCACATCGCCGAGGGCCGCGGCGGCAAGCTGGCGATTCGCACGCTCCAGGAGGACGTCACCTACGCCCAGCTCGCCGAGCGCGTGAACCGCGCCGGCAACGCGCTGCTGGCGCTCGGGCTGAAGCCCGGCGATCGGCTGATGATGGTGGTGAAGGACTGCCCGGCGTTCTTCTATCTGTTCTGGGGCGCGATCAAGGCGGGCATCGTGCCGGTGCCGCCCAACACGCTGCTGCGTGCCCCCGACTACGCCTATCTGTTCGAGGACTCGGGCTGCGGCCTTGTCGTCTACTCCCCGGAGTTCGCGGGCGAGATCGAGCCGGCGCTCAAGCAGATGCCGGTCCCGGCGCTGACCGTCGATGCATTCACGCTGAAGATGGCGGCCGCGTCGGACCGGCTCGACGCGCGGCCCGCCGCGCCGACCGACGACTGCTTCTGGCTCTATTCCTCCGGCTCGACCGGGCGACCCAAGGGCGCGGTCCACCTGCAGCGCGACATGGTGGTGACCAGCGAGCTCTATGGCGTGCGCACACTCGGCGTGCGCGAAAGCGACGTGTCGTTCTCGGCCGCCAAGCTGTTCTTCGCTTACGGGCTGGGTAACGGAATGACCTTCCCGCTATGGACCGGCGGCACGGCGATCCTCGACGATCGCCGCCCAACGCCCGACACGACCTTCGAGATGATCGAACGCTTCGGGCCGACGCTGTACTACGGCGTGCCGGCGCTCTACGCGGCGCAGCTGGTGGCGCTCGACAAGGCCAAGCGCGACTTTTCCAGCGTGCGCGCCTGCGTCTCGGCCGGCGAGGCGCTGCCGGCGGAGATCTTCCGCCGCTGGCAGGAGAAGACCGGCACCATCATCCTCGACGGTATCGGCTCGACCGAAGCACTGCACATCTTCATCGCCAACAGCCTGGCCGATCATCGCCCCGGCACATCAGGCAAACCGGTGCCGGGCTACGAGGCGCGCATCCTCGACGAGCACGGCAAGCCGGTGCCCAAAGGCGAAAGCGGCCGGTTGTGGATCCGCGCCGATTCGGCGGCGAAGTACTACTGGAACAAGCCGGAGAAGACCGCCGAGACCATGGTCAATGGCTGGCTCAACACCGGCGACACCTACCGCCAGGATGCCGACGGCTATTTCATCTACGACGGCCGCAGCGACGACATGCTGAAGGTCGGCGGCATCTGGTGCTCGCCGGTGGAGATCGAGAACTGCCTGATCGGCCATCAAGCCGTACTCGAGGCCGCGATTGTCGGGCAGGAAGACGAGAACGAGCTGGTGAAGCCCAAGGCATTCGTCGTGCTCAAGCCCGGCCAGACCGCGGGCGAGTCACTGACCACCGAGCTGATGAGTCTCTGCCGCTCGACGCTCGCGCCGTACAAGTATCCACGCTGGGTCGAGTACGTGCCGGAGCTGCCCAAGACCGCGACCGGCAAGATCCAGCGCTTCAAGTTGCGGATCTAGTCACGTGGCCGAAGATAACCCGGCGCCTTCGGGCTGGCCGATCGCGCGATTGCTGCCGGCCCTGCTCGTCTGTCTGATCTTCGTGGCGATGGCACCGGTAATCGGCATCGCTTGGTACGCCGCCGACAGCAACCAGGTCGACGCGTCCCGTGACCGCCGTCAACTCATGCTCGACCTGATCACCCGAGGTCTGCAGACCCACCTGGAGCCCGTGCAGGCTCAGCTCACCTACCTCACCCAGGCCGTCGAGCGCGGCGAGATCGACTTCGACAATCCCGAGCAGTGGCGCAGTTTCGCGCTCGGCGCCCTTGCCGCCGCCCCCCAGGCGGTCGGCTACCTGGTCTTTCCGGTCGACGGCGAACCGATGCGCTTCATCCGGGCCGACCGCAGCGCACGCCCGGAGCCGCGCGAGAGCGTTCCGCAGGCGGCGGATATCATGGCGCGTGCGCGCGGCATGTCGGAACCACAGTGGGCCGAGCCGATCTGGTCGATCGTGGTCGGCGAGCCCATCCTGCCCCTCATCGCACCGATCAGGGTCCGCGGCGAATTCAGAGGATTCGTCGCCGCGGCGATCGGAACCTCCGATCTGTCGCGTTTCCTCAAGGAGTTCGAGATCAGCGGCGAGCGCAAGCCGTTCATCCTGGTCGGCCGCGAAAGCGTGCTGGCGCACCCGCATCTCGGCAAAGAAGCCGGACGCGCCGAGCAGCGCGACCGCCGCAGGCTCGCGACTCTCGGTGAGGTGAATGATCCGGTCCTGGCCGCGATGTGGGCGCCCGACGCCAATCCGCTCCCCTCGATCGTCGGCGCGCGGTCGCTGACCAGCCACTGGAACTGGGTCGGCGACCGCAGCTTCGCCTGGCACTATCGCCCGATCGATGACTACACGCCGGCCCGTCTGACCATTGGCTATCACGAGGCCGGTCGCGAGAGCGCTCGTGCCCGCTGGATCGTGCGGGGCATCCTGATCGCCGGCGGCCTGCTGATGCTGCTGACGGGCATCGTGGCGATCCTTGTCGGCCGGCGACTGGCCAAGCCGATCCTGGCGCTGGCCGACGCCGCGCGTTCGGTCGAGCGGCTGGAGCTCGACCGCCTCCCGGCGCTCACGAACAGCTCGGTCCGGGAAGTCAGCCTGGCGAACCAGGCCTTCGAACGCATGGCGCGCGGCCTGCGTCTCTCCGCCACCTACCTGCCGCGCGCGCTGGTCGCGCGCCTGATCGCGCGGCAGGGTGGGCTGCCGGCCAGCGAGGACCGCGGCCTCACGGTGATGTTCTGCGACCTCGAAGGCTATACGAGCTATTCGCGTGGCCGCCCCGCGGCGGAAGCGGCGGCGTATCTCAACGACCTGCTCGCGAGAGTCGGACCAGCCATCGAGGCGAGCGGCGGCACCATCGACAAGTACCTCGGCGACGGGCTGATGGCGTTCTGGGGGGCGCCCGAGCCGAACGTCGACCATGCCCGCGCCGCCTGTCTTGGCGCGCTCGCGGTCGCGGCCGAGGTCGAGGCCTTCAACCGCGCGCGCCAGGCCAGCGGCGCGTTCGCCTGCCGCATACGGATCGGCCTGCACACCGGGACGGTCATGGTCGGTAATGTCGGCTTCGCGGGCCGCATCGACTACACGGCGATCGGCGAAGCCGTGAACGTCGCCGCGCGACTGGAGCAGTTTGGCAAACAGGCGCCCAAGTCCGCGCAGTTCACCATTGTCGTCAGCGCCGCGTGCGCCGGCGCCGCCGGCGCCGGGTTCCAGCACGAACCGCTGGACGGCAAGCCGACCGATGTCGCGGCCGAGGGCGTCATGCCCCTGAGCCTCCTGGTCGGCCGCTCGATCTAGCGCGCATCCATCGCCGCGACCGGCGAGATCCATCGCTTGACGTTGCGCGCCCGGTCCCGATCCGCCTACCCTTCCACGCCAGGGAGGCTCTGATGAAACCCAGGATCATGCGAGCGGGAGACCGCAAGACATCCAAGGCGGAGGCGGCGAACTTCGTGGGCTCGGTCGTGTCCGATCCGGTGTGGGCGCCCGAAGGCCCGTCGAAGCTGCGCGCCTCGCGCGTGACGTTCATGCCGGGCGGGCGCACCAACTGGCACCAGCACGCGGTCGGCCAAGTCCTCTACGTGCTATCCGGCATTGGGCGCTACCAGCTCGAGGGGCAGCCGGTGCAGGAGATCCGGCCTGGAGACACCGTAGTGATCCCACCCAATGCACGTCACTGGCACGGCTCGGCGCCCGATACCATGATGTGCCACCTCGCCATGTCGGAGACCGACGAAAAGGGCCAGGCTACGACGTGGCACGAGCCGGTGAGCGACGCAGACTACGGCAAGACGCCGCCAACGGTGTGATCACGCGCCGCCTACTGGTTGTCGACCCCGTGCGCCGCCCGCCATTCCCAGGGCGGGATGAACTCGCCGGACCATAGTCCCAGCCGCAGGCTTCTGGCCTGCGCTTCCTGGGACTTATAGTCAGGCGGGCCGATCGGGCCTGCCACAGACCAGCCGTTCTCGACCGACCAGGCCGCCACGTCGAAGCCTCGGGCCGTACAACGCACGACAGGGCGACGATACTTGTCGATGGTGTTACCGAGGCAGGTCAGGATGCTGCTGCCGATCCAGGCTTTCAGCGCGGCACTCGACTGTTCCCCGCAGTTCCAGATCTTGCCGCCGCGGGTACAGGTCTGATCTTTCTCTGGCGCGTCGATCCCGGCCAAGCGTAGCCGCTGCTCACGCATTGATACCGTGTCACCGTCGACCACACGAATGGTCCCCACGAACTCGCTGTCCAACTCGCTTGGACGCTGAACGCCGCCCGAGACACCGGGAATCCTGGGCCGCTCGAGTGCGACGTAGATCACAAGGCCGACGAAAATCGAGATCAGGATCGCCGGGCGCATCCAACCAACGCGGCGATCGCGCCCCACCACCGCGGGCCTG
Organism: Reyranellaceae bacterium; assembly: GCA_022844045.1. GTDB lineage: Bacteria > Pseudomonadota > Alphaproteobacteria > Reyranellales > Reyranellaceae > JAFAZJ01. The sequence goes on along the minus strand of JALHMM010000069.1, from coordinate 18,177 downwards.
CGCTCGACACGGGACACCGATCTGCCGCGCTGCGCAGAGGCGCCGGAGGCTTTGTCGTGTCGATCGATGATGCCGGTCAGAAGGGCCTGGTCGTCGGCAGACCGACGTCGACGCAACCAGTCGATGAACAGCGGCATTCTGTGACGTCAGGGCTCCAGGCCCGAGATCGGCGATGTGCTCGACGCACTCTGCCTAGTCGGCCCGGATGTTTCCAGTGCGGATCACCTCGCGCCAGCGGTCGAGCTCGCTGCGGATCAGGGCAGCATAGCCCTGTCCGCCCACCGCGCTCGGCCGTACCCCGATTCTGGCGAACTTCTCCTTGACCTCGTCGCTCCTGAGCTCGGTTGAGATCTCCGTCTCCCACCGCTTGGCGATGTCCGCTGGAAGGTCGGCCGTCGCCGAGAACCCGAACCAGTTGGTGGTCACGACTCCCGCGATACCCGCTTCGCGGAAGGTCGGCACATCGGGTAATGCGGGCGAGCGCTCGTCTTCGCTGATCGCCAGCGGCCGCATGCGCCCTGACGTGAAGTGGCCGATCGCCGTCGGCAGGCTTTCCATCAGGGCCGCGATCTGGCCGCCCATCAGATCGTTCATCGCCGGCGCCGAACCGCGATAGGGAATGTGCGTGAGCGTCACGCCGGCCTGGCGCGCGAGCACCTGGCCGGTGAGGTGGTTCATGGTGCCGTTGCCACCCGAACCGTAGGTCACCTTCGCCGGGTCGGCGCGCGCCTGGTCGATCAGCTGCGCCACGGTCTTGATCGGCGACGTGCTATTGACCGCGAGCACCGATGGAAACGTGCCGACCAGGTGGATATGGGTGAAATCCGCCAGCGCGTCATAGGGCACGTCCTTGTAGAGCACCGGCCCGATGCCGTGCGAGGCGGCACTCGACATCATGACGAGATGCGAGTCGCCCTTCGCCTTGGCGACAATGTCGGCGCCCAGCAGGCCGCCGGCACCCGGCTTGTTGTCGACCACGATCGGCTGGCCCAGTCGCGTGCCGAAGCGCTCGGTCAGGGTGCGCGAGAGGATGTCGGCCGCGCCCGCGGGCGGGAAGTTGACGATCCAGCGGATCGGCTTGGTCGGCCATGCGGCCTGCGCCCGAGCGATGCTTGGCGCCGCGACCGCGGCGATCACAAACGTCCGTCGAGAGAGCATGGCGTTGGGTGAACCTCCTGTGATTCCCGCGCAGTCTGATGCAACATCCATACCGCCTTCAAGGAGAGCGACGCTTCCGATGGATTTTGATCTTGTTCTGCGTGACGTGCGGCTGGCCGAGAGCAAGCCCGATCAACCGACCACCGACATTGGCGTCAAGGACGGCCGCATCGCGGCGATCGCCCCTAGGCTTGGCGGCAGCGCCAGGGAAGAGGTCAAAGGCGGCGGCCGGCTTGTCTGCTCCGGCTTCGTCGAAACCCATATCCATCTCGACAAGGCCTGCATCCTCGGACGCTGCGAGCACACCACCAAACGCAATCCGCATCTCGCCATGGAGCGCGTGTCGGCGGTCAAGCACACCTTCACGGTCGAGGACGTGATCGAACGCGCCTCAGGCACCATCGAGAAGTGCGTCGGCCACGGCGCCACGCGCATGCGCACCCATGTCGAGGTCGATCCCAAAGTCGGGCTGCGCGGCTTCGACGGCGTGAAGGCGCTGATCGACAAGTACAAATGGGCGATCGACCTCGAGATCTGCGTCATGCCGCAGGAAGGCCTGACCAACAACCCCGGAACGGACGAACTGATGGTCGCCGCGCTGAAAAACGGCGCCACCGTCGTCGGTGCCGCGCCGAACTACGACACCGACCGCGCGGCGCAGATCCGCCGCGTCTTCGAGATGGCACGCGAGTTCGATATCGACATCGACATGCATCTCGACAGCGGCGCCTCCGCCGAGGAGCTCGACACGCTGTTGGTGTGCGATCTCGCGGAGAAGTACAAATGGGGCGGTCGCGTCGCCGTCGGCCACGTGGGCAAGCTGTCCACGATGCCGTGGAAGGACTTGGACAAGGTCGCCAAGCGCATGGCCGACACCGGCGTGGCCGCCACCGTGCTGACGGCGACCGATCTCTATCTTGGCGGCCGCCATACCGACCACAACGTGCCGCGCAACGTGGTCGACCTGAACCGCCTCACTGAGCTCGGCGTCACCTGCTCCATTGGCTCCAACAACATCCTCAATCCGTTCACGCCGTTCGGTGACGGCCAGCTGCTGCGCCAGGCCAACATGCATGCGATCGTCACGCAGCGCGGCAACGACGACGAGGTCAAGGCGATCTGGGATATGACCACGTCGGCAGCCGCACGACTCATGCGCAAGGACGACTATGGCGTCGCCGTCGGCAATCCCGCCGATCTCGTCATGCTCGACGCCACCGACGCGGTCACGGCGCTGCGCACGATCGCACCGGTGCTGGCGGCCTTCAAGCGCGGCCGGCGGACTGTGACGCGCGAGCCGGTGCGATTGCATAAGCCTTAGGACGTTTGATTCAAGCCGACCGCCTGACGAAGTCGACGAGCAGAGCGCTCACGGCCTCGTGCTGTTCCTGCTGTACCCAGTGGCCGGCGCCGTCGATCAGATGGAACTCGGTCATCCGCGTGCAGGCGCTCTCGCGCATACGTTCAAGAGCGCCGGGGCGCTGCTGGATGCCCCAATCCTGGCGGCCGGCGATGAAGGCCGAGGGCACGTCGATGGTGCGACCGCTGAAGATCTGCAGGTCCGTCTGATACCGCGGGTCCGTCGAGCACCGGTACCATTGCAGTCCGCCCTGGAACCCGTTGCGTTCGTACTCGGCGCTGTAGACGCGCATCTCCTGGTCGCTTAGCCAGCGATTGGCGGCGATCTCCGCCGCTGAGGGCATGTAGGGCGCCACGGTCGCGGCCATGCCGACGTCGCGATCCATGACGTAGTAGGTCGGCATCCTGGCCAGCTCGCCGGCGTTCCAGCTTTTCAGCGGGAAAGGTGTGTTGCCGCGCCAATCCGCGCTCTTGTAGTGGTAGTAGGCGCGCAGAAAATCGTGCACGCCCTGCGGCGCGCGATGCATGTCGGCATCGGCGCCACGTGTCGAGTAGTGCCACTGATAGTGCTTACGCGGCCGGGGCAGCGCCGCGAGCGCGTCGTGGATTGGATCCGTCACTGGCGCAGCTTTGCCGACCGTGTCGAACGGCAGCGGCGGCACACCGCCGAACGGCGCGCTCATCATCACGACCGAGCGAAACACATCGGGCCGGATCAGCGCGCACCACGCCGCCACCGGCGAGCCGAAATCGTGTCCGACCACCGCCGCGACCGAGCGGTAGCCCAGGGCGAAGACCAGGCCGATCGCATCGCGCATCAGGTTGATCATGCGGAACGAGGCGACGTCGCCGTCGTAACGGCCATCCCAGCCGGTCGTGCGGCCGTAGCCTCGCTGGTCGGGCGCGATCACGTGGTAGCCGGCGGCGGCGAGCGCCGGCATCACATTGCGCCAGCTCCAGGCCAGTTCGGGAAAGCCGTGCAGCAGCAGCACGCAGGGCCGGCCCGGCGTCTCGAAGCCGGCCTCCAGCACGTGCATACGCAGGCCGTTGACGTTGTCGACGAAGCGCGCACGGATACCGGCGGGCGCGACCGGGCTGTCGTAGGGTATCGTCATGTCAGGATCAAACCACGGAAAGCAGCCGGGCGAACACCCATGAGCAATCCTATACTCTTCGGCGCCGCCTACAGTGTCTACACGAGGACCGCTCGGCTCGCTCTTGCCGAGAAGGGCGTCGACTACCGTTTCGACGAAGTCGACATCTTCGCGCCCGGCGGCCCGCCGGCCGCGCATCTCGAGCGCCATCCCTTCGGCAAGATCCCGGCTTTCGAGCACGACGGCTTGCGCCTCTATGAAACCGCCGCGATCTGCCGTTATGTCGACGAGGCCTTCGACGGACCTGCGCTACAGCCGGCCACGCCCGCCGGTCGCGCGGTGATGGCGCAAGCGATCGGCATCTGCGACAGCTACCTCTACCGCGCCGGCGTCTGGGACATCTACGTCGAGCGGCTGCGCGTGCCAGCGCGCGGCGGCACCTCCGACGAGGCCAAGATCGCCACGGCGATCCCGACCGTGCGCAAGGCCCTGTCCGAACTCGCCCGACTATCCGCCGATCGCCCGTTCATCGCCGGCCCGGTGCTGAGCCTCGCCGACCTGCACGCCTACCCAATGCTCACCCTGCTGCGCCTGGCGCCGGAGGGAAGCGACCTGATGACGGGAACTCCGGCGATCGAGTCGTGGCATCAGCGCATGACGGCACGCGCCAGCAGCGTCAAAACGCGCTTCGCCGTCGAATGAAGCGTTGTGGCGATTGGGCTTTTCGGCTTCTATAACGCCCGCGAAAACCTGCCCCGGCGAGGCGGGATCGGGTGTGGAAAATCACGAGGGAGACCCAGCAATGTTGACCAGACTGGCCGTCGGCGCCGCCGCGCTGTCGCTGTTCGCCGTGCCCGCGCTGGCGCAGAGCACGATCAAGATCGGCTTCATCTCGACCTTCTCCGGCCCGCAGGCGGCGATCGGCGAGGACATGCGCCGCTCGGCCAATCTCGCGCTCGAGCATCTCGGCGGCAAGATGGCCGGCAGGACGGTCGAGATCATCTACGAGGATGACCAGTTCAAGCCCGATGTCGGCAAGGCCAAGTCCGAGAAGCTCACCGTCCAGGACAAGGTGAACTTCGTCACCGGCTACATCTGGTCGAACGTGCTGCTGGCCTCGCTCAAGACCGTGGTCGACGAGGCCGACACCATCCTGATCAGCGCCAATGCCGGCCCCTCGCAGATCGCCGGCGAACTCTGCCACAAGAACTACTTCTCGACCTCGTGGAACAACGACCAGACGCCGATGGCGATGGGCGCCTACCTGCAAAGCAAGGGTGTTAAGAGCCTGTACCTGATGGCCGGCAACTACGCCGCCGGCAGGGACATGCTCGCCGGCGTCAAGCGCACTTACAAGGGCACGATCGCCGGCGAGGATCTCACCAAGTGGCCCGACCAGCTCGATTTCTCCGCCGAGCTGGCCAAGATCCGCTCGGTCAAGCCAGAGGGCATCTACATCTTCTATCCCGGCGCGCACGGCGTGCAGTTCCTGTCGCAATACGCGCAGTCCGGCCTGCGTGGCCAGGTGCCGCTCTATCAGGCGTTCAGCATCGACGCGCTGTCGCTGCCGCAGCAAAAGGATCTGGCGCTCGGCGTGCCCGGCGCGCAGCAATGGGTCAACGACCTGCCGAACGAGCAGAACAAGAAGTTCGTCGCCGATTTCCGCAAGAAGCACGGGACCTATCCGTCGTTCTACGGCGCGCAGAGCTACGACGCGATCATGCTGATCGCCTCGGCCGCGGAGGCCCTCAAGGGCGACCTCGCCAACAAGGACGCCGTGCGGGCGGCGATCAAGAAGGCCAACTTCAAGTCGGTACGCGGCGACTTCGCCTTCAACAATAACAACTTCCCGATCCAGAACTTCTACATCCAGGAGACCGTGAAGGATTCGGACGGCAACTTCACGCTCAAGACCGTGGCCACGGCGATGACCGCGGCCAAGGATCCGCACCACGAGAAGTGCCCGATGAAGTGACGGAGGCCAGGCTCGACATCGACGGGAGCGCACACGCGCTCCCGTTTCATTTCTTGCGCTTACCTTCCCCCGGAGGGGGAAGGTGCCCGAAGGGCGGATGGGGGATGTCGAAGACGAACACCGGATGCGTTGAAGCATCCCCCTTCCGGCGCTCCGCGCCACCTTCCCCCTCCGGGGGAAGGTAGGAAGAACGACGATGGAATACTTCTTCCTCCAGGTCCTGAACGGTATCCAGCTCGGTTTGCTGATGTTCCTGCTGGCGGCCGGGCTGACCCTGGTCTTCGGCATCATGGACCTGGTGAACCTGGCGCACGGATCGCTCTACATGCTGGGCGCGTACTTCGCCTGGACCTTCATGGGTTGGACCGACAGCTTCGTACTCGGCGCTCTACTGGCGCTGCCCGCCGCGCTAGCGCTTGGCGTCGTCGTCGAGCTGGTGATCGCGCGCCGGCTCTACGCACGCGATCATCTCGACCACGTGCTGGCGACCTTCGGCCTGATCCTGTTCTTCAACGAGCTGGTGCGCGTGCTGTGGGGACCGGCCGGCAAGAGCATCACGCTCCCGCCGTCGCTCACCGGGACGATCGACATCCTGCCCGGCGTGCCCTACCCGACCTACCGCTTCGTCATCATCGTCGTCGGCGCGCTGGTCGCGCTGTTCCTCGCCTGGCTGGTGACACGCACACGCGTGGGCATGCTGATCCGCGCCGGCGCCTCGAACCGCCGCATGGTGGCGGCACTTGGTATCAACATCGAGCTGCTGTTCACCCTGGTGTTCGGCCTGGGCGCGGTCCTGGCGGCGATCGCCGGCCTGATGGCGGCGCCGATCGTGTCGCTGAAGATCGGCATGGGCGACGACATCCTGATCCTCGCCTTCGTCATCATCGTCATCGGCGGCATCGGCTCGATCAAGGGCGCGTTCATCGCCGCCATGGTCGTCGGCCAGGTCGACATCATCGGCCGCGCCTTCCTGCCCGATCTGCTGAAGAAGGTGATGTCGAGCTCGGCCGCCTCGACCGCCGCGCCGTCGATCTCGCAAGTGGCCATCTACGTGCTGATGGCCGCGGTGCTGGTCTGGCGCCCGACCGGCCTGTTCGGTCAGCGGCAATGAGTATGCGGCACTCATACCTTCCCCCGCTGGCGGGCAGGGCATTCGCATATGGCGTCCAAACGCCCCGACCTCATGCTGAGGAGGCCGCGCTTGCGGCCGTCTCGAAGCATGGGCCACAGGCACCGCGGGTGTTGCCCACCCTTCGAGACGCGCCGCTTCGCGGCGCTCCTCAGGGTGAGGGCGAGGCCATATGCGAATCCCCTGCGCTGGCGGGGGAAGGTGCCCGAAGGGCGGATGGGGGTGGCCGGTATCGCGGCCAGCCACGACGGCCGAAGTGGTCGCACCAGCCACCCCCATCCGGCGCTTCGCGTCACCTTCCCCCGCCAGCGGGGGAAGGTATTCATCGCTTTCGCACATGAAAGACCTCCTCGCCGCCCTGCGCACGCCGCGCGGTATCGTGGTGGCGGTGCTGCTGGTGCTGCTGGCGATCCTGCCGCTGCTGACCCAGGCCTTCGACCAGCGCTATCTGCTGTCGATCGGCACGCGCGTGGTGATCTGGTCGATCGCCGCCATGAGCCTGAACCTGATCCTCGGCTACGGCGGCATGGTGAGCTTCGGCCACGCCGTCTTCTTCGGCGTCGGCGGCTACTCTGTCGGCATCCTCGCCCATCACGGCGTCTTCAGCGGCTGGATCCAATGGCCGATTGGCCTGCTGGCGTGCGCGCTGTGGGCGGCGGCGGTGGGCGCGCTCAGCCTGCGCACGCGTGGTCTCTATTTCATCATGATCACGCTCGCCTTCGCGCAACTGATCTTCTATGTCGGCGTCGGCCTGGAGGCCTATGGCGGCGACGACGGGCTCAACATCGCGCGACGCAGCGCCTTCTCCGGCCTGATCGACCTGCGCCACCGGCCGACCTTCTATTGGCTGTGCTACGCACTCTTGCTGGCGACGACCTTCGGCCTGTGGCGCATCGTCAACTCGCGCTTCGGCATGGTGCTGCGCGGCGCCAAGGCCAACGAGACGCGGATGCTCGCGCTGGGCTTCCCGGTGTTCCGCTACCGACTGATCGCCTTCGTCATATCGGGCGTGCTGGGTGGCCTGTCGGGCCTGCTGCTGGCCAACCACGACGCCTATATCTCACCCTCGATGATGTCCTGGGTGAAGTCGGGCGACCTCATCGTCATCGTCGTGCTCGGCGGCATGGGCAGCCTGACCGGCCCGATCTTCGGCGCCATTGTCTTCTTCGTGCTCGAGGAGTCGCTGAAGCCGCTGATCGACCTCGGGCGCAAGGGCTGGGGCGAGTACTGGCAGATCGTCTTCGGCCCGCTGTTGATCCTGATCGCGCTCTACGCCCGCGGCGGCATCGACTCGCTGCTCGGCCGCCCGTCCCGTTCCGGGGGCGGCCATGGCTGAGGCGCTGCTCAAGGTCGCCGGCCTGACCAAGCGCTTCGGCGGCCTGGTCGCCACCGACAATCTCGACCTCGATGTCGCGCCGGGCGAGGTGCATGCGCTGATCGGCCCCAATGGCGCCGGCAAGACCACGCTGATCGCCCAACTCTCGGGCTTCCTGCGTCCGGATGCCGGCCAGGTCATTTTCGACGGCCACGACATCACGCGACTGCCGGCGCCGGCGCGCGTGCATCGCGGTTTGGCGCGCTCGTTCCAGATCACCTCGGTGCTGCGCGAGTTCAGCGCGCTCGACAACGTCGCACTGGCCGTGCAGGCGCGCCAGGGTCACTCCTTCCGCTTCTGGGCGCCGGCGCGCGGCGATCGCTCGTTGCGCGAACCGGCGATGAAAGCGCTCGACAGCGTCGGCCTCGCCGCCCGCGCCGATAGCGCCGCCGCCGATCTCTCGCACGGCGAGCGCCGTCAGCTCGAGGTGGCGATGGCATTGGCCGCCGAGCCACGCCTGCTGCTGCTTGATGAGCCGATGGCCGGCATGGGCGCGGAGGAGTCGGCGCGCATGGTGGACCTGCTGCGCACGCTGAAGGGCCAGCGCACCCTGTTGCTGGTCGAGCACGACATGGACGCGGTCTTCGCCCTGGCCGATCGCATCACCGTGCTGGTCTATGGCCGCGCCATCGCCACCGGCACTCCTGAAGCGATCCGCGCCAATGCCGAGGTGCGGCAGGCCTATCTCGGCGATGCCGCCGCCGTCGGAGCGGCGTGATGTTGCGGGTCGCCGGCCTCGAAGCCGCCTACGGCGACAGCCAGGTGCTGTTCGGCATGGACCTCGCCGTCGGTGCCGGCGAGGTGGTCACGCTGATGGGCCGCAACGGCATGGGCAAGACGACCACCGTCCACGCCATCATGGGCGTGCTGCCGCCGCGATCAGGCACGGTGACGTTCGATGGCGCGGCGATCCAAGGTCTGCCTTCCTACAGAATCGCACGGCTGGGGCTGGGCCTCGTGCCGGAGGGTCGGCAGATATTTCCCAACCTGACGGTGCGCGAGAACCTGGTCGCCACCGCGCGCGCGTCGGCCGCCTCGGCCTGGACCCTGCAACGCGTCCTGGAGTTCTTCCCGCGCCTGGCCGAGCGGCAGGGCAACATGGGCAACCAGCTCTCCGGCGGCGAGCAGCAGATGCTGGCGATCGGTCGCGCGCTGATGACCAATCCCCGCCTGCTGATCCTCGACGAGGCGACCGAGGGCCTGGCGCCGCTGGTGCGGCAGGAGATCTGGAGCGTGCTGGGCCGGCTCAAGCGCGACGGCCAGTCGATCCTGGTGATCGACAAGAACGTCGGCGCGCTGTTGGCGCTGGCCGACCACCACCACATCGTCGAGAAGGGCCGCGTGGTGTGGGCCGGCACCTCGGCCGCGCTCGCCGCCGATGTCGAGCTGCAGCACCGGTATCTGGGGGTTTGATACCTTCCCCCGCAAAGCGGGGGGAAGGTAGGGCATAAGGCTTGCCTTCCACAGCCCGTCGCCGGAAAGATGCGCCGAGATCGCCGGGAGACATCGATGCGCCGTACGCTGCCCTCGCTCATCCTCGCCGCCGCGCTGACCGCCGTGCCCGCGCTGGCGCAGGAGCGCGTCGTCAATGTCTACAACTGGAACGACTATATCGCCGAGGACGCGGCCAAGAACTTCCAGCAGGTCACCGGCATCAAGGTCAACTACACGACCTATGACGGCAACGAGATCCTCGACGCCAAGCTCAAGGCCGGCGGCGGCTACGACGTGGTGACGCCCACCGCCTCGCCGTTCTTCGTCCGCCAGCTCGCGGCCGGGCTGTACCAGAAGCTCGACAAGGCCAAGCTGAAGAACTACGGCAACCTCGACCCCGAGGTGATGAAGGCGCTCGCCAAGTACGACCCGAACAACGAGTTCGGCATTCCCTGGATGTGGGGCACCACGGGCATCGGCTTCAACGTCGAAGCGATCAAGAAGCGCATGCCCGACGCGCCGACCAACAGCCTGCGCATGATCTTCGATCCGGAGATCGTCTCCAAGTTCAAGGATTGCGGCGTGATGCTGATGGACAGCCCGACCGATGTGCTGCCGGCCGCCCTGCTCTATCTCGGCCTCGATCCCGACAGCAAGGCGCCGGCCGATCTCGAGAAGGCGCGCGACGCGGTCATGAAGATCCGCCCGCACGTGCGCAAGATCCACACCGGCGAGATCATCGACGCGCTGGCCGGCGGCGAGGTCTGCCTGGCCTTCGCCTATTCCGGCGACATCCTGCAGGCGCGCGATCGCGGCGCCAAGGCGGCCAAGAAGCAGGTGATCGAGTACACCATCCCGCGCGAGGGCGCGCAGCTCTGGCTCGACGTGCTGGCGATCCCCAAGAGCGCCAAGAACGTCGACAACGCCCATCGCTGGCTCGACTACATGCTGGAGCCCAAGGTCGCCGCCGAATCGAGCAACCTCACCGGCTACGCCAACGCCAATCGGCTGGCGCCGCCCCTGATGAACAAGGCGGTGTCGGAGAGCCCACTGATCTACCCACCCCGCGAGGTGCGCGCCAAGTTCTACACCATCAGCGCCGGCGACGCCGAGCACACCCGCCTGCGCACGCGCGCCTGGACGACGATCAAGACCGGGCGGTGAGCGAGGATATCGACACGCCGTCTCCACTGCGCGTCGTCGGGCTTCGCAAGACATTCGGCGACGTGGCAGCGGTCTCGGGTGTCTCCTTCGACATCGCCAAGGGCGAACGGCTGGCGCTGCTGGGCGAGTCGGGCTGCGGCAAGACCACGCTCCTGCGCATGATCGCTGGCTTCGAGCGGCCGGACGCGGGCCGCATTCTGGTCGATGGCCAGGACATCACCGACCTGCCGCCCTACGAGCGGCCGGTGAACATGATGTTCCAGTCCTACGCGCTTTTCCCGCACATGACCGTGGCGCGCAACGTCGGCTTCGGTCTGGTGCAGGAAGGCGTGGCGCGCGCCGAGATCGAGCGCCGCGTCGAGGAAGCGCTCGAGTTGGTGCAGATGGCGGACCTCGGTAGGCGCCGGCCCGATCAGCTCTCGGGCGGGCAGCGCCAGCGTGTGGCCTTGGCGCGCGCCATCATCAAGCGGCCCAAGCTGCTGCTGCTCGACGAGCCGATGGCGGCGCTCGACCGCAAGCTGCGCGAACGCACGCGGCTGGAGCTGGTCGAGCTGCAGCGGCGCCTGGGCATCGCTTTCGTCATCGTGACGCACGATCAGGACGAGGCGATGAGCATGGCGACCAGCGTCGCGGTCATGAACCGGGGCGGCATCGCCCAGTTCGGCGCGCCGGCCGCGGTCTATGAGCGACCCACCAGCCGTTTCGTCGCCGAGTTCTTCGGCGGCGCCAATATCCTGGAGGGTGAGGCGTCGGGGCGGCTCGTGCGCTGCCGCGCGCTCGGCATCGACATCGTGACGCGGGAGAAGATCGATACCGGCGATGGCAAACCGGTCGGCGTGGCGATCCGCACGGAGCGGACCCTGCTGTCCTCGGAGAAGCCTGGAGACGTCGAGAACAGCGCGCCGGGCGAGGTGCGCGCTGTGTCCTATCTCGGCGAGCGCTCGATCTGTCATGTCGAGATGGCGCCCGGCTTGACCATGCGCGCCGCGATCGATACGCGCCACGGCAAGCCCCCACCGCGGCACGGTGACAAGGTCTGGCTCGCCTGGGCGGCGCGCGACGCCATCGTGCTGCACGACTGACATGGCGGCGCGTCCTTCCAACCCGATGAGGCTCGCCCGTGCGGCGATCGTCGGCCCGCCTTTCGCCTGGCTGCTGCTGTTCTTCCTCGCGCCCTTCGCCATCGTCGCGGCGATCAGCCTCGGGCAGAACGCGCCCGACGCCGCGCCGCCGGTGGCGATGGCCGGCACGGTGCGCAACTACGCCTTCCTGCTGTCGGACGCGCTCTACGTCGACGCCTATCTCAGCTCGCTGCGCATCGCGGCGATCGCCACCGTGCTGACCCTGCTGGTCGGCTACCCGATGGCCTACGCCATCGCCATGGCTGCCCCATCGCGACGACCCATCCTGCTGATGCTGGTGATCCTGCCGTTCTGGACCTCGTTCCTGATCCGCGTCTACGCTTGGCGTGGGCTGCTGTCCGAACAAGGCCTGATCAATGCGATCCTTCGCGCGACAGGCATCAGCGGCGATCCCGGCACGATCCTCGGCACCGAATGGGCGATCTACCTGGGCATCGTCTACGCCTATCTGCCGTTCATGGTGCTGCCGCTCTACGCCGCGCTGGAGAAGCTCGACCGCTCGCTGCTCGAGGCGGCGGCCGATCTCGGCGCCCGGCCGTGGCGCGCCTTCCTGTCGATCACCCTGCCGCTGTCACTGCCGGGCATCGTCGCCGGCTGCCTGCTGGTGTTCATCCCGGCGGTGGGCGAGTTCGTGATCCCCGACCTGCTGGGCGGCACCGAGACCCTGATGATCGGCAAGGTGCTGTGGGACGAGTTCTTCTCCAACAGCGACTGGCCGCTGGCCTCGGCCGTCGCCGTGCTGATGCTGGTGGCTCTGCTAGCGCCGATCGCCCTCTATCAGCGCCTGCGGGCGCGGGACATGGGTGGCTCATGAGAGCGAGGGCATGTCCCGTTGCCTTACCTTCCCCCGGAGGGGGAAGGTGGCGCGGAGCGACGGAAGGGGGATGTCGAAGACGGACTCCTCTGTTCGGCTTCGACATCCCCCATCCGCCCTTCGGGCACCTTCCCCCTCCGGGGGAAGGAAGAGACGCATGAGGCGTTTCCCGCTCGCGGCGCTGGCTTTCGGCTACGCCTTCCTCTACCTGCCGATCGCCACGGTGATCGTCTATTCATTCAACGAGTCGAGACTCGTCACGGTGTGGAGCGGCTTCTCGACCAAATGGTGGAGCGCGCTATTCGCCAACGAGGCGATGATCGACGCCGCCCTGCTCTCGCTGCGCATCGCCTTCGTCAACGCCTGCGCCGCCACCGTGCTGGGCACCTTGGCCGGGATCGCCCTGGCGCGTCATCGTCGCTTCGCCGGACGCTCGATCTTCGTCGCCCTGGTGATCGCGCCCTTGGTGATGCCCGAGGTGATCATGGGCATCTCCATGCTGCTGCTCTTCGTCGGTCTGGAGCGCTTTGTCGGCTGGCCCGAGCGCGGCTTCGCCACCATCGCCATCGCCCACATCACCTTCTCGATGGCTTATGTCGCGGTGGTCGTGCAGGCGCGGCTGGCCGATTTCGACCGCTCGCTGGAAGAAGCCGCGATGGATCTCGGTGCGCGGCCCTTCGCCGTGTTCCGCTCCATCACTTTGCCGCTGATCGCGCCGGCCCTGGTCTCGGGCTGGCTGCTGGCTTTCACGCTCTCCCTTGACGACCTGATCCTGACCCAGTTCGTGTCAGGGGCGGCGTCGCAAACTCTGCCCATGGCGGTCTATTCCAGCGTGCGCCTGGGCCTCAATCCCCAGATCAACGTGATCGCCACCATCGTGATCGCGATATCCACCATCGGCCTCGTGATCTCCGCCCTGCTACTGCGTCGAAAGCATCGCGCATGAGGGTGGTTTTCGGCTAGGTTGTCAGGAACCGGTAACACGGAGGGAATCATGGCCAAGCGTGAACGCGGCATGCACGAACTCTATGCGGACGATCCCGAGCGCGCCGACGCCCTGGTCTTCGGCCGCCGTACGGACGGCTCCCGGCGCGGCTTCCTCAAGGGCGCGGGCCTGGCGACCATGGGCGCGGCGATAGGTGCCACCATCCCGTTCTCCGACAACATCCCGGCCGGCCTCGTGCCGGCGGCGCTGGCGCAGGCGACGACCACGCCGCCGCCTCCGGCCGCCGCCGGCGTCGATAAAGGCCCGAAGCTGCTGAAGATGGACGGCAAAGCCAACCTCGCCTTGCTGGGCGACCGGCCGCTGGTCGCCGAGACGCCGGCCGAGCTGATGGACGACGAGGTCACACCGACCGAGAAGTTCTTCGTCCGCAACAACGGCCTGCTGCCCGACGCGGCGAAAATGCCGTCCGACCCGCGCATGTGGAAGGTCAAGATCGACGGCGAGGTCGACAAGCCGCTGGAGATCAGCCTCGGCGATCTCATGGCACGCTACGAGGCGGTGTCGCTGAAGCTGCAGATGGAGTGCGGCGGCAACGGCCGGTCGTTCTTCACGCCGGAAGCGCGCGGCAATCAGTGGACCAATGGCGGCGCCGGCTGCGCCGAGTGGACGGGTGTGCGGCTGGCCGACGTGCTGAAGACCGCCGGGCTGAAATCCACCGCCGTCTATACCGGGCATTACGGTGCTGACGTGCACCTCTCCGGCGACGCATCGCGGCCGACGATCTCGCGCGGCATGCGGATTGCCAAAGCCATGGACCCGCACACGCTCATCGCCTTTCGCATGAACGGCAAGGAGATCCCGCTGATCCATGGCGGGCCGATACGCCTGATCGTGCCGGGCTGGGCCGGCTCGCTCTCGGCGAAGTGGCTCACCCGCGTCTGGATTCGCGACAAGGAGCATGACGGCTCGGGCATGGCCGGCTTCTCCTATCGCGTGCCCATCACGCCGATGATCCCGGGCGACAAGGGCGACGAGAAGAACATGGCGATCCTCGAATCGATGCCCGTGCGCTCGGTCGTCACCTTCCCGGCACATGGGACGAAGCTGCCCAAAGGCACCACGAAGATCGACCTGCGCGGCTCGGCCTGGGCAGGCGACAATTCGATCCAGTCGGTCGAGATCTCGATCGACTACGGCGCCACCTGGACCAAGGCCGAAGTCAAGGCGCCGGCCAACAAGTTCGCCTTCCAGCGCTTCAGCGCCTCGATCCCGGTGCCCAGCGCCGGCTACTACGAGGTGTGGAGCAAGGCGACGGACTCCAGCGGCAAGACGCAGCCCTTCCAGGCCGGCAACTGGAACCCGCAGGGCTACGGCGCCAATCCTGTCAGCCGTGTCGCGGTGCTGATCGAGGCCTGATGAAGCTGACCACCGTCATCACGGCGGGCATCCTGATGATGGCCGCGCTGATGCTGCTCGACCGCGCAGGCGGCTTTCGTCCGCCGGCCGAGCCGCTGGTCTCGGCGAAGCCCGGCGCCGCACCGGCCGTCGCTTCTCGCGGCAAGGCCCTGCCGAAGGCGCTGCCCGCCGATGTGAAGCATCAGGACACGGTCGACAGCATGCCACCAGGCAAGGGCCAGGAGGAGACGTTCTACTTGTGCGCCGCCTGCCATGGCACGGCGATCGTCAAGGCGCAGGGCATGACGCGCGAACGCTGGGACTCGACCTTCCAGTTCATGGTCGACCGTCACGGCATGGCCGATCCTGACAAGGCCGACCGCGACCTGATCGTCGACTACCTCGCCGAGCACTTCCCGCCACGCCGACGTGGGCGCGGTCAGGACAACCCGTTCCTGAAGAATTGAGTCCGCGCTCTCCTCGCTTTCGCGGGAAGAGGGATTGTTCCACAGCCGCGACGCGCCCGCGCTTGCTCTTGCCGCCACGCGGTGCTTAGTGTGCGGCTTTAATGACAATGCGCTCCCTCTCCGTCTCGATGCCGCGCGACCTGCTGGGCATCGAGGGACTTCCGGCCGCGTCGATCTCGGCCCTGCTCGACCTTTCCGAGACCTACATCGACACCAACCGCTCGTTGGTGAAGCGGCGCGACACGCTGTCGGGCCGCACGGTGATCAACCTGTTCTTCGAGGCCTCGACGCGTACGCGCACCTCCTTCGAGGTCGCCGCCAAGCGCCTGGGCGCCGACGTCATCAACATGGAGGTCGCCGCCTCCTCGGTGCGGAAAGGCGAGACGCTGCTCGACACCGCGATGACACTCAACGCCATGCTGCCCGACGCGCTGGTGGTGCGGCACCACGACTCCGGCGCCGTGAACCTGCTGGCGCAGAAGGTCAACTGTTCGGTGATCAACGGCGGCGACGGCCAGCACGAGCATCCAACCCAGGCGCTGCTCGACGCGCTCACCATCCGGCGCCGCAAGGGCAAGCTCGAAGGCCTGCTGGTGGCGATCTGCGGCGACATCCTGCACAGCCGCGTCGCGCGCTCCAACATCCACCTGCTGAAGACCATGGGCGCCCAGGTGCGCGTCGTAGGTCCGGCCACCCTGATGCCCACCGACATCGACAGATTGGGCGTCGAGGTCCATTACAGCATGCGCACGGGGCTGAAGGACGTCGACATCGTCATGATGCTGCGCCTGCAGACCGAGCGCATGAGCGGCTCATTCGTGCCGTCGGTCAGCGAGTACTTCCGCTTCTTCGGGCTGGACGAGGAGAAGATGAAGGTGACCCGGGCGGGCGCGCTGATCATGCATCCCGGTCCGATGAACCGTGGCGTCGAGATCGACTCGGCGGTGGCCGACGATCTGCAACGCAGCGTCATCCATGAGCAGGTCGAGATGGGCGTGGCGGTGCGCATGGCCTGCCTCGACGCGCTGATCGGCGGTCGCCGCAACGCGCTGCCGGGGGCCGCCTGAAATGGCCAGCGTCAGCGACGGGCGGCCGGTCGCCTACATCAACGCCCGCCTGATCGACCCGTCGGCCGACACCGACCAGCGCGGCGCGGTGCTGATCGGCGACGGCAAGATTCTCGACTACGGCGCCAATCTGTTCTCGGGCGGCGCGCCCTACGGCATCGCCACGGTCGATTGCCAGGGCCATTGCCTGGCACCGGGCATCGTCGATCTGCGCGTGCATACCGGCGAGCCGGGCGAGGAGCACAAGGAGACCTTCGACACCGCCGGCCGCGCCGCGGCGGCGGGCGGCGTGACCTCGATGTGCATCCTGCCGGACACCGAACCGCCCTTCGACGACGCCTCGCTGATCGAGTTCGTGGCGCGGCGCGCGCGCCAGGTGCAGCGCACCAAGATGTACGCCTACGGCGCGCTGACGCTCGGCCTGAAGGGCGATCAGCTCTCGGAGATCGGCCTGATCTCGGAGGCCGGGGCGGTCGCCTTCACCGACGGCGACAAGCCGATCGCCAGCGCCCAGCTGATGCGCCGCGCGCTGTACTACGCCAAGACCTTCGACGCGCTGATCGTGCAGGTGCCGCAGGAGCCGACGCTTTCCACTGGCGCGATGAACAGTGGCGAGTTGGCGACGCGGCTAGGCCTTGGCGGCAACCACAAGCTGGCCGAGGCGATCCAGCTGGAGCGCGACATGCGCCTGGTCGAGATGACCGGCGGCCGCTACCACGCCAGCAAGATCTCGACCGCCGAGGGCATCGACGTCGTCCGCCGCGCCAAGGCGCGCGGGCTGAAGGTGACCTGCGACACCGCCCCGCACTATTTCGCGCTCAACGAGATCGCCGTCGGCGACTACCGCACCTTCGCCAAGGTCGTGCCGCCGCTGCGCGCCGAGTCCGACCGCCTCGCCGTGGTCGAGGGCGTGCGCGACGGCACCATCGACTGCATCGTCTCGGACCACCGGCCGCAGGATGTCGAGAGCAAGCGCGTGCCCTTCGCCCTGGCCGAGCCCGGCGTCGTCGGGCTGGAAACCCTCCTGCCGATAACGCTGGAGCTCTATCACAACGGCCAGATGACACTGCCGCGCATCTGGCAGCGACTGACCACGACGCCGTCGAAGCTGTTCAAGCTGCCCGGTGGACGCCTGGAAAAAGGCGCGCCGGCCGATCTCGTGCTGTTCGATCCCGACATCGCCTGGGTGATCGACCCGGAGAAATTCGAGAGCAAGACAGGCAACACCGCCTTCGACAAACGCCCGACTCAGGGTCGTGCCCTGATGACCGTGCTCGACGGCCGCGTGATCCACCGCGACAATAGCCTGTGGCCCGAAACCGTCGCGGCGTGATCACAATTCTGCCGCACGGCGTGTTAATCTTGCGCTTGTGCCCGACCGGGCCTTCCAAGGATCCGCATGGCTCGCATTGCCCTTTCCGCCGCGACCGTTCTTGTCATTGCCAGCGTCGCCGGTAGCGCCTCCGCCCAACGCGGCGCCGATCGATCGAGCGAACTGCTCGACGCGCTGGCGCGGCGCCTGAAGATCTGCTCGGAGATGACCGACAATGGCCAGCGGCTGGCCTGCTACGATCGCATCGAGACCGATGTCGGCAGCGGCGCGTCGGCTGGGCCCGCGCCCGCACCTGTCGTGCCGCCGGTCGCCGCCGCGCCGCGCC
>JALHMM010000068.1 GCA_022844045.1 Reyranellaceae bacterium | reverse complement strand
AAGCGGCCGCCGTCGGGCAGCCGGCCCTCGACCAGCGGCCGTACCGCGCCGGCCGCAGGCTTGCCGGCGAAGCGCGCCAGGCGCTCGAGCGCGGCCGCCAGACGCGCCTGGTCACGGAAGCCGCCGACGCGCTCGATCTGGCCGCGCCGCTCGACGAACACCGCGTCAGGCGCGTTAACCATGATCGCCGTTACGCCCGCATCGCGCAGCAAGGGCTCGAGCACGCCCAAGCCGAAGAAATCGTCGACGAGGAGCTGTTCGAGGCGTGCGCGCTGAGCGTCGCCGATACGGAGCCCGGCGTCGGCCAGTGCCTCGGCGGTCGTCTGTGATACCCAGCGGCCAAGCTCGACACGTGACGCCGGTGGCGGATTGGCGACACGCCGCCGTTCCCACGCGGTCGCGATGGCGATCAACGCCGTCTCAGCCGAAACGTCGTCGGACACAGCGTCAGCGGACCCCGCCGCTGCTCTCGCCGGCGATGCTGGCGGTAGCTCCGCCGCCGGCGCTTCGGCGCCAAAGACCGCATCGGCGGCATCGGCCGCGGCGGCTTCCATGCTGGCGATCCGCTCCGGCGTCAGCGTGCCATCGGACTCGTTCGGCGGCGACAGAACCTGCCCTGAAGGGCGGCGCAGCATCGGACGGGGCAGGACCGCTCGGGTCGACGGCGCTACGGTGACGCCGGGGCCGGGGCCGGCATTCTCGACCGACAGGTTGGAGATTGTAGTTGGCGCCGCCGGTTCGCCCGGGCGCGGCTCGACAATGACCAGCGGCGAAGGAAGTGCCTCGACCACCGGCGGCGCGGCTGGTGGCGGCGCCGTGGCTTCCGGCGTCAAGGTGGCGGCTTGGCGAATGGCGCGCGCATCGGGGTCGCCATCGACGAAGTCGACCAGGCTGGAGATCGGTGCGGCGGAGCCCGGCGGCGGCTTCAGGGTCGGCCAGCCGCGTTTGTGGTTGTCGAGCAGTTCCACGACGATGCGCCGCAACTCGAAGCTGGTCAGCGTCACGCCGCGTGTGCGGAAGAAGTTGTGCACCAGCTCGCCCAGGCGATAGGCGACGTCGCCGGCAGATAGGCCACCCGCCAACGCCGAATCGACCGGCCCGCGCAGCTCGCGGAACAGCAGGAGCCACGTTTCCTCGAGCTGGCGCGCGCGACTATCGGATCGATGCGCCGGAAAAATCCCGCCAACCGGTGCGGCCTGCGCATCGGTTTCGACTATGGTTGCCTCAGCCGGAGAGTGCACGGTCGCGCCGCGCAGCGCCCCGCTATCGGGACCGCCTGGAAATCGCATCGATCGCCCGCATCTGAAATGGCACGGAATATGAACTCAAATATCGCGCCACAAGATACCCGCGCAGCGATCGCGTTGACAGTGAAAAAACAATAAATTATCAAGTTTCTTCAATGACTTAGTTAAAATATAACTGACCAAGCAGCTTAGCCCGCCAAGCTCGCGCAACACATCAGGAGACTGAATTCTCCAATCCTCTTGCACTGTCGATGCGTTAGGCGAATCAGGCTGCGATACTAGGTTAAGTCGCTTTATCGCGAACCGCTAAAGCGGTTGCCACGTCGAATCTGTTCGGCCATGGTCCGCGCGCCTCTTTCGACAACCTTCCGAAAACCAACCAGACCCGAGGACACTATGCGCTGGATCGCATCCGTTGTGGCAACGCTCGTCTTCCTTTCGGTCGCCAGCAAGGGCCACGCCATGGACCGCGAGAACACGCTCTTCATCCAGCTCAAGGACGGCCGCGTCGTCATCGAGATGCGCCCCGACCTGGCGCCCAAGCATGTCGCGCAGATCAAGAAGCTGGCGCGCGAGGGCAAGTACGATGGCGTCGTGTTCCATCGCGTGATCGACGGCTTCATGGCGCAGACCGGCGACCCGTCGGGCACCGGCTCGGGCGGCATGGGCGATCCGCTGCCTGCGGAGTTCTCCAAGGAGCCGCATGTGCGCGGCATCGCCTCGATGGCGCGCACCAACGATCCCAACAGCGCGCGCAGCCAGTTCTTCATCGTCTTCGCCAACGCGAACTTCCTCGACGGCAAGTACACCGTCTGGGGCAAGGTCACCTCGGGCATGGAGTTCGTCGACAAGATCGCCAAGGGCGAGCCGCCGCGCACGCCCGACAAGATGATCAGCGTCAAGGTCGCCGCCGACGTGAAGGAGTAGGCGACGCCGCCGCGCGATTCGAAGCAGCGTGAGACAAGGCCGCGCCAGCCTGGACAGCAACCGCGGGCGCGGCCTTCGCCACCTCTCGCCGCGATCCTCATCGGTATCGTCTCGCTGGCGCCGTTCGTCGCCGGTGCGGCGCTTGCGGCCTACGGCGGCACGCTCGACTGGCGGCTCTACGGCACCTCACTGCTGTCCGCCTTCGCCGCCTGCGCCCTGTCGTTCCTCGGCGCCGTGCACTGGGGGCTGGCGATGCGCGAGCAGCCGGTGCCGGCCGCTCGCCTCGCCATTTCGACCCTTCCCGTTCTCGTGGGCTTTGTCGCGCTGGCGATCGGCGGACGCTCCGGCCTCACCGTTATGGCGGCCGGCTTCCTCGGTGCGCTCGCCTACGACATCTATGGCGCGCGACGCGGCTTCGTACCGGCGTGGTACCCCCGCCTGCGCTGGCCGCTCACCGGGATCGCGCTGATCTCGCTGTTCGGCGCGATCCTCGGTGGTCCGCTTTGACTACTTCGTCACCGCGGTATAGGCCTTGGCGATCACCTGCCAGCGGCCCTCGATCTTCAAGAGCGTGAGATAGTCGGTGAAGTAGCGCGGCGGCAGCTGGCACTCGACCTTGGCGAAGGCCGCGTTGGGACCGTTGAAGTCGATCGACACGATGCGATCGCGCCGCTCGTCGCCCTTGGACTTCGCCGACGGCCGGCTGCCGACCATCTTCAGCCAGTCCTCGCGCGGTGTGTCGGTGGCCTTGCCATCGGCGCCCACCGCGTAGAGATGCGCGAAGGGATGGAAAGCGGCGCCGAGCTTGGCAGGGTCGCCTTCATAAAGCCCGTCGAAATAGGTCTGCAGCGTGCTCTCCACCGCCGCGACCTCCGAGGCGTAGTCCTGCACCTGATCCTTCGGCATCGATCCCTCCTCCGGCGGTGAGCCCGCCTGCGGGCGGCATCATCGCCATCCGAAGCCGCGCTGCCAAGGCCTGTGCCGTGGGGAACAGCACCAGCCGCAGATGCCGTGCATGTTGGCACGCGTAGGGGAAGCTTCAGGGGGAAACCAACATGCTCCGCAACAGGCCTATCGGCATCAATCCCATCCACACGCCTGGCAACTCGGCACCGTCACTCAGCAAAGCCGAGGAGACGCGCCGTTTCGTGGAGTCCGCCAATCGACTTGGAACGCATGTGCAGTGGTGGGAGGTGCCCGGTGGCGTGAAGCTGAAGCTGTTCGACTTCGCCCAAGGCGACGCGCATGTGCGCGCCGATCACGGACCAGCGCTGGACGACGCTGCGGCGTTCATGGCGGTTTCCCCCTGGCGGCGCGTATGGATCATCGGCAACGCCGATAAGCTCGAGAGCAAGAACAAGAAGACGCTGGACTGGCTGTCGCTCAAGCGCGCTCAGCGCGTATGGGATCAGCTCGCCAAGCGCAAGGTGCCCAAGAGCCAGATCATCGAGATGAACGGCCAGGGCGTGATGGGCGCCGGCGCGGCGATCTCCGAGGCGGCCGCCAAGCACGGTGATCCCGGCCAGTACCGCATGGTAGAGGTCCTGCTGATGAACATGACAATCCAGCGCGTGATGGAGGAACAGAAGGCGAGCCTGAAGGCCAGGGGCTACGAGGTGTAGCGCCCGCTCACACCGGCCCGTTGGGCGCGACGAGAATCTTGCCGGTGCGCTCGCCCTGCTGCGCGCGCACCAGCGCCGCCTGGATGTCCTCGATCGGGTAGATCTTCTCGACCGGCGCGCTGAGATCGCCCGATACGACGCGATCGGCCAGTTCGGCGTAGAGCGCCCGCACCTGCTCGATCGACCGTTTCGCCAGGAAGCGGCCGAGCATGAACCCTGTCAGCGTCACGCCGCGATAGATCACGTCGGAGCGGCTCATGATCGGATCCTGCCCGGTCATCGAGCCGTAGTTGCACACCGCGCCGCCGTCCGCGACGCAGCTGCCGAGCCGACCCGTCGCCTCGCCTGCAACCGCGTCGATGCCCAGCTTGATCGGCGCGTTCTCGGTGAGCGCGCGGGCGCGCTGCCACAGGTCGGGCCCATCGACGACGCAGGCGTCTGCACCCAATGCCTTGAGCTCAGCGAACAGCGATTCGCGGCGCACCACGTTGAGCGTGCGCAGGCCGCGGCCCCTGGCCAGGCGGATCAGCAGCTTGCCGACGGCCGAATTGGCGACGTTCTGGATCACCCAGTCGCCCGGCCGCAGGTCGACAAAGTCGCTCAGCATCAGCGCGGCGGTGGGCGGATTGATGCGCACCATCGCCGCCTGCTTCAGGTCGATGCCGGCCGGCAGCCTGATCACGTCGCCGCCCTTCACGCGCCGGCGCTGCGCCCAGTTCTCGCGCTGCAGATTGATCACGAGGTCGCCCGGCTTCACGTGGCTCACCGCCGACCCCACAGACGCGACTCGGCCGACGCATTCCGCACCGGGCGTCGCCGGCAGCGGCGGCTTCAGGCGGTAGGAGCCGCGACAGAACCAGACATCGGCCGGGTTGATGGGGAAGAGCAGCACGTCGAACACGACCTCGTCGGCGGCCGGCGCGCCGACATCGGGCACCTCGACGCAACGCGCGACCTCCTCCGGCACGCCGTAGGCGCTCAACTGGACCTGTTTCATGCTCGTTCCTTCCGCTGATGCCCGCGAACCGTGCGGCGCCTGACGTAGGATGGTCAAGTCGGCATCGCTGGCGCGTTTTTTGCTACCATCTTGAGCACGAATCGGTTGGGATGGCCTTCGGGCACGTTGGGGAGAGCGAACCGCATGGCGGGCATCAAGGCCTTCGACGAGATGACCTCCGCGCCCGACGGCGTGCGTGCCCCTTACCGCGACGTGGCGCAGTGGCTGGCCGACACGCCCGCGGCCACTTTGGAAGCCAAGCGCGGCGAGGTCGACCTGTTCTACCGCCGGCAGGGCATCACATTCGGCGCCTATGGCGCGGCTGACGGGCACGAGACCACGATCCCCTTCGACATCATCCCGCGCGTCATCGCCTACGACGAGTGGAAGTACCTCGAGCGCGGACTGACCCAGCGCGTCAAGGCGCTCAACGCCTTCCTCACCGATGCCTATGGAGAGCGCCAGATCTGCCGCGCCGGGGTGATCCCCGAGCGCCAGCTGCTGCTCAACGCCGAGTTCGTGCCGCTGGCGCAGGATCTCGAGTTGCCCGGCGGCGTGCATTGCCATATCGCCGGCATCGACATCGTGCGCGTAGGCGAGCGCGACTTCTTCGTGCTGGAAGACAACGTGCGCACGCCCTCGGGCGTCTCCTACGTGCTGGAGAACCGCGAGGTGATGATGCGGCTGGCGCCCGAGCTGTTCGCCTCCATGGGCGTGCTGCCGGTCGCCAACTACACCGAGGAGCTGCTCGCCACGCTGCGCTCGGTGTCGTTCAGCGACGAGGCCGAGCCCAATGTCGTGCTGCTGACGCCTGGCCAGTTCAACAGCGCGTATTTCGAGCACGCCTTCCTCGCCGACGAGATGGGCATCGAGCTGGCCGAGGGCACCGATCTGTTCGTCGACGAAGGCCGGGTCTACATGCGTACGCCGCGCGGCCCGCAGCGCGTCGACGTAATCTATCGCCGGATCGACGACGCTTTCCTCGATCCGCTGGCCTTCCGACCCGATTCGATGCTGGGGCTACCCGGCCTGATCGGCGCCTTGCGCGCGCGGCGGGTCAACGTCGTCAACGCCATCGGCAACGGCGTGGCCGACGACAAATCGACGTATGTCTACGTCCCCGACATGATCCGCTTCTACCTGGGCGAGGAGCCGATCCTGCAGAACGTGCCGACGCATCGCGGCGATCGGCCCGACGACCTGAAGTACATCCTCGACCGCCTGCCCGAGCTGGTGGTCAAGGAGGTCCACGGCTCCGGCGGCAAGGGCATGCTGGTGGGTCCGACCTCGACCAAGGCGGAGATCGAGGCGTTCCGCGCCCAGATCGTCACGCATCCCCACAACTACATCGCCCAGCCGACACTGGCACTCAGCACCTGCCCGACCTTCGTCAACCAGGGCGTGGCGCCGCGCCATGTCGATCTGCGGCCCTTCGTGCTGTCGGGCAAGGACGTCACCATCGTGCCGGGCGGGCTCACGCGCGTCGCGCTGAAGGACGGCTCGCTGGTGGTGAATTCCAGCCAGGGCGGCGGCACCAAGGATACCTGGGTGCTGGGCCCGAACGGCCCGGCCGCCCAGTCGGCCCAGTCGCAGACGCAAAGCCAGTCGTGAGGGCGGCCGCGCCATGCTGAGCAGCACCGCCAAAAACCTGTACTGGATGGGCCGCTATCTGCAGCGCGCCGAGAACATGGCGCGCCTGCTCGAGGCGACGCAGCGCACGGCGCTGCAGTCGAGCAAGACCGAGGCTTTCGATGTCGCCGAGATGTACGGCCTGGCCGAGGCCTTCGAGACGATTCATCCTGATGGCGAGTTGCCACAGCTGATCGACTTCATGACGCTCAACGTCGAGAACCCCTCGAGCGTGATCAACTCGGTGCGCGCCGCGCGCGACAACGCCCGTGCCGAGCGCAACAACCTCACCACCGACGTGTGGGAGAGCCTCAACGGACTGTGGCTCGAGGTCTCGGCGATCGCGCGACGGCGGCGCGGTGTCGACCGCGGCGCCTTCGTCGAGACGGTGAAGAAGCAGACTGTGATGATCGCCGGCGCGGCCCAATCGACCCTGTTGCGCGACCAAGCCTGGAACTTTCTGTCGCTGGGCACCTATCTGGAGCGCGCCGACAACACCATCCGCATCCTCGACGTGAAGTACCACCGCCTGCAACCCGATGGCGCGCCCGAGGCGCGCGGCGGCGTCGACTATTACGGCTGGTCGGAGATCCTCACCTGCATCGGCGCGCTGCGCACCTATCGCCGCGTCTATCGCGCGCGCATCGAGCCCAGGCGCGTCGCCGAGCTGATGATCCTGCGCCGCGACCTGCCACGCTCGATCCATCACTGCCTGTGGCAGCTCGATCTCAGCATGTGCGAGCTGGCCGAACTGTACGGCAGTCGCGGCGAGGCCGATCGCCAGGCCGGCGCGCTGCATGCCGCGCTACGCTATGGCCTCATCGACGAGATCTTCGAAGCCGGCCTGCGCGACTTCCTCGAAGACCTGCGCGAGCGTCTCGACACCTTGTCGTCCGAGATCGGCCGCCAGTTCCTGCTGGATTGACGCCATGCGCCTCGCCGTCACACACGTCACCAAGTTCCGCTTCGCCGAGCCGGTGCGCTACTCGATCGACGACACGCGACTCACGCCCAAGCCGGCCGAGGGTCAACGCATCCTCTCCTGGACCGTGCGCGGACCGGGCAAGCGGCTCGACTGGACCGACGGCCACGGCAACGCCGTCAGTACCTTCTCGCTGACCACCCCGCATCGCGAGATCGAGCTGGTGGCGCATGGCGAGTATGCCTGCACAGATGATCGCGGCTGGCAGCGTTACCCCGGCCCGGATCCGCTACCGCCGTCGTTCTGGCTGCGCAACACCGGCATGGCCAGGCACGATGCCTCGATCGACCCTGTCGTCGGCGACCTGACGCCGCGCGTTGCCGATATCCAGGGTCGCGTGCCGCTGCTGCACGAGATCATGTATCGCATCCGCGCGCGCATCGCCTACAAGCTCGGCAGCTCGACCGTCGACACCACGGCGCTCGAGGCCCTGCGCCGCGGCGAGGGCGTCCGCCAGGACCAGTCGCACGCCTTCATCGCCTGCTGCCGTCGTCTCGGAATCCCGGCGCGCTATGTCAGCGGCTACAAGCGCATCGACGCCGACCCGCCGGTCGCCGGCGCCAGCCATGCCTGGGCCGAGGCCCATGTGCCCGATCTCGGCTGGGTCGGATTCGATCCGGCCAGCGGCCTGTCGCCGACAGGCGATTACCTCAAGCTCGCTGTCGGTCTCGACTACACGGAGGCCGCGCCGGTCACCGGCCGGCGCACCGGCGCGTCCGAGGCAGAGATGACGGTGCGTGTCGAGGTGCGGCGCGCCGACTGAGGCCTAGCGCTTCGCGAGGCTCAGGATGTAGGCGATGACATCGCGCATCTCGTCGGCGTCGAGGATCAGGTTCGGCATCGTCCGATGCGAGGTCTGCAGCATCGCCTGCAGCGCCAGCTCCGTCATGCCGGGCGTCGCCGCGACGCGCGTGAAGCTGGCCGCGGCGGCGACAGGCGAGGTGGTCTCGCCCGCCCGCACCGCGTGACAGGCGGCGCACCGGCTCTCCGCCACCGCGCGGCCGCGCTGCACGGGAACTGGATCCTGGGCGAGCGCCGAGGCCGAGCCCAGCGGACCGAGTAGCAGCACCATAGCGGCGAATCGATTGACCATCCCTATCTCCGGCGCGACGCTGATGGCCGATCCTGCGGCCAGCCGACGAACGGGGCAAGCACTCCGAAGATCGGCCTACACAATCGCCGCCTGGCTCCCCATCTGGAAGCCCATGAGCGCCGACGACGCACGCGAGATGACCGACTGGCTGATCGACCAGGGCCTCAATGGCACGCCGATCAAGCAATTCCTGCCAGCGCTCGCCGACAGGCTCAACGGCCATGGCGCGAGCCTCAAGCGCATCAATCTTGGGTCCGACGTGCTCCATCCGACCGTCGATTCGCGAAGCTTCCACTGGACCCGCGAACGCGGCGTCGAGATGACGATGCTCGACCGCGGCGCGTTCGAGGAGGACGGACCGGATTGGCTTCAGAGTCCGTTCCGCCACATGTTGATCAATGGCGAGAAGTCGCTGCGCCGCAAGCTGGGCGACAGCGCGCCGACCGGCGAGTTTCCGCTGCTCGACCGCTTCGCTCGCGAGGGCGCCACCGAGTACGCCGCCTTCGCCGTGAGCTACGGCGACGGCGCCACTCTGGCGGCGATGGACGGCATGATCAGCTCCTGGTTGACCGACGCACCCGGGGGCTTCGGCAACGCCCAAATGACGATGATCGAGAGCATCCAGAAGCCGCTGGCGCTCACCTTCAATCGCAACATCCTGCACGTCACGACGC
Source organism: Reyranellaceae bacterium (assembly GCA_022844045.1). GTDB lineage: Bacteria > Pseudomonadota > Alphaproteobacteria > Reyranellales > Reyranellaceae > JAFAZJ01. The sequence goes on along the minus strand of JALHMM010000068.1, from coordinate 27,176 downwards.
GTACCTTGCTCGGCACCTATCTCGGCGAGGACGCGGCGAAGCGGGTGCTGGCGGGCAATATCGAGCGCGGCCGTGCCGAGAGCATCCGCGCGGTCATCTGGTTCAGCGATCTCTCGGGCTTCACCCGCGTCGCCGACACCATCGATCGTCATCTGCTTCTCGGCCTGCTCAACGACTACGCCGGCATCATCGTCGACACGCTGGATGCGCATGGCGGCAACGTGCTGAAGTTCATGGGCGACGGCATGCTCGCGATCTTCCCGGGCGAGCGCATGGAAAACGCCTGCGGCCACGCGCTGAAGGCGGCACGCGAGGCAATCGACGCGGCCATCGCGCTCAGCGCCAAACGCGGCGCCGACGGACTGCCGACCACCGATCTCTATCTCGCACTGCACGAGGGCGAGCTGCTCTATGGCAATTTCGGCGGCCGCTCCCGACTCGACTTCACTGTGCTCGGCCCGGCCGTGAACGAGGCCAGCCGCATGGCCGCGCTGTCACGCTCGATCGATCAGCGAATCATCGTCTCGTCGGCCTTCGCTCAGGCCTGCGGCGGCAAGCGCGATCGCCTGGTGTCGCTCGGCCGTTACGCCCTGCGTGGCGTGACCCGGCCGCAGGAGCTGTTCACGCTCGATCCCACGGCGTGACGCCGACACCCCTCGGCCAGGCGAAGAACGCCGGATTGTGCGCGGACAAGATTTCCTCGACCCCGCCTTGCGGGCTGGGGCGCCTGCCATTAGGTTGCGCCGCCCAAAATCGGGCGCGCGCCCGGCGGTTACCGGGCGACTTCCGGGAAGCCCCAGCCATGGCCTTCATCGCCGACCGTCTCAGCCGCATCAAGCCGTCTCCCACGAACGCCGCGCAGGGCAAGTTCCTCGAGATGAAAGCGGCAGGCAAGGATGTGATCGGGCTGGCGGCCGGCGAGCCGGATTTCCCGACGCCCGACCACATCAAGGAAGCCGCCTACAAGGCGATCCGCGAGAACGACACGCGCTACACCGCGATCGCCGGCACGCCGGCGCTGCGTCAGGCGATCGTCGACAAGTTCAAGCGCGACCACGGTCTGGACTACAAAGTCTCGCAGACCCTGGTCACCAACGGCGGCAAGCAGATCATCTTCAACGCCATGCTGGCGACGCTCAACACCGGCGACGAGGTGATCGTGCCGGCGCCCTACTGGGTGTCCTATCCGGAGATGGTCGCGGTCGCCGACGGCACGCCGGTGATCGTGAAGTGCCCGGAGTCCAGGGGCTTCAAGCTGCAGCCCGAGGATCTCGAGCGCGCCATCACGCCGCGCACCAAGTGGCTGATCCTGAACTCGCCGTCGAACCCGACGGGCGCCGCCTACTCGAAGGCCGAGCTGCGCGCGCTGTGCGACGTGCTGCTGAAGCATCCGCATGTCTGGGTGCTGACCGACGACATGTACGAGAAGCTGGTCTACGACGACTTCGTCTTCTCGACGCCCGCCGAGATCGAGCCCGGTCTGTTCGACCGCACCTTGACCATGAACGGTGTGTCGAAGGCGTATTGCATGACCGGCTGGCGCATCGGTTACGCCGCCGGACCGCAGGCGCTGATCAACGCCATGATCACGATCCAGTCGCAGAGCACGTCGAACGCCAGCTCGATCAGCCAGGCCGCGTCGGTGGCGGCGCTCAATGGGCCGACCGATTTCATCCCGAAGAACAACGCCGTCTTCCGGCAGCGCCGCGACCTGATCGTGTCGATGCTGAACCAGGCCACCGGCATCAAATGCCCGCGGCCAGAAGGCGCGTTCTACGTCTACCCGTCCTGCGCCGGCACGATCGGCAAGAAAACGCCTGATGGCAAGACGATCGGCGACGACACCGACTTCGTGAACTACCTGCTCGAGGCCGAGGGGCTGTCGGTGGTGCAGGGCTCGGCCTTCGGCATGGGCCCGGCCTTCCGCATCTCCTACGCCACCGCGACGGATCTGCTCGAGGAAGCCGGGCGCCGCATCCAGCGCGCCTGCGCCGCGCTGCGCTGACTTCAATTTCTTACCTTCCCCCGCGCGCGCGGGGGAAGGTGCCCGAAGGGCGGATGGGGGTGGCCGGCATAGCGGCCAGTCACAGCCATCTGTTGTGTTGCACGAACCACCCCCATCCGGCGCTTCGCGCGACCTTCCCCCGCCAGCGAGGGAAGGTGGTTCTCATGGTCGCGGCCTCACGTCGGGCACCCGACGATAGAACAACAGCCCAATCAGCAGCGCCGCGATCAGGAAGGCGAAGACCAGCTGGTAAGCCAGCGGTGGCGCCGCGCCCGATGCGCCGCGGAACTGATCGACGATCGCACCCGTTGACGCCGACAGCACGAAAGCGCCGCCCATGTTGGCGGCGTTGATGGTCGACAGCCCGCGACCGGCGATGCGCTCCGGGAAGCTGGCGCGCACATGGGTATGCAGCACGCTCACCACACCGGCGACGCCGATGGCCACGCAGAGGCAGACGGTGGCGAGCCAGAGCGGTGCCGCGCCCCATAGCGCCAGCGGCAGCAGGCTGGCGACCGTGATCAGGGCCAGGCCGATCACCACGCCCTTTCGGGTGTTGAACCAGGTGTCCATGCGGCCGATCACCAGGCTGCCGACCAAGCCGATCGCGGTCATCAGCAGCAGCACGTTGCCTCGCGCCGTCGGCGACAGGCCATAGACGTCGGCGAGATACGGCCCGACCCACAACCCAGTGATGGTCACGGCGGTGGGATAGATCACGGCCTGCGCCATCATGAAGGGCAGGAGATAGCGGAAACGCAGCACCTCGCGCAGGCCGGCCCAGACTTCGCGCGGCGTCTCGCGCGTCGAGGCCAGCGGCTCGCCCGAGCGCTGGTCGCGCACGCCGAACCAGACCGCCGCCGACACCATCACGCAGAGCGAGGCGAACACCCAGTAGGCGCCACGCCAGCCGATCCACTGCACCAGGAGCGCCATTGGCGTCGCGGTCAGCATGTTGCCGATCGCGCCGGCGGCGCTGATGTAGCCGACATAGGTGCCGAGCTCCGACGGCTTTACCCAGCGCGACAGCGTGGCGACCGATCCCATCAGGATGCAGACGCACGCGACGGCCAGCACGACGCGGCCGATCGCCAGGCCGATCCAGTCGGTCGCCGTGGCGAAGATCGCGCAGCCCAGCACGCCCAGGAGCGACAGGCTGGCGATGGTGCGGCGCGGGCCGAAGCGGTCGAGCGCCAGACCGCCGGGAATCATCGCCAGACCGAAGGTCAGGAAGAACGCGCCGGTCACCAGGCCCATGCGCGCCGGCGCGATCTGCAGCTCGGCCATCAGCTCGGGCGCGATCACGCCATTGGCGCCGCGAAAGAACATGCTGACGGCGAAGCCGAACGCCAGGCAGAGCGTGACGCGTGCGATCATGTACTTTTCTGGGCGTTCCGGCGGGACACCGCTGGCACCATTTCTACTCCGCTGCCATCGACCGAGTCATCCTCCGGTCCGATGCCGAGCGCGGCGGGCCGCCGTGCGATCGCCTTCATCCCATTGCCCCGCACCAGCACTTCGCCGGCGACCAGCCTCGCCCGAATCATCGATGACACGGATGTGCCTGAATAGCGTCTCGTCCGTGGCCGCGTTCCTACTCGGCTCGCGCTTCCCGTGGGGCGGACGGTACGGCCGTTGTTTTCGCCCTGTCCAACCAGGAGAACTGGGATGCCCACGGCCTTTCCCGGGGGAGATCTGCGGAGTGGGCGACGGGCGCCGCCGTACGGCGCAGGATGCCGCGGCATGCAAATCCCGGGAAGCCGCCGGGTTCCCGCCAAGACACCTCAGCGCCGCCGCTGTCGCCCCTGGAGGGATCGCGGGACAGAACTTTCGGGGAGCCGCGCAACCTCCAACGCATGGAGTCGTTGTAGCGCCGGTGGACCGCAACTTCTCCCCCGCGGTACCCCATCTCCCCGACTTGGCCCCGCACTTCCCGCGCGGGGCCAATTTTTGTCCGCCGCTCGGCGCATACTGTCGAGCGGTGCGGAGCATCGCCCCCCACCGCCACTATCCATGGCTTGAGCGCAGGCGCGCCACGTTCGGGCGATGGCGTCGATGGTGTAAACTCAGTTGCCCTTGGGCACCCAGGGCAGACGGCCGAACTCGATGCCCTCGTCGGCCAGCGCCGCCGCCTCGTCGTCCGAGGTCTCGCCGTAGATGCCGCGCTTGTCAGTCTCGCCGTAATGGATCTTGCGCGCTTCATCGGCGAACTTGTCGCCGACATAGTCGCAGTTCTTCTCTACCTGGCCACGCAGTTCCAGCAGCACCTTGCGCAGTTCCGGCGGCATGTTCGGCGGAATGGTGGCGACCGGCTGGGCGGGCGTCTCGGTCGCCGGGGCGGCGTCCTCGACCTGGCGGAGGGGCTGGGTCGACGCGGTCTTGCGATTGCCCTTGGCGGTCACGTTGGGCGCGACCAGTGCGCGCTCAATCTTGGAGTCGCCGCAGGTCGGACATTCCAGCAACCGACGCTTTTCCTGCTTCTCATAGGTGGCGCTGTCGCGGAACCAGCTATCGAACCGGTGGTCTTTCGAGCAACGCAGCGTGTACTTGATCATTCCCAACCGCAGCCTTGGCACTCGGTGTGCCGGAGTGCCAATAGATGTGGGGCAAGGCAGCCCGTTTGACAAGCTGGTTACGATGACCCCCTCACCCTGGATCGTCCGCTGGGCGCCCCTGGTCGCGCCAGGTGCCCCCATCCTCGATGTCGCCGCTGGCGGCGGCCGGCACACCCGATTCTTTCGGGGACGCGGGCATCGGGTGACGGCGGTCGATCGCGACGTGTCCGGCCTGGCCGAGCTGGCGAACGATCCTGAAGTGGAGATCGTGGCGACCGATCTCGAGACCGGCTCGCCCTGGCCGCTACCCGGCCGACGCTTCGGCGCCGTGGTGGTGATCAACTACCTGCACCGCCCGCTCTGGCCGACGTTGTTGGCGGCGCTCCAACCGGGCGGCGTGCTGCTCTACGAGACGTTCATGGTCGGCAACGAGCGCTTCGGCAAGCCGAGCAACCCGGCCTTCCTGCTGCGCGATGGCGAGCTACTCGACGTCGCGCGCGACGGCGGCCTGTCGGTCGTCGCCTACGAAGCCCTGATGCTGAGCGATCCCCGCCCGGCGATGGTCCAGCGCATCGCCGCGCGGCGGGCCTGATCTACTCCGCCGCCTTAGGCAGGGCGTAAGTGCGCACGGTCGGGCCACTGCAGCTGCGGTCGTGAGTCAGCGACGGCACGGCCTGCCGGGCCTCGGCGACCTTGGCCATATCGATCGTCGCGGTGACGAAACCCGGGCCTGTATCGCCGGCATCGGCGATCACCTCGCCCCAGGGCGCCACCACGACCGAATGACCGTATGTCTTGCGATTGCCGGCATGGCTGCCGACCTGGGCCGGCGCGAAGACGTAGCAGCCGGTCTCGATAGCGCGAGCGCGCATCAGCGTGTGCCAGTGCGCGCGACCGGTGGGCACGGTGAACGAAGACGGGATCGACAGCATCTCCGCCCCGCCATGCGCCAGCGCGCGATACAGGTAGGGAAAGCGCAGATCGTAGCAGATGGTCATGCCGAGCTTGCCCCACGGCGTCTCGGCGATCACCGCCTGGTCACCCGGGCGGAAGGTCGAGGATTCGCGATAGGTCTCGCCGCCAGCGAGCTGCACGTCGAACATGTGGATCTTGTCGTAGCTGGCGACGATGCCGCCGTCGGGCGCCACGAGATAGGAGCGGTTGGCGTTGCGCTCGTCCTCAACCTTCACATGGATCGAACCGACCAGGAACCACACGCCGCACTCGCGCGCGATGGCTTGCGCCGAGGCGAGGCCGGGATGATCCGCCTCGGGCATCGCCTTGGCCAGCGTTTCGCCGCGGTTGGCACCGATCAGGGTCGAGTTCTCGGGCGTCATCACGAAGTCGGCGCCGGCATCGCGCGCGCGGCGTGTCTGCTCCTCGATGAAGGCGATGTTGGGCGCCAGCTCGTTGGTGGCGTTGACCTGGATCAGGCCGGCGGTGAACGTCGCGGACATCGGACCGTCTCCCCGATCAGGTGGCGAGCAGCGGATCGAGCTTGCCCGCCGCCTCGAGCGCGGCCATCTCGTCGCTGCCGCCGATGTGCTTGCCGTCGATGAAGATCTGCGGCACCGAGGTGCGGCCGCCGGAACGCGCGCGCGCTTCCTCGCGCTTGCCGGCCTCCTCGTCGACGTCGTACTCCGCGAACTCGACGCCCTTGCGCTGCAGCAGCGCCCGCGCACGGGCGCAGTAGCCGCACCACTGGGTCGTGTACATTTCAACCTTGGCCATCAGGGGGCCTCTTCACCCGGTTCGTTGTGACGCTCGACTATAGACCCGTCAGTCGCGGGCGGCGAGCCACTCGACCAGGGTCCGATCATCCCCGCTCTCCAGCGCATCGGCCACCCGCCGCCCCACCGCCGTGCCGAATTTGTAGCCATGGCCGGAACAGGCCGAGACGACCCAGGTGGCGCCGCGGCACTCGCCGTAGAAGTGCTCGTCGTTCGTGAACGTATAGACGCAGCGCCGCGTGTCGGTGATGCGGTACTGGTCGATGCGCGCGAACAATGGCGCGAAGACCTCGCGCACGCCCAACGCGGTGGCGCGGTCGACCTCGAAGGGCTCATCAGGATTCCACGGCGTGCGCGTGAAGCTGGCGCCGAACTTCAATTGCGTGCCGTTCACCGGTGGAAGGACATAGCCGTCGACGCCCAGGCCGGCCATCGATGGCGCGGTCGACCAAGCCGCCTTCAGGTCCGCCGGCGGCTCCGGGTAGATCACGCAGGTGCGGTGGGGGACCAGCTTGGGCGCGAGGTCAGGGAACAGCGTGCCGACCCAGGCGCCGGCCGCGACGACGACGGCATCGCCGCTCAACGTCTCGCCCGAGCGTAGCGTGACCGTGGCCGCATCGGTATCGATGCCCTCGACGATCGCATGCGTGCGGATGGTGGCGTTCTTGGCCTGCAGCCACGCCGCCATGTCGGAGGCGATGCGCTGGCAGAGCAGCGCGCCGCCTTCGCGCGAGTAGTAGACCTCGCGCACGTGCTCGGGGTTGAGGAACGGGTAGCGCTTCACCGCTGCCTCGGTCTTCAGGGTCTCGAAGGAGAAGCCGTCGCGCGCCATGCCCTCGGCAAAGACCTGGCCGCGATCACCTTCCTTGAGCGAGACGCTGCTGACGCCGACGCGGGCCATATGCTCGCGGCCGAGATCGGCCCACAGCTCGTTCCAGGCGGCGAAGGACTCGGTCATGCGCGTGGCGTAGCCATGCATCTCGCCGTAGGCACGCCGCGTGATGCGATGCTGGTCACCCGAGGCCGCCAGCGGGTTGGGCAGCACGTCGCGCTCCAGCAAGGTCACCTTGTGCCCGCGCTTGGCCATGGCCCAGGCGGTGCTCAACCCGGATATTCCCGCACCCACGATAATCACATGCATCTGGACACTCTCCTGCCGCGGCGAGTGTAGAGCGTCGGCCTCAGGATCGGAACTCCGGTCGGACGACGCGGGCCAGGGTCAGCACGTCGATCCGCTCGGCGCCGGCCAGCCGCAGCACGCGGGTGCAGGCCTCGACGGTGGCGCCGGTGGTCAGCACGTCGTCGACCAGCACGACACGCCGGCCACGGATGAAGGGACGGTAACGCTCGTTGAGCGTGAAAGCGCCGGCGACGTTGCGGCGGCGCTCGCGCGCATCGCGGTCGGCCTGCGAAGGTGTGTTGCGGCGGCGGATCAGCAGGTCGGGCAGCACCTGGCGGCCGGAGGCCTTGCCGGCGGCGTGGGCCAGCAGCGCCGCCTGGTTGTAGCGACGCCAGAACAGCCGCCAGCGATGCAACGGCACCGGGGCGAGAAAATCGGCGTCGGCCAGCAACTCGGCGCCGGCCCGCGCCAGCCAGCGGCCATAGGCCGGCGCCGCGTCGGTACGGTCGCCGTGCTTGAAAGCCAGCACCAGGCCGCGCGAGCCGTCCTCGTAGCGGAAGGCCGCGCGAGCGCGGTCGTAGCGCGGCGGGCGCTTCAGGCAAGCGCCGCACAGCGTGTCCGGCCCGGCATCGACCTCGAAGGGAAAGCCGCAGCGCGCGCACAGCGGCGGCGCCAGGAACGAGACCTTGGGCCAGCAGGTCGCACAGAGCGCGCCCGGCTCACTGACCAGGGCCGAGCAGGACAGGCAGAGTGGTGGCAACAGCGTGTCGAGCGCGCTGCGTGCGACGCCGCGCGCGCGGCGGACCAGGGAGGTCAGCGGCGCGACAGGGACCAGGCGTTTGCGCAGGGCGTCGAAGGACATCGCGGCCGGCAGCTGAGCGCCCGAATCAGACGATTCGATGACGCTCAATACTCGACCTTGAAGGTGCGCTCGATCTCCTCGATCTGGCCGGCGGCAAGCCCCTGGGGCGGATGGGCGCGCAGCATGAGCCAGAGCTTGGCTGTCTCCTCGAGCTCCTCGAGCGCGAAACAAGCGTTGGACACGGAATCGTTCCAGACGACCGGGCCGAGCCGTTCCAGCAGCACGGCGCGCACCTTGGGTGCATGCGCGAGCACCAGGTCGATCACCTCGGGATCGCCCGGCCGGCGATAGGGGATCATCGGCACATGGCCGACCTTCATCACGTGATAGGGCGTGATCGGCGGTAGCACATCAGCGCGGTTGACGTCGGGCAGCATGGTCAGTGCGACCAGATTGGTGGAATGCGTGTGCACGACGCCGCCGGCATCCGGCCGCGCTCTATAGATCGCGCGGTGCAGCAGGATGGTCTTGGAGGCACGATCGCCACTGACCTGCTCGCCCCGAGCATCGAGCTTGGCCAGCCGCGACGCCTCGAGGAAGCCGAGGCATGCATCGGTGGGCGTGATCAGGAAACCATCGTCGAGCCGCGCGCTGATGTTGCCGGCGGTGCCGACGGTATAGCCGCGCCGATACAGGCTCTCGCCGTTGCGGCAGATTTCCTCGCGGACTCGCGCCTCGTCGGCCATGGCTGCCTCCCCTTCCTCGAATCATGCTACACGCGCGCGCATGAGCATGCCCGATCCGATGCTGGTGTTCGACCGCGCGGTGGTGCGGCGCCGGCGCGAGCGCGCGGCACGCGGTTGGGACGGCGCGGCCTTCCTCAAGCGCGAGATCGCGACGCGGCTGGTCGACCGGCTCGACGACATCAAGCGAAGCTTCGCGGTCGCGCTCGACCTCGGCTGCCATGGCGGCGAGGTCGGCGCGGCGCTGGCGCTACCCGGCGGCCGGCGACGCGGCGGCGTCGAGACCCTGCTGCAGATGGATCTCGCTGATGGCTTCGTGCGGCGCGCCAGGACGCACGGCCCGGTGTTCGTCGGCGACGAGGAGCAGCTGCCAGTCGCCCCGCAAAGTCTCGATCTGGCGTTGAGCGCCATGAGCCTGCATTGGGTCAACGACCTGCCCGGCGCCCTTCTGCGTATCCGCGAGAGCCTGAAGCCCGACGGGCTGTTCCTCGGCGCGCTGTTGGGTGGCGAGACGCTATGGCAGCTGCGCCAGGCGCTGGCCCAGGCAGAGAGCGACGTCGAGGGCGGCTTGAGCCCGCGAGTCTCGCCCTTCGCCGATCTGCGCGATGCCACCGGGCTGCTGCAGCGCGCCGGCTTCGCGCTGCCGGTGGGCGACGCCGAGCGTATCGAGGTCAGCTACCCGGACGCGCTGGCGCTGCTGCGCGAGCTACGCGCCATGGGCGAAAGCAACGCCGTACGCGGCCGTCGGTCGACGTTGACGCGGCGGCAAACCCTGCTGCGCGCGCTGTCCATCTACGAGCAGCGCCATGGTGGCCCCAACGAACGGATACCAGCCACGTTCGAGGTCATTTTTCTGCACGGCTGGGCACCGCACGCCTCGCAGCAAAAGCCGCTGGCGCCGGGTACCGCGACGAGCCGCCTGGCCGATGCGCTGGGCACGATCGAGCGGCCCGCGGGTGAAAAAGCGGGAAGCTGACGCGACACTGGCACCACGCACCTCCGCCCGCCATATTGAGACCATATGAGCACACCGCCGCCGCTGCATTTCCCCGACGTCATGACGCAGACCTTCCGGCTCTGCTTCAGCAATATCAGGGCGTTCTTCGACCTCGCGCTGATCCCCACGATCATCTCGGTGGCGCTGATGCTGGGGCTGCGCCTGCTGTCCGACGGCCCCGCCTCGCCGAGCACGATGGGTCTGGTGAAGCTTCTCGACCTGATCCCGACGGCGATGTTCGCGGTCGCCTGGTATCGCTGGCTGCTGCTGGGCCCGCCGCAAGCCTCGGTGGTCGCGGGGCTGGGCTGGTCGGCGCGCGAGACCGGCTTCCTGCGCGAGTTCCTGGTGATCTTCGGCCTGCCGATCGTGATCATGGGCATTTTTCTGACGCAGATGCCCGACGACATGATCGTGCTGACGCCCAACGACGTGCGCGCCCTGCCGCCCGAGGTGCGCGCGCTGGGCATCCTGGTGCCCTTCGCTTTCGTCGGCGCGTTGATCGGCATGCGGCTGAGCTTCGGCCTCGCCGCACCCGCGGTCGACGAGACATGGCGGGCGTCGATGGCTTGGCGCTACAGCAAGGGCAACGCGATGGTCAGCCTCGGCACGGTGTTCGTGGTCACCGTGATCGGCATGATCGGCGAGCTGATCCTGGCCGGCCTGGCGCTGGCCATCGTGCGCTCGATCGTCGGGCCAGGCTCCGGCTTCGGCGCCGCGCTGATCCTGAGCCTGATCCTCGCCACGATCTCGTACTTCAAGCTTGCGCTGGTCGCGGCCACCCAGGCGGTGATCTTCCGCCAGCTCACCGGCTGGCGCCCGGGCGAGGCGCTAAGACCGCCGCCGGCCTAGACCGACAACGCCCGCCATCGAGGATGGCGGGCGTCCTGGTTTCCGATTGTCGAAGTCTACCGCGTGCTCACGCCCCCTCTAGCGTCAACGCTGACCTCCACCTGCGCACCGCCGCGCATCGCCGTGCCGCGCCACGTTCCGTCGGGACCGCGAGTCAGGCCCTGAACGTTGGTGTAGCCATCGGCCTCGATGCGCGCCTTGGCCTGTGCCGAGCCAGCGGCATTCGGCGCGGTCGCGGTCTGCGGCGCCACACCAGGGGTCTTTACGGTGCCCGGGTTCACGCCCGGCGTGGTCGCACCACCGGAGCCAACCGCCGGCGGATTGGCGCTGCCCGGGCCGACCGCCGGCGCGGTGACGCCGCCTGTCGGCGGAACTCGTACCGCGGGCGTGCCGACGCTGGGCGGCGTGAGCGGCGGGGTCGTGACCGATCCCGGTCCAACTGAAGGTGGCGTAACGGCGCCTCCACCCACACCCGGTGTCGTGACGGTCTGTGCAGACGCGGCGCCAGTCGCGCCGACGATCGCAAGCGCAAGAATCGTCTTCTTCATCGTGGACCTCCGATATCTTGGCGAATTCCGCTGGCTCGCGGCGTGAGCGGCGGAGAGTAAGGACGAAACGCTCGACCTCTACATTGAGTTCCGGTGAACAGGCCGCCTGACGCGATGATGGCGCGCAGCGGCGAATTGGGTGGCTGGTAACGGCTTCGGCGGCGTCCTTCGACTATCTCGACAGCGACGACAAGCGAAGTTCGCGCGTCGCCCGAGGAACGCACGATGACGTGGCCGCGTTGAAGCAGCCCGGCCTGATCCGCGCGGGCGTAATCGTTACAGCATATCCCGCAGCTGGGCGATCAGCGGGATATCGGCCGGGGGCATCGGATAGTTGCCGAGCGCCCGCACCTCGACCCATTTCAGGGTCTGGCCCTCGCGCGGGCGCGGCGTGCCGTGCCATTTGCGGCAGGCGTAGAGCGGCATCAGCAGGTGGAAGCTCTCGTAGCCGTGCGAGGCGAAGGCGATCGGCGCGAGGCAGCTGCCCGTGGTCTCGACGCCCAGCTCCTCGCGAAGTTCACGCACCAGCGCCTCTTCCGGCGTCTCGCCGGGATCGACCTTGCCGCCGGGGAACTCCCACAGCCCGGCCATCGATTTGCCGGGCGGGCGCTGGGCGATCAGCACGCGACCGTCGATGTCGATCATCGCCACAGCGGCGACCAGCACGAGCTTGCGGCCCGCCAGCGGCGGCTGCCCGCCCGGACAGGGTTCGAACGTGTCCACTTCAGAGGTCAGCTGCGGTAGCTGCCGTTGATGTCGATGTAGCGATGCGTCAGGTCGCAGGTCCACACCGTGGAGCGGCCGCGGCCCAGGCCAAGCTCGATGTCGATCACCACGTCGCTGCCCTTGATGTGCTTCACGACCGGGGTCTCGTCGTAGTTGGGCACCACCTGGCCGTTGTCGGTAATGCGCACGCCGCCCATGGAAATGCGCAGCTTGTCGCGGTCGGCTTTTTCACCGGCCTTGCCGATGGCCATCACCACGCGGCCCCAATTGGCGTCCTCGCCGGCGATCGCCGTCTTCACCAGCGGCGAGTTCGCGACCGCGAGGCCGATTTTGCGCGCCGCCCCGTTGCTGGTGGCGCCGGTGACGTTGATGGTGATGAACTTCGAGGCCCCCTCGCCGTCCTTGGCCACCAGCTGCGCCAGCTCGATCATCAGCTCGTCGAGCGCGCGGCGGAAATCGGCCAGCAGCGGATCGTCGGCTTCCTCGACGCGCGGGTGGCGCGCGGCGGCCGTCGAGGCCAGCAGGAAAGTGTCGCTGGTCGAGGTGTCGCCGTCGACCGTCACGCAATTGAAGGACTTGTCGGTCGAGTCGGTCAGCAGCTTCTGCAGCACGCCGGCCGGCAGCTTGGCGTCGGTGAAGGCGAAACCCAGCATGGTCGCCATGTCGGGCGCGATCATGCCGGAACCTTTGGCGAAGCCGTTGATCGTCACCGTGCCGTCGCCGATGCGCGCCGTGCGCGTCGCCACCTTGGGAAAGGTGTCGGTGGTCATGATCGACGCCGCCGCTTCCGCCCAGCCGTCCTCGCGCGCCGCTTTGAGCAGCGCCGGCACCGCCTTGACGATCGGCGCCGGATCCATCGGCTGGCCGATCACGCCGGTCGAGGCCATGAAGACTTCATTGCGCGCGCAGCCCAGCGCTTGCGCTATGGCGCGCGTCGCTTCCTCGACCGACTTGTCGCCGTGCTTGCCGGTAAAGGCGTTGGCGTTGCCGGCGTTGACGAGAATGGCCCGCGCCTTACCGCGCGCCAGATTCTTACGGCACCAGTCGACCGGCGCTGACGCGGTCTTCGACCGCGACACCACGCCGGCGATGATCGAGCCCGCCGGCAGCACGGCGACCATAAGGTCGCGGCGGCCCTTGTAGCGGATGCCGGCCTCGACCGCGCCGAGCTTGATGCCGGCGATACGCGGCAGACTGGGCACCGTCTTGGGCGCCAGCGGTGAAACCGGATTTGGTGCGCTCATCGTCGCCTCTCGGGCGGCAGCGGTGGAACGTCGGGACACAAGCGGATCGGCGCGCCCGTGAGGACGCGCCGGTACAGGGATGTGAAGGTTACACCATCCCCGCCACTGATTCACAGTGGCGAGGCGGAGTTTGGCCGAATCCCGATTACTTCTTCTCGGGTGGCTTGGCGGCGGGCGGCGCGCCCGGCGGCACCGGCGCTTCGGTGATGCGCGAGCCGTCCATGTTGAACTTCTCGATCTTGGCCGCCTTGCGCAGGCCCTCGATCATGGTCGAGAAGGCCTCGCGGGTCAGCTCGCCCTTGATCTCGTCCTCGACCTCGGCGAGCGGCGGCGGGCCGGCCTTGCGGCGGTCCTCCAGGCGGATGATGTGGAAGCCGAACTGCGTCTTCACCGGCGCCGTCGTGGTCTTGCCCTTCTCCAGCGTGAAGGCGGCCTCGGCGAATTCCTTCACCATGTCGCCCTTCTTGAACCAGCCGAGATCGCCGCCCTGGGCGCCCGAGGCCTTGTCGGTCGACTTCTCCTTGGCGATCTTGGCGAAGTCGCCGCCCTTGCCGAGCTCCTCGATGATCTTCTTGGCCTCGTCCTCGCTGGCGACGAGGATGTGCTTGGCCGAAACCTCGTCCTCCGGCGGCAGATCCTTGATCTTCTTTTCGTAGCGCGCCTTGATCAGGTCGGGCGTGACGCGGCGCTCGACCTCACGGGTCAGCCATACGTCCTGCGCCAGGCGCTCCTCGAGATCGGCCATGCGGCGCTTGTACTCGTCGATCTTCTGGATCTCGGCCTTGCGCGCCTCCGAGATCATCAGGCGGCGGTCGACCATCTGGTCGAGCAGCGCCGGGAAAATCATATGCAGCGGCAGCGCGCGATATTGCTCGGGCAGGGTCGCCTGCTGGCGCTGCACTTCAGACAGGCGAATGGCCTGGCCATTGACCGTGGCCACGACCGGATCGGCGGCCGGAGCCTGGGCTGGAGCGGGCGCCGGCGGCGTCTGTGCGACGGCGCTGGCGGCCAGCGCGCAGCTGCCGGCAAAGCCGAGCAGCAGGGCGGCGGCGAGGCCGCGCGGGCAGCGGAACATGATGCGAAAGCTCCGTATCGAGGGGGATTCGCGCTCGACGTCCAGGGACGATCGGCGAATGGCGGCAGCATAAACCATAGGCCCAGGGCGGCCGCAAGTTGCGCCCGACCACGACGGCGTGAACGGCCATGGGGCGGCGTGCGTTGACACTCCCCGGCAGCGTCTCTATGTCTCAGCGGCTGGTCGCGGGCCCGGCCCGCGACCTACTGATTTTTCGAGGTTTTTCAATGCTCGGCGCCCTCGCGCGACAGATTTTCGGGACCTCCAACGACCGTATCGTCAAGGGCCTCGGCAAGCCGGTGACGCGCATCAACGCGCTGGAGCCGGAAATCAAGGCGCTGACCGACGACCAGCTGCGCGGCCGCACCGCGGCGTTCAAGGAACGCCTGGCCAAGGGCGAGACGCTCGACGACCTGCTGGTCGAAGCCTTCGCCACGGTGCGCGAGGCGGCCATCCGCACGCTCGGCCAGCGGCATTTCGACGTGCAGCTCAAGGGCGGCATGGTGCTGCACCAAGGCAAGATCGCCGAGATGAAGACCGGCGAGGGCAAGACCCTCGTCGCCACCCTGGCCGTCTACCTTAACGCGCTGGCCGGCAAGGGCGTGCACGTCGTCACCGTCAACGACTACCTCGCCCGCCGCGACTCGGAGTGGATGGGCCAGATCTACCGGTTCCTCGGGCTGACCGTGGGCTGCATCGTGCACGATCTGTCGGACGAGGAGCGCCGCGCGGCCTATGCCTGCGACGTCACCTACGGCACCAACAACGAGATCGGCTTCGACTATCTGCGCGACAATATGAAGTTCAACCGCGACATGATGGTGCAGCGGCCGTTCAACTTCGCCATCGTCGACGAGGTCGACTCGATCCTGATCGACGAAGCCCGCACGCCGCTGATCATCTCCGGGCCGGCCGAGGATTCCTCCGAGCTCTACCGCAACGTCGACACGCTGATCCCGCTGCTGGCGGCCGAGCATTTCGAGAAGGACGAGAAGCAGCGCACCGTGTCCTTCACCGAGCTCGGTGGCGAGCGCATCGAGGAGCTGATGAAGGAGAAGGGCCTGCTCGAGGCCGACTCCAACCTCTACGCCGTGCACAACGTCTCGCTGGTGCACCACGCGACGCAGGCGCTGCGCGCCCACAAGCTGTTCACGCGCGATGTCGACTACATCGTCAAGGACAACCAGGTCATCATCATCGATGAGTTCACCGGCCGCATGATGAGCGGCCGGCGCTACTCGGAAGGCCTGCACCAGGCGCTAGAAGCCAAGGAAAAGGTCGAGATCCAGCGCGAGAACCAGACGCTGGCCTCGATCACCTTCCAGAACCTGTTCCGCATGTATCCCAAGCTGGCCGGCATGACCGGCACGGCGATGACCGAGGCCCCGGAGTTCGGCGAGATCTACGGCCTGGAGGTCGTCGAGATTCCGACCAACGTCGCCGTCGCGCGCAAGGACCACGACGACGAGGTCTACCGCACCGCCAAGGAGAAGCAGACCGCGATCATCGCCGAGATCGAGGCGGCGCGGAAGCGCGAGCAACCGGTGCTGGTCGGCACGGTGTCGATCGAGAAATCCGAGGAGCTGTCGGCGGCGCTGACCGCCAAGGGCGTCCAGCACCAGGTGCTGAACGCGCGCTTCCACGAGCAGGAGGCGACGATCATCGCCCAGGCCGGCCGGCCGGGCGAGGTCACCATCGCCACCAACATGGCCGGCCGCGGCACCGACATCCAGCTCGGCGGCAACCTCGAAATGCGCCTGCGCGCCGAGCTGCCGGATATCACGGATGAGAGCGCGCGCGATCAGCGCAAGGCCGAGATCGAGGCCGAGATCGCCGCGGCCCGCGAGCGGGTGCGCAAGGCCGGTGGCCTGTTCGTGATCGGCACCGAGCGCCACGAGAGCCGACGCATCGACAACCAGCTTCGCGGCCGGTCCGGCCGCCAGGGCGATCCCGGCGCATCGAAATTCTTCCTGTCGCTCGACGACGATCTGATGCGCATCTTCGGCACCAACCGCATGGAAGGCGTGCTGCAGAAGCTCGGCCTGCAGGAGGGCGAGGCGATCGTCCATCGCTGGATCAACAAGGCGCTGGAGCGCGCTCAGCAGAAGGTCGAGGCGCGCAACTTCGAGATCCGCAAGAACCTGCTGCGCTACGACGACGTGATGAACGCCCAGCGCAAGGTGGTCTACGCCGAGCGCATCGAGATGATGGGCGAGGATGACCTGTCGACCACCGTCTCGGGCATGCGCCAGCAGGTGATCGAGGGCATGGTCAAACGTGCCATCCCCGAGGGCAGCTATTCCGAGCAGTGGGACATCGCCGGGCTGAAGGAGCACGTGCAGCGTGTCTTCGGGCTCGACCTGCCGGTCACCGACTGGGCCAAGGAAGAGGGCATCGCCGACGACGAGATCCGCGAACGCCTGCTCGACGCCGCCAATCGCCTGATGGCGGAGAAGGCCGCGAATTACGGCCCCGACGTCATGCGCCAGGTCGAGAAGAGCGTCGTGCTGCAGGTCTTCGACCAGTCCTGGAAGGAGCACCTGCTGCATCTCGACCAGCTGCGCCAGGGCATCGGCCTGCGCGCCTATGGCCAGAAGGATCCGCTCAACGAGTACAAACGCGAGGCCTTCAACCTGTTCGACGACATGCTCGCCAACATGCGCGAGGAAGTCACGCGCGTGCTGGCCTATGTCCAGGTGCGCTTCGAGGAGCCGCCGCAGATGCCGGTCGGCCCCGACCCGTCGATGATGCAGGCGATGCACGAGAGCCCGGCCATGGCCGGCGCCGACGCGCTCTACGCCGATGCCTCCTCGGGCGCGCTGCCGCCGGTCGGCTTCGATCCCGACCCGGGCACCGACAACATGACGGGACGGCCACAGCCGGTTCGCAACGCCCGCGCGCCGGCCAAGGTCGATCCGAACGACCCGGGCACCTGGGGCAAGGTCTCGCGCAACGCCACCTGCCCCTGCGGCTCGGGCAAGAAGTACAAGCACTGCCACGGCCGCTTCGCCTGAGCTGCGTCGGGCCATGGCGGCGCGGCCGAAGGACGTCGTTGAGCTCGAAGCCCGGGCGGATGCCGCCATCAGGCACTACAACCGCACGACCTGGATTCGTTTCACCGTCACCTTCTTCCCGGTGCCGCTGATCGTCGTGATCCTGCGGCTGCAGGTCGACGCGTGGGTCTACTACATCTACGGCGCGGCCATCGTGGTCCTGACGCTGTTGATGTACCTGCTCGACGGCGCCGCCCGCGACCGGCGCGACGCGGCGATCCACGCCGCCGAGCAGGCGCGCCTGGCGGCCGCGTCTCAGGACTGAGCGCGTTCGAGCCAGAAGCCCGGGCCGGCGTACCAGAGCCTGTCGCCGACATCCGCCGCCGGCTCGCCGCGATGCAGGGCGCGGATCGGCACATGGCGCGCCTGCACGCTTTCGAGCGCCTTCTGTAGCCGCTCGCTCGCCGCCTCGTCGCGGCCACCGACGCAAGGAAAGATGCCGACGCCGCCGATCGAGCGCGCGCTGAACGAATCGCCCTGTCGCTCGGCGCGCAGGATGAAGCCCCACCAGTTGGCGCCGGTGAGCGGCATCATCAGCCGGCCGCCCTCGGCGAGCCGATCGAGCCACAGCGACGCCGGATGCGTCGAGCCGGCGAAGACCACGATCACGTCTACCGGCCCCGGATCGTGCGTGCGGCCATCGCCGGCGACGACCTCGACCTGCGGCCAGGCGGCGAGATTGGCCTTCGCGCGCAAGGCGAGATCGGCGTCGTACTCGACCGCCACGACGCTGCCGTCGCGGCCGACGATCTCGGCCAGGATGGCGCTGTAGTAGCCGGTGCCGGCGCCGACCTGCAGCACGCGCTCGCCGCGCCGCAGATCGAGATGGTCAAGATTGTGCGCCCAGAAGCTCGGCATGCCGTTGTTCAGCTTGCGTTCGAGATCGATGGCGACCAGCACGTCGTGATAGAGCCAGTGCGACTCGGCATCGGGCGTCGTGAATGTGTCCTCTGGCCGGACATCCGGCCGGATAGTCCAGGGGGCCGGCCCGAGGAAGCGCTCGCGCGGCACGGCGGCGTAGGCCTCGACGACGCTCATGTTGCGCCGCACGGGCGCGCGCAATCGCAGATCCTCGGCATACCAGCGGCGTATCGCAACGCTATCGTCGGCCATCGTGTCTCCCGTCGCGTCCTGCTGACCGGAGGGCGCACGGCCCGGCGTCACGCGGACGGGGAAGAAAAATTTCGCCGCCCTGTCCGCGCCGGCCTCCGCCGAGCGCATACTGCGGAGGACATGGAACGCGCCGAACGCAATCGCCTGCGCACCGTCCCGGCCGGCACAGCGGATGCCGTGGCCGGCGATGTCGGCTGTGCCTTGCGTACGCTGTCCGATGCCGATCTGGTGCGCCTGAAAGCGCTGGCGCGGCTGTGGAGCCGAGGCCTGCCCGGCGGGCTGGATTGGGTCGACGTGCTGAACGAAGCCATCGTGCGCAGCCTCGACGGCTCACGCCACTGGCCGCCTGAGGTGCCGCTGCTGGCCTTCCTGTCGGGCGTAATGCGCAGCATCCGCGACGAGCACTGGCGCCGCGCGCGCCGCGATCACACCTTGCTGGTCACGGCGACCGACGCCACCGGCTCGGTCTTCGCGCCCGACAATCCCGAGCGCATGCTGGCCGCCGCTCAAGCGCTGGGCGCGATCCACGGCCTGTTCGCCGACGATCCGGCGGCCCTGAAGATCCTCGCCGGCCTGGCTGAAGGCATGACGGCGACCGACATCCGCCTGCACTACGACATGTCCGAGCGCGACTACGACTCCACCCGCAAGCGCATGCGCCGCGCCCTGCTGCGCCGCGGCCTGGCCTAGAGACGCGCCATGAAGAACTGGCAGCCCGACATCGACCTCGACCGCCTGCTCGCCGCGCTCGGCGAGGAGATCATCGACACCTCAGACGAGGACATCCGTACACTCTGCGGCCAGGCTGGATCGCCGCTCTCAGGTATCGCCCGAGACGTCCGCATGCGCATTGCGGCGATCAATGACAACCCCGTCGACCCGACTCCGCCACCCACCGATATCACTGTGAGACGCGAGCTACGGCTGCGGTCGCACTGATCCGGAATCGTGGACTTTCCTCCGGTTGTAGTTCTACAGTATGCT
Organism: Reyranellaceae bacterium; assembly: GCA_022844045.1. Taxonomy (GTDB): domain Bacteria; phylum Pseudomonadota; class Alphaproteobacteria; order Reyranellales; family Reyranellaceae; genus JAFAZJ01. The sequence continues at coordinate 7,632 of JALHMM010000068.1, read as the reverse complement.
GAATACAGGACTGATTGGGGGATGGTCGATGAGGCGACGCGCTTTCCTGTCTGCGCTCGGCGGCGGGATCATGTCATCGGTTGTCGCGAACGATGCATCAGGACAGGCCTGTTTCAGCGCACCACAGATTCCGCACGCGGGCTTGCCGGATATCGCGATGGTGACCGTGATGAACGGCCAGATTGTCATCCTTTACAACCCGCAGGTTGTAGCCATGGCTGGCCCCATACTCACCGCCTTCTTCGAAGCCCATGAATATGGCCATGTCTGCCTAAACCACGTGCAAATGCAGATGTTTTTCGGGAATCCCTTCAATCGCCAGTGGATGAGCCAGAACCACGAGCTCCAGGCCGACTCGTTCGCGACTCAGCTGCTCGCCAGGCGGAGCAACCAACAGTCAATCGTCGCGGCCGCCCAGTGGTTCTCCATGCAGTATCCGTCGCCTCACCAGATGCTGATGGGCACCCACCCACCCGGACCTGTGCGCGCCCAAAACATCGTAGCGACCGCCAAGTCGATGGGCGTACCAATCTAGGTCCGGCTTACGCTACCGCCCGCGCCTTCAGCAACACGCCGGGGTTCATCACGCCCCTGGGATCGAGCGCGTTCTTCGCACCCTGCAACGCGGCGGCGAACAGTTCCGGCCGCTGCTTCTCGTACCAGGGCATGTGGTCGCGGCCGACCGCGTGGTGGTGGGTGATGGTGCCCTTGAGCTGGCTCAGCACGTCGGCGCAGGCGCGCTTGATCGCCCACCATTGCTGCTCCATGCCGCCCTTCTTCCCCTTGCCATAGAAGCTGAAGTAAGGCGCCGGCCCGTCGGGATAGACATGGGTGAAGCGGCAGGAGGCGCTGGCGCCCGGCCCGCATTCGCGCTTCAGCACGTCATGCAGCGTGTCCATCACCTTCTGGTGGAAATCGCCGAAACGATCCCAGGTCGTCGAGGTCTCGAACGTGTCGTAGAGCACGTTGAGCGGCGTCATGATCTCGCGGAAGAACGGCGCGCGAATGAACGCGTTGCGCCACGCGCCCGAGCTGCCCTCGCGATGGCCGCCTTTCGATTCGAGCTGGCTCATATCAGGCTGGCCGTGATGGTCGCGCGCGCATTCCAGCGCCCGCTTCATCCACGGCCCGACATCGTGGTCAGCCGACTCGAAGGCCAGCACCATGATGTCGACGCTGCCGTCGCCCGCGCCGGTGGCCTGCGCCTCGACGCGATCGAGCAGGCGCACGTTGGAGGGATAGAGCCCGGCCTGGCCGATGGCGCGCACCGCGCCCCAGGCATCTTCGAACTTCGTGAAGCTCACCGAGGTGCCGGCACGGAAGCGCGGGCGGTCCTGCAGGCGCATCCACGCCTCGGTGATGATGCCCAGCGAGCCCTCCGAGCCGATGACGATGCGGTCGGGGCTGGGGCCGGCGCCCGAGCCCGGCAGGCGGAAGCTCTCCCACGCGCCCTTTGGCGTGATCATCCGCGCGCTTTGCACGAAATCGTCGATATGGGTGTAGAGCGTGGCGAAGTGGCCACCCGAGCGCGTCGCGATCCAGCCGCCCAGGGTCGAGTACTCGAAGCTCTGCGGAAAGTGCCGCAAGGTCACGTCGTGCGGCTTGAGCTGCGCCTCCAGATGCGGGCCCAACACGCCGCCCTGGATGCGCGCGGCGCGGCTCTTGCGATCGACCTCCAGCACCTTGTCGAGGCGCTGCAGGTTGATCGAGACCACGCCCTTGAAGGCGCCGCCGACCACCGGCTCGATGCCGCCGACGACCGAGGAGCCGGCGCCGAACGGGATCACGGCGATGTCGTTGGCGCTGGCCCAGTCAAGCAGGGCCGCGACATCGGCCTCGTCGCGCGGATAGGCCACGACATCGGGCGGGTTGGGCACGCGGCGCTCGAAGATGCGCACCGCGTCGATGAACGACTTGCCGTAGGCGTGCACCAGCCGGTCGATGCGCGCCGTCGAGCAGATCGCGGCGAGGCTGGCCGGCGGCTGCACGCGCGGCGCGCGCAGCTCGTATTCCTCCTCGCGCGGCGGCGTGTCGTTGAAGTCGGTGACGCCATAGCGCTTGGCGGCGTTGGCGTGGACATAGGCGCGCTCTTCCGGCGTGGCGCCCTCGCCCTCGAAGCCCCAGCCCCAGAACTTCATGCGGCGCGGCAGGAAACCCGACATGCGTGCCCTCCGATTTCGTTGCGTCGATCTTGCCCATGCGAGCGCCGCGAAGGCAATCTGCGCGACCATGACCGAGACCCCCGCCCGATACGTCACGCCCGAGCCGTTCAAGATCGATGTGCCGGAGCGCGCGTTGTCAGATCTCGACGAGCGCCTGCGCAAGTGGCGGCCACCGCCCTTCGTCGCCGGCGGCGGCTGGGACTACGGCACCGAGGAGCGTTGCCTCAAGGAGCTCGTCGATTACTGGCTGCACGGCTACGACTGGCGGCGTTGCGAGGAGAAGATCAATGCCTTCCCCAACTACCTCGTCGATATCGGCGATCAGCGCCTGCACTTCATCCGCGAGCCCGGCACGCCGGTCGAGGATGCGCCGGCGCCGCTGCCGCTGATCCTCACCCATGGCTGGCCCGGCTCTGTCGTCGAGTTCCTGGACATCATCGACAAGCTCGCCCATCCCGAGCGCCATGGCGGCGATGCGCTCGATTCCTTCGACGTCATCGTGCCGTCGCTGCCGGGCTACGGCTGGTCCGGCCCGCCGATGCGCGCGGGCGGCGCCGGCCCGATCGGCCCGCGCGCCATCGGCCGGCTCTGGCATCGCCTGATCACCGAGTCGCTGAACTACGGCAGGCCCTACGTGGCGCAGGGCGGTGATTGGGGTGCCGCGGTCTCGACCTGGCTGGCGCATGACCATCCCGTGGTCGAGAAGGACGGCGTGAAGATCGGCTGCCAGGCGCTGCACCTCAACATGATGGTGTTCCGGCCGGGCGTCGACGAGAAGACGGCGCTCTCGCCCGAAGAAATCGCATGGATGAACATCGTGCGCGCCGAGCGCGACGCGAAGATCGCCTACCAGCACATCCAGAACACCAAGCCTCAGTCGCTGGGCGTGGCGCTCACCGACTCGCCGGTCGGGCTGGCGGCGTGGATTCTCGAGAAATTCCAGGGCTGGAGCGATTGCGGCGGCGATCCGCGCAAGCGCTTCTCGTGGGACACGCTGATCGACAACATCATGGTCTATTGGCTCAACGCCAACATGGCGAGCGCCGCTTGGCTCTATCGCGGGGTGCGCGAGGAAGGCGCGCGACTGGCCAAGGGTGAGACCGTGAAGACACCGACCGCATTCATGGCGTTCCCCGCCGATCTCGCGCCGCCACCACCGCGCGCCTGGGTCGAGCGCGCATACAGCGACCTCAGGCGCTATAGCGCGATGCCCAGCGGCGGCCACTTCGCGGCGCTGGAGGAACCCGACCTGCTGATCGAGGATATCCGCGCCTTCTGCCGGCCGTTGCGCTACGGCGCGGCCAACGACTAACCATGTCTGTGGCGATCCGCGCCGCGCGGCGCCACGAGCTGCCCGCGCTGCAAGATGTCGAGAACGTCGCTGACGAGATCTTCCGCCGCGTCGGCATGCCCTGGGTGTTAGCGATGACGCCGGCTGATCTCGATCCGCTGGAACGGGCGCGACGCGCCGGCCGCCTGTGGGTCGCGGTCAACGGCGCCAATCGGCCGGTCGGCTTCGCGCTGCTTCGTACGCTCGACGGCATGGCCTGGCTGCATCAGCTCTCGGTGCTGCCGCGCTACGGCGGCCGCGGCATCGGCGGCGCGCTATTGGAACAGGCCTGCGCGAAGGCGCGGCGGGAGCGGCATGCCAGCGTGTTCCTGTCGACCTATCTCGGTGTGCCCTGGAACGCGCCCTTCTACGCCCGGCACGGCTTCAACGTCATGCCGCTGGCGCAGTACTCGGCGGCGATGCGGCTCGAGCGGGTGCACGAGCGACAGCTCGGCCATCCAATCTGGCGGCGCTGCATCATGCGGCGCGATCTGGAACCTTGTCCCATCCCGTAGACCAACCTGTATAGTGCCGCGTGCCTCCAGAGGATTTCGCCGCATGACAGGTGGCCGGCCACCGAAGATCGCGAAGCTCGATGTCGTCGAGCTGTTTCCCACGCCGCTGTGGATCATCGACCTGGCGCCGGAGGAGCACGTCCCGCTCAACACCGCGCTGCGCGGCGAGATCGAGCGCATGCTGACGCCCAGGCCGAAGATCCAGAAGGGCGCCAACTGGCAGACCGACCAGAACCTGCACACCCTTCAGGCGTTCCAGCCGATCTGCGACATCGGCCACATGGCGGCCAAGGGCGCCATGCGCTGGCTGGGGTTGGAAGACCACAGACTGGTGATCACCGGCTGCTGGGCCAATATCAATCCGCCGGGCTCGCACCATCCCCGGCACACGCACCCCAACAACTATCTCAGCGCCACCTACTACGTGCAGGCCGGGCCGGACACCGCTGAGATCGTGTTCTCCGATCCCAGACCGCAATCCTTCGTCATCATGCCCAAGCCCAAGCAGTTCACCGAACGCACCGCCAACAGCCGTTCCGTGCCGGCGCGCGACGGGCGCATGGTGATCTTCCCCTCATGGCTGCACCACCACGTGGTCAGCAACCAGAGCGAGGCCGAACGCATCAGCCTCGCGTTCAACTTCATGATCCCGCAATACACCGAGACGCTCGCCGCGCCGATGTGGCAAGGCAACGTGCGCAGCAAGTCTTAGTGGGACCGCCAGCGCGCCCAGTCACTCCGCGAAGCGCGGGCTCTGCTTCAGCGTCGAATAGGCCTGGTTGATCTGCTTGATGCGCTCCTCGGCTTCGCGGTCGCCGCCGGTGGCGTCGGGGTGGTAGCGCTTGGCCAGTTCCTTGTAGCGCGCCTTCACGCCCTGCCGGGTCTGCGGCCAGGTCAGGTCGAGGATGGAAAGCGCCTGCTGCTCGGCGACCGGCAGGTCGTTGGGCTGCGCCTGCGGCCGGCGCTGCCGGGCCCGCGCACCGGCATCGGCCAGGATGTCGTAGGGATCGAGCAGCAGCTCGAGCGGGTCGGCGGCCATCTTGGCGCGGGTCTGACCGCTCATCTTCCAGGTCGGCCGGCGCCAGGTCTGGTCGGCGCGGATCTGGCGCTCGATCTCCTCCTCCGACATGCCGGCGTAGAAATCCCACTTGGAATTGTACTCGCGCACGTGCTCGAGGCAGAACCAGCGGTACTGGCTGAGATTTTCGCGCGAACGCGGGGCGCGGAACTCGCCAGCCTCGGCGCAACCGGGATGCTCGCAGACGCGCAGATTCGCGGAGGGAGCCTCCGTCGTACGAACCGATTTGCGCGAACCGCGTACCATCGTACATTTATGAGCGCGCGGGCAGCGCGTCTCAAGTTCGTTTCGTTGTTGACTCGGAGCCAAGCATGAGCGCGATCGCCGCCGCCATCGACCGCAAGCTGAGCGCCGCGCTGGCGCCCTCGCGCCTCGTGATCACCGACGATTCCGCCAAGCACGCCGGCCACGCCGGCGCGCGCGAGGGCGGCGAGAGTCATTTCACCGTCGACATCGTGTCGGCGGCCTTCGCCGGCAAGAGCCGCGTGGCGCGGCAGCGCATGGTCTACGGCCTGCTCAAGGAGGAGTTCGACGCCGGCCTGCACGCGCTGGCGCTGATCACCCGCGCGCCCGACGAGGCCGGCTGAAGCTCAGGTCGCCTCGGCCCAGCGATACCGCCTGGCCTCGCGCAGCAGCGCTCTGCAGGCCGGCAGCTTCGCCGCCTCGCGCGTCGTGACCAGCGTCACCTGCCGGCTGATCGGCGGATCGACCAGCGGCCGCGCCGGCAATCCGGGCACCACAACCGAGAATTCCGGCAGGAAGGCGAAGCCTATGCGAGCCATCACCAAGCCCTGGATCCAGTCCTCACGCGCGCTTCGATACGTCGCGTAAAGCCTGACATCGGCCGCCTGGCAGGCCGCCAGCACCTTGTCGCGCATTTCGCAGGACAGCCGATCAACATAGGCCTCGTCCGAGACGTCCGCCAGACGGACGCCGTTGAAGGACTCGAAGCGATGCCCGGGCGGAAAGGCCACGACGTAGCGCTCGCGATAGAGCGGCAGCTTCGTCAGGTGGCCGGGAATGCCGGCGCCGTCGCTCACCACGGCCATTTGCACGGCGCCCTCGTCCAGCCTGTCCAGCACGCCCGACGCGCTGCCGCCACTGACCGCGACCTCGATGCCGGGATGCGACTCGCGCACGGTGGCGAGGAAGCCGCCGATGCGGCCGGCGCCCACCGTGTCCATCACGCCCAGCGCCACCGGGGCGCGGCTGAGCTTGCGGTAGCTGTGCGCCAGGTCGCGCGCCGCCTCGGCTTGCTCGGCCATGGCGCGCAACCGGGGATGCACCATCTGGCCGAACTCGGTCAGCGCCAGCCCGCCGGAGCGGCGCTCGAACAGCGACTCGCCCAGCTCGTGCTCCAGCTTGCGGATCGCCACGGTCAACGCCGGCTGCGAGACATTGCAGGCGGCGGCCGCGCGCGTGAAGTTCAGCGTTCGGGCCGAGGCCAGGAAGTACCTGATCTGGTGCATTTCCATCGGCGTCTCCCTCGCCATAAACGCCGTCTATGGCAGCATAACAAATCGGTCGTTCCAAGCGCGGCGACGAAGGCGGAGTGTGTGTCGGTCTCCAAACCGGGAGAATTCGATGACATCCGAACCCATGCTTCTGGCGCTCAGCGCCGCGCTCTGTCTCGCGCTCGCCCTGCCTTACACGACCGCGCTCGTCCTCAAGCTCGGCTTGCCGACCATGGCCGGCAATCGCGAGAACTTCCCCGGCGTCGAGGGTTGGATCGGCCGCGCCAAGCGTGCCCATCTCAATATGGTGGAGAATCTCGTGCCCTTCGCCGCGCTGCTGCTGGCAGCTGGCGCGCTGAGCAAGATGGGGCCGCTCACTGTGCTGGGCGCGCAGCTCTTCTTCTGGGGCCGTGTGGCGCACGCGGCGGCCTACATCGCCGGCATCGCTTACGCGCGCACGGCGGCCTTTCTCGTGGCCTATGTCGGCATGGCGCTGATCTTCGTCGCCGTCGTACGTTGACGCTCTATTCGCGCAGCGCGACGATGCCGGCGACCACGACCAGTGCGGCGCCGGCGATCGTCCAGGCATCGGGGAACTGGCCGAAGATCAACCAGCCCCAGCAGACGGCGAAGACCAGGTTGAGATAGCCGAAGGGCTGCAGGATCGCCGCCGGCGCCAAGCGGAAGGCGATCGAGTAGAGCACGTGGCCCAAGGTGCCGCAGGCGGCGAGGCCGGCCAGCATCAGCCAGCCCGTGGCATCGGGCCAGGTCCAGAAGAACGGGCCGACCAGGCTGAGCGCCACCGCGCCGGCCATCGCTGTCCACAAAGCGGTGGTCGCCGGCGGATCGTGGCGGCCGACGATGCGCAGCAGGATCTGGTACAGCGCCCAGAGCGCCGCGCCGATCAGCACCAGCACATAGCCGAGGTTCAGCTCGCGCAGGCCCGGCCGCACCACGACCAGCACGCCGATGAAGCCCAGCCCCACGGCGATCCAGGCGCGGCGCGCTACCGGTTCGCCCAGCGCCGGCACCGACAGTGCCAGCACGAAGAGCGGCGCTGCGGCGGCCACCGCCTGCATGTCGGCGAGCTGGA